>JAVXGM010000001.1:0-212733 GCA_036657395.1 Anaerovoracaceae bacterium
TTTTATGGAAATGTATTCCTTAGTCAGTTATCCTCTGGCTAATTAACCTTTCCTTTATTATCTTCCATATATGGTGTTGGATCTACTGCAACTCCGTCAATATCAAGTTGGAAATGACAATGGGGCCCGGTACTTCTGCCTGTACTGCCTGATATTGCAATCTTTTGCCCTGCATACACTTTGTCTCCCACTTTAGCAATTAATTCACTGTTATGGGCATAATATGTTACGTGCCCGTTCTGATGATCAATCATTATCAAATATCCAAAGCTACCTTTATAGCCTGAGAATTTGACGGTTCCTCCATCAGCGGCATGAATGGAACTTCCCATTGGACAAGCCAGGTCAATGCCCTTATGTTCTCTGCCCCATCTTGGACCAAATCCGGAAGATTTGCGATAACTGTCAAGTGGCCAAATATATTTTCCATCTCCAATAGTCGGTGGTCTTTTCTTCGTACCAACTAGGACAACCTCTGTCACCGGATCTTTTTCTACTGTAGTAACCAGTGGAATCTTTGTGGATTCTGCTCCATTGTTTTTTTCAACTCTGGCAGTAACCTCATTAATTCCCTTTTGCCCTTTTGTTTTAACTTTCGTATCTCCTTTATAAATTGAATCATCCTTTTTATTTTCAACTTTGAAGTCTACCTTTTCTTCGTATGTAGTCAGTTCAGATGTTTGCAATGTAACCATTGGCACTTTTTCCTGCAATTTAATCTGGCTACCTACTACCAGCTTTTCTGGGCTTACTCCCGGGTTCATGGCTATAATATCTCTTTCTGACATACCATTTGACTTTGTAAGATCATCAAGGGTTTCTCCTGGAGCTACAATGTGCCACTTCTCTGCAGTCCCACCCGATGACAAAAGTTCTTCTGCCTCTTTCGTCTTCTGCAGCTTTCCTAGGTTTGTACTTACATTCTGAATCTGTACATCTTCAACAAACCCTGCTTTTTCGATAACTGTATTCTTGTCCTTTTTAGTATATTTATCTTTAATTCCATTAAGAACGTTTTTAGCTTCCTTCTCCGTTTGCACCACTGCAGTTTTTTGTCCATTAACATTAATAGCATATGCTTTTACGTTAATATCCTCCATGTAAGTCAGCCTCTTCAATACTTCTTCTGATGTGTCAATATGAACATCAGAAGAAATGGTATCAACACGCTTAAATGTAATATCATCTTTTTTATCGATGATTACTGGAATATCATTTTCTGCCGTTAATGCACCTTGAACTAGATCTGTAATCCTCAAAACATCTTCTTGCTCTTTTACTACTCCTAAAGCTTTCCCGTTATAAGAATATTCATATGCCATATAGTTGTTAAAAATGCTTACCATTCCTACTACGCAAAGGATCAAACACCCAAATACCGCTAACAACAATTTTCTATGTCGATGTGAAAGTTGCTTTAGCCTAGCTAAGTTTGTAATTTTTATGTATTCTATGTTTTCATTAGAAGCCTTCAATACGTCTTGTTCTGCTGCCTTTGGCTTTCTGATGATTTCTGTAACATGGGAAGCCTCTGGTTCTTCTGAAATTTTATTATCTGACAGCGCTTCTGGAATCTCTGGGTCAGCTGACTTTGATGCTTCTTGCTCTGCCGCAAATAAGTTCTCTAAATCTAGATATTCAACTTCTTCTGCTTCCCTCAGAACTTCCTCTTCTGTCGTATATACAACGGGCGATTCTGGCTTTGGCTCTTCGTTGGCTTCTCTTAATATATCTAAGATGTCAAGGTGTCTGTTTTCCATAATTCTGCCTCTTTTGCACGTTGAGGAAAACATTCACAGCGTTCCCCATCGTCAGTAGTACCCGTATCACCACAAATTTCACATTTATAATGTACGTCCATAAAATTAACTTCGAAATTATTTTCTGTCAATAAAATTGCTTTTTCTTGACTTAATTGCTGATTCTTATTTTTCAAGCTTTCAATCAGGCTGGTTTTATCTACTCGATCCGAAATGATAGCCTTAGAAGTTTCCATTCTGATCTGATTCATTTCATCTTCAATTTCCCTAATTCGTGGCACCTGGCTACACACCTGCCGCCTTCGCTCTTCTGCCGCTTCTTCTGCCTCACGAGCGATGTAATCATAGTACTTATTCACATCTGTTACTGATGCAACTTTAATTTTTCCGTCTACAGATTTACCCGTTTTTTCCTCATACCAATTGGTTAACACTTTGTTTACGTAGTTAATATTTGGATTTGAAATGCCAGTCGTTTTGCCACAGGCCTCTATTACCTTTTCAATACTATAGTCCATCTTATTAAACCATGTATCCATAATTTTTTCTTCTTGTTGTGTTTCTTTTCTGTTAAAGCCTAATGCCTTAAAAATTCTCTTATATGCATATCGCCTCTGATCATTTTCCTCTAGATATTTTTCCACCATATCTGTATCTATAAGCCCCTTCGAAATCCATTGTTTTACTACTGTACCAACATAATTGACATTATGCTTTTTAAGGGAATGACAATAGGAATATGCATAGATTATCACTTCAGGTTTTGCATTGTATTGATTAATCCATGATGTTATTTCCAACATTTCAGTTCCATTAATGACTTTTCCTGTAATTCTTTCAATAGAACCATACATACCCTGTATATCTTTATCTTCCAAAACGGTTTTCGTATTTTCATCAATAGGGTCTTTTTTCTTTTCAGGCATTTTACCATAAAGCATTTCTTTGGAATTAATAAATTCAACCTGATAATCAAACTTGTTTTCCTTATTTGATATATGTTTTTTAATCACCCCATAGCCTTCCCAATAAGACCATGCTTTTAATACGTCTTCTTCCTTAAGGCCTAACTGCTTAGCCACTGTTTCGTTGTTCATTGGCTGTTGCAAATCTGCGTACATTAGGGCAAAAAGGTATACTTTAACATAATCTCCTGGTGCTGATGCCATGTATTCATTGATAAAAATATTTTCCACCTGAGTGTCAAGCAAGTAAAAATCTTTTATTTGTTCCCGTTTAAAGTTCATTTGCCTCATTTAAATCCTTCAACAATTTTTCTAGGCTAATCCCGTGGCCTTCTGCAGCTTCTCCTAAATTTTCTGTACTGCCTCCTGGGCATCCTACACAATTCAATCCATGGTCAAGGAAAACATTCTCCAATTTTGGATTTATATCCAAAACTTCAAATATTTTCATATCTTCAGTAATCTTTTTCATGGTTACCTCCCTATGTTGCTTTTATCTGCAAATCTTGTGTGTTTGCCGACCCAAGATACGTCTACGGTGTCTGTTGGACCGCTTCTGTTCTTGGCAACCATAACTTCACATACGCCTGGTTTTTCTGATTCTTTATCATAATAATCATCTCTATATAAGAAAATTACAATGTCCGCATCTTGCTCTATTGATCCTGATTCTCTAAGGTCTGCCAGCATAGGATGATGATCCGTTCGCTGCTCTGGAGCTCTTGATAGCTGAGAAAGCACAAGCACTGGACAATCCAACTCTCTTGCTAGTAATTTTAGATTTCTAGACAATGCCGAAACTTCTTGAGTTCTGCTATCTGTTTTACCCTCAAAGCTCATCAATTGCAAATAGTCTATAATAACCAAATCTAACCCTTTATCCATCTTCAATCTTCTGCATTTATTTTTCATTTCCATAATGGTAACACCTGGTGTGTCATCAATATGCAGACTAGCCTTGGAAAGTGAATCCAAAGCCATGTTTATATAATCCCAATCTTTTCTCTTTAGGTTCCCTGTTTTCAAATCTTTTAAATCCACACGTGACTCCATGGCCAGTAGTCTTTGCCCTAGCTGTGCCTTAGACATTTCCATACTGAAAATCAATATGTTAGCTCCAGCTTTTATAGCTGCCCCCTGAGCCATACTAAGTGCAAAAGCAGTCTTTCCCATGGCTGGTCTTGCGGCCAAAATAATCAGCTCGGATTTTTGCAATCCGGAAGTTAAGGAGTCAAGATCCTTAAATCCTGTAGTTACGCCTGTTAATGAGCCTTCCATCTGTGAGGCCTTATCGATAGTCTCAATATTTTCTAAAAGCACATCCTTAATATGAGCGTAATCACTCTTCTGCTTCTTTTGAGCAATCTCAAAGATTCCTCTTTCTGCAAAATCTAAAATCTTTTCTACTTCCATATTTTCTTCATAAGATTTCTGTAGAATATCTCCTGATGTTTCAATCAAATTTCTAAGGGCTGCTTTTTCCGCAATAATCTTCCCGTATTCCGCTGCATTTGCTGTAGATGGCACCCCCGTTGAAAGAGATGCAATATATGCTCTGCCACCCACCATATCCAGTGAATTTCTCCTTTTTAAGTCATCTGACACTGTAAGGGTATCTACAGGAACATTTCTTGAGGACAAATCTTTAATGCTTTCAAATATTTCCTTATGGATCTCGTTGTAAAAATCATCGGCTTTAACCACTTCCATGATTTCAAATAGAGCATCCTTACTGAGCAGGGCTGATCCTAAAACGGATTTTTCTGCCTCTTCATTATGTGGTGGAATTCGCTCAATCATCTCATTCCCCTTAAACTGTAATATTCAATTTCAGGTTGGCCGTAACTTCGAAATAAAGCTTAACTGGAACAGTCGCTTGCCCCGCCTGTTTAATTGGCCCATCTAGCTTAATTTTTTTCTTGTCTACAACAACATCGTGTTGTTCTTTTAGCGCCTCGGAAATATGCTTCGAGGTAATAGCTCCAAACAATCTGCCACCTTCTCCGCCTTTTGCCTTTATATCCACTGTAAGACCATTTAAAAGCTCTGCTTTTTTCTCTGCAGCAGCGTGTTGCTCCGCCTTTTTTTCTTCCATTAGTGCCTTTTGTTTTTCTAAACTTCGCACATTTCCATCTGTGGCTTCTTTCGCCATTCCTCTTGGAATCAGCATATTTCTAGCATATCCATCATTAACCTTCACAACTTCTCCGGCTTTCCCGGATCCTTTTACATCTTTAAGTAATATTACGTTCATTATATCCTCCTAATATGTTGTTTTAAAGAACTTCCTTAAGAATTTCTTTCAATTGCTCTATAGTCTCCTCTGGGGTAGTTGAAACCCGTGCCCCCGCTGTATTTAAATGACCTCCGCCACCGAATTTTTCCATTATCAGCTGTACGTTAACTTCTCCAAGTGACCTGGCACTAACTACTGTATCTCCTTCTTCATTTTTGCCTACTACAAAGGTTGCTCTTATGCCTTTAACGCTGAGTAATTCATCGGCCACTTGTGAATTAACAATCTGTGCATTCACATTCTCTCCAGGACAAATTGATATGGCAATATTCCCTTCGATAAACTGAGCATTAGCCACACATTTTGATCTGATTTTAAAGCTTTCAAGATCCGCCTGAAAATACCTTTTTACAGAAGTAGTATCTGCGCCGCATCGCCGTAGCCACGAGGCTGCTTCAAAGGTACGTACGCCAGTTTTAACCGCAAACCTATTTGTGTCAACAGTAATTCCTGCCAAAAGAGCTTCTGCTTCAAATTTAGTAAGAATCTTTTTTTCATCTGAATACTGAACAATCTCTGTAACAAGCTCTGCTGTAGAAGATGCATAAGGCTCCATATAAGATAAAATTTGATTATCTATAGCATTTTCTGCTCTTCTATGATGATCTATTACTACAAGGCGTGGGGCAATTTCTAAAAGTTCAGGGCTCTCAACAAGTTCTGGTCTATGAGTATCTAAGATAATGAGCAAAGTATTTTCATCTGCCATAGCAATAGCTTTCTCAGAGCTTATGAACTGATATTCTTCTGTTTCAACTGCTGCCTCATATATAATGGTCAGTGCTTCGTTATAGTTGTTTATAACCACGTATGCATCTTTTTTTACAGTCTCTGCAATCCTGTAAACACCTAATGCCGAACCAAAACAATCCATATCTGGATTCTTATGTCCCATAATAATAACTTTTGACGATTGTTCCATAAGCTGTTTAAGAGCATGGGCAATGATTCTTGATTTGCCTTTATTGCCTTTCTCTACCGCCTGGGTCTTACCTCCATAATATTCAATTTTTCTTATATCTTTTACTACGGCCTGGTCGCCTCCCCGTCCTAAAGCCAAGTCTAGGCTATCTGCCGCATATTGCTCGGTCTGTGCAGGTGTCTTTCCTCCAACTCCGATACCAATACTTAAAGTTACTGGAAAATCTGCTTCGGTTTCAATCCCTCGAACATCATCTAAAATTGCAACCTTACTTTCAATTAATTTTGTATATTGACAATATGAAAAAACCAAGAAATACAAATGGTTTTTTAACCTTGTAACGGATGCTTCCATCTTGATTGCCCAGTGTCGAATCGTCTTGTCAATTTCAGAAGAAACTATAATTCGTGCTTCTTCTCCTGTGGTAGCCACAAGACCATCAAAATTATCTACATTGACAATAGCCATACACAGCCTCTCACGATTGTGTAGTGTTTTCAGTGCTTCATAATTAGTCACATCAATAAAGTACATAACAATGCTGGCTGTCTCTCCTACTCCAATAAAAGAAGTCTGAATTTTAAACTTCTTACCACTTCTAGAAATGGTAAGAGGTTCTTCTTTTTCTGTAGCTTCAATAATATGGGAATGCTTTATTCCAGTTAATGCATAAACATCTGCCTCTGTAATTCCATCATAAATAAACACATCACCAATTTTCGAATTAGCTCGTGAAACCTTGCCTTCTGCATTTATTACGCAAAGTGGTATAGGTGAATACTTAGAGAGTAATTTTTCTATTCGACTAACATACATGAATAAATTCTCCTATGATTCTTGGAGTTATCTTAATCTTCCCTTTAAACCGATAACTAGGTCTAAAATTCCCAAAAGTAAAAGCACTATTTGTCCTATGCCCGAAATGAATAAAAAAGCTATAATAATAACTGCAATGGCTTGATGTATTCTCTTTCTATAGCAAAATGTAAAAACAACAGCCATCCCTTGCAAGCAGAAAGTAAAATTAAATAGCCCGCTTACATTAAGGTATAAAACATTGTCTGGCCAAATTCCAAGAGCTGTAATCCCCCAAGAAAACAAATATATTATTGCCCAACCTAAAATAGATTTTCTGGGTAGGGAAAAATATCTGAATTTAGCCATTGGAAACGCTGAACTTCCTCCTGGTTTTATAATTTTGCTTAAAATGATATATTCTATATAGCCTGAAACTGCTGCAATTATACAAATTACTGAAGGTATTGCATCTGCTGCTTCCCCATAAAAATTGGTGAAAAACACTATTTTTTCCGCCTGGGTAGCCTTAGTCATATCTAAACTTTCGATGAGGGCTTGATTACTTGCCAAAATTTTTGCCATATAATCTATGCTTTCACTCATAATTGAGAATATGCTGTTTCCCGATGCTGCGGCTAAAATAAATACCAATGTAGTTCCAACTGCTGCTCCAACGATTCCTTCCAGTATTGCTCTATAGGGAGGAACTCTTTTAATAATAGCCCTAGAAATAACTGGTATTGGCAAAAAAATTGCCACGAAAATTGCTAATGATAAATACATGAAAACTCCTTGATTTCGCTTCATATCTACAAAGATAGATACTCATTATTATACCATAACACCAGGTCTTTGTCTGCCCCTACATATAGTGTCTAACTTTGTTTGATCACTAAAAAAGTGACAGCCAGATACCGTCACTTTTAAAATTTTCTTATATTACTAGTCTGTAGTATATGGTAGTAATGCTACAGCTCTTGCTCTCTTAATTGCTGTAGTTACTTCTCTTTGATGTACAGCACAAGTGCCTGTAATTCTCTTAGGTAAAATCTTACCTCTTTCAGTTATATACTTTCTTAGTTTTTCAACATCTTTGTAATCTATTGTTTCTGTCTTGTCGGCGCAGAATTGACATACTTTTTTCTTTCTGAATCCGCCGCCACGTCTTCTATCCATCATGGCTATGTTCTCCTTTCACTTAAAATGGAATATCTTCATCTTCCAATGCTTGGAATCCTTCTGGAATACCAGACGCTTCTTCCCTCTTTGGTGCTGAAGGACTAGCAGAACGCTCTGCCTTGTCTCCCCATTCTAAAAATTCTACTCTATCGGCAACAACGTCTGTAGTATAAACAGTTGCTCCGTCTTTATTTTGATAACTTCCTGTTTGGATTCTGCCTTGTATACCAACGAGTCTGCCTTTTACTAAAAAGCGCTCGCAATTTTCCGCCTGCTTTCCAAAAACTGTTACTCTTGGGAAGTCTGTCTGCTTTTCTTTGTCTGCTCTTTGCGGTCTATCAATGGCAACCGTAAATGTAGCAACGGCTAGCTGTGCAGAAGTATATCTAACTTCGGGGTCTCTTGTTAATCTACCTATCAGTACTACATTATTCATTGTATTCCCCCTATTTGTCTTCTTTGTTAATAATCATGTGTCTGACTACGTTGTCTGAGATTTTTAATCTTCTGTCTAATTCTTTTGGAAGATCCTCAGTTGCTTTAAACTCTACTACTACGTAGTATCCGTCATTCTTTTTCTGAATCGGATAAGCAAGCTTTCTCATTCCCCATACGTCTACCTTTGTAACTTCTCCGCTTACATTGATAATCTCTTGTACGATTTCAACAGTTGCGTCTTTCTTTTCTTGTTCTAGCGTAGAATCGATAACGAACATAACTTCATAATTTGTCATTCTTTTCACCTCCCTGTGGACTAAATGGCGCCAACTTCGTGCCGGCGCAGGGTGCAGTTTTCCTTCTTGCCCGAAATGGCAACGAAAAACAATGCCTTTCTATTATACAACACTGCCCCAAAAATGCAAGGATTTTTATTATAATGGGCTACTAAGTTGACCCACTATAGTTTCCATTAACTTATTTGTCACTTGAATATCCCATCCATAGTTGTCGTTCTTTTCAAGAATCACTGTCATCTTAGTTTTTCTAACCTTTCCATTCTGGGCTGTTTCGGCCACTTGATCTGCATATATGTCCAAACATTTTTTGTTCAGTTCTTTTTTGCTTAATTTATTTTCATAAAGGTGATCAGTCATATAGGCATATGATTTTTTCTGATAAGCATTCATCACCTTCTTGAAGCTTACATTACTCAGCTCCATTTGAATTTTGGTTTCTTTTTCGCCTTCTTCTACCTTAATTATTCGGTAAGAAAAGTTTTTCATTATATTTTTATAGATTCGATCCACGTCCTTTTGGCTCCCCTTACTGTTAATGAGGATATTAATATGTTCATCGTCCATATACCTATTCAGAACTTCCATATTCTTTGTTTTCAACCCTTGGAAAAATTCAGCGGTGACTTCTTCTGGTTCAGTCACTGTGCACCCGCATAAGCAGGCCAACAAGGTTATTCCTATTATTGCTGATATGATTCTTTTCATTTTCAATCCCTCAAATTTTCTCTCTTTTGACATTCCTCTAATAAAAAAGTAAAATAGTATTACATTCATGCTTATGAAAGGATATTATCATGGTTAAAAAGTCTAATAAAAAATTGATTATAGCTTTGACTGCACTTATATTCTTGTGTCTTGCCGTTCTAGCAAGTGGCCTAGGTGCCAAGTATTTTTACATTTCTGTTGCCGAAAAAGATGCTGCTACAGTAGCTAAAGTTTCTAAAACCGCAAAGCCTGTGGATCTACCCTCTGCTTTAAGGATGCATACTGCTAAAAAAGTTAGCAAAACCCAACGGCTTCCAAACTATTCAGTGGGTGATATTTCTTCTCTTGACCTTACAGAGCCCAGTGGAATCACTGCTGCGGAACTAAAGATGGTCACAAGCCAAGGCCTTGTAGGTTTGGAGCAAGCCTTCGTGGATGCAGAAAAAGCTTATGGTGTAAACTGTGTTTTTCTCATGTCTATCGCTTCTTTGGAAAGTGCCAAAGGAACTATGATGTTTCGCCCTAACAATATGTTTGGATATGGAAAGTCCGGATTCTCCTCAAAATCTGAGGGCATACGGGTAGTCGCAAGTGGCCTTTCTAGCAGGTATCTTACTCCCGGTGGTAGCCTCTACTGTGGCCAAACAATAAAGGATGTAAATAAACGATATGCAACCAACCCGGATTGGCATGTAAAAGTCGCCAACTACATGCAAGATTACTATTCTGTAATCACTCCTGCCCACAATGAGGCTTTAAATAACATAGATGAATAAATCATTCCCAGAGAATCTCAGGATATAGACCTTTGTCCTTCATGGATTGAAGGGCCGCCATAACCGATGACTTGTCCTCTTTATATGTCACTCCGTACCATTTATCGTAAGTTGGCAACACCTTCACCTTAGCCTTCCCCTCTTTAACTAGCTTATCTGCTATTGCTGGGAGAAAATATTCTGCCTTTTGTGGATTCTCTTTTAATCCATTATCCAAAAACGCCGGAAGGCCCCTTTCCATCTCATCCATCATGCTCTTTGTAAAACCCCAGAAATTCATAGAAACCATCGTGTCATTTTCTAGCCTGGTCCAAGTTTTTCCTTCATCCTCTGTAAATGCAATTCCTTTATCCCTGCGTGAAATCTTAGTTCTTTCTGTTACCTGAGTCAAATATCCTTCCTCTGAAACCTGACAGACCCCCCTTGCCACATGACCATTCTCTGTAATTGTATTTTCTAGAGCAAAACCTACCATGGCGTAGGCATATTGTTCTTTATCTTTGTGGGTAGTTAAAAAATCATATATACTTTGAAATCCGCCTGCACCGTAGTAATCGTCTGCGTTGATTACTGCAAAAGGTCCATTAATAAGGTTTCTGCAACTGAGAACTGCATGAGCTGTCCCCCAAGGTTTTTCTCTTCCCTCTGGAACCTGATAACCTTTTGGAAGATCGTCTAGCTTTTGATAAGCGTATTCCACCGTCAAATGCTTTCCACTTCGCTGATCAATCATCTTACGAAAATCTTCTTCCATTTCTTCTTTAATTACAAAAATCACCCTTGTAAAACCTGCCATCATAGCATCGTACATAGAAAAATCTAAAATAATCTCTCCTTGATCTGTAATAGGATCTATTTGCTTTAAACCTCCATATCTTGAGCCCATTCCGGCTGCCATAATAATCAGTGTTGGTTCTTTCATGTTTTTCTCCTCTTTTCTTAATATAATATTGTATAATCTTATATCAAATTTCTTTTGGATACAATCTTTTAATGTTATAATGTAAAAGAAAAGGCTAGGAGGTGTATTTTATGGGACAAAAACAATTTCCCCCCATTTTTGTTATTGGCTTTTTAGGCAGCCATAGAGTTGAAACTGCTCGCAGTCTAGCTGAGAAGCTAGACTATGAGTTTATTAACATTGACAAAAAAATAGAAAAAGAGGATGGCCGCACTATCTTACGGATTTGTATGTCCATGGGAGAACACGAATATCGAAACAAAGAATTTGAAGCTTTACAAAAATTAATAAATCAAGAAAAAATCGTGGTAGCCTGTGGCGATGGCATTATTTTTGATGAGATGAACGTGGATATTTTGAAAAATAATCAAGTGATTGTTGCTGATAAGAATTTGACTGTAGAAGAGCTTTGGCAACAGGCCATGGAGCAGGATGAATCTCCCTATGCTTTCATGCAACTATCAACACTTTCTGAACAAAAAGAAAAATTTTATGACCTTTACCAAACTCGAATTTCATTGTACAATCAGTTCATAGACTAGGAGGAATTATGATTTATAAAGATGATCAAGTAGCATTAGAAACAGCGCTTGCCGTTGCAAAATTAATGGCGGTAGCTGCAAAAACTGCACCTAAAGGTTGCGGCGAGGATAATGTTGTTTCCATAATTTTAGATGGTAGTGAGAAGGACTTACTATCCTCACACATGCGTGAAATCGCTATAGAAAGTGGTGCTGACTTCTTTACTAGAGATGCAGGAAATGTTGATAACAGTCATTGCGTATTGCTTATTGGCGTTATGGACAACCCTTTGGCCTTAGACTCTTGCAAACTTTGTGGATTTAAGAATTGCGGAGAAGCCAAAGCTGCTGGCGCCAATTGTGCCTTTAATGTTACAGATTTAGGCATTGCTATTGGTTCTGCTGTATCTGTTGCCGCAGACCACCGGATAGACAATCGTGTACTATTTTCTGCAGGTAAGGCTGCACTTCGTTGCAATATATTTGACCCAAGTATAAAAATTTGTTTTGGTATTCCACTATCCACAACTTCAAAGAGTATTTTCTTTGATAGGGATCCAGGATCCGTTCTGGTTTAATAAAAAATTATATTAAAAACCCTCTTCTTTTTTATGGAAGAGGGTTTTTAATATCTATTTTAGTTTAGTTTCTCCCTTGTTTTCAATGAGCATGATGGCTCCCATTAATGTGGCAAGTCCCAAGACCCAACCTCCAAATACGTCTGTGGGGAAATGCACTCCTAGGTAGATTCGGCTTAATCCTATGCCTATTAGTGGAACACAAAGAACTACGGTTAATACGTTGGCCAAAGTTTTATTTACCATCTGTCTTCTTATCAAATAAATTAGCAAGCCGTATACAAGCATTGATGTAATTGCGTGTCCGCTTGTAAATGAAAATCCACTTTCTTCAATAAGATGTACGGCTTCATCTGGCCTAGGTCTTTGAAATATATATTTAATTCCTTTGTTAAATAAACTTATAAATACAGCGGCCATAGCCACTGGTATTCCGTAATTTTTTCGTGTCATTGGAATTATTAAAAGCAATAAACATATGCACACAATAAATTGCCAATTTCCTGTAAATGTGAGGGGCTTCATTATTCCAGTCGCTACATCGTTTCGGAGTGAATAAAACCATTCTCTAATAACTGTATCAAAAAATAACACATCCCTTGTAGCAACAAAGTACGCAATCACTCCAAATACTAGCATACACCCCACAATAATCATTAATCTTGTTTTTCTTGCCATATTCTGTAGCCTCCCATTTTTGTTTTTCTCATTATACACTCTTTCTTAAAAAAACTCACTAAATTTTTCCTCATTAGTGTATACTAATATTACCATTTCAATTTGGAGGAAATAATATGATAATTATACGAAATATACCTAAGGCAATAAAAATTTATGGCACTTTACATCTTTTAACCACTTATAGAAAACGTATTGAAGATGCAAAGGCGGCTAAAGATTTTGTTGAAGAACGTAAAAACATTTTGGAAGCTGAGAAAACTTGGTCTACAGCCTTACTTAAGGCTTTTGATAGTGAAATAACTCTCACTGGGAAAGAAAATCTTCCGAAAAACGGTCCAGTAGTCTTTGTTGGCAACCATCAAGGTTACGCTGATATCGTGGCATATTTCTCCGCCCTAAGCACTGTACAATTTGGCTATGTTGCTAAGGATGATTTGGGAAAGGTTCCCCTTTATGGCTCTTGGATCCGCCGAATTCGCAGTGTGCTTATTCAGCGAGGTGATCCTAAGCAGGCTCTTAGAGCCATGGAGACTGGCATTAATCTAATCAATGAAGGTTTTTCTCTCATGATTTTTCCCGAAGGCACAAGGTCTAAAGGCCCTATCATGGGTGAATTTAAGCGTGGCTCATTTAAGCTAGCTACTAAGCCTCAGGTTCCTATCATACCTGTTTCCATAGATGGAAGCTATAAGATGTATGAGGAAACTGGAATTATACAAGGAGCCGCCATTAAGATAAAAGTTCATCCACCAATTGAAACTAAAGGCCTCTCTAAGCCTGAGGAAAAAGCTTTGGCTAAGAAAGTTGAAAATATTGTAAGATCCGGAGTAGAAGAATTACAGCAAGAATAGAACTTTATAAGTGAATTAGAAAAGGGGTGATAAAATCGCCCCTTTTCTAATTGAAATATTTGCTCCTTTTTGCCTTAAAATCGATCAAATTTTTAATTTAATTTAAAGACTTTATGCATCTGCCCCCCCAGGCTGACCATTGCTTGTAGCATCGTCGGCACCTGGATCTTCAGTCTCTGCCTGAGTTGGCGCCTGTGTCTGTGGTGCCTGTGTTTCCTCAGTTGGAGCTTGAGTCTGCGCCTGGGTTGTTTCTTCTGTTTGGGTTTGGGTTGTTTCTTCTGTTTTATCTTTTGATGGAACCCAAAGATAGAAATATGCAGCAATTCCTCCTGCAACTAAAATGATCGTGCTTAGAATAATAACAACGGCAACTAGAGGTCCTCTACCCTTCTTCTTGGGTGCTGATGATCTCCTTTGGGACGATCCTTGGCGACTCTGCTTTGTTCTTTGTCTATTTGTTGGTGCTGCTTCCTGCTCATATTCATATTCGTCATCTAATTTATCGTATTCTTCCCCTCTAACCTGTTCTAGATCTAATGGGCAACCACAATGAGGGCAATCACCGGCAAATTCTGAAACTTCTCGTCCACATTCAGGACATTTAACTAAAGCCATAATAATATTCCTTCCTTCAATTACTTAACCTAAACTCCTAATCCAAAATTGTCTTTTACTCGCTTCATGGTTCTCTCTGCAATAGCGCCTGCTCTTTCTGCTCCATCTTTGAGTACATCTAAAAGCTCCTTAGAATTTCTGATTTCCTCAAACCGTTCCTTAATTGGCATCAATGCCTGAGTCATTACTTTTACCAAATCTTTCTTAAAATCTCCATATCCAACGCCTTCGTATTTCTTCTCAATATCTTCAACTTTAATTCCAGAAAAAGCACTATAAATATTTAACAAGTTGCTTATGCCTGGCTTGTTTTCCATATCAAATTTAATAATTCCCTCTGAATCTGTGGTGGCTTTCATTATAGATTTTTTTATCTTATTATCATCATCTAAAAGAGAAATTCTACTGTGAATATTCTCGGCACTTTTACTCATCTTTTTAGTTGGATCATCTAGAGCCATAATCCTAGCTCCTTCTTTTAAAAACCTTCCGTCAGGTATAGTAAAAGTTTTTTTGTACTTGTTATTAACTCTCATTGCAATATCCCTGCAAATTTCAATATGTTGCTTTTGATCATTTCCTACTGGAACAATATCTGTGTCATAAAGTAAAATATCTGCTGCCATTAACACAGGATAAGTGAAAAGTCCTGTTGGTGCAGATTCTTTTCCTCTGCTCTTATCCTTAAATTGCGTCATCCTTGATAACTCTCCAGTGTAAGAATTACAAGTAAGTACCCAGGATAATTCTGCATGTCCAGGAACATCTGACTGAACGAAAACGATTGATTTTTTCGGGTCTATTCCAATAGCTAAATAAAGAGCCGCCACATCTAAAGTGTGTTTTCTAAGCTCCTTTGGATCCTGGGGCATGGTTATAGAATGCATATCAACTATACAATAGATACATTCACTGTCATTTTGTAATTCTACAAATTGTTTAAGGGCACCTAAGTAATTGCCGATGTGTATATTTCCTGTAGGCTGTACTCCCGAAAAAACTCGCTTCATAAACTCCTCCTAGCTATACGCTTCTTCTTGAAAGCGTTCCTTTATGTTTTTTTCTGCTCTAGAAACAGTCATTTGAGAAACTCCTAGCCGCTTGGCAATCTCTGCCTGAGACTTGTCCTCAATAAATCGTTTCTTAAATATATATTTATTTGTATCGCTTAACTCTTGTAATACTCTTTCAATAATCTCATTTTCTTCTAGGCGACCAAATCCTTTATCCTCAAAAGCTGTATATTTTTCAAATGTTGCTCCTTCCCCATCTTCTCCATTGTCCTGGAATGTCTGGTTAAGGGAGAAAGCACTATAAGCCAAGCTTCCTTCCATTGCTTGAAGAACCTCTTCTTCAGATACTTCCATATGTTTTGCTATTTCTTTAATGGTAGGTGTTCGTTGATATTTACCAAACAATTCTTCCTTAGTTGACTGTAATTTCACGGAAATTTCTTTTAATCTCCTGGGCACTTTTACACTCCATCCTTTATCTCTAAAATGTTTTTTTACTTCCCCAATAATTGTGGGCGTAGCAAAGCTGGAAAATTCAAAGCCTTTGCTGGGATCAAATCTTTCTACAGCAGAGATTAAAGCCACCGCCCCTACTTGATACAAATCATCATAGTCTATACCTTTGTTTACGTATTTTCGTATCAAGATATCTATCATATACAAATAGGACTCCACTAATTCATTTCGTAGAGTTATATCACCTGTTTCTTTATACTTGATAAATTTTTCTTGGTTATTCATTTTTTTTCACCATCTGAATGCTTCGATTACCTTTTTTTTCTTTAATAACTTCCACACTATCCATAAGTGATTTTATCACATAAATAGCTAAGTTTCCTTCATTTGGACAATCTAAGCAAGGTTTTATATGTTTTTCCAGGCCATGCTCACAAGATTTATCTGACACTGTAACAATTATTTCATCATCACCGCTTTGACATTCTACTTCATAAACATTACTAAAGCCATCAAAGCCATGGCATGTAATATTCTTACACGCCTCAGCAACAGCAATTTTTATATCATCAATGGCTTCCATACTAAAACCTGCAGTTTCACCAATTGAGCCTATTGCTAATTTGACTACTCTTACATATTCTGGTTTACCTGGTAAAGAAAATTTTAATACATCTTTCATTTGGTGTCTCCTTTGACCTCCAATTGTTCTGATTCTGTTTCTTCATCATCGTCTTTTACAACTTTTGCTAAGGCGATAATATTGGCATCTTCTGCAACTTTCATGATTTTAACACCTTGAGTTGCTCTACCTAATTTAGAAACTTCCTTCGCTTCTATTCTAATAATAATACCATCTGAATTTATTAGCAAAATTTCATCGTCTCTATTGACTACCATTGCGCCAACTAATTCTCCAGTCTTTTTAAACTTTCCTTTGTCATAGGTAAGTAAGCCTTTGCCGCCTCTTACTTGTACTTTATAGTCCTTTACAGCTGTTCTCTTTCCAAATCCATTTGTCGTCACAACAAGAAGTTCTTGATCAAGTTGAACAAGTTCCATGGAAACAACTTCGTCCCCTTCTTCTAGCTTGATAGCTCTAACACCACCTGCAATTCTTCCCATAGGACGAACATCATTTTCAGAGAAGCAGATACATTTACCGTGTTTTGTTACGATAATTACATTGTCTGTTCCAGATGTTTGTTTAATCCCTACAAGTTCATCTCCTTCTTTAAGGTTAATGGCAATAAGTCCTGTCTTTCTGTTTGTATCAAACTGGGCTAAAGCAGTTTTCTTGATGGTTCCGTATTTGGTTACACCAATCAAATATTTTTCTTCTTCAAACTCATTAATTGGAATTACTGCATTTATTCTCTCTCGCTGCATTAGATTTAAAAAATTCACTGCTGGAGTGCCTCTTGCTGTCCTGGTTGCCTCTGGAATCTCATACGCCTTTATTTTATGTGCTTTTCCTGTATTTGTAAAGAACATTAAATAATCATGTGTAGAAGTCATAATCAAGTCTTTTACAAAATCATTTTCCCTTGTGGTCACACCCATTATTCCCTTACCGCCACGTCTTTGTGTCTTATATGTGTCCGTAGGAATTCTCTTCAAATATCCTAGATGGGTTAATGTGATGGCTACTTGCTTTTCTTGAATCAAATCTTCTTCGTCAATCTCAGTCATATCAGCAATAATTTTCGTTCTTCTCTTATCACCGTATTTTTCTCTAATTTCAAGAAGTTCTTCTTTGATTACGCCCATTAGTTTATCTTCATCTGCAAGAAGACTCATAAAGTATGCAATTTTCTTTTGAAGTTCTTCATATTCTGCTTCTATTTTCTCTCGTTCCAAACCTTGTAATCTAGCAAGACGCATGTCTAAAATGGCTTGGGTCTGTATTTCTGAAAGGCCAAATCGTTCCATTAATTTTTCTTTAGCATTATTATAGCTAGCTCTAATTGTTTTAATTATTTCATCGATATTGTCAAGTGCGATACGTAAACCTTCTAAAATATGGGCTCTTGCTTCTGCTTTTTTAAGGTCAAATTGAGTTCGCCTTGTAACAACATCTTTTTGATGCTTTAAATACTCTTCTAAAATCTCATATATAGTTAATATCCTTGGTCTTCCGTTTACAAGAGCTATCATAATCATACTATAACTTTCTTGAAGCTGAGTATGCTTAAATAATCGGTTAAGTGTAATCTGAGGATTTCCATCTCTCTTAAGTTCTATTACAATTCGCATGCCCTCTCTGTTAGACTCATCACGAATATCAGAAATTCCTTCTACTCTCTTATCTTTAACTAGCTCTGCTATTTTTTCAATAAGTCTTGCCTTATTTACTTGATAAGGAATTTCTGTGACAATAATCTGGGATCTTCCCTTATTAGTTTCTTCTATTTCTGTCTGGGCACGAACAACAACTTTTCCCTGTCCAGTCTTGTAAGCATTCTTTGCGTTGTTTTTGCCTAATATAATTGCACCTGTTGGAAAATCAGGACCCTTGACAATTTTTATTAAATCATCTATTGTACAGTCTTTGTCATCAATCATCTTAATTGTAGCATCGATAACTTCCCTAATATTGTGGGGAGGAATAGACGTGGCCATTCCTACGGCAATACCATTACTTCCATTTACTAATAAGTTTGGAAGTCTTGCTGGTAATACAGATGGTTCCATTTCTTCTTCATCAAAATTTGGTACAAAGTCTACTGTTTCTTTTTCAATATCTCTAAGCATTTGGAGGGCGAATGGAGTCATCCGAGCTTCCGTATAACGCATTGCCGCTGCTCCGTCTCCGTCTACAGAACCGAAATTTCCGTGGCCATCTACCATCATATATCTAGTTGAAAAATTCTGAGCCAATCTTACCATAGCATCGTATATAGAACTATCACCATGAGGATGATATTTACCCATTACTTCACCGACGATACGAGCAGATTTTTTATGAGGCTTGTCCGGCGTAATGCCAAGGCCACTCATCCCATAAAGAATTCTTCTATGTACCGGTTTTAGTCCGTCTCGCACATCAGGAAGTGCTCTTCCAACAATAACGCTCATGGAATAATCTATATATGAGCTTTGCATCTCATCATGTATTTCATGCTTTATCAATTTTTGATCTTCTAAAAAATTTGCCATTTACAAAACCTCCTTTCTTAAATATCCAGTGTTGCATAGGTAGCATTTTCTTCAATAAACTTTCTTCTAGGAGGCACTTTATCTCCCATAAGTGTAGTAAATATCTCATCTGCCGCCGCAATATCTTCAAGTGTTATCTGTACTAATGTTCTATGTTCAAAATTCATTGTAGTTTCCCAAAGTTGGTCAAAGTCCATTTCTCCAAGACCTTTGTAACGCTGAATTTCTGCTTTTCCTGGTTTATCTGCAAGTTTCTTCATTAAATTTTCTTGTTCTGCATCAGAATAAGTATAATTGACTTCCTTACCCTTTTTAACTTTAAAAAGTGGCGGTTGGGCAGCATAAACAAATCCACCTTCGATAAGTGGCGTCATATATCTATAGAAGAATGTTAATAAAAGTGTCCTTATATGAGCTCCATCCACATCCGCATCAGTCATAATAATAATTTTATGATATCTTAATTTCTCAATGTTAAAATCTTCTCCTATACCACATCCAAAAGCGGTAATCATATTCTTAATTTCATCTGAACTTAATATTTTCTCTAACCTTGCTTTTTCAACATTTAAAATCTTACCTCTTAGTGGAAGAACTGCTTGTCTTGCTCTATCCCTACCTTGGGTTGCACTACCTCCGGCAGAGTCTCCTTCCACTAAAAATATTTCTGAAACAGCCGGATCTTTTTCTGAACAATCCCTAAGTTTGCCTGGAAGTGAAATTCCTTCTAATACACCTTTTCTTCTAGTAAGATCTCTGGCTTTTCTCGCCGCTTCCCTTGCCCTAGCTGATCTTAAACATTTTTCTAAAATAATTCTTGCTTGAGATGGATTTTCTTCTAAGAATGCGGATAGGTTTTCATTTGTAGATGTTTCAACAAATCCTCTCATCTCACTATTTCCTAATTTTGTCTTTGTCTGCCCTTCAAATTGAGGCTGAGTAAGCTTTACAGAAATAATTGCAGTAAGACCTTCTCTAACATCTTCTCCTGAAAGAGATTCATCATTTTCTTTCAAATATTTATTTTTCTTTGCATAATCATTAAATACTCTAGTCAAGGCACTTTTAAAACCAATCATATGAGTTCCGCCTTCAGAAGTATTAATATTATTTGCATAAGAAAGGATAAGCTCATTGTATCTATCTGTATATTGCATTGCAATTTCAATTTCTAAATCCGCTTTTATTACTTCAAAATAGATAATATCCTCGTGAAGCGTTGTCTTATTCGTGTTTTGGTGTTTTACAAATTCCTTTATCCCACCTTCATAATGAAAAGATTCTTCTCTTTTTTTACCTTCTCTTTTATCTGTTAAAGTTATTCTAATTCCCTTATTCAAAAATGCCATTTCTCTTAATCTATGCTCAAGAGTATTATATTCAAATTCTATTCCTTCTTTAAATATAATAGGATCTGGCCAAAATGTAGTTTTTGAACCTGTTTTTCTAGAATTTCCCATTTCTGTAAGTGGTGTCATAGTCTTTCCCTGAGAATATGTTTGTTTATAAATTTTCCCATTTCTTTTAATTTCCACTTCCATCTTACTTGAAAGGGCATTTACTACTGATGCACCCACACCATGAAGCCCACCTGAAACCTTATATCCGCCACCGCCAAATTTACCACCAGCATGAAGCACTGTATGTATAACTTCAACTGCAGGAATCCCTAATTTAGGATGATTATCTACAGGCATACCTCTACCATCATCTTCTACCATTATTGAATTGTCTTTTTGAATGGTAATATTGATATTATCGCAATGTCCAGCTAGTGCTTCGTCAACACTATTATCTACAACTTCATAAACCAAATGATGAAGACCTCTTGGACCTGTACTTCCAATATACATTCCCGGCCTTTTTCTAACTGGTTCTAATCCCTCTAATACTTGAATTTGTTCAGCATTATATTGCTGATTATTTTTCTCTGTGCTCATTAACAACTTCACCTCTTTATCTTTCGATTTTATAATAAATCATACTTTATACTATATAATAAAACAGGGCTTTTTACAAGAAAAAACGTATTTTAATCATAAACATTCATCTTCTTATTTTATCAGCCTTAAAACTTCATTTTTCTATATAAAAAGACTAAATTCTACATAAGTATATATTATATAAAATCTAGTCTTTTATAATTTTATTTTTCTTCTACTTTTCCACTTTTAATTAAAAATGTTTTCCCTTTTGGAAAAGAATTTTTTACTGTTTCGTTGAGCTCAGTTGTTGTTATAAAAATCTGAGTGTTTTTAAAAGATTTTATTAAGTAGTTTTGACGACCTATATCTAATTCAGATAGCACATCGTCTAATAACAATATTGGTGTTTCTCCTGTCTCATCCTTCGCTAATTTTATTTCTGATAATTTTAAAGAAAGCGCAGCTGTTCTCTGCTGCCCTTGAGATCCAAAATTACGAAGTTCAATATCATTAGAAAATATCTTAATATCATCTTTGTGAGGACCTCTTCTAGTTGTCCTTATTTTAATATCTTCCCCTCTAGAATTTTTTAAAATTTTCTTATATTTTTTAATTTGCTCTTTTAATGTTTCTTCGACTTTTATATTTGCATCATAAATAATATTTAAGTTTTCTTTTTCATTTGTAATACTTTTATGAATATTACTACTTATTTTACTTATTTTTTTTATAAATTCTTGCCTTTGTAAAATTACTTTACTACCATATTCACTAAGTTTTTCTTCCCAAACATCTAAAATATTATTATCTATAATATTGCCCTTTAAATACATATTTCTTTGCAATAAAACTTTTTTGTAACTTGTAAGATTATTGTAGTAAGAAGGTCTTAATTGAGATAATTCTCTGTCTATAAATTTTCTCCTTTTTTCAGGCTCATCCTTTACTATTTTTAAATCTTCTGGAGAAAAAACTACAATAAATACATTTTCTAAAAGATCTGACATTTTTTTTATCTGTTTTCCATTAATTTTAACATATTTTTTGCCAAGACTATTGATGGCTATTTCAATTACTAATTCTTCCTCATTTTTTATAATCAATCCTTTTACTCTGCAAAATTCAGAATCAAAACTTATTAATTCTTTATCTTTACTTGTACGAAAAGAACGTCCTAATGAAGTAAGATAAATGGCTTCCAATAAATTAGTTTTACCTTGAGCATTATCTCCAATGAACATATTTACATCTTCATCAAAATTTTCAGTTAGTTTTTCATAATTTCTAAATCCATTTATTTCTATCTCTCTTATATACATATCTTCTTACACTTACTGTGCTGAAGAAATTCTTACTGGAAGAATTAAGTACTCAAATGCATTACCTGAAATTGGCTTAACTAAGCAAGGTGTAGTATTTGTATTAAACTCCATAATTACTTCCTCATCATCTATTATTTTAAGTACATCAATAACATATTTAGAATTAAATCCTATTTCAATATCATCTCCTTGTTTTTCCATAATTACCTCTTCTTTTACATTTCCTTCTTCAGAGCGAGAAGTAATAGTTAAAAGATTATTTTTAACTGTAAATTTAATTAGATTATTTTTTCCTTCTTTTGCTAGAAGTGAAGCTCTTTCAATACTATTAAGAAGTGTTGCTTTATTAATTAATATTTTTATTTGTTCTTGTTTTGGAAGTATATCTTTATATTTAATAAATTCTCCCTCAAGGAGTCTCATTACAACCTTAGTACCTTCAATTAATAGGATAGCCTTTTTATTGCTTACCATTAACTTTACTATACTATTTTCATTACTTTCACTTATTATCTTATTAATTTCAGTTAATATTTTTGCGGATATTATAATATTCATTTTTTCTTTATTTTTCATTTGTTTTCTAGTTACTGCCATTCTAAAGCCATCAAGTGCAATCATATTTAATCCATCTGGTTCAATTTCCAAAAGAACTCCGACAATGATACCCTTTGATTCATCAATACTGGCAGCAAAAGAAGTTTTTTTAATCATATCTTTTAAAATTACTTGTTCAAAAGATAGTGTATTCAATTCTTCATTAATTTGTCCTATTTTTGGAAACTCATCTGCAGGTAATCCTACTATTACAAATTCAGTAGTTGATGTTTTTATTAATATATTATTATTTTCTTTTTCTTCAATTAAAATTTCTTCATTAGGAAGTTTTCTAATAATATCTCCAAAAAGTTTTGAAAGTACAACTATGGAGCCTTCTTTGTGTTCATTTACATCAATTGTTTTCTCTATACTTAAATCTAAATCAGAAGCCGATAATGTGAGTGTTCCATCACTATTTACTTTTAGTAATATTCCTTTAAGAATAGGAATTGTTGTTCTTGTGCTTACAGCTTTTGAGACTGTAGTTAATGCTTTTGATAAGGATTGTTGATTACAGGTGAATTTCATTTCTTTTTCCTCCTAAAAATAGTTTTTCTTCTTATATATTTTATAGTAGTAGTAGTAGTAGGGGCTGTGGATACTGTTAATAAGAGCTAGGATCTTCTCTTTTCATGGAATAGTTATGGATAAAATTATGTGAATAACTTGTTATTTTTATCCAGTGTGGATGTGGATATCCTATAAATTAATTTCTTCTTTTAATTTCTTGACTATATCTGCAGTATTTGTATTGGTATTTATTTCACTGGCAATTTTATTACAAGCATGTAATACAGTTGAATGATCTCTTTTGCCAAAAGTATATCCTATTTTAGGAAGGGATGTATCTGTCATTTCTCTACATAGATACATTGCAATTTGTCTAGGAAATGCTAGGTTTCGTGTTCTCTTTGAAGATTCTATGTCTGAAACCTTTATATTGAAATTTTTGCAAACCGTTTTTTTAATGCCTTCGCAGGATATATTAACATCACTTGAAGATAATATATCTTTTAGTATATCACGAGCAAATTTTACACTTATTGGTTTTTCAAGTAACTTTGAAAAACTGGTAACTCTAGAGAAAGCACCTTCCAATTCCCTAACATTAAATTTAATTTTTTCTGCTATTAGTGTCATTACGTCAGCTAGATTATCATCTATTTCAATATCCTCTAATTCTGCTTTTTTTCTAAGTATAGCTACTCTTGTTTCGTAGTCAGGGGGTTGTATGTCTGCTATAATATTCCACTGAAACCTTGATCTTAAACGTTCCTCTAAATTTGTAAGTTTATTTGGAGGTCTGTCACTTGAAATAATAATTTGCTTATTTAAATCATATAGAGTATTAAACGTGTGGAAAAATTCTTCTTGAGTAGCTTGTTTTCCTTCAATAAACTGAATATCGTCTATTAGTAATACATCAATTTTGCGATATTTGTTCTTAAACGCTCGTATACTTCCCTTATCTGCTAAAGATTTTATCAATTCATTTGTAAACATTTCTGATGATACATATAATACTTTTAAATTTGGATGGTTGTCCAATATATAATGGCCTATAGCATGCATTAAATGAGTTTTACCAAGACCGGAACCTCCATATATAAATACAGGGTTATAAGTAACAGAAGGGGCTTCGGCAACTGCAACTGCAACTGCGTGAGCATGGTTATTATTTTTTGATACAACAAAATTTTCAAAATTATATCTTGGATTAAAGTAAAATTCCTCTTTAAGTGATTTATTAATTTCTTTTTTTATTTTTTTTTCTTCCTTTTCTTCATCATCAGATTGAAGCTTAACAACCACCTTGTATGGCTGTTTAAGTACATTTTCAACTGTATTTTCAAGTAAAATAAGGTATCTATCCATAATAATATTTTTAACAAATGTTTCTGATGTTTTAATATAGAAGATTTTAAGATTTTCATCTATGTTAGTAGGTAAAAGTGGAGTAAACCATGTTCTGTAACTAACCGGAGTTACCTCAGGTTCAATCTGTTTTAATATTTCATCCCATGTTTTTTGTAATTCGCTCATTATTTTTCCTTTTGTTTTTTACAGAATTATGTAATAGAACTATCATAACAAAGAAAGTTATCCACAAGCAAGTGTTTAATATAAATAATTGAAAAATAAAAAGAAGAGTGGTTATTAACTGGTTGTGGATAAAATTGTGCATAGTTTTAACAGGTGCACTATATGTAGAATTGTCATTATTTTAATAGACAATTGGCAAAGAAAAACATTGACAGTACTAGGGTTCAAAGTTATAATATCAAGGTATATGTGCGTGGATTGAAATTGAGATTCAGGCAAAAAAATTAAAATTACCAATTGAAGGAGGTATTTGAACTATGAAAATGACTTATCAACCGAAAAAGAGACAGAGAAAAAAGGAACATGGATTTAGAAAAAGAATGAGAACTAAAAATGGTAGAAATGTTTTAAAGAGAAGAAGACAAAGAGGAAGAAAATCGTTAACAGCATAGAGACCGCAATTGTGGTCTTTTTGTTATATAACGAAGAAAGTAATTTATGCTAAAAAAAGAAATTTTGCGTCGTCAAAAAGATTTTTCGACGATATACAATAAAGGTAAATCAATAGGAGAAAGATATGTTGTGGTTTTTTACAGGAGAAACAATCTTTCATATAATAGAATTTCATTTTTAGCAAGTAAAAAAATAGGCAATAGTGTGATAAGAAACAGAGCTAGAAGATTGATGAAAGAAAGCTACAGGCAGATTTTTCATCTTTTTGGTGTTGGTTACGATATCATTTTTATTGGAAGAAAGACTATAATTGATTCGAAATGTGCGGATGTGAAAAAATCTATGGAAGCCGCAGCTAAGAAAGCTAAGATTATAAAAAAATAAGAGGGTGTTTTATGTGAAGAGAATATTTATTTTCTTAATTAGAGGCTATCAAAGGTTTATTTCGCCTTTGTTTCCTCCTACGTGCAGATTTTACCCGACCTGCTCGGTTTATTTTATACAAGCATTAGAAAAATATGGTTTTTTTAAAGGCAGTTATCTTGGCATAAGAAGAATTTTAAAGTGTCACCCTTTTAATTTAGGGGGATATGATCCTTTAAAATAGGAGGAATTGAATGTACGCAATACTAGGAGTAATAGCTAAACCGTTGGGTTGGCTTCTTACACTATTATATAATCTAATTGGGAACTATGGAATAACAATCATTTTATTTACACTTATAGTTAAAATGTGTTTATATCCATTATATATTAAACAGACAAAATCGACAGCTAGAATGGCATCAGTACAGCCAAAAATGAAAGATTTGCAGACACGTTATGCAAATGATAAAGAAACATTAAATATTAAGATGGCAGAATTATATAAGGAAGAAAGGTTTAATCCAATGAGTGGATGCCTTCCAATGTTAATTCAAATGCCTATTATTATGGGGTTGTTTGCTTTATTAAGAGATCCAACCCAATATATGAATGATCCAAACATGCTATTTGCTGTACATGAATCATTTTTGTGGATTTTAGATTTAAGTCAACCTGACAAATGGATACTTCCGATTTTAGCGGGAATAGCTACATATATTGCATTTTCTTTAAACCAAAATAGTGGAGATCCAATGGGCGGTGCCGGTGGCCAAATGGGTGGAATGATGAAAATGATGAAATACATCTTTCCTATTATGATCGTTTGGATGGGAAGATCATTTCCAGCAGGCCTTGCTATTTATTGGGCAATTGGACAGGTTATGCAAATTTTCTTTAACCTTCATTTAAATTCCATTAAGAAGAAAATTAATGAGGAAGAGAAGAAAAAGAAGAAAAAGAAGTAAAGTAACCATGTAAGTGGTAATTGGAGGAAAAATAGATATGGATTTTTCAGAAAAATGGGGTACGGACGTTGATGAAGCGGTAAAGTTAGCCTTACTTGATTTAAAACTTACTATTGATGAAGTTGATGTAACGGTACTAGAACAACCATCTAAAGGATTCTTTGGAATAGGTTCAAAACTTGCAAAAGTAAAAGTAGAAAAGAAAAAAATTGACAATAAACAAAAGGAAACAAAAGTTGCAGCTGCTGTAGATAATATGAAAGCTAAAACTGAAAAGTCTTTTGTAAAAAAAGAAAATGACAAGGTTGAAAAACAACCAGAAATAAAAGAATCAGAGTACAAACCTGAAAAGGTAATTAAACCGATTATCAAGAGAGAACCGGAAGAAAATCTAACACCTTTGGAGGAACATGCATCAATAGATTTCCTAAAAGAGACCATTGAAAAAATGGGATTAGCCTTAAAAATTACAGCTAAAATGGGTGAAAATTGTATTTACATAGATATTGAAGGAAAAGATTCAGGCACTATTATAGGTAAAAGAGGTCAAACTCTTGATGCAATTCAATATTTGACTAGTTTAGTAGTAAATAAGGGAAAAGAAAAATACATTAGAGTAGTTGTAGATGCAGAGAACTACAGAGCAAAAAGAGAGAAAACACTAGAACAATTAGGACTTAGATTGGCTGAGAGAGTAGTAAAAACCAACAGAAATGTTAGGCTAGAGCCAATGAATCCGTATGAAAGAAAAGTAATACATGCGACCCTTCAAAATAACCCACAGGTAACAACAAAAAGTGAGGGTGAAGAGCCATATAGACGGGTTATCATTGAATTAAAATAAGTTATTAAAGTGACCCAAAGAATTTTTTTCTAAGGGTCATTTTTTTATTAATAGGGGGAAGTAAATGGATGGAACAATAGCAGCCATAGCAACAGCCTACGGCGAAGGTGGAATAGGGATTGTAAGAATAAGTGGAGAGAAGGCGGCGTCTATACTTCGTCGAATTTTCATACCCCAAAAGACTGGATCTATTGTAGATCATAGATTAACTTATGGGTTTGTTATAGACCCTGAGAATAATGAGAAAATAGATGAAGTTTTAGCAGTATATATGGGTGCGCCTAATACGTATACCGCTGAAGATGTTGTGGAAATAAATTGTCATGGGAGTATGATTGCACTTAGAAAAACATTAGCTTTGGTACTTAGAGAAGGTGCGGATATGGCAGAACCGGGGGAATTTACAAAGCGAGCTTTTTTAAATGGGCGCCTAGATTTGTCTCAGGCAGAAGCAGTAATTGATGTTATCAAGGCAAAGTCAGATAAAGGTTATAATGTAGCTTTGGATCAGCTTGCAGGAAAGCTTTCAGAAAGGGTAAAAGATATAAGACAAAAAATATTGGATATTCTTGTAAATCTTGCAGTAAATATAGATTATCCGGATGAGGATATTGAAGAAGTAACATATGACCAATTAGAAAAAGACATTAATAAAATAAAGGAGCTGATAACAGAACTGTTAAGCACTGCAAAGACAGGAAGAGTTATAAAAGAAGGACTTAACGTTGCTATTATAGGAAAACCAAATGTAGGTAAATCGTCCCTTATGAACGAAATGCTACAAGAGAATAGGGCAATTGTAACAGAAATTCCTGGAACTACTAGGGACACTATAGAGGAAATTATAAATATAAAAAATATTCCAGTGAAGTTGACGGATACCGCAGGGATCAGAGATACTAAGAATCAGATAGAGAAAATCGGAATAGAAAAAAGCAAGCATTCATTTAATAAGGCAGATTTAGTTATTTTTGTTCTTGATAGTAACAAAGCATTAACTAAAGAAGATATTGAAATAATTGAATATTTAAAAGAAAAAAAGTCGCTGGTTTTAATGAATAAAATAGATTTAGATCAGCAATTAACTGAAGAAGAAATTAAAAGCTACTTACCAAAGGCGAAAATTATTAAAACATCCATGGTAAAAGGTGAAGGAATACTTCAGATTGAAGATGAGATTGAAAAAATGGTTTATGGAGGCAAAGTAAAGCAAAGTGAAAGCTTACTTGTGACAAATGTTCGCCATGAGGAGCTGTTAAACGAGAGCCAGGCGGCCCTTGAGGATGCCCTGAATATGACTATAAGTAAAGCGGCCCTAGATTTCATAGAAATAGATGTGAAAAATTCATATGAACTTCTTGGGGAGATTATTGGGGAAACAGTTTCAGATGATATTATCCATCAGGTATTTGCAAGGTTTTGTTTAGGAAAATAGAGGAAATAAGATTAAATGGGAAAATTTATTTTAGATAAATATGATATTATTGTAATTGGTGCAGGGCATGCAGGCTGTGAAGCTGGCCTTGCCGCAGCACGTATGGGAAAGAAAACCTTGATGCTTTCTATTAATTTAGAAGCCGTTGCCATGATGGCTTGCAATCCATCAATTGGTGGTACGGGAAAGGGACATTTGGTAAGAGAAATTGATGCGCTTGGTGGAGAAATGGGAATTAATATTGACAAGACTTTCATACAGAGCAAAATGTTGAATACAGCAAAGGGACCAGCAGTACATTCTCTTAGAGCCCAGGCGGATAAAAATAGATATCATGAGGAAATGAAAAAAACTATAGAAGACCAAGCTAATTTAGATCTTAAGCAGGCTGAAATAGTAGAACTTGTTATAGAGGATGGAAAAGTTTGTGGTGTCGTGACTAGAACTAATGCTATTTACAGGGCAAAGGTTGTTATTTTAGCAACAGGGACATTCCTAAAGGGAAAGATATTTGTTGGGGATAGCGCATTTTATAGTGGTCCTAACGGCCTTGCTCCTTCTATTGAGCTTGCGGAAAACCTTAAGAGTTATGGTCTTCCTATGAGGCGGTTTAAAACTGGAACTCCAGCGAGAGCCTTAGCTAAAAGCTTTGATTATAAAAAGATGTCAGAGCAAAAAGGAGACGAGGAGATAGTTCCATTTTCTTTTTTAAGTGAGAGTCTTGAGAAAGAACAGGTTTCTTGTTGGCTAACTTATACAAATGAAGATACTCACCAGGTAATCAGAGACAACTTTCATAGATCTGCTTTGTTTGGTGGCCAGATTGAGGGGGTTGGGCCGAGATACTGTCCTTCTATTGAAGATAAGGTGAATCGATTTGCGGATAAGAAAAGGCATCAACTTTTTATTGAACCAGAAGGATTGACTACAGACGAAATGTATATCCAAGGAATGTCATCCAGTTTACCTGAAGATGTTCAAGAAGCATTTTATAAAACTATTCCGGGGCTTGAAAATTTGAAAATAGTGCGGCCAGCTTATGCGATAGAATACGATTGCATAGATCCATTAAATTTGAAAGTAACTTTGGAAAATCGTCAGATTGAAAATTTATTTTGTGCAGGACAATTTAATGGGAGCTCTGGCTACGAAGAAGCAGCAGCCCAGGGCTTAATGGCAGGAATTAATGCTGTATTAAAAATAGAAGGGAAAAAACCCTTTGTTTTGGACAGAAGCGAGGCTTATATTGGCGTTCTAATAGATGATTTGGTGACAAAAGGTACTAATGAACCATATAGAATTATGACGTCTAGAGCGGAATATAGACTGGTTCTCAGGCAAGATAACGCTGATGTGCGTTTAACAGAGAAGGCATATGAGATTGGACTTGCCACAGAAGAGAGATATCATAGATTTTTGGATAAACAAAAAATCGTAGAAGAAGAAACAAAGCGACTCTCACAAAAAATGGTAATACCTGAAGATGTAAATGATTTTTTGGAAAATCAAGGAAGTTCCCATATAAAAAATAAGGTTTCTCTTTTAGAGTTATTGAAACGCCCACCTATTACTTATACAGCAAGCAAAGTTATAGATCAAGGCAGGCCGGAACTTTCACAGTATGCCATAACCCAATTGGAAGTACAGATTAAGTATGAAGGCTATATCAAAAAACAATTGGAACAGATAAAAAAATTCAAAAAGTTAGAAACTAAAAGCCTTGATGAGACTTTTGATTACAATGTGGTAGAAGGCCTTAGACTTGAGGCTACACAGAAATTAAACCAGTTAAGACCAAGCTCTGTAGGGCAAGCATCTAGAATTTCTGGAGTTTCTCCCGCAGATATTAACGTGCTGTTGATTTACTTGGAAAAAAGAAGAAGAGGAAAGAAATGAAACAATTGGAAAAAGCATTAGAGCAATTGAATATTCCATATGATGATGAGATGATTGGGAAATTCAAAAAGTATATGGATGAGATTTTAAGATGGAATAAAATGGTAAATATTACTTCTATTAAAGAGGAGCAGGAGTTTATTAAAAAGCATTACATTGATTCTCTGCTATGCGTAGGATTCCCTGAATTTCAAGAGGCAAAGAAGATTCTTGATATGGGAACAGGAGGAGGATTTCCCGGTGTGCCTTTAGCAATTATTGCTCCTAACAAAAAATTTATTCTCATGGATTCTTTAAATAAAAGAGTGAAAATTATCCAAGAAATTTGTAGTGATCTGGGAATTAATAATGTGAGAGTAATACATGGAAGAGCAGAAGAATGGGCTAGAAAGAAAGGCTATAGAGAATCCTATGGGTTATGTATTTCAAGAGCAGTTGCTAATCTAGCCACCTTGTCAGAATACTGTCTTCCATATGTTGAACTTTCAGGAAGTTTCCTAGCGTATAAGGGGGCGGAATGTGATGAGGAAATTCAGGCGAGTAAAAATGCCATAGACCTTTTAGGAGGTCAAATCCAAAGACAGGAAAAGGTACAACTATCCGGGTTTGACTTGAACCATCAGATAATTGTTATTGGCAAAGTGAATAAAACTCCGCCGAATTATCCAAGAAAAGCAGGAATCCCATCGAAAGAACCTCTGAAATAGCAAAAGCAGAGGTTTTTTGTTGAAGAAAACCCCTTTATTTTATTCATGCCTCTTGGTAGTATTGAATAGAGGAGGGGAGAACATGTTAATTAAAAAAGTTACAGAGGTTCCTTTGGGGATGATTGTTCCAAATCCGGAGCAACCTAGAAAAATCTTTGGACAAGAAGAGCTATTTGAATTAAGAGATTCCATAAGAGAATATGGAGTAATACAGCCAGTTATTTTAAAGAAAAAAGAAAATGGAACGTATCTAATCATTGCAGGAGAACGAAGATTTCGTGCAGCAACTATGGCAGGTCTTACAAAAATACCCGCATTAGTTAGAGAGGCAGACAATCAGGATGCAGCAATTATTGCATTAGTGGAAAATGTTCAACGAGAAGATTTAGGCTATATGGAGGAAGCTCAAGCATATAAAAAACTTATGGAGGAACATGAGTTTACACAGGGGGATCTAGCAGAAAGAGTAGGTAAGAAGCAATCAACCATTTCAAACAAAATAAGACTACTTTCATTACCTGAAGATATACAGATGGCATTGGTGTCAAACAAGTTGACGGAAAGGCATGCAAGAGCATTGTTAAAAATTCCGGAGGACGATACAAGACGGCAAGTTGTAGCACGAGTTATATCACACGGACTTAATGTCAGACAGAGCGAAAAGCTTATTGAAGACATTTTAGTTAAAAGAGAAGAAGAGGAACGGAAACAAAATAAAATAAGACATATAAGCTACAAATTATACTTAAATACAATAAAGAAAACCTTTAATGAAATATTTGAAGCGCAGCAGGGAGCAGAATATTATCAGGAAGATAAAGGGGACTTTTTTGAAGTGAAAATATTAATCCCCAAGCATAATCAGCGAGTAATTAACCAATAAGAGAATGTTTCACGTGAAACATTCTCTTATTTTGTAAAAGTTGTAGTAAAAAAAAGAAGCATAGTATATAATAAAAATACAAGTAAAAGCGGCACATTAAAAGGAGGTCTAATTTGGGAAAAGCTATAGCAATCTTCAACCAAAAAGGTGGAGTTGGAAAAACTACGACAAATATTAACCTAGCTACATGTTTGGCATTAAAGGGGAAGAAAATCCTAATTATAGATATTGATCCGCAAGGAAATACAACTAGTGGAATAGGCATATCTAAAAAGGGATTAAAAAACACGTCTTATCAGCTTTTAGTGGAAGATGTTTCACCCCCAAAAGCTATACTGGGTACTTGCGTAAAGAATCTAGATATCATTCCGGCTAGTGTAAACCTTGCTGGAGCAGAAATAGAATTAATTAAGTTAGAGGGAAGAGAAAAGCGTCTGAAAAAGGCAATAGATGAGGTTAAGCCATATTATGATTATGTTTTTATTGACTGCCCTCCTTCACTTGGATTATTAACAATTAATTCACTAACAGCAGTAGATACAGTGCTTATACCGATTCAATGTGAATTCTATGCTTTGGAAGGTGTTAGCCAGTTGATGAGCACAATCGAAATAGTTCAAGCTAAGATGAATCCACAGCTGAAAATACAGGGAGTACTTCTCAGCATGTTTGACGGAAGAACGAATCTTTCTGTGCAAGTGGTAGAGGAAGTAAAAAAATACTTTAAAGAGAAGGTGTATACTACTGTAATCCCACGGAATGTAAGACTTGCCGAAGCACCCAGTTTTGGCATGCCTATTATGCTATATGATCCAAAATCAACAGGAGCAGTGGCTTATACAGAATTTGCGGAAGAATTCTTAAGCCTTGAGGAGGCAGAATAATGGGTGGTGGGAAGAATAGAGGCCTTGGAAAAGGATTAGAGGCATTATTTGGAGATTCAGAATTGGATACAAAAGAAATATCACCAAGTAATTCTGATGAAGAAAAGCTAGAGGGTATTAGCTATATTGATATAAATGAGATTAAACCTAACACTAATCAGCCTAGAAAATTTTTTGATGAAGAAAAGCTTTATGAATTGGCAAACTCCATAAAGGAGCATGGCCTGATTCAACCTATAGTTTTAAGGCTATGTGAGAAGGGGTACGAGATTGTTGCTGGTGAAAGACGATGGAGAGCTGCCAGAAAAGCTGAACTAAAGACGGTTCCTTGCATTGTTAGAGAACTTACTGATGAGCAGAATATGTTACTGGCTATTATTGAGAATATGCAAAGAGAAGATCTAAACCCTATAGAGGAAGCAGAAGGCCTTAGTCAAATGATTAATACATTTGGACTAACTCAAAATGAGATTTCCCAAAGCGTAGGAAAGAGCAGGCCGTATATTACTAATTCCCTTAGATTACTGAAGCTGCCTGAGGAAATTCAAGACCTTATTTCTACAGGGAAAATTAGTATGGGTCATGGCAGAGCTTTAGCTGGTATAAGTAATCAGGAACGGCAAAAGGAACTTGCAGACTACGTAATGGAACACCAAGTATCTGTGCGACAAATAGAAAGCTTAATTAAGGGAGGCAACCCAATAAAGAAAAGGCCTGCCAAGCGAGGTAAAGATAAAAACCCTAACGTAAGGCTAGTAGAAGAAGATCTTAAGACAGTATTAGGAACAAAAGTAAATCTAAATCAAGCTGGTAAAAAAGGAAAGATTGAAATAGAATATTATAGCACAGAAGAGTTGGAAAGATTAATAGAACTGTTGAAAACAGTAAGGTGAAGGAAAAGTTTCACGTGAAACTTCCATAAATAAATATAGGAACCGGCGACTGTATCGTCGGTTTTTTTAAAGGATAAAAGTATGGAAAAAGAAAAAATAGATGAATATTTACAAGAAGTAATAAGACAGGCACAATCCCTTGGAATTCCTGTAAGCAAAAATATCTGTCCAACAGTTAATGTTAATTCTAGGGCAAAGAAAAGATTTGGTGGTTGTAAAAGCGAAAGACAAAGGTTAAAAACCATTTATACCATAGAGCTTAGCCAGGATATAATCAAATGCGATTCCAAAATAGTCAAGAAAATTTTGGCTCATGAGGTATTACATACTTGTACAGATTGCCATAATCATGGACCAAAATGGAAGGCCTATGGCCAGCAGATGGAAAGAGCATATGGGTACGAAATAAAAAGGACATCTTCATACGAAGATTTTGGTATGCCTCCACCAGAAAAAGAAGGGACAGGCAAATACCAATTTACTTGTGAAAAGTGCGGTCAAAATTTTTATAGGCAAAGGAAATCCAGACTAGTAACTCACACAAAAGAGTATCGCTGTATGTGTGGCGGCAAACTCAACTTTACAAAAAAAGCATAAATCATATTCCCTCAGAATACAATTAGCTAAGAACAGAAGTATGATTAATAACAGAGGGGGAAAAACAATGACCTATGAAGAAAAAATACCGGAATTTGCACTTCGGCCAGCCAAAGCAGTCGATGGGGACACAGAAGAAATGGATGATGGATTTGATCCAACTCCTTATGATAGGCTACTAAGTGAAAATTTAGAAATGGGTGAAGAGGAAGAAGTAGAAGAGCTAGAAGCAGAAGAAAAACCACAGCAGGAAGAACTACAAAAGGAGATCGAAGAGATAAAGGTTCAAGCACCAATGGATCAAGGTAAAGCCTTGGAAATAGAACCTTTGAATACAACCTCAGAGGCAACAAAAATAACACCATTATCAAGTTCGACTACTTATGATCATTTAAGCTTTACTGGAGCAGTAGAAAAGGAAGAAGTGAAAATTTTTATTGAAGAAGACATTTTAGTACCTGATATTAAAGCAGATTTAATTTCTATTCTTTCAATGGAAGGGACGCCAATTTTATCTAGCAAAGAATTCCAGGTAGGACAAGGAGAGGAAGACCAGATTAAACTTAAGGGGGAGATAAGCATACATACTATATATGTCCCCGATTCAAAAGATGGAGAAGGGCAAATTGCAACAATTCAGTCAAGAGTTCCTTTTAAAACAGACTGGCAAGGCAATGCATCTCCACTCTCTCACATAGGGATAACACCCATAGTTGAAAAAATAGACTTTACAGTAATAAACGAACGTAAGTTCCGAGTAAAAATTACTTTAATTTTACGTATTAAGGAATATGCAGAGAAAGAGGTGTCCATTTTTGGAGGCTTAAATGGAGAAAAACTCCAACTGCTAAAAGAACCGGTAAAAATGAGCCATGTGGCAGTAAGAAAAAAAGAAGAGATAGAGATCTCAGAAATATTTAAGATAAAAGAAGAGGAATTAAAGCCAGTAAAAATATTAAAGCACAATATAAATATTGTGGAAAATCACAAGCAAGTGACATCGGAAAAGCTAGTAGTTAATGCTGTAATCTCAGCAAATATTTTATATATGGGGCAGGGAGAAAAAGATGGGGAAAGCTACCAGGAGCCATGCTTCTACCAGGGGAAAAGTGATTTCACCCAGTTTATTCTCATGAATAAAGAAGAAAACATTGCAGCTACAAAACTTGTATTTCAAGAGGAGGATCTGGTTTTAGAGATTAATAAGGAGTCACCAGAAGAAGGGGATTTCGCTTTAAAAGGAACCATCAAGACAAATGTGGAAGTATATAAAACCATAGAAAAAGAAATGGTTACAGATCTTTATCACAGTAGTAAGGAAATCACTTATGACGATAAAGAGATGAATATAGAAACTATAGTGGGAACTGGAGCCGCAGAAGTATCTGCAAGAGAAATTTTCAATGTTAGTGAAGAAGAAAGGCAAGTGGCTAAGGTTATTTACATTTCCGGAAGAATTAAGGAAAGTAATAGCGTAATAGAGCAGGGCCGATGCATAGTGGAAGGCACCATGGAAGCAAGAATATTGTGCATGACACAAGAAGATGGAAAGAAGCCATTTGCAATGACCCAGACTATTCCATTTAGAGGTTCAATGGAAATCTTTGAAGCAAATGAAGGCATGATTGGAGAAAACAATATTTTCATTAAAGAATTGTGGTTTGACAAGATTAATAGCAAGCAAGTAGAAGTTAACGCCAGCTTGGGAATCGAGACAACAGTAAGAAAGCCATGTTGTTTGAAAATTATTGAAAACTTGAGTTACGTAGACAAGGGCAAAGAAAGACAGGCGGCACCAATGGTTATATATATTGCCAAGAATGATGATACTTTGTGGAAAATTGCAAAGAAATACAAGACAACAAGGAAGGCATTACGAGAGGTAAATAATATTACTGATGATGCTGAAATCCAACAAGGGGCACATCTTCTTGTAGTAAAATAAAAAATCAGTATAAAAATCTCCTTCAATGGTAAGACTTAACATATTGAGGAGGAGATTAAAAGTGAAAAAATATAATGACAAACAAAAATGTGTAGTTGCTTTAGCCTTGGTAGTTCTCATGGGTATTGTCCTTTTTTATACATATGAGGATAACCCAACTAATGAGTATACAGGGATAATTCGTCTTCACGTAATTGCAAATAGTGATACTATGAAAGACCAAAATCTGAAACTACAGGTAAGAGATGAAATTCTAAAAACTATGAATAAGAATGAGGAAAATCTTACTATAGAGGAATCTAGGGAGTATTTGAAGGCTCACCTAAAGAACTTTGAAGAAGTTGCAAACAATACGATTGTAAATGGAGGGAAAACCTATACAGCAAAGGCAGATATTGGGGTGAGATGGATTCCAGAGAAAACCTATGGAGAAATGGAGTTTCCGGCAGGGAATTATGAAGCTTTAAATGTGACTCTTGGAGAAGGTGCTGGGCAAAATTGGTGGTGCGTTCTTTTTCCACCCTTATGCTTGATAGACGAAGACCCACAGGCTATGAAGGAAATGGGGATAAGTCAGGAAGAAAATATTCAACTGAAATCCAAGTTAACAGAAATTTTAGAAGAAAAAAGACAAACTAATGTATAATTATATATTTTTGCCAAAGAGAAAGACGGCCTGCCTAGATTTGCAAAAAGGTAGACCGTCTTTCTTGTTATTCTATTTAGGTTTAAGGATAAATCTATGCGGATTTTTTTTCTTGCAGTTTCAACTTTATAGTCTTTGTCTGTCCGTCTCTTAAAACAATGTACTCTACTGTGTCACCAACTTTGTGAGAAGTGATTATAGATGATAAAGTTGAAACACTATCAATAGGGGTTTCGTCTACAGCATAGACCATGTCTCCAGCTTTAAAGCCGGCACTTTTAGCGACTCTACTATTTACTTGTGCAATATAAACGCCACCTGCGTTACCCATCTTCTCTCCAAACAGGAATTCTCCACCGTTTTGGGATGGTGAGGCCTCAGAATAAGCCATTCCTGTAGTGACTGTTCCGGCAACATAGCCATTATCAATTAATTGCTTAGCTACATTGGCGGCCTTATTAATTGGAATTGCAAAGCCTAAGCCTTCAACATCGGAGCCAGAAGACTTGGCAACCACTACGCCTACTAGCTGACCAAATTGGTTAAAGAGACCACCGCCAGAATTTCCAGGGTTAATGGAACTATCAGTTTGGAGTAGGGACATGGTTTTTCCGTCGATGCTAAGTTCTCTGTCTAGTGCGCTGATGATTCCGGCAGTAACTGTACCGCCTAGTTCACCTAAAGGATTACCAATGGCTACAGCCATATCTCCTACATTTAGATTACTGCTATCGCCTAAGGTAGCAGCAGTCAGATTTTTAGCCTTTATTTTTAGCACGGCAACGTCTGTAGTAGAATCAGTGCCCACCAAAGTTGCCTTGTATTCCTTGTTGTTGCTCAGGGTTACATATATTTTGCTGGCGCCATCAATTACGTGATTGTTAGTAATAATGTAACCGTTATCCTTAATAATCACACCACTTCCAGCCCCTTCAGTAACATATTCTTGCATCCAGGAATCGTTTCCAACGGTTTCTGTTTTAATTTCAACCACAGAGGTTTTTGCTGACTTGGTAATTTCTTGGACAGTCATGGAGCTTCCTGTGGCACTTTTAAGATCAAAGCCAGTAGCTTTTGCAGAACCTGAGGAACCAGTATAAGAATTTGTTGTTGGCATAAAGTTGTTTGCTAGAATTGTTCCTGCGAAGCCAAATATACCTGAAAGGATAACGCAAGTGCATATCATAAGTATCATCCCCGTTCGTGTAACAAAACGAGCAGGCTTTTTATTTTTAGGGGGGATATTATCACCTAAAGGGGGTTTATTTTCCGTGGGCATATTAGATAATTCAAAGTTTGGTACATAGTTGTTATTGTTTTCATCATTATTCATAAGGCTTTCCTCCTTGTATTTGTTTTGTTGACAATAATATACACAGAATTTATGGTACTTTCGTGTTGAAAAGGTGAGAAAATATGATAAACTTATTAAATCTTTATGACAAATATGTTAGAATGAAAGATAATGAGGAAAAAGAGGGATTAGAAGATGAGTAAAGCTATTATAGCAATAGACAAAAGCAAATCATACAGGGTTTATCTTACCATTACTACGGAAATGGCTGAGGAAGCACGAAAAATACATGAAACCACACCTTTGGCCACAGCCGGTCTGGGACGAGTCCTTACAGCAGCCGGTCTTATGGGAATAATGATGAAAAATCACAAAGACAAGTTGACTATTCAGTTTAAGGGAGATGGCCCAGCAAAGGCAATTTTGGCCACAGCATTAGGAGATGGCAGCGTGAAAGGATATATTTCCAATCCGGATGTGGACTTGCCGTTAACTAAAGATGGAAAATTAGATGTTGGCAGATCTTTAGGAATAGGAGATTTAACAGTAATTAGAGACTTTGGTTTAAAAGAGCCATATTTAGGGACGATAGCATTGGTAAGCGGAGAAATTGCAGATGATTTAGCTGCATATTTTTTTATTTCAGAGCAACAAAATTCTTCAGTGGCCTTAGGGGTCAAGGTAGAAAGAGATTACAGCGTAGGTGCTGCTGGAGGCATGATTATACAGATGTTGCCTGGCGGAGAAGAAGGTGCTGTTGATGCTCTGGAAGAATTAATTGGTAAAATGGATCCCCTTACAACGATTATAGATAGAGTCTTGAAAAAGAGCAAGGGGAAGACAGAGGCAGGTATAGTAGAGGATTTACTTAGAGAGATTTTCAAGAGTATGCCAGAGGAATTTGGAGTTGAGAAGATAGGCGAAGGAGAAATAAAGTTAACGTGTGATTGTTGTGAAGACAGGTTGGAGCAAGTCTTAGCCACGGTTGGAAAAGAGGAGTTACAAGCTATGATTGATGAAGATGGACAGGCAGAAATGCAATGTCAATTTTGTTTGAAAAAGTACTGCTTTGGCCGGGAACGGCTTCAAAAAATATTGGAGGAGATAAGCTAATGGGCGAAATTATGTTGAAGATTATCGGGACACAAGTTACTGCTAATATGGAAGAGGAACGAGTAGAATTTGTTACAGAAGGATCTCTATATGAAAAAGAAGAGGCACTATACCTTGTTTATCAAGAAAGTGAACTTTCTGGTATGGATGGGTGCAAGACTCGCCTAAAGCTAATGAACGATGTGATTAGGATGAATAGAGTGGGCGACAACGTAGGTATGGATACAGAAATGGTTTTTGAAACTGGCAAAAGATATAATGGCCATTACGATACACCTTTTGGAACTATCCAGATGGAAGTGCTTACAAACAGCGTAGAAAATAAACTTACTGCTGACGGAAAAGGTTTTATAGATATTGATTACAATATCAGCCTAAAGGGTTTGGTAGAAGGTCGCAATAAGTTGAATATTCAAGTAATGCAGGGAGGGGAAACAAGCCATGATGAGCAAAAAAACAACTAGATTTATTGCTATTTTGATAGTAATCACTATGGTAGGTACAGGAGTAATTTTAAGTGCAATGTACATATGAGAAGAGTTTTCGCCAATGTAGCAATTTGACAATTGAGTAAAGAAAGAGGTAACTGCAATATGAAAATAGGCTTTGACGCGGAAAAATATATTGATGAACAGTCCAAATATATACGAGAAAGAATCAATCTTAAAAATAGCCAGAGGCTTTATTTGGAGTTTGGGGGTAAGCTTGTACAGGATAGGCATGCTATGCGTGTTTTGCCAGGATTTGACGAAAATGCTAAGATTAAACTGCTGCAGAAGCTTAAGGATCAGGCAGAGATTATTATCTGCATTTATTCTAGAGATATTACGACCAATAAGACAAGGCAGGACTTTGGTATCACCTACGATTTGGAAGTACTTCGCCTAATTGATGTTTTTCGCCGATATGATTTAAAAATCAACAGTGTAGTTGTAACTCGATATGAAGAAGAGCCTGCGGTGGATATGTTTATAAATAAGCTGATAAGAAGAGGGGTAACGACTTACAAACATCGCTTTACTAAGGGGTATCCAACAGAGGTTGATACAATAGTTAGTGATGAAGGATATGGTGCTAATCCATGTATTGAAGTTACTCAGCCATTAGTCGTAGTTACAGGCCCAGGCGGAGGCAGTGGCAAGCTTGCAACATGTCTTTCTCAACTATATCACGATTATAAAAAGGGTCTGAAAGCTAGATATGCCAAGTTTGAAACTTTTCCAATTTGGAACCTTCCTCTGAAGCATCCTGTGAATGTGGCTTATGAAGCAGCAACAGCAGATCTTCGTGATGTAAATATGATTGACTCTTTCCATTTGGACGCTTATGGGGAAACAGCTATTAACTACAATAGAGATTTAGAAGTTTTTCCGGTAGTTAAAAGAATCATTGAAAAAATTACAGGGGAAGAATCTGAGTACAAAAGCCCAACAGATATGGGTGTTAATAGAGCTGGATTTGGAATTACTGATGATGAAGTGGTAAAAGAAGCCGCCTATCAGGAGATTATTAGAAGATATATGATCGCAGAATGTGATTATAAAAAGGGAAAGATAAATGAAGATGCTCTTGAAAGATCCAAGCTTCTTATGGATGAGTTGGACTTAAATGTAGAGCGAAGAGAAGTAGTAAAGCCAGCGAGAGATTATGCAGACTACAAGCGAAACCAAGATGAACGCTATGAGAATGCAGTTATTATGTCAATTCAGCTTCCTGATGGAACTATTCTTACAGGTAGAAGTTCAAGACGCATGGTGGCAGCGGCAGCGGCAGTACTTAATGCGGTTAAGCAACTTTGTGGAATGTCAGAGGATCTTCATTTGATTTCTCCGCATGTGCTTAAAACCATACAAGAATTGAAGGGGAATACTTTACATCATGATAGAACTAGCCTTAATTGTGAAGAAGTTTTGACCTCCCTTACGATTTCTGCAGCGACCAATCCATCAGCAGAGGTGGCGGTAGGTAAATTAAGGGAACTTAACGGGTGTAAGGCTCATTGCACGGCTATTCTAAGTGATCGGGACGAGCAGACCATCAAATCCCTAGGCATGGATGTAACCTGCGACCCGGAATACATTACAACTAACCTTTACTTTAATTAAAAGGAGAAAAATGTATACTCAATATATCCTTTTATTTGCCCTAATGTTTACTGGGTACTTTTTTAGAAAAATCAATTTTATAGATAATACGATGAACAATGGGATTAATAGGCTTATTGTCTATTTTGCATATCCATGCTTAATAGTTCACAACATTGGAAATTTGGAAATGAATAAAGGTCTATTAATAGAGTTTATGCTTATGGTAGGCGTGTCTGTTGTGACATTTACAATATACAGTGTCTATGCATACTATTACAGCAAGGTGAGAAAATTTCCCAAGAAAAGTTCTAACATTGTAGAATTTTCTACGATTATGCCTAATGATGGATTTATGGGATTTCCTGTGGCCTTACTTTTTTTAGGGGAAAAGGGTTTATTTTTCATGTTGGCACACAATGTGGCTATGAACCTGTTTTGCTTTACATATGGGTATAAATTGGTTCGAAGAAATAAGGAAGGTCAGAGAAAACTTACTCCAAAAGCTCTTACTAAGGCTATATTTAGATTGATTGTTAATCCTAATATCTTGGCCTTAATACTTGGACTTACTATTAGCATAATTGGAGTAAAGCTTCCTCAGCCAGTTGATGATTATCTAGTGTATATAGGGAATATTGTAACACCTATGGCGATGATATTTATTGGATCAACTTTGGCCAAATGTAAGGTTAAAGAAATTATGAAAAATCATATTGTGATTGAGGCAAGCATAAATAAATTAATTATCCTACCTATAATCACGTTTGGGGCTGTAATGTTTCTCCCTTTAAGTCAAGAGCTAAAAGCGATGGTAATTTTAGGTTGTTGTTTTCCTACAGCAGCAACGGTATCTATGATTGCTCAGCAAGAAGGGGAAGATCAAAAAATGTCCAGTATGATTCTATTTCTCAGTACAGTATTGTCCTTAGTAACAATACAAATTGCAATGAACATGTTGACTACATGGATTCTATAACCCGCTAGACAACAAATTTTGTGCTATATAAAGACAAGATAATGTGAAAGTGTATCTTTCCATTATCTTGTCTTTTTTTGAATTTAAGGTGAAATTTTTTTTGTATTAAATGGAGTGTGAAAGTTATTCTATACTAAATGATTCTGCCCGCTTAAGGTCATCCATTTCTGCGAATTGTTCTGCTCTCTCTATTAACCGACCTCTAGAAAAATCTGAAAGGTGCATATAAATAGCCATTAACCGTTGTTCGTCCCTAGTAGACTCTTTTTGGGAAAAATAATCGCCCATTACTCTTTGTACATCAAATTTAATTAACGTATCTATTCTTACTTGATAAAATTCCGCTAGTGAGAAAAAAGCGCCTACATCAGGTAGACGATCCCCCTGTTCATATTGACAATATGTAGTTCTACAAATACGTATTTCTTTTGCTAGCTGAGTTTGACTCAATTTTGCCGCTCTTCGCAGCGCCTTTAAGTTTCGTGCTACTCTTAGCTGTTCTTCAAGTGTCATTTATAATTTCCTCCTTAAAAATGTAAATAAGCTGAGATTATTTAATACATAAAAAATTCACCTTACCTTTAAAGAGTCATTTTAGAGAAAAAAAGGTGCAATATTTAATAAAAAAGGCTAAGAAATCCCTAAATCCCCCTGAAAGATATAGGCAAAGTGCCTTAAAGGTCATTTTTGTGAAAACACTCCACACTTACACTGTAAGTAGTGGTTAGAGTAGCTAAGAGAGGGAAACTTGCAGGAGGCAATTATGACAGAAAATAATCTTAAGACAATTGACCTAGAAGGAATGGGTAGAAGAATAAGGACGAAGCGTGAATCCATGCATATGTCAAGACCTGTGCTAGCAAACCAATTAAATGTGTCTAGTAAATTTGTGGCAGATATTGAGTATGGCGATAAGGGGGTTTCCATTCAGACTTTATATAAGCTATCACAACTTTTGCATTTAAGTACAGATTATATTTTAGCGGGAGAAAGGAAACAAGCCAATGGTGAAGATCCAGAAATAGATCAGATTAAAGAAAATATTTTAGGGCCATTAAGCACATGCAATACAGAACAGCTAAAATGTATGGAGCAAATAACAAGATACTATGTTGAAGGCATTATTGGCAAGGGAAAATAAAGAGTGACAAGGGAAGATAGAGTGGAGTTGTTATGCAGTAAGTATAATCAGGTTTACGAACATTTGTCTGCATGTAAAGTCCCATCATCAGATTGTGATGATTTAGCCCAAGAGGTGTTTATTTCAGCCTATATGGCTCTTGATCAACTTAGAGATGATCAAAAAATTATGGGTTGGCTTGGAGTGATTGCTATAAACAAAATGAAGAAGTATGGAAAGAAGAAAAACAAGGAATGTTTATCGCTGGTTTTATTGGAGGAAGAAGACACAACGGTTTTAGCTAATAAATACAAGGATGAGGCTGTAGAAAATTATGTAATAAATGAATTGGTACGGTTGGAAAGTAACAAAATTTTGTGTGGGGCAGTGGAATCCCTTGATGAGCAGACGAAGTTGGTAATCAAGTTACAATACGGTGCGGGATATTCATTGAAGGAAATTGGGGAGATGTATCAAATTAATTATAATACAGTGAAATCACTCCACTTGAGAGGGTTAAAGAAGCTGGCAAAACTATTGAAAGTGACCAGAGAGAGGGACAGTGGGAAATGATAAAAAAAGACCAAATTTGGGGAAGGCTTTCTAATGCTATAAAAGAAGGTGGCAGCGGAGGAGAGAAGAAGACTATAACGCCAGAGGTACTGAAAGCCTTGGTGGAGAAACATAAAGGCTGTGTTAATAAAAGGAACTAAGATAAACTGTTAAGGAAGAAGTTACTTGAATAATTTCTCGTTTCTAGATAGAATGAAGGAAAGAAAAGGAGACGAAGATGGATATAAAGATTGATACCTTGGGGGCTAGGATTAACCCTTTGGAGATACAAGAAGAAAAGACTAATATCGAAAATGCCTTGGAGTCCATTTGGGCAGATAAGGAAGGGATGACTGGATGGGTCAAACTTCCCTTGTATCAGGACAAGACTTTAATAGAAGAAATTCTAGTTACAGCAGATGAAATTCGTGACAAGGCCAATTTGGTCATTGTCATAGGCATAGGGGGGTCATCTCTAGGTGCAAAAGCAGCGATTGAGGCATTGTCTCTAGAATCAGGTAGTCCTAAAGTAATATTTGCAGGCAATAGTTTCAGTGCTAAAGAGCAGCTAACCATTTTAAACAAGGTGAGAGATAAAGAGGTTTGCCTTTGTGTAATTTCCAAAAATGGGATGACAGCAGAAACTATGGCAGCCTATGGTGTGTTTAAAGGCGCATTGAAGAAAAAATACGAAAGAGAAGGGATTCAAGATAGGGTATATATAGTTACTGACCCTAGCGAGGGAGACCTACGAAAAGAAGCAATAGAAGAAGGATATACTAGTTTTTCTATACCAGAGAGAATTGGCGGGAGATATTCTGCCCTTACACCAGCAGGGCTTTTGCCAATGGCCATTGCAGGCATAGACATTCGCAGCTTACTTAGAGGTGCAGAGGTTATGGCATCTTCCCCTACATGGGATTTTCAGGCAACGGATTACGCTGCTTGTAGATACCTTTTTTGGAAGAAGGGAAAAACCTTAGAACTGATTCAATATAAAGATCCAGCACTAGAGCCATTTGTCCAGTGGGTTCGTCAGCTTTTTGCAGAAAGCGAAGGAAAACAAGGAAAAGGCCTGTTCCCTGTAGACATGAGAATGGTTACGGAAATGCATTCCATGGGGCAATTTCTGCAAGAAGGCAGCCAGATTTTTTTTGAAACACTTATTAGTGTGGAGGAAGATGGACAGGAGCTAGTAATTACGGAGGGGCCTTTGGCAGGAAAGACCTATAACGAGTTAAATCGAATAGGCGAGGCAACTATTGGCAAAGTTCATGAGGAGGCTTTAATACCTGTGATTAAAATTACTATTCCAGAGCTAACACCTTTTTACTATGGACAGTTGATTTACTTTCTACAGACTACCTGTGCAATTACAGGAAAACTTATGGGGGTAGACCCATTTGACCAGCCTGGGGTTGAAATCTACAAAAAAGCAATAAAAAAAGCAATTTTATAATGCAATTAGCAGGAAAATGGTTTACAATGGATAACTGTATGGTATAATCGGATTAGAAATAAGTTAATTATTTAACAAACTCTCATTTGGGAGATTTCTAGTTAATTTTAAGGAGGAGATATAATGAAAAAAATTGGTGTATTAGGCACAGGTACAATGGGTGCTGGGATTATTCAGGTACTTGCACAAAGCGGCTATGATGTAGTTCTTAGAGCAAGAAGAGAGACTTCAGTTGAAAAGGGTATCGCAACAGTAACAAAAAACTTAGACAAATTAGTAAAGAAAGAAAAGATTACTGAAGCGGATAAGGCAGATATTCTATCAAGAGTTAATGGCTCAACTGACATTAGTATAGTTAAGGATGCTGATCTTATTATTGAAGCTGCAACAGAAGATATGGAACAAAAGAAAGCATTATTTCAGGAATTAGATGCGCTTTGCAAGCCGGAAACTATCATTGCAACAAATACATCATCTCTTTCAATTACTGAAATCGCAGCAGCAACAAACAGACCAGACAAGATTGTTGGTATGCATTTCTTTAATCCAGTTCCAATGATGAAATTAGTTGAAATCATTAAAGGTCTTACTACTTCTGATGAAACAAGAGATAAAATTTTAGAACTTACAACAAGTCTTAAGAAGACTCCAGTAGAAGTTGCTGAAGCTCCAGGATTCGTAGTAAATAGAATTTTAATTCCAATGGTAAACGAAGGTATTGGAATCTTAGCTGATGGCGTTGCTGATGCTGAAGGTATTGATTCAGCAATGCAGCTTGGTGCGAACCATCCAATGGGTCCTTTAGCATTAGGAGATCTTATCGGACTTGACGTTTGTCTTGCAATCATGGATGTTCTTTATGCTGAGTTTGGAGATTCAAAATACAGAGCACATACATTACTTAGAAAAATGGTTAGAGCCAACAAGCTTGGAAGAAAAACAGGCATTGGATTCTACGACTACAGCAAATAAACATAAGGTTTTCACAAAGTCTTTTAGGCGATAATATATGGAAACGAAATTAAAAGGCGCAGGGTACCCAACTATGGGATTTGGCGCCTTTTTTTATTGACAGTTTGCAAGAGGAAGACCTAGAATGATAAAGCAAAAAAAATCACTTAAATATATAATGGGAAAACTAGAAAGGTATAGGAAATGGCAAAGAATATAATTAAAGAAAATCTTCACTTGCTGAGAAAAAATATTGGAAATTTATTTGTGTTCGAAGCCGTATATAAATTGGTGGCAGTAGCAATTGTAACTCCAATACTGGTTCTAATGTTAGATTTGGCCGTAAAGCAAGCGGGTTTTGCCTATTTGGCAGACGACAATATAAAAGCAGTGATGGCGTCACCACTTACCATACTAATCATTGTGGTTCTATTGATTTTAGGAGCACTTTATTCATTGATTGAAATGTCATCTTTGGTTATAAATTTTCACGACACTAGACTGGGACAGAAACTAGGTCCACTACATATGCTTGCGCTTGGGGCAAAAAGGGCAAAACCCATCCTTCATCCAAAAAATTTCATGCTAGTTATCTTTGTTCTAATAATTATACCAATGACAGGAGGAATTGTTGCCTCTGGGTTTATGTCTACAATAGAAATTCCAGAGTTCATTATGGATACCATAGTCACAACGCCTATGCTCCTTTGGACATTTGTTGCACTGATGACCTTTTTTTCTATTACTGCTATTCGCTGGATTTTTACGATTCACTGTTTTGTTATTGAGAAAAAGTCATTTAGGGAGTGCAGAAAAAAAAGTAGGTTTATGGTAAAGGGTAACTTTTGGAAGATTGTTGGCTTAATGGTCTTGTGGAACATTTTATCCATTTTGGCATTTGCTTTAGTATATGGGATTCTCATTGGAGTTGCAGCCTTAGGAATCAAAATACTTGGAGGTACCACAATGGGGATGGCTGTGTTCCTCTCATTTTTCAGAGTAGCAAATCTTATCATGCTTTGCATTGCAGCAGCTGTTGGTGTGCCAGTTAACTTTGCACTCATTACATCACTTTATTACCGCTTTCAAAAAGAAGATGAAATTGAAAAAGATAGAATCGGTATTAAGACAGAAAAGGGATCAAAGCACGAAAAGCTTTTACAATACAGAAAGCCCATTGTATCAATAGCGTTAGTGGTGGCACTTGTTGCCAATGGATTTATCGTTTATGGATTTGCTAAAAACGAAAACTTTGGCAAAGTTGATGTTTTAGATTTGCCACAAATTACATCGCATAGAGGGGATTCTGTTTCTGCACCAGAAAATACTATCCCTGCATTTGAATCAGCTATAGAAAACTTAGCTGATTGTGCAGAGCTGGATGTTCATTTAACTAAAGACAATGTAGTAGTAGTCATGCACGATGAAAGTTTGAAACGAACTGCTGGCCTAGATAAGGAAATTTGGGAGGTAGACTATGACGAAATAAAGAAATTAGATGCAGGTGCTTGGTTTGGAGAAAAATTTAAGGGAACGAAAGTGCCAACCTTAGATGAGGTGATTAAGTATTGCAAAGGCAAGATTAAATTAAACATTGAGCTTAAGCCTAGTCCTCATAGTGCTGAACTTGAAAAGGAAACTATAAAGGTAATTAACGATAATAACTTTGCAACACAGTGTGTTCTCACATCATTAAACTATAAGTCCTTGGCAAAAGCTAAGAAAATAGATCCTAATATGTCTACTGGATACATTCTTTCTGTGGCATATGGAGATTTTTACGATATGCCATACATTGATTTCTTTAGTGTAGATGCGGCTTTTGTTACATCAGAAATGGAAAAACAGCTTCATAAACGTGGGAAGCAGCTTCACGTTTGGACGGTGGACAAAGAAGAAAATATGCAAAAGATGGTGGACATGAACGTGGACTGTATAATTACCGATGATCCAGTGAGAGCTAGAGAAATAATTTACGAAAAGAACACAAATTCCAAATTAAAGAACCTGCTAGACTTAGTATTTGAAAATTAATAGTTGTGACAAGGGGGAAAAGGGTATATAGTAAAAGAAATTATAATCTAATTAAGGTGTAAAAAGCCATCTTTATTTATTCTAAACTGTTTTCAACAACACCAAAAGAAAGGATTGCACAGGATTTTTCTGTGCAAAAGTAATATGGAAGAAAAAACTCTTAAAGGCAAGAAAATTGCTGAACTTAAAGACCTTGCAAAAGATCTGGCTATTGATGGTTATACAAAGATGAAAAAAGCAGAGCTGATTACCGCATTAATAGCGGTTCCCATAGATGTGCCGCCTACTAAAGTAGCAGTTAAACCTAAAAAGCAAATCAAAAAAGCAGAACCTGAAAAGATAGTGGATAAAGGGGCACTAGAATCAGCGCCTAAAAAGCTGATGACTGAACCCACGCTTAAAGTAGAGCCTAAGAAAGCGGAGCGACAAGTGGTTGCCGAGAAAGAAGATCGTCCAGAAGTAGAAGGAATTTTAGAATTAGCTGAGGGAGGCTTTGGATTTTTACGATTTTCAAACTTCCTAACTAGTGATAAAGATATATATGTGTCACCTGCACAGATTCGAAGATTCAATTTGAAAACGGGAGACAAAATAAGAGGAATTTCCAGAAATCCAAATGATGGAGAGCGATTTGGGGCACTACTTTATGTGGTTACGGTTAATGGAGATGAGCCAGGCACAGCGATTAAGCGGCCTGACTTTGACGAATTGACACCAATATTTCCTAATCAGCGATTGTCATTAGAAGAAAAATCAAGAGATCTTTCCATGAGACTGATTGATTTGGTGGCACCTATTGGAAAAGGCCAAAGAGGGCTCATTGTAGCTCCACCAAAGGCGGGAAAGACTGTTCTTTTAAAGAAAATAGCAAACAGCATCGAAAGAAAACACCCAGAAGTGGAAATGATTGTGCTTTTAGTGGACGAACGTCCTGAAGAAGTTACAGATATGAAAAGATCCCTAGTGGGTGGAGAAGTAATATATTCCACATTTGACGAATTGCCGCAGCATCATGTAAAAGTTGCGGAGATGGTTTTGGCAAGAGCGCAAAGACTAGTGGAACACGGGAAGGATGTTGTAATCCTTCTTGACAGCATTACAAGATTGGCAAGGGCATACAATTTAGTAGTACCAGCCTCGGGAAGAACCCTTTCAGGGGGACTTGACCCAGGAGCATTACACAAACCTAAGAAATTTTTTGGGGCAGCCAGAAAGATGGAAGAAGGTGGAAGTATCACAATACTTGCAACGGCTTTAGTAGAAACAGGAAGTCGTATGGATGATGTGATCTTTGAAGAATTTAAGGGAACAGGAAATATGGAGCTTCATTTGGATAGAAAACTTTCCGAGAAGCGAATATTCCCTGCTATTAATTTGAATAAATCAGGGACCAGAAGAGAAGATCTCTTGATGGATCAGGATGAACTAGCAGCAGTTTGGGCAATGCGTAGAGCACTTTCAAACAACAGCATACAAGAAGTAACTGAAACGATTATTGATAATCTAGCACACACTAAAGACAATGCTACATTTATTCAAGTAATCAAAAAAACAAAACTTGAGGGGTAATAATGGATTTAAAAAGGATATTTCTAAAGGATGCATGCCCTACAAAAGTAGGCGGACAAGCGGTTTTAGAAGGAATAATGATGAAAGGGGAAGATCGTTCAGCAGTGGCTGTTCGCTTACCTAATAATGATATACACATCAAAACTGAGAAATTAAAAAAAGGGGGGAGATGGGCAAAGATTCCTCTAATTAGGGGGGTAATTGTGTTTGTAGCCTCGTTGATATCTGGCACAAAAACATTAATGTATTCAGCGGAAGTGTTAGAAGGCTATGAAGGGGAAGGCGCCGTAGAGTATGAGGATGATAAGTTTACACTATGGTTAGAAAAGAAATTTGGTGATAAAGGAGCCTGGAATGTAATGCTATATTCCTCTGTGGTTATTGCGCTTCTATTTACCGTAGGGGTTTTCATAATTTTGCCAACAGCAGCAGTAAACTGGATGAAACATGTCACAGAAAATGAAATAGTGCTTAACCTGGTTGAAGGGCTTTTGCGTATTGTAATGTTTGTAATTTATATACTTTTAATATCCAAAATGAAGGATATTAAAAAAGTGTTTCAATATCATGGAGCGGAGCATAAATGTATTCACTGTTTTGAAAACGGCGAGGAACTTACACCAGAAAACTGTAAAAAGTTTTATACACTTCACCCTAGATGCGGAACTAGCTTTCTTATGTTTGTTATGGTAATCAGTTTGATTCTATTTTCCCTTTTAGGTTGGCCTAGCCTTTTGTGGAGAATTGGATCAAGGTTACTGCTTTTGCCTATAATAGCAGGCCTTTCTTTTGAATTGCTAAAATGGGCGGGAAGAAGCGATAATTGGCTTGTGAAAGCCCTCAGTATTCCTGGTCTTTATTTACAGAAATTGACGACTAAAGAACCGGAGGCGGATCAGTTAGAGGTTGCTATTGCAGCGATGAAAGCAGTTATGGTTTCTGAAAAGACGCCTTGCTTTGAAGGTATTGTAGACAAGGATGGACGGCCTATTAAGGCGCCTGAAAAAGAAGATGAGCCAAAGGAGACATAAAAGGAGTGCTAGGAGAATGATTGTAAAAGAAATGCTTAAATTGGGGCAGCAGCAATTGGCTAAAGCCCATTGCATGGATCCTAGAATAGATGCGGAAATGCTATATTGTCATTTGAAGAATATAGATAAAGTGAAATTGTTCCTAGAAGCCAATGATCCAGTGGAAGAGGAAACTTGTGAAAGTTTTTTTTCTTTGATTGAGAAACGAGCTGAAAGGGTACCATTACAATATATCCTTGGAACACAGGAATTTATGGGATTTACATTTCAAGTAGGAGAAGAGGTGCTCATTCCACGCCAGGATACGGAGATTTTAGTGGAAGAAGCTGCCAAAATTATTGTGTCTAATGGAAAACGTTGGGCAGTTTTGGATTTGTGCTGTGGAAGCGGAGCAGTGGGGATTTCCCTGGATAAAATTTGTGCTAATGCAAATGTTACTGGTACAGACATAAGCCCTCAAGCTGTGGCAATGGCTAAAAAAAATGGGGAGGCTTTAAGATCTTCGGTAAAATTTATAGAGGGAGACCTTTATGGAGCAATAAAGCGTAAAAAATATGGGATGATTATTTCTAATCCTCCATATATTCCAACCCATAGAATTGCCATTTTGCAAGATGAAGTGAAAAATCATGAACCTATGATAGCCTTAGATGGTGGCAGTGATGGACTTGATTTTTATGAGAAAATTATCGGTGGAGCGGCAAAGCACTTGAAAAAACAAGGGGTGTTGATTTTGGAAATCGGTCATGACCAAGCGGAAGCGGTGTGCAAGTTAATTGCAAATGAAAGAGTATTTGCAAAGGCAGAGGTTATAAAAGATTTGCCAGGAAAAGACAGGGTCGTCTCTACAAGGTTACTTAAATAGAAAATTTAATTCGTTGTACTAACCGTGGAGGGATTTTCCGACCGGAAAGGCGATGGCATAATAGACAAAGATTTTAGATCTCTGTATAGCCATGGCTTGCAGAGATTTTTTTGTTAGGAGGAACATAAGTGGATGAGCGAGAACTAGTAGATTTACTGGCCCTTGAGGATTTTACACCCGTATATAAACAGGCAGATAAAATAAGAAAAGCCAATGTGGGAGATAAAGTACAGATTAGAGGGATAATAGAATTTTCCAATATTTGCAAAAGACGATGCGTATATTGTGGCCTAAATTGTACCAATAATGATATACATAGGTATAAAATGTCTTATAAGGAGATTTTGGACTCGGCAAAAGAGGCGGCGGAGGCAGGATATAGGACTATTGTATTGCAGTCAGGGGAGGATCCTAATTTTGAAAAAGAAGCATTTGGAGAATTAATTAGAGAAATTAAGAAGTTATCTGTGGCCATTACGTTGAGCTGTGGGGAACTTGATAGGAGAACATTGGAATATTTGAAAAATCAAGGTGCAGATAGATATTTACTTAAACACGAAACATCGGATCCAAACCTTTACAGAAGCCTTCATCCTTGTGGAACATTAGATGAGCGGATTAATTGTCTAAAGGATATTGCCGATTTAGGATATGAAACAGGAAGTGGATTTATGATCGGTTTGCCGGGGCAGACTTTAAACACCATTGCAAAGGATATTCTACTGTTAAAGGAATTAAACTGTAAGATGGCGGGAATTGGGCCATTTATTTCTCACCCAAAGACTCCTTTGGCCGGTCAGCCTAATGGCAGCACGGAGCTTACAAAGCGAGCAGTGGCGTTGACACGAATCATATTACCGGAGGCAAATTTACCAGTAACTACATCACTGGGAGTGATAAATCAGCAGGAAAAGGAAAATGCTTTTTCTTGTGGAGCAAACGTAATTATGCGAAAAGTTACACCAGATAAATATAAAGAATCATACGAAATATATCCAGCAAAGCTAGAGAAGACTCAAGTCAAAGAAGATAGAAGAAAATTAGAAGAACAAATAATTGCCCTAGAAAGGGTCCCAGTTTAAACAAAGGAAGGTAAATGAAATGACAAATTACAACAGTAAATCAAAGAAGGCTACAGAATTTATCAGCGATGAAGAGATCAATGTTACTCTGGATTATGCCAAGGAAAACAAAGACAATCAACCACTAATTGAAGAGATTTTAGAAAAGGCGGCAAAGCGTAAGGGCCTTAACTTTAAAGAGGCTGCAACCCTTTTGGAGTGTGAGGATCCTAGGATAATCCAAAGGATTTTTAAGCTAGCTAAGGAAATAAAAGAAGCATTTTATGGCAACCGTATCGTAATGTTTGCGCCTCTTTACCTTTCTAATTATTGTGTTAATGGCTGTGTTTATTGTCCGTATCATGGGCAAAATAAGCATATTAGCAGAAAGAAGCTTTCTCAAGAAGATATCCGCAATGAAGTCATAGCCCTACAAGACATGGGACACAAGCGGCTGGCACTAGAAGCAGGAGAGGATCCAAAGAATAATCCCTTAGATTATATTTTGGAAAGCATTAAAACAATTTATGGAATTAATCATAAAAACGGAGCTATTCGTAGAGTTAATGTAAATATTGCAGCCACAACGGTAGAAAACTATACAAAACTAAAGGATGCAGGAATCGGCACATATATTTTATTCCAGGAGACTTACAACAAACAAGCGTATGAAAAGCTTCATCCCACTGGGCCAAAAAGTAATTATGAATATCATACAGAAGCTATGGACAGAGCTATGGAGGGGGGGATCGATGATGTTGGCTGTGGAGTACTATTTGGACTAGAATCCTACAAATACGACTTCGTGGGAATGCTTATGCATGCAGAGCATTTGGAAGCAACATACGGATGTGGACCTCATACTATCAGCGTTCCTCGTATTCAAAGAGCAGATGATATTGATCCAGATACTTTTGATAATGGAGTCCCCGATGATATTTTCAAGAGAATCGTAGCAATTATGAGAATCGCAGTTCCTTATACAGGAATGATCATGTCTACAAGGGAGAGTGCTAAGACCAGAAGAGAGTGTTTGGAAATTGGAATTACACAGCTTAGCGGTGGTAGCAGAACTAGCGTTGGAGGCTATGTGGAAGAGGAGCCAGAAGAAGATAATTCAGCCCAGTTTGATGTAAATGATACGAGAACTTTGGCTCAGGTTGTAGATTGGCTAATTGAGATCGGATATGTTCCAAGTTTCTGTACGGCGTGTTATAGAGAAGGCAGAACCGGAGATAGGTTTATGACATTATTAAAGAACGGACAGATCGCTAATATATGTCAGCCAAACGCATTGATGACACTTAAGGAATATTTGGAGGATTACGCTTCACCAGAGACTAAGGTAAAGGGAGAAGCACTTATTGCAAAGAGATTGGAAATGATTCCCAATAAGGAAGTAAAGGAACTAGTTCGTGGACATCTTGATGATATTCACAATAATAAGCGAGATTTCCGCCTGTAGGCTAAGGAGGACAACATGAGTTTAACAAATACCCCAAGAGGAAATAGATTACATATCGGTATTTTTGGCAAGCGAAACAGTGGGAAATCATCATTGATTAACGCTTTAACAGGGCAGGATATTGCCCTTGTTTCAGATTACCCTGGCACTACTACAGATCCTGTGTTTAAGGCAATGGAACTTCACCCAATAGGGCCAGTAGTGTTTATTGACACTGCTGGATTTGATGACGAAGGGGAGTTAGGAAAGTTGAGGGTGGAAAAAACCAAAGATGCTTTGGCAAAAACCGATGTAGCTATTATGATTTTTGGAGATGAGGATTTTACGCAGGAGAAATTATGGATAGAAGCTTTAAAATCAGCTAACACTCCAATTATTCCAGTAATAAATAAGGTGGATATTTCCCGGGAAAGATTTTCCGGGAAGGTAAAGGATGTCTTTAATCTGGAACCTGTTTTAATCAGCACTTTAAATGGAACAGGATTAGAAGACTTAAAGAGAGCAATCCAGCATTCTGCCCAAGGAATAGAAGAACATAGTAAGATTTTAGGTGGATTGGCAAAGACTGGGGATTTGGTTCTTCTTGTAATGCCTCAGGATATTCAGGCGCCTAAGGGAAGGTTAATTTTGCCACAAGTTCAAACTATTAGAGAATTGCTAGATGAAAAATGCATTACAGTTTGTACGGTTTTAGATGGACTTGCTAGAACTCTAGACAGTCTTACCAGAGTGCCAAATCTGATTATTACTGATTCACAGTGCTTTAAGGCAGTGTACGAAAAGAAGCCAGAGGGCAGCCTTTTAACCTCATTTTCTGTTTTGTTTGCAGGACATAAAGGTGATATCGATGCCTTTGTAGCAGGTGCGCAGGCAGTAGACAGGCTTAATGAGAATTCAAAAGTTCTCATAGCAGAGGCTTGCACCCATGTCCCACTACAAGAAGACATTGGAAGGGAAAAAATTCCAATGTTGTTGCGGAAGAGATTTGGACAGGGCATTACTATAGATTTTGTCAATGGAAACGATTTTCCTGAAAAATTATCAAATTATGACTTGATTATCCACTGCGGAGGGTGTATGTTTAATCGAAAACATATATTAAGTAGAGTTGACCGAGCTACAGGTCAGGGCATTCCTATAACCAATTATGGTGTCGTGCTGGCAAAGTTGACAGGAATACTTGACAAAGTAGCATTGCCAGCAAAATAGTAATACGAAAGAGTGTGATGAAAGAAATATGTCCAAGAAAAAAAGATTAAGGCCTAGAACTATGATAGTTCTAGGGTTTGTGTGTATTATTCTGTTTGGAGCGTTGTTGCTGATGCTACCAGTTTCATTAAAAGATAATATAAGTATATCCTTTATTGATAGTTTGTTTACATCAACTAGTGCTGTATGTGTAACAGGACTTGTGACAGTGGATCCTGGAAGTACTTTTAGCGTATTTGGACAAGTTGTTGTTATCATGCTTATTCAAATTGGTGGCTTGGGTATCACCTCGGTAGGTGTAATTGCCATTATGCTGGCAACAGGGAAAATTAATATAAGCAGTAGAAAATTAGCCAAGGAGGCATGGAACATTTCTTCGGGAAAGGGATTGTTTACAGTAATTCGGGCGGTTTTTTATGTGACCATAAGTTTTGAACTGTTTGGAGCTATATGTAGCTTTATTACCTTCTCCAAAGATTTTGAACTATCAAAAGCTATTGGAATCAGCCTTTTTCATTCTATATCGGCTTTTAACAATGCTGGATTTGATGTATTTGGAAAAGGAGACAGCTTGGCAGCCTATCACGATGATGTATGGCTCAACTTGGTAACTTGCGGACTGATTATTTTCGGTGGTTTAGGCTTTTTTGTAATCAAAGACTGGGCGATGGCCGCTAAATTTAGGCGTCTTTCTCTTCATTCTAAAGTTGTTACACTAACTACTCTTGGGTTGCTAGTTGGTGGAACCGTATTGTTGAAAATTACTGAAGGCATGACCTGGCTCTCAGCCTTTTTCCACAGCACTTCCTTACGAACGGCAGGATTTGCAACAGAGTCTATGGCAGGTTTAGCCAATAGCACTATTATGATAATGATTGTACTTATGTTTATTGGAGCATCTCCCGGGTCTACAGGTGGGGGTATAAAAACATCTACCTTCTTCGTTTTAGTAAAAAATTTAATTAGTGTTGCTCAAAACAGAGAATGTACCGCATTTAAGAGAACGATTCCAAAGCGGAATACAACTAAAGCCATGGTGGTTTTAACTATGGCGCTTTGCACGGTTCTCTTAAGCGTATTTTTAGTTTGTATTTTGGAACCAAACTTAGAATTTGAGCAAATTGTATATGAAGTAGTGAGTGGATTTGGCACCGTAGGAATATCTATGGGAATCACTCCACAGCTAGGAACTGGAAGCAAGATAATTATAGCAATTACTATGTTTTTAGGAAGATTAGGGCCACTTACTATTGTGACTATTTGGCAGAGCAAAAGGATATCACAGGCGTCATATACAAATGAAGAAGTAAATATTGGATAGGAGACGAAAAATGAAGAAAGAAAAAGAAAAAACCTTTGGGATCATTGGACTTGGACGCTTTGGCACAGCCCTGGCACTTAGTCTATCCAATGGAGGGTACCAAGTTATCGTTTTAGATGAGGATGAAAATCATCTCAGAAGGGTAAGAGATCACGTTGAAGAAGCTTTTCTTGTAGGGAAATTGACTAAGGAAGTGTTGGAAGAAACAGGCATTGGAGATTGTGAGATTGTAATAATTTGTATAGGAACAAGAATTGACGTAAACATTTTGGTTTCACTTCAAGTTATTAATTTAGGGGTACCTCGTGTAATAGCCAAAGCAGACAGCAGAGATCATGGTACGGTGCTTGAGAAAATTGGGGCAGAAGTGGTTTATCCGGAAGTTGATACAGCTACCCATCTATCTGCAGTGCTTCAAGGCTCAAATGCACTGGATATAATGGCTCTTAACGGAGACTATGTGGTTTCTGAAATTCGAATTCCACAGAAAATGAGCGGAAGGCCAGTCAAGGATCTTCAACTAGTCAAACATGGACTTAAGATTCTCGCACTGGAGCGAGATATGTATGAGACGATTTTGGATGTTGATGCAGAAACCATAATAGGCAGAACAGATGCGGTTGTAGTTATGGGAAAATTTCATGACGCAACAAGATTTGAACGAATGTTAAGCCAAAGATAAGGAGAAAACCATGGGATTTTTTAGTAGACCAAAACATAATATTAACCAACTGCCAGAAGGTAGCTATTTAGTGGATGTGAGGACTTCAGAGGAATACAAAAATGGCCATGTGCCAGGGAGCCTTTCTCTTCCTCTTGGAGAAGAATCTAAGATTACTGCCTTGATTCCGGATAAAGATGCTGAAATTTTTCTCGTGTGTTTAAGTGGTGCAAGAAGTAAGAAATCAGCGAAAATTCTACAAAATATGGGGTATGCTAAGGCAATAAACATCGGAAATGTGGCCGTTTGGCATGGAACCTTTGAAGAGGGTATGTGAAATAATGAAAAACACTTGTCTTGCCAAAGAGACTATGATATATTGTAAAGGCTGTACATCAGCAATATTATGCAAAGGTGGGAAACCTGAGCAGGAAAGAGGTGAAGCATGAAGGAAGGAATCCATCCTGACTATAAGGAATGTAAAGTAACTTGCGCATGCGGTAACACATTTGTTACAAAATCTAATAAAGAAGAAATTCGATTAGATATATGCTCAGAGTGTCACCCATTCTTTACGGGTCAGCAGAAGTTCATCAACCGTGGTGGACGTGTTGAAAAATTCAAGAACAAGTACAAATTGGATTAATAAACAAAAATCAACCGGAAAGCAATTTTCCGGTTTTTTTTTAGCCAAATTAATGATATAATATCATGTTGAATACTAGGGGCAAAAGGTGGCAAAAATTAGAGAGAACGGGAGAAAGATATGTTCGATAAATTAGAATTTATTTTGGAGAAATACCAAGATTTATCAAAAAAGGTTTCCGATCCGGAAATCATTAATAATCAGGCGGTGTGGCAAAAATATATAAAGGAAATGGGAGAGATTGAACCTATTGTTAATAAATACAAAGAGTACAAAAAAGCAAAGGGTGAATTTCAAGATGCGAAGGATATGTTAGGCGAAAGTAACGACGAGGAAATGCGAGAATTGGCAAAGATGGAGATTTCCCAACTTGAGCCTATGATTGAAGAACAAGAGGCGTCTCTTAAGATTTTGCTTCTACCAACAGACCCTAATGATGATAAAAATGTAATATTAGAAGTTCGTGCAGGTACCGGAGGAGATGAGGCAGCATTGTTTGGCAGTGATCTTCTTAGAATGTATATGCGCTATGCAGAACGAAGAGGATGGAAGTCGGAGTTACTAGATGTTAATGAGACAGGAATCGGCGGCACTAAAGAAGCTGTCTTGCTCATTAAGGGTAAAGGGGCATATTCCAGATTGAAATATGAAAGCGGTGCCCACAGAGTGCAGCGTGTTCCAGAGACCGAATCTAGCGGTAGAGTTCACACTTCTGCAGCAACGATTGCAGTGCTTCCTGAAGTAGACGATGTGGAAGTAGATTTGAATCCAAACGAAGTGCGTGTAGATGTTTACCGTGCCTCAGGAAATGGAGGACAGTGTGTAAATACTACAGATTCAGCAGTAAGACTTACCCATGAACCTACAGGGCTTGTAGTAACCTGCCAGGATGAAAAATCTCAAATCAAGAATAAAGATAAGGCTTTTAAGGTTTTACGTGCCAGGCTATACGACCTTAAGATGCAGGAACAGAACAAAGAGATTTCTGCTCAGAGAAAGAGTCAGGTAGGCACTGGAGACCGAAGTGAGAGAATTAGAACTTACAACTTTCCTCAGGGGAGAGTTTCTGATCATAGAATAGGCTTAACTCTATATAAGCTGGACTATTTCTTAGATGGAGATATAGATGAAATTGTAGATGGTCTGATTACCAGCGACCAGGCAGAAAAGATGAAGAATTTTTAATTATGGATACAAAGATTTTAAAACCAATAAAAGAAAATGTAGTTGTAGCAGCAAAGATTATAAATGATGGTGGACTTGTAGCATTTCCTACGGAAACGGTTTATGGTCTTGGGGCTGATGCTCTTAATCCGGACGCTGTAGCAAAGGTGTATGCAGCTAAAGGCAGACCTAGCGATAATCCTATGATTGTTCACATTGGTAGAGCAAGCGATATTGGACAATTAACCCCTAGATTAAATGCGACTTTGGTTTCTCTAATAGAACAGTTTTGGCCCGGGCCACTCACTTTAGTGGTAAAGAAGAAACCTAGTGTACCAGACGTGACGACAGGAGGCCTTGATACGGTAGCAATTAGAATGCCTGACGGAGAATTAGCTTTGGATCTAATCAATTATGCAGGATGTCCTATTGCAGCGCCTAGTGCAAATTTATCAGGAAGGCCAAGTCCAACAAAGGCGTCCCACGTAATTGACGATTTGTCAGGAGCTATAGATGCCATTATTCAAGGAGAAGATTGTAGGGTAGGAATAGAGTCTACAGTTTTAGATGTTTCTGGAGATGTGCCTACCATATTACGTCCTGGTATTATTACTGCCGAACACATAGAAGCTGCAATAGGGCAAAAAGTAGAGCTAGATCCTACATTGCTCATGGACGAAAATGAAATAAAAAAAGACCATGGAGATTTTAATCCGAAATCTCCAGGCATGAAATATAAGCACTATGCACCTAAGGCAGAGATGATGATCATTGAAGGCCAAAGGGAAATGGTAAAAGAAGAAATACAAAGATTGAAAACATTAAATGAGCGTATTGGTGCAAAGGTTGGAGTAATCCTCTTTGAAGAAAAAGCCTTTATTGAGGCGGCTCACGATTTCTTTGCAAAGCTTAGAGACATGGATAAAGAAGGGGTAGATATAATTTTGGCAGGAGCCCTAAGTGATATTGATGGTGTAGGCTTTGCCGTAATGAATAGAATGCTAAAATCAGCAGGATACAAGATTGCCAAAGTATAAAAGGAGTAAATGATGAAAATTGCAATTGCCAGTGATCACGGAGGGTTTAAGCTTAAAGAAACCGTGAAAACATATTTACAGAGTAAAAATATAGAGGTTTTGGACTTGGGTACTGACTCGGAGGCATCTGTTGATTACCCAGAATTTGGACAAGCTTGTGGACAGGCTGTAGCCTTAAAAAAGGCAGATAGAGGTATTGTTTGTTGTGGGACGGGAATCGGTATTTCCATTGCAGCAAATAAGGTGAAAGGTATTCGTTGTTCGCTTTGCACATCAGTTGAAATGGCAGAACTTACTAGAAAACATAATGATTCAAACATTTTGGCTATGGGTGGGAGAATCACTAATGCAGAGCTTGCTTTAGATATTACAAAAGCATGGCTTGATACACAATTTGAGGGCGGACGACATCAGCGACGAGTTGATATGTTAGACAAGATATAAAGTTACAACAGCCTACGGGCATATAAATATATTTTTTTAGAATGCCTTTTCTCAAGAGAAGAGGTGGATTTTGGAGGTAAGAAATGGGTAAAGTATATGTATTTGATCATCCGCTAATTCAGCACAAAACAGCAATGATTCGAAAGACAGACACAAGCGTAAAAGATTTCAGGGAATTGGTAAGAGAAATTGCTATGCTTATGGGATACGAAGCAACGCGTAACCTTCCTCTTGAACCAGTTGATATTACAACGCCTATGTGCGATACGACCGTGAATATGCTTAAAGGCGAAGATATTGCTATCGTACCTATTTTAAGAGCAGGTCTTGGGATGGTAGACGGAATGTTGGCCTTGGTGCCAAATGCAAAGGTTGGTCATGTGGGACTTTACAGAGATCCTGAGACTCATCAGCCAGTAGAATATTATTGCAAGCTTCCAAACGATATTGAAAAGAGACAAATTTTTGTAGTGGATCCAATGCTTGCTACAGGCGGAAGTGCATCTGCAGCAATCGATTTCATAAAGGCAAGAGGGGGCAAAAATATTATTTTTATGTGTCTGATTGCAGCACCAGAGGGAATTGAAGTATTGCAGAAAGCTCATCCAGATGTAGATATATTTATTGCAGCAAAGGATGAGAAATTAAATGAAAATGCATACATAGTACCAGGACTGGGAGATGCAGGAGACAGACTTTACGGAACAAAATAAATTATTGATAAATTTGGAGGGAAAAATGAACTTTATTAGAGACGATGTAAGCAAGCATGACAACGTATTTGATGTGTTAAAAGAAAGAGGCTTTATCGAACAATGCACTCATGAAGAGGAGATTCACAAACTACTAGGTGAGGAAAAAATCAAGTTTTATATTGGATTTGACCCAACGGCAGATTGTTTGCACATTGGCCATTTTATGCAGGTTATTATTATGATGTACATGCAGAAATATGGACACACACCAATCGTACTAGTTGGTGGCGGAACAGGCATGGTGGGAGATCCATCAGGCAGATCTGATATGCGTCAGGTTATGACTGAAAAAACAGTAATGTCAAACTGCAGACGGTTTGAAGCACTTTTTGATAAATTCATTGATTTTTCAGATGATAAGGCTATGTGTGTAAATAATGCTAGCTGGCTGATGAACCTGAATTATATTGATTTCATCCGTGACATCGGAAGACATTTTTCCGTAAATAATATGCTTCGTGCAGAATGTTTCAAGCAGAGAATGGAACAGGGACTCAGCTTCCTTGAATTCAACTATATGTTGATGCAGTCATATGATTTTTTGGAACTATCAAGAAGATATGATTGTAAAATGCAGTTTGGTGGAAATGATCAGTGGTCAAATATTATCAGCGGTGTGGATTTAGTAAGAAGAGAATCTGGCAAGCAGGTTTATGGAATGACTTTTTCACTTCTGACTACCAGCGAAGGAATCAAAATGGGTAAGACACAGAAGGGTGCTTTGTGGCTTGATGCTGAGAAAACTAGTCCCTATGACTTCTATCAATACTGGAGAAATGTAGAGGATGCAGATGTGAGAAAATGTTTATCCATGCTGACATTTCTGCCTATGGAAGAGGTTGAAAGACTATCGGCACTAGAAGGAGCAGAGATTAACAAGGCAAAAGATGTTCTTGCCTTTGAAGTGACCAGATTGGTTCATGGAGAAGCCGAGGCAAAGAAGGCGCAGGAAGGCGCAAAAGAAGCCTTTGGTGGTGGAGAAGGTGCTATGGACAATATGCCGACAACTGAGATGAAGGCCTCTGATTTTGAAGCCCCTGGCATTGGGGTGGTTAATCTGATTAAAGAGCTTGGTCTTGTATCCAGTAATGGAGATGGCTTTAGAACAATTGAACAAGGCGGACTTACTGTTAGCGGGGAAAAAGTTACAGATAAGAAATTGTCTATTACTATAGATATGTTTGACGATGGAAAGCTCCTTATTAAAAAAGGAAAGAAAAAATTTCATGTAGTCAAAGTGGTTTAAGGCAGAAAACCTTTGACTTTACATGGAAAAGAGTGTAGACTGACTTAGTGTTATGCGTGTTTGCATACACTTTTGCGGAAGTAGGATGGAGTATCGTCCGGGCAACTGCAGCTAAAAAGTTTTAGTATCGCTGAAAACGATTGAGAAATCTCAGTAAGCAGAGCCGAACCAGATCTAGAGAGATCTTAGTAGGTAGAAAGGGAACAAAATGAGTTCATTTATCGCAAAGCCTTTAGAAATAGAACGTAAATGGTACGTTGTAGATGCAGAAGGTAAAACTCTTGGAAGAATGTCGTCAGTAATTGCTTCAATTCTTAGAGGAAAAAACAAGCCAATTTACACACCTCACGTTGACTGTGGAGATTATGTAATTGTAATCAATGCAGAAAAGATTGAGGTAACAGGTAAAAAAAGAAAAGAGAAAATTTATAAGAGACACACTGGATATCCAGGTGGGCTTAGAGAATTAACCTTTGAAAAGTTACAAGAAAAACACCCAGAAGAAATCATTAGACATTCCATCAGAGGAATGATGCCTAATGGTAAGTTGGGAAGACAGATGTTTAAAAAGCTTAAGGTTTATGTAGGGCCGGAACACGACCATGCTGCACAACAACCAGAAGCTTTGGAAATTTAGGAAAGGGAGGAATTAAACAATGGCGAAAATACAATACTACGGAACAGGTAGAAGAAAATCTTCAGTTGCTAGAGTGAGATTGATCCCTGGAAACGGAAACATCACTGTAAATAGCAAACCACTTGATGACTACATTGCAATGGAAATCGTTAAGAGAGAAGTAAAAAGACCTTTTGAGGTTGCAGGCTGCGAAGGTAAGTTTGACGTAATCGCAACAGTTAAGGGCGGCGGCTATACAGGTCAGGCCGGAGCACTTAGACATGGTATTTCAAGGGCACTTTGTGTAGCTGATAAGGATGCTTATAGAGCATTATTGAAAGCTGCTGGATTCTTGACAAGAGATTCCAGAATGAAGGAAAGAAAGAAATATGGTCTTAAAAAGGCGAGAAGAGCTTCACAGTTCTCAAAACGTTAGGATATATTACATCTCAAGTAAGAGGTACTACAATCCAAGACAAATTCAAAACCTCTCAGGAATATTTCCTGGGAGGTTTTTTAGATGTATGTTTAGCATGGACGCAATCTTAAGGAGAAAGGATAAATGAAGAAAGTAGTAGGGCAAAAAAAACTAGCTAAAAGACAGGCGATCATATGGATTTTATTAATTATGGGATTTTGTGCAGTGGAGTTTCCTGGGATTTTATTTGTAAAAGACAGGGTATATCCGTTTATCTTTGGAATGCCATTTATCTATGGTTATGTAGTCTGTTGCTGGGTTTACTTTTGTGGAGTTCTTTTTTATGCGTATAAGACAAGGTGGGGGAAAAAACCATTTATTTCAAAAAGGATTGATTAAATTTATATCCTACGCCTCGTACGCTGATGATATATTTTCGGTCATCACTGTCTAGCTTTTTGCGCAAAGTACTAATGTAGACCATTACTGTCTTTGTATCGTTCTCCATACAGTTGGTTTTCCATATTGATTCGAATATTTGGTTAGCTGAAAATACTTTTCTTGGATTCTCAATTAAAAGCCTTAAAATTTCAAATTCTTTGGTAGTCAGGCTGACTTGGTTGCCATCGACTAAAAGTTCGTGGATGTCAAAATCTACAGTCAGCCCTTCAAGCTCATAAAGACTGCCAGGACGGACAAAATCAAACTCTGCGTTCATTTGATTGAGCCGTCTGAGATGAGCCTTGATTCGGGCAATCAGCTCTCCAGGCATAAATGGCTTTGTCATGTAATCGTCTCCACCGGAAGACAAGGCAATAATCTTATCAATTTCTTGAGTTTTACAGCTTAAAAAGATAATTGGCGCATTGCTTAATTTGCGAATTTCAAGGCATAAAGAAGGTCCGTCCATATCAGGGAGCATAATGTCTAGAATAATCAGATCTGGGTTTTGTGTACGAGCCATATGAAGCCCTTCACGACCGTTATAGGCTGATAAAGGGACAAATTGTTCATTGGATAAATAAGAGCTAATCAGCTTGTTAATTTCTTTTTCATCATCAATAATTAGAATTTTTTTTTGAGTCATCATGAGCCTCCTTAAATAATGGAATAGTAAAAGTAAAAGTTGTATGATTTTCTATGCTTTGGGCAGTAATATCACCATTATGTGCGTTTATGATTTCCTTGGAAATTGTAAGGCCTAGGCCCCTCCCGGAAGCCATATTTTTATTGTCGGTAACTCTGTAAAATCTGTCAAACACATGGGGAAGTTCTTTTTCATCAATGGGTTTTCCCCAGTTGGTGATACTGACGGAGTAGGTCTGATCATCTTTGTTAATGAGGAATGAAATCTGTAAGTGGGAATCGTTGCCAGAGTATTTCATGGCATTACTTAAAATATTGGTAAAGACTTGGTTGATTCGTTCTTGATCCGCTACAATCCAAGCTTGTTTTGTTTCCGCTTTCTCCCATTTTATCTCTGCATGATGGTTGCGCAGATCAATAAGATGTTCACGAAGGAGAGAATCAGTTAGTTCGAAGGCCGTAAAAGTCATAAAATCAAAGGAGAATTGATTGGTTTCCAGTTTTGACAGCTGATCCAGATCATCAATAAGTTTTTTTAATAATAGGGTTTTACTTGTGATAATTTTCATGGCTTCTTTTCGATCCTCATCTTTGGTTAAGATTCCATCACTAAGTGCGGTGAGATAGCCAGCCATAGAAGTGACAGGAGTTCTCAGCTCGTGAGAAATATAGGAGAGTAGAAGATCACGGGATTGTTTAGCATTAATCTGTTCTAATTGGGCGGATTTCATTTCTGTAATATCTCGGAGAATTCCTTCCACAGCTATGGGGGATTGGAAGTTGTCATAAATAATCGAGGAATTGATTTCCCCCCAAAAAATGTCTCCATTCTTTTTTACTAACTCAAAGATATTGCCTCCAGATTGCTCTATATGACCGTTAAAAACATCTTGGATTTCATCGATGTATACAGGCTTGACAAGGGTAATGTACATACGAGGATTCTCATAAAATTGAGAAGGGTTATACCCTGTCAGCTGTACAACCGAGGGAGATACGTATTCAAATGATTGATAAGGTTTCAACTTGTAATAAAAAATAGCATCAGAAGCATTTTCTACGACAGTTTTGTATAAATGTTCTGTTAGATCAAGAGCTTTTCGAGTGTATTGAATGTAAAGGGTCAAGATACAGAAGTTTAGTAGACTGGACAAAATAATTTCCGAAAAGTATAGATTGAAAACGGGTACATAGTATAATTCTGCTAGGGAAAAAAAGGATTTGCCCATACCCCATATAAAGAAAACGACTAGTGAAATGACTTTTTCCATAGGAGAAATCGTCCAATATTTAAAAATATAATAGCAAATGGATAAGGTGATTCCTATTTGAAAGAGGCTGATTGGCAGGTAGAAAGAAAGCAAAGCAACCCGATAAACAGCGCAGATACTAGCGAGTAAAACCATATACAAGGAAAACCGGTACCAGTAAGTGGCAATCTGGATATGTATAAAAGCTAGCGTACCTAAAAGAAGAAAGAGAATGTTTAACATATCTGCGATTTTTCTGATTTCAAGTAAGTAGTTGCTATCAGTCTGGATAAAGAGGACCAGGCAAAACAGACTGAAAGAGTAGGCTACCCATGAGAGTCCCCAAAATTTGATAAAACCCTCTTGATGTTTAGAAAACATATAAAAATATGCTAGAGCAACAATAAAAGTGATAAGAGTAAATACTTGTAATACACTAAAATACACCATTTTACGCTTTGCTCCTTTCAAACATAGACACCAAATATGAATAAAATCCATTATCTTTATTATAGAACATATTTATGATAGAATAAAGGCAATTTTAGGGAAGGGGGATTTGCTTTGCCAGTCAATTCAATGGTTATTTTACTTGTTTGCATTTTTGCATTTATTCCTCTTTTAATAGCTGAGTTTGCTAGGGTAAAAGCCAGACCCACTGTAAGTGATTTCTTTTTGCAGGGAAGAGGATTAAATACTTTTTCAATGTATGCGACTGTTTTTGCTACGTGGATGAGTGCATTTGCATTTATGGGGGCAATTTCATACTTTTATGAACAGGGTCCTATTTATATGACGACAGTAGGTTGGGATGCCTTATTTGCAATTCTATTTTATCTGATAGGCAGAAGAATCTGGTTTTATGGGAAAAGGCGGGAGTATATTACTCCTACAGATTTTTTTAATGACATTTACAATTCAAAGCATTTAAATATAATTGTAACTACGGTTACAATTATATTTACACTACTCTATATTCAGCTGCAGATGGTAGGCGGCTTGATTTTAATACAGGTTGCTAGCAGAGGGGCTATTTCATGGCAGGTTAGCGGCTTGATTTTCTTTGCCATTCTAATTGTTTATCTTTGGGCCGGTGGACTGCGGGCTGTAGCGTTAACGGATATGTTTTATGGGCTTTTAATTGTTGTGACAATTTTAAGTTCAGGAATTTTTCTTATGAAAACTGCTGGAGGCATGGAGTATATGTTTTCTCAGGTGATTAATGATAATGTGAATAATGTGACATTACAAGGACCGGAAGGAAGTCACAGGACTGGTCTATGGTTATCCTTGTTTGTTATAGTTCCTGTAGGAGCCTTCATGGGACCCCAAATGTGGATTAGAAATTATGGAGCAAAATCCGTAAGAAATTTTGAGTTGCTGCCTTTGTTGCTGTGCCTCTCTTCTATAATTTGTATTGGAACGTTGTTTGCGGGGAGTGCAGGCATTCTCCTCAATGAACAGGAGGTGGCGGAAGATACGTTAATCGCTTCATTGATGTTGCAGTATGGGAATCCCTTATTCTGTGCATTTGTGTTCGTTGGCATTGCTGCTGCTATTTTTTCTACAGCTAATTCGCAGATTCATGCACTTTCGGCCATTTATACCATAGATATTTATAAGCGATATATGAATCCTAAGGTGACAGAGAGGAGCCTGTTGTCCATTGGTAAGTGGTCAGTGGCGGTGATTTCTATATTTGCCTATTTATTATTGCTGATTATTCCTAGAAACATTTTTGATATGGGTATTTTAGCTATGGGAGGTATGGGGCAGCTGATTATTCCTGTTTTAGGTGCTCTTTTTTGGAAAAAATCTTCTTCAAAAGGGGCAGTAACAGGACTCATAGCTGGACTGGCAGTGCTTTTTTTGCTGGAGGGTATGACAGTCATGGATACCAGTTATTGTGCCATTAGTGGCTTGATTTGTAATGGTATTGTCTTTGTCATTGTGAGCTATCTCACAAAGGAAAGAGGGATGACTGAAAGAAAGATTGAAGAATACAAAGAGGAGTTTTCCAAGGAGCACATTTAAAATTAAGTTAAAAGAAACCTTAAACAAACTCTAAATTTAGATTAAATAACGGAGAAAAGCTTGTCGAATTATCTGAAAACTCTTACAATAAAGGCATTACATATTAATGCTATATTGTTTTGAGAGGAGGAGTGTTTTATGACTATCATTGGTATGCCTATGGTTTCGTTTCTGGCATTTTTAAGCTGGCCTTTTATTTTTACTATTGCGGCCATTATAATATACATCATAATGGCTAGACAAGATGCCAAGATAGATGATTCAGAGTTTGGAGAATCAGTGAATGAACAAAAGGGAGGTGCTGGGAAATGAGAATTGAAGTCGTTGTTTTGGTTTGTTATTTCATCGGCATGATCAGTATGGGCATTTTCTGGAACAAACGTGCAAAGAATTCTGAAGACTATATGCTTGGTGGGCGCTCCATGGGGCCTCTTGTTACAGCTTTGACACTGCAGACTACCGCCATGAGCGGATATATGTTTATGGGTGGACCTGCTCTAGCGTATCAAATCGGTTGGTTTGCCGTATTCTATGCGGTAGGCGATGCAGGAGGAGGTTTAGTTAATGTTAGCATTTTAGGAAGAAGAATGAGAAGGCTGTCACAACTTCTTGACAGTATTTCACCTATTGAATATTTGGAAAAGCGATATGAATCTATTCCAGTTAAGGTAATCGCTTGTATTATTGCAGTATTTGGCCTGTCTGGTTATGTGCTGGCTCAGTTCTTATCTGCAGGAAAGACTTTAGTAAGTCTGTTTGATTTCCCATTTGCACCTGGTTTGATTATCGGTGTGACGGTTATCCTGATTTACACTTTTGTTGGTGGTTATTTTGCAGTTGCATGGACAGATGTTATCCAAGGGTTCATCATGATCAGTGCACTGATTGCGGTTTTGATTTTGTCTCTAATCGAAGTCGGCGGATTTACAGGTTTGAATGATAAACTGGCAGCAATTGATCCTACCTATCTGAGTGTTTGGGGAAAAGGCGAACAATATCAAGGTGCCTATGGGGTTATTGCTGGCGCTATTTTGATTTATCTCATTGGGTATATGGGACTGCCTCACTGTGTTAATAAGCATATGGCTATGGAAAGTCCAAAGGCGGCAAAAAAGACGGTTGTATACGCTACTGTGTGGACTCAGCTGTTCTGCTTTACTCCATATATCCTAGGGCTTTGCGGAATCTTGTTGGTTCCAGGTCTAGTTGCCGGAGGAGATGCAGCGCATGACGTTGAACTTGTTATTCCAAAGCTGGCTAATATGATGTTCCCGGGTGTTGTTGCGGCTGTAGTACTTACGGCAATTATGTCTGCAATCATGAGTACAGTAGCGGCATTGCTACTTCTCATTGGAACCCTTGTATCTATAGATTTCTATAAGAGATGGAAAAATCCACAGGCTACAGACAAGAAGGTAGTATTTATTTCCAGAGCAACAATTATTGTTGTAGGAATTGTGGGAATCATTATTGCAATTATACAGCCACCGGCGGTATTTGGGCTGGTTGTATTTGCTTTTGGAGTTATGGCTTCGGCATTTTTGCCAAGTTATGTTTGTGCTATTTGGTGGAAAAAAGCCAATGCCACAGGTTCTTGCGCATCAATGATATTAGGCGGCGGAACTGCCTTTGTGTGGACTGCCTGCGATTTGGAAATGGCTACAGCGGTTCATCCATTCTTAGCTGGCGTAGCAGTATCCTGGCTTGCTATGATCATTGGAAGCCAGTTTGGTAAACCTACTAGTAAAGAGATGTGCGACATAGTAGATAGAGCTGCAGGAACCAAGGCAAAAGTCCCTCCAAAACTTCAAGCGGCTACATCAAAACATCTTAATGGAGAAAATCAAGCTGTATCACAGTTTGTATTTGCAAGAAAAGCTACAGTAAACAGGAGTTTTGAATTATCATGCTAAAGGTTAAACTCGTCAGAGGAGGATACTCACCGGACGAGGCAAAAAGTATTTTAATAAATTGTGATCGTAAAATAATGATTCAGCATATTGATACTGTTTATTATCCGTATATTAGATTCAGATATTCTGTAGCTGTGGGAAAGAGTGTTTGGAGTAAATTGACTAAGCTTTCGGACTGTATTATTGATTTAGTAACAGGAACGGCAGCAGAGGGACGTGGAATTCCAGATTTTGAAGAAAAAATGATCGATGAACAAGATGCACTGGGTATTTGCGTTTCCAAAGACCAATGCTATAAAATCGGACACGATTTCACTTTAAAACTTTACTTAAACAAGGCGAAACTGCTCCATACACCAAAGCTGGAAATTATAGAAGAGGACAGGTTTTATAAAATGTTCTACGTGGTTCAGTGTAAAGATAATGATGATCTATACTATTATGTGATGGTAGATGGGATTGAAGGGAATATTTCAATATTGGACGAGAAGAAGGATGAAAATTAATTATGTCAAGAAACAAAATTGTACTATTGGTCTGTGCTTTAGTTGTTATTTATCTGCTGCTACCAAGTGAGGGGGCTGGAGGAATTATTAAAGCTAATATGCTGGCAATTCTCCCCTATGTAGTGCTTCTGTTGATTATTTATTTGGTAATTACAATCAACGTTTTGAAGTGGGGGATGCAGAAATTATCCAGGGATATTACTGATGAACAGGTTGTATATGTAGCAAAAGTCATGAGAATTACTTTTGATGTAAAGCGAATTATGGGATCTGCAAATTTAATAGAATTATACAAAAGAGTTAATTTTTCTCGATTTGTTTCTTTTCACTCAAAAGAATTGCTTTATAACGCTATCAGACGAAAGAAGGTGGATGTCCCACCTCCATCTGACGGAAAGAGTGGAACTACGGAAAGTCCAAAGAGTTTAGAAGACAGGCAAAAGATTAAAGAAGCACGTATTGGATCAAATAAGAAAAAGCAACATGCAAAACGTAAATAAATGATTACATTTAAAAAAGATAGAGGTCTAGACTTTTAAAATCGTCTAGGCCTCTATCTTTTTTGGCTACTGTTGAAGTGCGTTCATAAAGACTGGAATCAATTGTTTTTTACGTGATACAACACCAGGGAGCTTCACAGAATGGTCTACAGGTGTTGTATTGAAGGCTTCTTCCACTAAAGCTGTACTGTCACCACCAAAACAAAGAAGTTCAGTGGATTCATGAATAATGTCTGTAAGCATAAAAAATAGCATTGATTCTCCATGCATACCAAAATTCTTCTCTAAAAAGGGGATGAGACGATTTCTAATGTCAATCAACTCATCTGGATTCATAGAATTGATTTGTCCTACTCCAAAATTTGTTTTGTTTAATTCAAACTTCTTGAAATCCTGATAAAAAATTTCTTCAGCCTCTTTACCCTTTAGGTTGCTGCCTGCTGCAAACATTTCCGTAGAAAACTCTTCACACTCAATTCCTGCAATTTTTGCTAGAGCCTCAGCTGTTTGTTGATCCATAGGAGTACAGGTGGGTGAGCGAAACATAAGAGTGTCTGAAATAATCGCAGCGCAGAGAAGTCCTGCAATGTCTTGGGGGATTTCCAGCTTTTTTTCCTGATAAATCTGATACATAATAGTGGCAGTACAGCCCACCGGTTGATTTCGGAAAAACACTGGCTCTATGGTTTCCAAGGATCCTAATCTGTGATGGTCGATGATTTCAATAATTTCTGCGTCTTCAATATTATCAACGGCCTGAGCCACTTCATTGTGATCCACTAAAATAAGCTTTTTACGGACGATTCCCAAAAGATTTCGTCTAGAAACCATTCCTAGATATTTACCATGCTTATCTAAAATGGGAAAATCTCTATGACGCTTCTTAGTCATTATTTCTCTTATGACATCTGTAAAATCATCTAATTCAAAGGTAATTAGATTTTCTTTTTTCATAAAATGCTTTACAGGCATACTCTGGTTAATCAAACGTGCAACCGTATATGTATCGTGAGGTGTACTAATGACCGTACATGCTTTCTCGGATGCTAAGTGTTGTATGGTCTTGGAAACTGGAGCCCCTTCGCAGACAATAATGCAGCTAGCACTCATTTCAATAGCACAGAGCTGTGATTCATATCGATTTCCAAGAATTACTAAGTCGTTCTCCTCAATGTAGCTTTCCATTAAATCTGGGTTTGCTGCAGCAATGACCACCTTACCCTTATCAAAATAAGCCTGCTCATTGCCAATCACCATGGTTCCCTCCAAGGTTTCCAAAATATTTTCATATTGGGTTTTGGCGGCAGAAAGGATGGAATTATCATATACATCCATGTAGGACTGGGCAATATTGCTGATGGTAATCAAGCCTTCCAATTCATCGTTATTGCGTGTAATAGGAAGGGTATTTAGATTTTCACGTCGCATAAATGTCCACGCTCTTTTTAGAGAAATATGACTGTCAATACCAGGGATATGGCGTATATCCATATCGCTGACTCTAGTTCCAACACTTGGTGTGTAGACAGGTGAAGCTATATTAAAACGATCTAAAACATACTGAGTTTCTTCAGTAATCTGGCCGGCTCTTCTTGCTTCAAAGAAAGGCCCTTCCGTTCTGTTTTTAATATCTGTATAAGCAATGGCTGAACAGATAGAATCTGTATCAGGATTCTTATGGCCTATAATATAGGTCTTTTTTGGATCTTTCGTTAAATGAGCTGCATCTTGCATGGTAACTCCTCCTTTTAATCTTGCTAACGTTTATAGGCATTATACCATATGCGGCCGTGGAACAACAGGTGCAGCATCAGCTACTATTGTTGGACAGTGCATTGCCATGATGATTTGCCTTATCTTTCTCAATCAAAGAAAAAATGTTTTTTACTATGCTGTATTTAAACTTGGAGGCAAGACGGTGAAGAAGATTTTATGTACCGTAGCGTCCTCTTGGGGGTTGACACTGAGCCCTAGCATTGTGATAATAATTATATTATAATACGTGAAGGGTGGACAACATCATGAACAGAGCCACATTAAAAATTATTAGTATCATTACAATCTTTTCGGTGGGGATCGCCTTTGCCATTGGATTTGTTGCATTGCGCCGAAGCACAGACTATTTGACTGCTGAAATTGAAGGGAAAATTGTAAGTACAGCAGAAAATTATTCTCATGATTTTAGTGGTAAATTCAGCCATATGGAAGGTTTGACAGATTCTTTAGCTGCACACGTGTCTACAACCTTCGATAAAAAACTTTATGAAGAAAACCCCATAGAATATATGAATCAATATAAGGCTAATTTGGGAAAAATGATTAAGACTACCATTTCTACTACAGATATTGCCCACAGCCTATATGTGACATTCAACCCAAAGCTAACGCCTAATAACGATGAGGTTTGGTATATAATCAGCAATGAGAAAATTAAAAAAGTTTATGCAGATTTTAAAAAGAATAAAAGGGATTTTGTTCAGCCTTATGATAAAAGTATGACATATTTTTTTCAGCCTCAAAAAGAAAAAACTGGGATTTGGACTCAACCATACTTTGACAAAGATATAGATAAAAAAGTTTGCAGCTATTCTAGGGCAATTTATGTAGAAGGAATTTTTGTTGGAGTGGCAGGGGCGGATATTACTACGGAGGACACAGTGGATGCAGTTAGCAACATGAAGCTTTACAAGGGAGGATATTCGGCCTTACTTGATAATAACTTTCAATTTATAATTTGTCCACAAACGACAGATGAAGTAGAAAAAAATAAAATCTCAACTTATGTACAAAAAAAGCTAAAAGGGGAAAAATCAAAGAAATCAGGAATCATCAAATATACTAGTGACAATGTTGAGAATATAATGGGGTTTTCCCGTATGGAGAATGGCTGGACACTTATAATTAATCAACCTAAATCACAAGCTTTTTCCCCTATTGAATCTTTGACTTGGGTTATGATTCTGCTGTGGATTATTCTTGCTATAGTGTTGTTTGCATTTCTCATTATACTTACTAGGCCATTTCTTCGAAGGCAGCATTCTCTTGAAGAGGAAAATCGAGAAAAAGATATTATGTTGATTTATCAGTCACGCCAGGCAAAAATTGGTGAAATGATGGGAAATATTACTCACCAATGGAAGCAGCCTTTAAATACTATTAATCTTATTTTAGCTAACCTGCTTGATAGTTATCGATTTGGGGATTTAGACGAAGATAGATTAGAAAAAGGTGTGAACAAGGTTGAATGCATTGTTTTAAATATGTCAGAAACTATCAGTGATTTTTATAATTTTCTAAAACCTTCCAAGGAAAAAAGTGAGTTTGATGTAAAGGATTGCATAAAGAGTGCATTATCTCTCATGGAAGAAAGCATCAGTTATCACGGAATTTATGTGGAACAGCATTGCCAGGGAAATAGTATTAGCTTTGGTTATCCTAATGAGCTTACTCACGTTATTTTTAATATACTAGATAATGCGAGAGATGAGATTGTTCGTGCTAAGCCTAGCTCTAGATCTATAGATATTTGCCTTTTGCCCCAGGAAGAAATTCTGGAGATAATCATTGAAAATCAAGGCAAGCAAATTGCTGCTGCGGATATGGAACATTTATTTGAGCCATATTTTACGACTAAGGAAGAATTTAATGGAACTGGTTTAGGATTATACATTTCCAAAGAAATCATTGAGCATCGAATGGGTGGAAAGTTAGTTTTAGAAAATACACCAGAGGGTGTTCGCTGTCGTATTTCTTTGCCAACGCCTTGAACGGGTATCATTAAAAAGATATAATGGAAACTAGGGACTGGTAATTTAAAAAGGGTGTGGAGAATGAAAAATCTAAAGGGAATGAAAATTTTATATGTTGAAGATGACGCACAGGCCAGGGAGGAACTTACCGAAGTATTGAAACGTAGAGCAGGAAAAGTCATGGTAGGTGAAAATGGCCTTCAAGGCTTAGCACTCTATGAGCATTTTCGCCCAGATATTATTTTGGCAGATTTATATATGCCTGAAATGGACGGGGTGGAAATGATTCGAAAGATCCGACTCCTTAAGGGTAATCCGGTGGTAATAGTCACCTCTGCAGTAGAGGATGTGGACACGATTCTCAATGCGGTAGATGCAGGAATAGACAAATATTTGCTTAAGCCTGTAAATTTGCAGGAACTCTTAGATGTACTAGGGGACTTTGCGGAAGCTATTCAATCCAAAAGGCAGCCAGAGACTGCATATCTTGGGGAAAACAAAAAACAAATAGAGGCAGAGATAAAGAAAAACTTTGCCGCATTTTTGAAAAATACCACAGGAAAAGGTCCTAGAGATGTGATCGCTTTTATAGGAAATTCCCAAATTGAGATCATGGCTTCAGATGTTTTGACAGTCTTTGAAAAAAATCTGCTTGACAATAATCAGAATATTGCTATAATTAAACACAATAGGAAGTTATTTTTCTCGGTTAAGGAAAAAGAAATTTGTCAGTTGATTGGTAAAGACTTAGGTCAAGACCTTCGGCTGAAGGAAGTCTTTATCGATATAGAGAATGATAAAAATAAATTACTATTTGCCATAGGTTAGGGTGTCCGATGCTTTTTCTAATTTCAGATTGAAAGTGGGAAAAGAAATGTCCTAAGCTAGGATAAAAATTCTTTAGTTGGAAATTTAAAAAGAAAACGGTAAATGTGTTCGCTTTTTAAAGACCAATGCAACAGTTAGTTTGCATTGGTCTTTTTATTTGAAGAAATATAAAAAGAAGGAGGAATAGTTATGTTAGAAGAGAAAAAAGCTGAATTGCAGCAAGATTCCCAAGAACTTAAACGAGGAATTAGAGGTTGGCAAGTGGCTTTTATAGGCCTTGGAGGTGTTATTGGCTCCTGCTATTTTTTAGGGCTTGGAATTTGTGTTGGGGAAATGGGTCCAGCAGTTTTAATAGCTTTTGGCGTAGTTGGAGTTATCGTTTATGGGGTAATGATTGCATACGCAGAACTACTTGTAAATTTACCTCGTAAGGGTTCTTTTATTTCATATACCAATGAATTTCTTGGGGAGACGTGGTCCACGGGGATGGGTTGGTCTTTCTGGTTTAACTGGGTATGTTACGTACCTTCAGAGGCAGTTGCAGTTGCAACAGTGCTTCAATATTTAACCCACTCAAGAAGTGCTGTTTTCTATGTGGCGTGTGCCGTGGGCGCATTATTAGCCCTTACTATTATAAATCTTTGCGCAGTAGACATTTTTGCCAAGATTGAATCTGGGCTAGCTATTACGAAGGTTGCTGTCATCGTACTCTTTATTATATTGGCCTTTGGAATTTGGGTTGGCCTTTGGGGCAGCGATCATTTCCTTGGTGGAAGTGTAAACTTTGGCGGAGATGAAGGCTTTGTGCCACAATTATTCCCTAAAGGTGTTGGAATCATCATGACATCTATGGTAATGGTTTTGGTTACTTTTGAAGGAACCGAGATTGTTGGTCTTGCAGCAGCTGAAGCACAGGATCCAGAAAAATCTATCCCTCGAGCTTGTAGGAGCGTTACATATCGTTTAGTTGGACTTTATATGGTTCCGATTCTATTAGTAGTTCTTGTTTATCCTTGGGATTTAGGAACTGACACAAATCCAATATTTGCAGATATTATGGTTAGATATGACATGGGATTCTTTGGGACTATTATGTCGGCAGTAGTGCTAGTTGCAGCCTTTAGCTGTGCAAATACAGGATTCTACGGGACAGTAAGAGCTATGTATGGCCTTTCAGTTGAAGGGCTTGCACCGAAATTTCTTGGAAAGCTAAATAAAAATGCAAATCCAAAAAATTCAGTGCTATTTACTCTAGCATTTATGTGGATCGTCTTAATTCTTGGTCTAATTTCACAGCTTACAGGATCCTTAGAAACTCTCTACGGTAACTTACTATCACTTTCTGGATTTACAGGGACCTTGGCCTGGATTGGTATTTGTGGATCACAGTTAGTATTTAGAAAACGACTAAAGGAGAGAGGGTATGTACCAGATGAATGTTTAAAAGCTAAAGTTAGCCATAAGCAGACGTGGATACCAGCAGTAGCAATGGTTGTTCAGATTATATGCTTACTCATGCTTGCTTTTGGTGAGGGTCAATTTATAGTATTCTTGATCGCAGCAGGATCTGTTGTAATTCCTATGGCAATTCGTGTTATTGCGAAGAAGACAGGGCACGTACGAGATGTAAATGCATTAAACAGTGGCGAAAAAACATTTGATGAGACATTCCCAGACCTAAGAAAATTGAAAGAATGAAAATTACTTGCCAATGATACAGTAATAATTTTCTTCTAATATATTGCCAAATCATAAAGGGATAGAATAGACGGTTTCAATAATTGAAGCGGTCTATTCTTATTTTTTATGTCTACCATATTCCAGTATCTTGTCTTAAATGACATTGGGATTGTAACATAAATGATTTGAAATGAAATTGAACCGCCACGTCCCAAACGGTAGGCAAAACTGTCTAACAATTTATATATATGTTATAATACAATTGCTAAATTAGATGTGAATAGAGGGAATGCTATGGTGCATGCCACAGATAAAGAGGGAACTTAAGCAAATGCATCTAATAGAAGGGAAGGGTCATGAAGGACAAAAAATTATCTTGTGTAGATTGCTTAGTGGTCAATTGCAATAAAGAGGATAAAATGTATCCGGAATTTTGCTTAACTGCCAATTTGACTCAGGCAGAGGGAGAAGAAGTTCTATCCTGTTATGATGAAGAGGAAAACAAAAAGATTACGCTAGCGGCGGCAGAAGTTGAGGCAGAAGGCTATTGTAAAGATACGAGAATAGAAGAAATCATTAATTTTGCGAAGAAGATAGGGGCAGAAAAAATAGGAATTGCTACCTGTGTTGGACTTATAAGGGAAAGCAGGATTCTGGCTAAAATTTTAAGGCACCATAGATTTACTGTTTATGGTATCGCTTGCAAGGTGGGTGCAATGCCTAAAAGGGAAGTTGGCATTCGTAAGGAATGTGAGAACCTAGGGAAGAATATGTGCAATCCTATTATGCAGGCAAAGTTGCTTAATAAAGAGGAGACGCAGCTAAATTTGGTTATGGGCCTTTGCGTTGGCCATGACAGTTTGTTCTATCGCTATTCTAAGGCGCCTGTGACCACTGTGGTGACCAAAGATAGAGTTCTTGGACATAACCCGGTGGCAGCGTTATATAATGCGGAAAGCTATTATAAGAAGCTATTAGATAAATAATATAGAAAGATGGGAAAACTTGATGAGTAAAAAATTAATTTCTTGGAACGTTAACGGAATTAGAGCGTGTATGAAAAAGGGATTTCTTGATTTTGTAAAAGAGGAAGTTCCTGATGTTTTGTGCATCCAAGAAACCAAGATGCAGGAAGGCCAGGCAGAAGTTCCTACACAAGGATATCATCAATATTGGTGTTCTGCAGAGAAAAAAGGATATTCTGGCACAGCAATATTTACAAGGGAAGAGCCAATTTCCGTAGCCTATGGCATAGGCGAAGAAGTTCACGATAAGGAAGGCCGAGCAATCACCGTGGAATTTGACGATTACTATTTGATCAATGTTTATGTACCTAATTCCCAGAGTGAATTGAAGAGGCTAGAATACAGGCTGGATTGGGAAGATTCGTTTAAAAAGTATATTAAAGGACTAGAGGAGAAAAAACCTGTGATTGTTTGTGGGGATCTAAATGTAGCTCATAAGCCAATAGATTTGAAAAATCCTAAAAGTAATGAAAAAAATCCAGGATACAGCCTGGAAGAACGGAAGGCACTTACAAGCCTTTTGGAAAGTGGATTTGTCGACAGCTTTAGATACTTTTATCCTGACCTTGAAAGTGCATATTCTTGGTGGAGCTATAGATTTAAGTCTAGAGAAAATAACGCAGGATGGCGTATTGACTATTTTCTAGTATCCGAGCGTATTATGGGAAGATGCAAAGATGCGAAAATTTTGTCTCAGGTCTTAGGCAGTGATCACTGTCCCATTCAACTTATAATATAAAAAAACTCTTCCCGTGGCAAAGGGTCTATCGTTTTAGACGAGTTGCAGGGGAAGTTTTTTTATTTACCATAATTTGTTCTCGTCAATACCAATGTCAGCAATGACTGTTTCTCCGCAATATTCTTTTGCAAACTTTTGGAAATGAACAGGCTTCATTTTATGAAAAGTTATAGTGTATTTAGCTTTTATCACATGCTTATCAATATCATCGGGTGAAAGCATATCACCGCCCATGCCAGAGGGAACATCTAGAGCGATAATCAAGGCGCTAGAAAAGAATTGATTTATGTAGGCTCCCGCCCGGAGAGCATTAGGCATTAGAGTTCCCGAATAGCCAGTACCGTAAATTGCATCCACAATAATATCTGGAGGGGCTTTCAAATTCATGAAAGGTCTAGTATTTTTAGACATATCGATAATGGTAATGTCCATATTCGAAAGCCGATCAAAATTGGCCTGGGAATCTTCAGTAGCAGGTAAACCATCCACGAATAAAATGGAAAGTTTGGCACCTTCTTCATAAAATTTACGTGCAATAACAAGACCATCGCCACCATTATTTCCTTTACCACAGAAAATCACTACATTAGAATCGCAAATAGGCAATGATGATTTGTTTGCAATGATATCAGCAGCTTCTGTGCCCGCATTTTCCATCATTTGGTTGTAGGAAAGGCCAGAGGCATTGGCCCTTTTCTCCAAAATTTTCATTTGTCCACAAGTAATATAATCCATATTCATGTTCTCCTAAATTTTTTCTATTAGGGTTAGATCGAGCTGATTAAATCCGTCTAAGAAATCTTTTAAATAGTCGAGAATTTTCTTGCAGCCACCTATGTTGTGAGCAGCAATATTTAAAGGCATAATAGGATCGTGAAGAGACTTTCTAAGGAGACACCACCCATGTTCGCAGGAAATTCGCAATCCTTCATAATTAGGCTTAACTAAAGTTAAAGATGGATGGTTTTCAACAAAAGTTGATAGTTGGTCTAAAACATTATCTCCGTAAGGAGCAAAATCCTTAGTTAAAATAGGAATGCGGATTTCCATAGATTCTTTAGGTGCTTGTAATTTTTCTAAAAGCACATCTAAAGTTTTGCCTTCTTGCTTTAACAGGGCAGCTTTAATTACAATCTTTGTTGCCAAATAGGCTCCATCATCAAGGAAATAGTTTTCTTTAAATGCTCCGTGGCCAGAAGTCTCAATAGCCAGTTGGCTATCTATTCCCTGAGCATTAAGTTCAATTGCTTTGTTAATTACATTTCGATATCCACGCTTAAACCTAAAGTGTTTTAGGCCGAGATCTTTTTCCAAAAATGTAGTGAGTTCATCACTAGTAATGCTGTCAGTAACGACAGTGGTTTTTTTATGTTGATCGCTAATTAGGCTTGCAGCAAGTGCCACAATGCTATCTCTTGAAATTCCATGGCCTCTTGAGTCTACAGCAGCAGATCTATCTACATCTGTATCGAAAATTAGACCTAAATCCGAGCCACTAGAAAGTGTGGCTATTGAAGCTTCAGCCATTACTTCCTTGCTTTCAGGATTAGGTAGATGATTAGGAAAAGTTCCATCTGGATATAAATATAAACTGGCGCTAGTATCAGCACCTAAAGGTTCCAAAACTTTAGTCGCAAAAAAGCCGCCCCCGCCATTGCCTGCATCTACGAAAATTTTTAATCCGGTTAAAGGTCTATCGTAATTAGAGGGGTGATTTATGCCCTCCTTTATAAGCCGGCGCAGGTGGCTGCTATAGGTGTCCATTAAATCAACTAAAGTGGAAGGGTATAGTTTTTTACCGAAAAGCCACTGCCAACTATCTACAGCTGCAGGCGCTCCTAATGCGGCAAGCTCCTCATCTGATTCTGCAAAAGAAATAATTTGAGAAATATCTTCTTTGTTCAGACCTCCTCCTTTATAGAAATATTTGAAACCGTTTCTATTATAAGGAAGATGGCTGGCGGTAATCATAATAGCACCGTCACAATCGTATTCGGGAAAGATAGTAGACATAAACATTGCTGGTGTTGAAGCTATAGCGCAGTCTAAAACATCTACTCCATAAGGACCAAACCCATTGAATACGCTGTGTTTTAAGAGCTGACCGGAGAGTCTAGGATCTCGACCAACGGCAACTTTAAGTGCCTTAGGCCTTTTGCCAGTTTTATTTGAAAGCCATAATAAAAACCCTTGAGTAAGGCGTAAGCCTTCATCTGGGGTAAGATTAGGAAGCTGTCCGGGAATGCCGGTCAAAGCAATGCCACGGATATCGCTGCCGTTTTGTAGTTGTTTTAAATGGTAAGTTGACATATAATCTACTCCTTATTTTGGTGCTTTAATAAATATATTGATTTCTTATGTGGGAAATGTTACAGTAATAAGCCTATTCGCCTATTAACCAACTCCCTTCATTATAAAAGAAAAAATGGAGAGAATAAAGGTTATTCGATAGTTTTTATTTAAGAAGGAGAAAAATATGGATTTATTTTTGCAGTATTTGAGCAATTGCAATGAATTTTTGTATAGTAAATTTTTAATCATTGTGCTTATTGCCGTTGGAGTATACTTTACAATTCGTACAGGGTTTGTGCAAATTCGGTATTTTCCAGAGTCACTTAAGGTGGTACGGGAAAAAAGCGAGGAAGAGGGGAGCATCTCTTCTTTTCAAGCACTGATGATTGCTACAGCGTCAAGAGTAGGCACAGGAAACATTGCCGGCGTGTCAACCGCTATAGTTTTAGGTGGCCCAGGAGCGCTTTTTTGGATGTGGGTTATGGCCATCATAGGCAGTGCATCCGCATTTATAGAGAGTACACTAGCCCAAGTTTATAAGGAAGAAAACGGAAAAACTTTTAAAGGTGGCCCCGCATATTATATTCAAAGAGCCTTAGGAATGAGATGGCTTGGAATTATATTTTCAATTCTACTTATTCTCACTTTTGCATTTGGATTTAATGGGCTTCAGGCCTTTAACATTGCCTCAGCATTTGAATATTATGTTCCAGGCTTTGCAGATACAAAAGTGCCTATGATTATTGGAATAATTCTGGCAGTTGCAGCAGGAGTCTTATTCTTTGGAGGCACCCAGAAAATCGGAAGAGTTTCTTCTGTTCTTGTGCCTATCATGGCAGGACTGTATGTAATCATGGGGGCGGGAATATTCATAATGAATATTGATCAAGTACCTGCAGCATTTGGACAAGTCTTTGCTAATGCTTTTGACTTCCAAACAATCTTTGGGGGTTTTGCAGGTTCATGCATTGTACTTGGTATAAAAAGAGGACTGTTCTCAAACGAAGCCGGCATGGGTTCTGCGCCTAATGCAGCTGCAGCAGCCAGCGTTTCCCACCCTGCAAAACAGGGAATGGTACAGGTTTTGTCTGTATTCATCGACACTTTGCTTCTTTGTTCTACAACAGCATTTATTGTGTTGCTTACAGGACAGTATGAAGTTGGTGGAGAATTAAATGGAATTCCACTTGTGCAACAATCTGTCTTGGTTGTCTTTGGAGAATGGGGTATACACTTCATGACTATAGCAATTTGTCTATTTGCATTTACATCCTTAATCGGGAATTACTTTTATGCTGAATCCAATATTAACTTTATAAGCAAAAATAAAATATTTTTATTTTTGTTCCGTATAGCAGCGGTGATTATGATATTTGTCGGTGCCCAAGCAAATCTGCAGACCGCATGGGATCTAGCAGACGTGCTAATGGGAGGAATGGCTACAGTAAATATTATAGCTATCCTTGCACTAGGCGGAATTGCTTGCCGAGTACTAAAGGATTATCAAAAGCAAAAAGCCCAAGGCTTGGATCCAGTATTTAAAGCTTCAGACGTTGGTATCCATAATACAGACCTTTGGAAATAAACTACGAATTGGCTTTTGAATTAGCCCATGTGCTCGTTCATCGTGATTGCGGAGACACGGTAAACAGCCCATTGTCAAATGAATACAATTTTTTACGCAGAGCCAATGGCGGAACTGATGGTTATATTATTTAATACAAAAATTCTAATAAAGTCAAAAATGTGACAGATTTGTACAAAACACCTGTGGTATGATGGCACTAAGTTGAGGAAAGTTCAGAAGGAATTTCGTTTTGACCGGAATTTTATCTGATTTGAAACAGATCTAGAGCATTACCAGACGGAAACGGATAGAATAGGAAGATTGTCCTCCCAACTTAATATATAAAATACAGGCAAAGGCTCCTCAGTGATGGGGAGTTTTTGGTTTGTAGAATATTGTCTGATAATTTCTTTTGAACTTTGTCGTATTTTGGAATATGATAAAATAAAAAAGGAGAAAGACAATGCCAAGAATAGACTTTATTGAAAAAACAATTTTTGATTTAGAGGAAATGAAGGTGATTTTTCTAAAAAACGAAAAAGATGTTAGGGGAGATGATACTTCGGTTTCAAGAAATTATCCTACATTTAGGAAAACTAAAAATATGGCAACGGTTTCCAAGTTTAAAGACAAGCTAAAAACACATTTCCCAGGATTTGATTTTATAGTGTGTGATGGTGATGGAAATGTTGCAAGTGGGCAAACACTACTTGCAACAGTGCGAGATTCATATTTGGAAGATGACTAAGTGATTTATGGTATTTAGAGACAAGCCAATCGCCTGTCTCTTTTATTATACTAAAGCCGGGGATTACTCCCCAGCTTCATCAGGCTCCCAGAGATCATCAAGTGAGACATCAAGAGCGGTAGCAAGCTTATAGGCGGTTGACATTCGGCAGTCGCCACGGGCTTCGGCGTCTTCAATTGTGCGTCGTGATATTCTCGCCAGAGAAGCAAGCGCAGGCACAGTTAATTCTTTGGTTTTACGGACCTGTTTGAGTTTAAGCATTTTTGTTCTTCCCTCCATTAACGATGAGGACAATGAGCCCAACTAATATGACTGCAAGCTTGATCCAGTCAAGTATAGACGGGTTCTGAAAATCACCGTTGAAAATATTCAGTAGTACGAGTGTTACTAAAATGATTTTACAAAATGTATTGGTTTTCATAAGCTATATATGATAGACTTATAGATGAATCCCCCAATGGGGGAGGGAGGCTATCGCCTCCGCTTCTTGGACTTGGGTTTTAATAGTATGTACAGGGTGGCTAGTCCGACTGCTATTTCTACCAAGTCCTTTATAATTTCTATCACATTTGTTCACCTGATGGCATTAACAGAAAAACAAAAACGCTTCTGCGATGAATACCTGATAGACCTGAATGCTACGCAGGCGGCAATTCGGGCGGGATATTCAGAAAAGACAGCAGGCAGAATAGCCGGCCAAAACTTGAAAAAACTTGAAATTCAAAGCAGAATACAGGATTTAAAGGGTAAACGCTCTGAGCGCACAGAGATCACCCAAGACAGGGTTCTCCATGAACTGGCTCAAATAGGGTTTGCTAAGGTAACTGATTTCGTGGCGATAGAAGGTCCATTCGTAAAGATAAAACAAACGGCAGAAATGCCAGAAGAGAAGATAGGCGCTATTGCGGGAATTAAAGAGGGGGCAAACGGTATTGATGTAAAGCTAAACGATAAATGCAAAGCCTTGGAACTAATTGGACGGCATTTGGGAATGTTTACGGATAAAGTGGATATCACAGGAGCAATACCGATAATCTTTACAGGAGAAAATGACATTGAAGAGTGAAGCGATTGAAATGAATTTACCCGATGTGATAGGCAAAGGATACCGGGACTTCTGGAGATTTAAAGGCAGATATAGAGTCGTGAAGGGCAGTAGGGCATCCAAAAAGTCCAAGACTACTGCACTTTGGTATATTTACAACATAATGAAGCGCCCCAATTCAAACCTGCTGGTAATCAGAAAAGTGTTTCGGACACTAAAGGATTCCTGTTATGCAGAATTAAGCTGGGCGGCAAAGCGGCTAGGGGCGAATCATTTGTGGGATTTCAAATCATCTCCGCTGGAAGCAATTTACCTGCCAACTGGGCAGAAGATATATTTCAGGGGTTTGGACGATCCGCTGAAAGTAACTTCAATTACAGCTATCCTAAATATAATGACCTGAACAAATATGACACACTCGCACATGAATATGGACATTTCTTTGATGCGGCAGTCAAATTCAAAGGATTGCGCTTTAATGAAATTCAATCGGTGCAGAAGGCAACAGGCATGAATGCGGCGTTTAAAGATGTGGCAAGTTCAAGTGATGAATTTCTTGAAGCTATAAGAAAAGATAAAGAGCATATAAAAAGTATCTTTACACCTGACACGAAGGCAGAATTAATTGCCCACAATGCGAGCAGTGGAGTACAGGATGCTATTGATGGCCTGTTCCCTAGGTCAAGAATTAAGTGGGGACATGGTGAACGATATTACAATCAAAAATATACAGACATTAAATTCATGGATAAAATGGCAAGAACATCAAGAAAAAAAGCATTGCAAGAGGTTTATAAGGATTTGGGGTTTGATGCAAGTAATCAGGCAAAGGTCAAAACAATTTGTAGACAGTATGAAGCTACATCAGAAGCATGGGCAAACATTATGAGTGCAGAAGTTTGTGGTGGTAAATCCTTAGAGTATGTGAAAAAATATCTTCCGAACAGTTATCAGGTAATGATAGAAATACTGAAAGGGGTGAAGAAATGACAGGACTTAATGCTGCATTAGAACTTTATGAAAAAGCCTTTGATGATTCATTCCCAACTATTCCACTTCTGATGGAAAATTCAGATGAAAAAGTGGTTGAAATTATCAATAAATGTATTTCTGAAAATAAAGATGTATATGACATGGGTTATCTGTCCTTAGATAGCGAAGTTATCTATTAACATTTTGATCTTTATTAAAACACTTTGACAAAGGTCAGGGTATTTTATTTATATCAGTTAACCGAGGCAGCTCAATTGCGGGCTGTCTTTTCTTATGGAATAAAGGAGGAACAATGAAAGTAAACATACTTGGTACGGATTATGAAATACTCTACCAGAATAAAGAAGAAAACACAAAACTGGAAGAGGCAAACGGCTTGTGCGAGACGTATTCAAAAAAAATAATCGTTGAAAAAGTCTCGGAACATCCCATGCACCTGGAGAAGATGGAGGAGTTTCAAAAGAAAGTTTTGCGGCATGAGATTGTCCATGCCTTTCTCCACGAATCAGGGCTCGATTCGAGTTCAGATTGGGCCAGAAACGAGGAAATTGTTGATTGGATTGCGCTACAAGCTGGCAAGTTAATGCAAACTTTTGAGCGCACTGAATGTGTATAGGATAACCAAGCTCCGTCAAAATGGTGGAGCTTTTGTTATATAAGAAAAACGGCAGACCCGCAGGCCTAACAAGGCGGGGCGGCAAGTGACAGCGACCACTTTAAACGCTTAGCCGAGAAAGGAAGAAAATGAAAACAGAATTTTTAAAGGAATTAGGGCTTGAAAAAGAAGTAATTGACAAAATCTTTACTGAAAACGGAAAAGACGTAGAGGCCGAAAAGGCGAAAGCAGAAAAGATAAAAATTGATTTTGAGCAGCTAAAAACAGAAAAAGAAGCCTTGAACGACAGATTGACTGAGCGTGATACCCAGTTGGAGGACTTAAAAAAAACAGCAGGCAGTGCAGATGAGTTGCAAAAGCAAATTGAAGCTTTGCAAGCTGACAACAGAGCCAAAGAAGAGACACACGCAGCAGAGATCACGCAATTAAAAATTAACAATTCCGTTAAAGAGGCAATTACTGCTGCCGGTGGAAAAAACGCTAAGGCAATTAGCGCACTCTTGGAACTGGAGAATGCAGAATTGACCGAAGACGGGCAAGTTAAAGGCTTAACAGAGCAGATTAAGAAGCTGCAAAGTGCAGAGGACGCTAAGTTTTTGTTTAATAACAATAAGGTAACACTAAAAGGAGCAAAAGTTGGGGATCCTAGCGATCCTAGCGATCCGCAGGTCGATTTCTCTAAAATGAGCTATGAGCAAATATGCGAGCAGATGGAATCGAATCCCAACGCAGAGTAAAGGAAAGGAATTAAAAAATGCCAAATACAAAATTTGACGCAAAATCATTTAACCCGGAGGCATTTGCAAAATACATGGATGCAATGCCGGATGTAAAAAGAAACAAGTTGCTTGAGTCTGGGGCAATATCTGGAAATGCAGAACTGAAAAGCTTGTTTTCCAACCAAACGGGATCCCACTATGGAAGAATCCCGTTTTATGGCAATTTAGACCAGACGGAGCCCGACAACTATGACGGGCAAACAGATATTACTGTAGACAATACCGTAACATATGAACAGGGTGTTTTTGTTTATGGACGGTCGAAGGGATGGACGGAGAAGGATTTTTCTTCCGACATTACCGCTGGAGTAGACTTTATGGGCAACATTAGAAACAAGCTACAGAAGTATTGGTACAACGTGGATCAGGATACGTTGCTGGCAGTGCTGGGAATTGTAGCCGCCCCGACCACAGTAGGGGCGGTGGACAGCGCACAGGCTTTAGAGTATGCAGCGCCAGAAGATGGAAAGCTAAAAGCAACTTACATAGAGGATAGAAGAGATTTAGAAGATAAATAAAGCTTACCCCGGAGGATTTAGGTCTTCCGGGGCTTTTGCTTTATCCGCAGTATATTGCACGTGTAAGCGTTACTCGGATGCTTTGCGGCACCGGTGGTTTTCCACGCTTCCCCTTAAATCCTTTTGCCCGGGCAAGTTCGGCGTCAATGTCTGCCCGTGACTTTCTTAAATACATACAGTATGCCATAATTTTACCCCTACAAGCCAAGACGTTCTTTTAGTGCGTCTTGCAGCACCGAAGAAAAATTGATACCTTTTGCTATCGCTTCTTCGTTCAGCCAGCTAGGCACGCTAAGGGTCTTTTTTACCGCCTTTGAATTTGTTCTTCTCTGGTATTCATCCATATCAAAATTAATAATCACCGCATAAGCGCTAGACTCATTTTGGATAGCGTCAACGGGGGTAGGGCGGGGAATATCATCGCCAGCGGCCTTTCTGGTTGTGAGAACAAGGCCGAGCGCATCTACAGCCATTTCGTATGCCTGATCCATATTATCGCCCTCAGTCAAACATTCAGGCAGGTCAGGAAAAGAAACCCAGAAACCGCCTTCCTCCGCTTTGTGAAAGAGCGCAGGATAAAACAATTTATTCATATATTTTCACCTCCAAATTTTCAGGCGGTACTATTTAAGCCCCGCCTGTTTAAGTATTGCTTGCTCAAGACCTTTCTTGAGCGGCTTGCTGTGATAAGGTACGGTGGTTTCATTTACAAGCTTCACATGGGAACCTTTTTGAGCAACTTCCACAAAACCATTTTTCTTTAGATGTTTTATCATCTCCTTTGGTATCATCGGCATTTTCTTGTTCTCCCTTCCTTATCATGTATTTATTACAACACGTAATAATACGTGAGTCAATAGAAAAGGCGTAATATTACGTAAAAAAATAAGAATGATATGGCTTATTTCAGCCCCGCATCCTTAAGTGTATTATTTGCTGTTTTAGTTTTAGATTCTTCGCTCTTGCGCCTTGAAAATCGTAGAATCTATTATTGTTATCCTGTTTATCGAAACAGGAGACGAGAAGTACAAACCAAAAGAAAAGCCCGCCGAATAAACGACAGGCACACATATCAAAGAGGGCGGTCTTGCCACCGCTCTTTCTGGCGCATTTTTGCATAACCATGGTAATAAATGCTTAAAATAATTTACAACTTTTTTACAACTTTCGCACAGGTGAATCTAGGTTTTTGGGGGTTTTTTGACGTACCTCCAATTTCTATATTCCCAAATAGAAAAGCCTGCGATTGTTGGAACTAGTGGGCTTACCCCTTGAAATTGCTAGCTTTAATGAGGGTGTATTTTACACCTTTGGAAATAAGCAAAACACTTATACAAAGGGCTAGCCAGAGCAAGCAATAGGTCGGACATATTTGACCTAAAATGTTTCCTGGCTCAGTAGAATAATCCCAAACATACCAGCCAAACCATAGGTTTACTACAAGCCCTACGCAAAATTCATAAAACAGGATTACCAAAGTTGCACCTACAGCTTTCATTATCAGTGGTAAATCTTTGAACTGTTGGTTAAGGTAGTAAAGGGTCAAGGTGCAAGCACCACCAGTAAGAAGCATTGACCAGTGAGTGAATCCTCTAAACAATATCTCCATGAGACCATATCCTAAAGCACCAACTGTAAAAATTAAAATACTCATCTCTTTATTATTAGTAGCTTAGACTAAAATAAATCATGGTATAATTTAACTAGAAAAATGAGAGGAGAATATAGAAATGAAATTTACAATGACACACACATGCCTTACTGTGCTTGATCTTGAAAAGTCTTTAGCTTTTTATGAAAAAGCCTTGGGATTGACTGAGGTTAGGAGACTAGAGCCAGAAGATGAATCCAGCAAAATTGTTTTTTTAGGAACTGAAACAAATCCACATTGTCAACTAGAGTTGACATGGATAAAAGGCAGAATAGAACCATATAATCTGGGTGATAATGAAATCCATAGTGGATTTAGGGTAGACGATTATGAAAAGGCTTTAGCATTCCACAAAGAGATGGATTGTGTTTGCTTTGAAAATCCAATGTTTGGAGTTTATTTTATAGAAGATCCTGATGGATACTGGATGGAAATTGTTCCAACTAGATAAAAATAGAAAAAAGAAAGGCTTGAAAATTTTTATTTTTTTCCAGCCTTTTCTTGTTTTTTGATTTCCTTCCAAAGATTTAAACTTTCTTCTTGAGTAAGAGTTTTTTTATCTCCGAAAACATGTGGGTGGCGGCGGATCATTTTCTCAGATACTCCGTGAATTACATCGTATATATTAAATCTATTTTCTTCTTTGGCAATTTCTGCGTGCATGACAACTTGTAAAAGTAAATCTCCAAGTTCTTCGCATAAATTTTCATCATCCTTGTTGTCTATAGCCTGAATTACTTCTCCGGCCTCTTCTGTAAGGCAGGCCTTTAAACTCTCATGGGTTTGAGCAATGTCCCAAGGACAGCCGCCCTCACCTCTAAGTATGGTAATGATTTGTGTTAACCTATCAAATTCATTTATTTTCACTATTTACTACCTCCTGGTTTAAACTCCCCATCTTATAACCGCCTAAATCAAGGGTTACAAAAGCAAAGCCGGCCTCTTTTACAAGCTTGTTTATCTTGTCCATAAATTCCAAGTCAAAGAACTTAACTCGATCCTTAGGATCCACTTCAATTCTGGCAATGTCTCCATGATGGCGAAGGCGAACTTGCTTAAAGCCTAAGTCTTTTAAGCTTTTTTCTGCCGTGTAAATTGCAGTTAACTTTTCTACGGTGATCTCCTGTCCATAGGGAATGCGAGATGCTAGACAGGCAAAAGCAGGTTTGTCCCAAATGTCCCCACCAGCTTCTTTTAATCCACGGCGGATTTCAGCCTTTGTAAGGCCAGCCTCTTTTAATGGGCTGACAACCTTCAACTCAGTTAGAGCTTTTTGGCCAGGGCGATAATCAGAAAGGTCATCTAGATTAGTGCCATCTGCAATAATTGTCATAGGGCAAGCTTCTTTTATTCCGGAAAAAATCGATTTCTTACATATATAGCATCGATCAGGTGGATTGTGGGCAAAATCATTAAGGAATTCCTGGGATAAATCAACTAATAAATGGTCTACCTCTTGGGAAAGGCATAGATCCTTTGCATATTGAATCTCGTCGGGAGCAAAATTAGGGCCAGTAGCAGTTATTGCTATCAACTTATCTCCTAAGATTTTTTTACTAAACAAGAGAAGAAATGTACTGTCAACACCTCCAGAAAAGGCTAAGGCCATTTCTCCATATCCAGCGATAATCTTTTCTAGCTTTACTAGTTTATCCTCGTATTGCATCTTCACAAGACCTCATAGCTAAAATAGTTTCTTTAAATAATTCATCAAGTTCCCAGCCTAGCATTTCAGCACCATCTCTGATTACATCACGAGAACAGCCAGCAGCAAATCTCTTGTCCTTAAATTTCTTCTTTACGGATTTTACTTCCATGTCTTGAACGCTTTTTGATGGGCGTAGCATAGCGGCAGCACCGATTAGGCCAGTAAGCTCGTCTGTGGCAAACAATATTTTTTCCATCTGATGAGTGGGCTTGATATCACAGCAAAGGCCATAACCGTGAGAACAAACTGAGTTAATGAAATCATCACCCAGTCCTCCAGCGTTTAGTAGATCCCGAGCTTTGATACAGTGCTCATCTGGAAACTGTTCAAAATCAATATCATGAAGTAGACCAACAAGACCCCAGTATTGGGAGTCGTAGTTGAATTTTTCGGCAAAATATCTCATGGTGCCCTCTACGGTGAGAGCGTGTGTAATGTGAAATTCTTCTTGGTTGTACTTTTTTAATAAAGCTAAGGCTTCTTCTCGATTAATCATTTATTTGTTCTCCTTTTTCACTGCTAGTCGTGCTTCTTTTGCAGCTGTAAGTTCGGCTTTTGAAGGAACCTGCGCAAGAATGATGGCAATGAACATGATTGCACATCCCATAAGCTCTTTTGAAGAGATATGTTCATGAAGTATGATTACTCCTGCGATTACTGCAAAGACAGATTCCAGACTAAGTAGCAGTGATGCAATAGTTGGATCTGTATTTTTTTGGGCCACAATCTGCAGAGTATATGCAACTCCACAAGACAGAATACCTGCGTAACAAATAGGAAGCCAGCATTCCATTATGCTAGCAAGATTTGGGGTTTCCAAAGCAAACATAGGGACTATTGATATAATGCCGCAGACAAAGAATTGAATACAGGACATGGTTACTCCGTCAACCTTTGGAGAAAAATGATCAATAATCAAAATATGTATTGAGAATACCACAGCGCAAGCGATAACTAAAAGGTCGCCTTTGCCAATGGAAAACCCATCGCTAATACACAGTAGGTAAAGCCCTACCACTGCCAACAGGACACAGATCCAAACGATAGGTCTAACTCTTTTGCCAATAAAAAGGCCAAGAATTGGAACTAAGACGATATATAGTGCTGTAATGAATCCGGCTTTTCCGGCAGTAGTGTGAACAAGTCCCATTTGCTGAAGTGAGCTAGCAATAAAGAGAGCAATGCCACAAGAAATTCCACCAATAATCAATGTTTTTCTACTGGCTTTCTTTTCTTCTAAAGTCCGGTTTTTTTCCTCTCCAACTGGTTTATTAATTTTCATCATGAGGAAAATAACTGGGATTAAAACTAATCCACCCAAAATACTTCTAAGGCCGTTAAATGTAAATGGTCCAATACTGTCCATTCCGGCTCTTTGGGCTACAAATGAGGAACCCCAGATTATTGCCGTTAGTAATAACATTAAATTTCCACGTAGTTTGTGGGTCATAAATTACCATCCTTATCAAAACCATATAAATTATTCAAGATGTATACATTCTATAGGGTTTAGGGTTAAGTTTCAAGAAAAGATTACATCATTTTTCTTCTCAGACTCTTGTATACTATCTCTTTTTTATATAGAATGAATTGAAGTCTATTTGAAAGTGAGAAAAGACATGGGTAAAACAAAGATAAAGTCAGAGAGACTTTACATCGCTACGGTATGTGATGATGCAAAAGCCTTGGCACAAAAATACAGTATTGGTATAGAGCTGGATCAGTTTTGCACTGCTATAAACATGGATTCTCCAGGGTTTCAGTCACTGGATATGGAAGTGAAAAAGTTAATGGAAAACAGTAGTGATAAGTTTATTTTTCATGCACCCTTTAATGAATTGTTTCCAGCGGCAATTGATCCTAAAATTTTAGACATAGCCTATGAACGATACAATCAAGCATTTGCTTTAGCACATGGATATGGCATAGAGAAGATGGTGGTTCATTCAGGATATATGCCTCATGTATATTTTAAAGTGTGGCATCACGAAAAGTCAGTAAAGTTTTGGAGAGAATTCATGAAGGATAAGCCGGCAGGCTTTAGTATATGTATCGAAAACGTTTTGGAAGATGAACCGGAAATGATGGCGGATATTGCAAAAGAACTCAATTCTTTGCAGATTAAATTGTGCCTAGATGTTGGTCATGCCAACTGTATGAGCAAAGTACCTATAAAAGAATGGATCAAGGTTATGGGTCCGTATTTGGGACATATTCATATACACAACAACAATAGTATTTACGATTACCATGCCCCAATTCAAGAAGGAGACTTAAATATGGAAGAGATTTTAGAGGATATAGAAAAGTATGCTCCAGAGGATGTAACTATTACTATAGAAAGTCTTGATGGAGCCAGTTCTCTTAGTTGGCTTGACGGATCAGGATATTTAGAAATAGGGAGAAACAATGACAAAGCAAGAATTATTTAATCAGATTGAAAAAATTAAGCCTTTGGACAAGTCCATAATGGAAAAAGCTCAGGCTAGGCAGGATTCCCTGGCAAAGCCACCAGGAAGTCTAGGTGTTTTGGAAGATATTTCTGTAAAGATGGCAGGGATTACTGGGCAGATAAAAAACAAAGTTAACAAGACTTGCGTAGTGGTTATGTGCGCTGACAACGGTGTGGTTGAAGAGGGAATTGCCTCAGCTCCCCAATCAGTAACCTTAGCCCAGACCATTAATTTTACTAGAAGGCTTACAGGGGTAGGCACTTTAGCAAAACAGTTTGATAGCGAACTACTTATTGTAGATGTTGGAATAAACGGGATCATTCCCAAAAACCTTTACACGGATACTCCATTCTCAGATACTCACAAGATTGTAAATCGCAGAATCCAAAATGGAACCGGGAATTTAGATAAAGAAGATGCGATGACCAAAGAGCAGGCGTTAGAGGCAATACATATTGGGATTGAAATGGCAAAAGCGGTTAAGACGGAAGGCTATGATATTTTCGGCATTGGGGAAATGGGTATAGGAAACACTACAACCAGTGCGGTGATTTTGTCCGCACTTACAAGTACTTCCGCAGAAGAAACCGTAGGCCGTGGAGGTGGAGTTACAGATGATGGCTTTAAGAGAAAACAAGAAGTTGTGGCTCACGGACTAGACAGTGTTAAGGGGGATGATCCCTTGGACATTTTAGCTAAAGTAGGCGGATTTGATATTGGTGCAATGACAGGGGCATTCCTTGGGGCAGCTATCTATGGCATACCAGTTGTAATTGACGGATATATTTCAGTAGTGGCAGCACTTTTGGCATGTACCATAGCACCAGGAGCCAAAGACTATATGTTTGCATCCCACGAATCATTTGAGCAAGGATATAAAATAGCAATAAAGGCTTTAGGGCTAGAGCCATTTTTAGGCTTAAAAATGCGTCTTGGTGAGGGTAGTGGATGCCCTATTGCATTTAAAGTAATAGAAGGTGCCTGTGGTGTGATGAACAATATGGCTACCTTTTCTGAAGCAGAAATTAACGACGACTATTTGGAAGAAATTCGAAAAGGAGATTGTTTCTAATGAATGTGTTTATCAGCGGTGGCTGTAAAAATGGGAAATCCTATTATGCTCAGGAGTTAGCACGAGAGGAAAGTCTTCGCCAAGGTGTTCCCCTATATTATGTGGCCACTATGATTCCTACAGATGGAGAAGATCAGGCTAGAATTGCTCGCCACTTAGAGGAGAGAAATGGTTGGGGTTTTACTACATTGGAACAGGGTCGAGACATTATGGATTTATTGTCCAGGAAGGATGTGGAATCAAAAGGAATTTTCCTTTTAGATAGTGTCACCGCACTTCTTTCAAACGAGATGTTTCCATACAAGGAAGATGTCAATTTGCAGGCTGGTAAAAAGGTGGCAGAAGACCTGAGTAAGTTTGCAAAAATGACTGGAAATACTGTGTTTGTTTCCGACTTTATTTATTCAGATGCCTTAGCATATGATGAGTGGACAGAAATATACAAAAAAGGCTTAGCCCATTGCGACAAGACTTTAGCAGTTATTTGTGATAAAGTTATTGAAGTTGCCTACGGCAGTAAATATGAATATAAGTAGAGGTAAAAGATGAAAATAGTAACTGGATTTTTTATGGCATGGGGAAATTTTTCTGCCATGCCTTGTCCCTGTAAATTGTGGGATGAAAAGGCGAGAAAGCATATGCTTGTGGCATTTCCTTTTGTAGGGTTACTCATGGGGATTATATGGTATCTTCTTTTTCTGGCAGTGAGTTTTTTTCGGTTGCCTCTGCCAGTGGAAGCAGTAGTCATGACAGCATTCCCCTTCATCGTAAGTGGAGCTATTCATTTAGATGGATTCATGGATTGTAACGATGCTATTCTTTCTCGCCGAGATTTAAAAGAACGGCAGCGGATATTGAAAGATCCCCATGTAGGATCATTTGCGGTAATTGCTATCCTAATGTTATTTATGTTTTCATTTGCATTTATGTGGGCTATTTTAGGAGAAAAATCCCCAGAAAAAATGTTGTTTTTAATTTTTATTCCTGTTTTATCTAGGGCATTAACGGCAAGAGAAGTGCTCAAAAATAAGCCAATGGCAACAAGCCAATATCAGCCTACAGTTGAAGAGGGACAAACCAAACCATATATTTTAGCAGCTATAATCATTTGGATAGTAGCCGCTTTGGTGGCAATTTTCACATTAGGGTATTTGGTATATATTAATTGTTATGGGTATTCCCTAGTAGGAATTTTACACATTCTAATTGTGGTTTTAGCCCAGTTTTTTGCCTTGATTTTGGCCTGTCTATATGGAAGGAAAAGCCTAGGTGGAATGAATGGAGATATTGCTGGATTTTCTCTTGTATGGAGCGAACTTATTGCACTGGCTGCCTTAGCAGTGATTTAAAAAGGAAAAGAAATGAAATTAATATTTGGAGGAGCATATCAGGGAAAACTTGATTATGTGAAAGAAAATTATAGTTTAACACAAAAGGATGTCTTTGTTTGCAACAAGGATGAACCGAAATTGGACTTTACTAAGAAGGTGATTTACAGGTTGGAGGATTTTGTGCTAGCTTGTTTGAAAGAAGACAAGGAAGCTAAAGAATACCTACAGGACAATAGAGAAACTCTTCAGGATAAAATCATAGTGTGCAACGATATTTCCCAGGGAATAGTTCCTATGAATAAGGAGCAGCGAGCACTTCGAGAAATGACAGGTAGGGCAATGGTCTACCTAGGCAAAGAGGCAGATAGCGCTATAAGAATATTTTGCGGATTGGCACAAAAGGTGAAGTAAATGAAATCACAAATACATTTAATCAGACATGGAATTACAGAGGGAAATCAGAAGAGATTCTACTACGGAACCTCAGACATTTCTTTGGCTCCAGAAGGAATTGAGAAATTGAAGGAATTAGTAAAAGAAGGGATTTATCCTAGAGTAGAAAACCCAGACTATTACACCTCAGGGCTTATTCGCACAGAGGAAACCTTCAAGCTTATTTATGGAGAAAAAGAACATAGGCAAATTACAGAGCTTCAGGAAATGGGATTTGGAGAATTTGAAATGAAGTCCTACGAGGATTTAAAGGAAATACAAGCTTACCAAGAATGGATTAGCGATAAGTCTGGAACAGCCAAAAGTCCAGGAGGAGAAAGCATTGTAGGCTTTGGACAGAGAATTTCCGGTGGATTTAAAAAGTTGATGAACAACCATCAAAAAAAAGAGATTACAATGAGGCACAAACTGGAAATGGCACATTCAATTGTGGTTTGCCATGGAGGGGTGATTTCTGCAATTATTATGGAATGTTTTAATATAGAAATGAAGGATTTCTACAAGGGAATACCTGATCCTGGCCACGGATATACCTTGAATATAGTTGACGGAAAAGTAGTGGACTATGACAGGTTTTAAGAAGCATTAGGCATGGATTACTTAAGAAGGGCTGGATTGATGGGTATAAAGAGAGAATACACTTTAGGAAGGGATTTTTTTCGCTCCAGGCTACTGAAACTATTTGTAGCCATATACATTTTGATGATTTTGATAAGTGCAGTGGCCATGGTAGTCATGAAAGCATATCCCAATATGGCACTGGATCACATAAAGTCCTTTATGCAAAGTGCAGAAGGCACAATTGTAATAGATGGAAAGATTTCCATGTTAGGGCTATTTTTCAACAATTTAAAAGCATCTTTTATGGGGATGGTCTTAGGTCTTATCCCATTTTTCTTTCTTCCAATTTTTGTGGTTTTAGTGAACTCTGGAATGACAGGCGCTGTATTAGCTTTTGCACAAACTAAAGGCATATCAGTGGCTACAGTGTTTTGGGGAATAGTGCCCCATGGAATATTTGAGATTTCGGCTTTAGTCTTAAGTGTAGTATTAGGCGTTTTCTTTTGCCTTAATACTTCCAGAAATATTTTAGCATCACAAAATGGGATACCTTTTGTAGAGTGCCTGAAAAATATAGCTAGGGTATTTGCACTTTTTGTAGTGCCCCTACTTATAATTGCCGCAGCAGTTGAAACCTATATTACGCCTCTTGTAATTGGTCATTTTTTATAAAATTTTATTTCTTATCGCCGACAGGTTTTATGGATAAGCCTAAAGATACTTTCCACTTGAAAATTCGCCTCACCGAGTCGTCAATCTGTTTCTTTGAAATTTCTCCTGATTTAACTTTGTCGATAACGGCGGGAATTCCCGATTTATAGTCTCTAATACATAATAGATCGTTTCCTGCTTTTACGGCTTTTACAGCCGTATTTTCATCATCGGTATAGTCAGCAATTGCATCCATTGCTAAATCATCTGTAATAATAACCCCATTGAAATTTAAGGTTTTTCGTAATTCTTTGTGGACATTCTTTGACAAAGATGCCGGATTTTTATCATCCATACAATTGATAATGTTGTGGTTTACCAAAACGCATTTTGCTCCAGCAGCTATACCTGCCTCAAATGGAAGAAAACTCTCATTTGAAAAGGATTTATAATCCCGTTTATCAATAGCTATTCCTGTATGGGTATCTACATTGTTGCCATAGCCGGGGAAGTGCTTTAGGGCAGATCCAATACCAGCCTTTTGGGAAGCGTTAACTACAGTCGTTACATATTTAGATGTATACTCAGGGTCTTTTCCAAAAGCTCTAGGATAGATAAAGTCACCAGAATTTGTGGAGATATCGCAGACTGGGGCAAGATTTACGTTGATGCCTAAATCTAGAAGCAGCTGGGACTTACTTGTGGTGTCCGATTGTATTGCTTTAAAGCCACCTTTTTCATAAAGCTGCTGAGGAGAGAGGGAAGGTGTTTTAGCATAAGCAGAATATTTACTGACTCTAACTACAGTGCCCCCTTCTTCGTCCACTCCAATAAGCATTGGAAATTTGGAAGCCCTTTGGAATGTTTTGATAGTTTCTGTTGCGCTTTGTTTATCTCTGTTTTCAAAGAAATCGGCGAAAAGAACGTAGCCGCCAAGGTCGTATTTAGTGATGTCTTGTGTACTAATACCATCATTTGAAACACAAACAAAGAACATTTGACCTACTTTTTCTTTTAAGGTCATAGTACTTATGGCTTCAGTAATGGGATTTGAAGGTGAGAGGGTTTCTTCATTCACAGAAGTTTGGGCGTTCTTAGGAAAAAACTCCAAAAAAACTACTGCCACTATAGCAGTAAATATGCCTATAATAACTATACTAATCGCTACTTTTTTCACAAGAATCCTCCTTCAAGTTAATACATAGGATTCAGTATATCATATTAGAATAAAATCGGTCTAAGTTTTTTAATTAAGAGACAAGACGCAACGATTTTTAATCCATCTCCTGGGAGAAATGGAATAACGCAGGAAATCAGTGAGGCAGTAAGGCCAGTCCCTGTAGAGATCATAAACCAAACGGTTCCTAATGCGTAACAAGCGGCTATACCAAAAACCATAGCAATGGCTAAAACAGTAATTTTATTTTTAGGATTTTTAGATGAAATAAGGCCAATGACATATGCGGCTAGAACATAGCCTAGAATGTATCCACCCGTAGGTCCAACTAGTATGCCAATGCCTCCAGTAAAACTGTGGAAAACAGGAACCCCTATAGCACCTAAGGCAAGGTAGACTGTTTGGCTAATAGTTCCATACTTGGTTCCTAAAAGGCCTCCAGCTAAAAATACAGATAGAGTTGCCAAATTCACTGGAATAGGGGTGAAGGGAAGAGGTATGGATATGGCAGAAAACACTCCGGTCAGTGCTGCAAAAAGTGCACATATCAAAAGGTATGCAGTGGGAGAATATTTTTTAGAGTTATTCATTACTTTTCACTCCCTTGAAGGCGTATGGAGATTTCTCCTGAGTTTAAGGTCTCCGTTTCCCCATTATCATAAACAATTTCTAGGCATCCGTTTTCATCAATGTCGGTGGCTATTGCAGGAACGCCTGGGATACCTTCTTTGTAGCCTCCCTTATGAACGGTAATTTTTTCACCAAGAATTAAGGAAGACTCTTTGTATTCTTTAATAAAATATCGGTCTTCAATATGGTCCATTAAGTTAAGGGTCTGACCAATTACTTCAGCGGCAAGGTGATTTTTAGAAAATCCTTTTGGTAGGGCACCTGCAATTTTTATGAGGTCACTGTCAAAATCATGAGTATCACAATTGATGCCTATTCCTAGGATTAAGTATTGAATTTGGCCTGTTTCAAAATCAGTGATGGCTTCAGTTAAAATCCCACACACCTTCTTTTGGTTAAGGTAGATGTCGTTAACCCATTTGATCTGAGCATTTTCATGGCACACTTTCTTAATTGCTCGAACTACAGCTACGGATGCAGCAGTGGTAGTAAGGACTGCGTGGCGAATATCAAAATTAGGCTTTAGTAAAATGCTGATATATATACCTGTATTGGCAGGAGAAATAAAAGTTCTGCCTAACCTACCCTTCCCCTGGCTTTGGTGGCGAGCTAAAATAGTTGTTCCATGAGGCTCTTTATCTAGTGCCATTCGTTTGGCCTCCTCATTGGTGGAATCAATGGTTTTGTGTACATATAGGGGAAGTTTTTTCAAATCATCAGAAAGATATTTTTGAATTCCCTCAGCTGAGATCATATCACTTTGAGAGGATAGGCAGTAGCCTTTATTGGTAATGGCCTGAATTTCATGGCCTTCTTGCCTAAGGGATTTTATAGATTTCCACACTGCAGAGCGAGAGACTCCTAATGTTTCTGCAAGGGTTTCCCCAGAAATAGATTCTCCTTGATTTTCTTCTAATATGGTTAGAATTTTATTTGTAATAGACATCATTGTCTCCTTTTATCAGGATTAAAGTAAGGATATATACATTTTAAGGCCACTAATCATACAGCCCCCATCAAAATCAAAGTTATTACTGTGAAGGGCAATGCCAGTTCCAGTCCCTACAAAGAAGAAGACAGAAGGAACATGTAGTCCGTAAAAAGAATAGTCCTCTGAGATCATGGCTGGTTTGTCCATTTCAATGTAGTCAAGGCTAGGAATACTAGATACAAATTCATCATAAAGAACCGGATCGTTAATAATCGGTGGATATCCTTGGCTATGAGCCACATTAATGTCACATGAATATTTGGCGGCTATCTCCTTGGCCGTACCTTCTAAAATCCCAATAAGAGTTAGGAAATCCTTATCAGAGAAGGCTCGTATAGTTCCAAGGATTTTAGAGTAGCCGGGAATGATGTTTCGTGCAGTGCCGCTTTCCAATTTACAAAGCTGGATAATAGTCCTTTCCTCAGGAGAGACTTCTGTGGATTTTTTTTGGTCGTGAGCAGCGTAAATCTGTTGTAAGTATTCACAGCTTATACGCAATGCATCAATTCCTTCCTTAGGGCAAGTTGCATGGGAAGCTTTGCCTGTAATAGAAATGTTGATTTCTGAGGAACGAGGCATCATTGCATTTGCTTTACTTGATATTGTGCCCCAAGGAATAAAAGGCCATAAATGAATACCGAAAATCCGATTAACCTTATATTTTTCCAAGATTCCTAAATCGCAAATGTCTTTGGCCCCACCAGTTGTTTCTTCTGCTGGTTGAAATATAATAAGTACATTGGAATCTAATCTTTTTTGAGTGTCTACATATTGGGCAAGGGTAATAACCATGGACATGTGACCATCATGGCCACAAGCGTGCATTTTCCCCTCATGGGTGGAAGTGTAGCTACAGGTGTTTTTTTCTGTTATAGGCAGGCCATCCATATCGCTACGATAGGCTGTAGTGTGGTTATGGCTTCGGTTAAAGAAAGCGCAAACGCCAGAGTGTAGAACCGGAATAATTTCGCAATCTAATGTCTCTAAAACAGACATTATATATGCCTTTGTTTTTGGCAGATTCGTGCTAATCTCAGGAATCTTGTGGAATTCCTGTCTGTGGTGGATCAAGAGATTTTTGTATTTATCTTCATTTATGTTAATCTTCATATTAATTCCCTTCAATTTTGCTTTCACAATAATACTACTGAATAAAGCCAGTGTCAAAGAAAAGATTAGGGATTTACACACAAAATACAAAGGGGCAAATATTTTTTTGTAATTTATCACAAAAAAACCTTGCAATGTATCTTTCTTTCTAGTACACTAAACACAATAAAAGTTGATAGAGGTGCGAAGCAAAAGAAAAATTAGGGAGCTGGCAAGCAATGATCTAGTTTGGAGGTATCCTTCGCCGAACCGAGAATTCGGGCACGAGTTGTTGGTGGGCATATGGTAAATAGCCATGTGACTGTCTGCTAGAGAGCATAAGCTTTCTACAGGTGCGCTATCCTTAAAGACATTGTTGAGACTTGTTTTTTCGTTGGACTTGATAGTTGGCGATAAAAATGTTTTCATTAGTCAGTAAGGATTGCCTTGCTGGCTTTTTTAATATTTTAAAAGAAAGAGAAGAAACAAATGACAACTTTAGCAATTGGAGGAGTTGACTGTCAAGATTTGGCAGCAGCTTGCGGAACACCACTTTACATCTATGATGAAGGAAAAATTGAAGAACAGCTTAGGGCGGCAAAGACTACTTTTAAATCAAGGGAATTTGAAACAGAAGTTGTCTATGCAGCAAAGGCATTTTCTTGTAAAGCCATGTTTGAGAAAGTAAGCCAGGCAGATGCAGGGCTAGATGTGGTTAGCGGAGGAGAGCTTTACTGCGCATGGAAAAGCGGTGTGGACATGAAGAAAGTATATTTTCACGGAAACAACAAAACGCCAGAGGAGCTGGAATTAGCCTTTGAAAAAGGCTGTAAGACCATTGTCATGGATAACCTTATGGAGTGCGAAAAAATTATTGCCATTTCAAATGAAAGAAAACAGGAAGTGGATGTATTCTTAAGAATTAACCCGGGCATTGAGGCACACACACATGAATATATTATGACCGCCACACCAGATTCCAAATTTGGAATCAACATGGGTAGTAAGGATAATATAGTAGAGCTAATTGAAAAGGTCACAAAGAGTAAATATGTCAGCTTTAAAGGGTTCCATAGCCATATAGGTTCTCAGATCACTGAGTTTGAAGCTTTTGGTAAGGCTCTTGAGATTATGGTCGATTTTATTAAAACAATGGAAAGTGACTTTAAGATTCAAACAAAACAGCTTAGTATTGGAGGTGGATTCGGCATAAAATATATTGCCAGTGATAAACCAATCCCACTTGACCATATGTGTAAATTGCTTATTGAAAAATGCCAAGACTTAATAAAGGAAAAGAAAGTGTCACTTGAAAAACTTATAATAGAGCCTGGACGCTCTATTGTGGGAGAAGCAGGCTCCACCCTTTATAAGATAGGCTACAGCAAAAACACGGAGAATAAACATTACGTATTTGTAGATGGGGGCATGAGCGACAACATAAGGCCAGCCCTATACCAGGCAGAATATAGCTGTGATATTGCAAACAAGCTAGATAGTCCCAAAAATCAATCAGTATGTATCGCAGGGAAAAATTGTGAATCAGGGGATATCCTCATTAGACTAACGAAATTACAAGAAGAAGAGCCAGGTGACCTTTTAGTTATATATTCCACTGGGGCATATGGATATTCAATGGCTAGCAACTACAACAGAGCAGGAAAACCACCTGTAGTATTTGCAAAAGGAGGAAAAGCGAGAGTGGTCATTAAAGGAGAATCTTACGAAGATCAGCTAAGGCAAGATACAAATGAGGAATTGATGTTTTAAAGAAAGGACAGTTAAATGAATGTAGTACAAAAATACAATGGACGATGTGTTGACTCCATTGAAAAGATACAGGCCATAGCAAAGTATGTGGCCACAACTAAAAAGGAGGGTGACGGACTGGTAATTGTAGCAAGTGCTATGGGCAGAACCACTGATAGACTCCTTAGAATGGCTAAAGAAGTGGGAGATGACGTGCCTAAACGGGAACTGGATGCACTCCTTGCTACAGGGGAACAACAAACCGTAGCCCTTATGGCCATCGCATTGAGTAACTTAGGTATAGAGGCTGTTTCCGTAACCGGATTTCAATCAGGCTTTATTACAAACGATTACCATACTCATGCTAGAATCAAGGAAATTAATACGGAGAAGGTAGAAAAAATCATTAACCAGGGAAAGGTTGCTATTGTTGCAGGCTTCCAAGGAATAAGTGAAGATGGTGATGTTACTACCCTTGGAAGAGGCGGATCGGATGTGACTGCCGTAGCTATTGCAGCTCACCTTGGTTGGGACTGTGAAGTTTACACTACAACAGATTGCCTCTACACAGTAGATCCTAAGATTTACAAAGAAGCAAAGCCGCTATCCCAAATTACTTATGAAGAAATGATGGAACTGGCAAACCTGGGAGCAGATAAACTTGAAACACGAAGCGTAGAATTAGCCAAGAAATATGGCGTTAAGTTATTTTTAGGAAAATCCATGGAGACAGATAAGAGTAAAGGAACATATATTATGAATAATGAAAACTTATTAGTAGAAGACATGCCAATAACAGGAATGAGTGTACAAGAAGATATCGTAATTTTCTCACTTAAGAACATTAATAACGATGGAAAGACAGTTGCAGAATGTTTCAAAATGTTAGGAGAAATAGACATTAATGTAGATATGATTTCTCAGCAGAGTACAGGTAAAGACACTTGCAGCGTATCATTTAGTTGTACAAAGCAGCAAGGAAAAGACCTTAAGCAGTATATGAAAACATCAGAGATTTTCAAGGGTGTAGAAGTAACTTGCGATGAAAATCTGGCAATGATTTCTGTTGTAGGCGTAGGCATGGCCACACATTCAGGTATTGCCAGTGAAGTATTCAGTGTACTTGCGGCCAACGATATAAAATATTACCATATTACAACATCGGAGATTTCAATCTCCGTTACGGTAGACATCGAGTGGAAAGTTAAAGCAGCAATTGCTTTATGTCAGGCATTTGACTTATAAAAGGAACAGATCAAATGATTAACTTTGTAAAATGTCACGGGTGTGGCAATATAAAGAGAAGGCAAATGTAAATTTTGTGAATATAATTTTACCTTATGGCGAGTTAAAGCTTGAATAGTGTGGTAATGGAGAAATCATTATCACTGACCTGTCCATTAAAGTGGTAGAAGGAACATATATGGCTATAGAAAACATTTAGGAGGAATACCAACAATGATAAGAGGTTCAATGGTGGCGCTAATCACCCCATTTCACGAGGATGGAAGCGTCAATTATGAGAAATTAGAAGAACTGATACAGTGGCATATCAAGGAGCAGACAGATGCTATCTTGGTTTTAGGTACAACGGCAGAAACACCAGCTTTAACTGTTACAGAGGAAGATGAGATCGCAAGGGTTTCAATTCAGGTTGCAGCAGGGAGGGTTCCCATTATTGTAGGGAGCGGATCCAACAATACAATGGTAGCAATGGAGCAGAGTGTAAAATATGAAAAGATGGGAGCAGATGCCCTTTTGGTAATCACTCCTTATTACAATAAGACTAACAAAGCAGGGATGGTAAATCATTTCAATACTATTGCAGATGCGGTGAATATTCCTATTTACGTGTATAATGTCCCTGGGAGAACCGGAGTTTCTTTAACATATGATGCATTGAAAGAAATATGTAAGCATAAAAATATTGTAGGGATTAAAGAGGCAAGTGGGGACATTTCTTTTGTAACTAAGATTTCAAAGTTAATCAGTCCCGATTTTAATGTTTACAGCGGAAATGACGATATGTCTATTCCACTAATGTCAATGGGGGGACAAGGAATAATCTCTGTACTTGCAAATATTTTGCCTAGGCAGACCCACGAGATGGCCATGGCATATTTAAATGGGGACACAGAGCTTGCAAGAAAAATGCAGCTTTATTACTTAGACTTTATCAATGCATTGTTCATCGAAACAAATCCTATTCCTATTAAGGAAGCAATGAATTTGATTGGCATGAATGTGGGTGGATACCGAATGCCACTTTGCTGTATGGAAGAAGATACTAGGCAAGTGTTGATAGGTACCATGAAACAGATTAATTTACTAAAATAAGGGGAGGGCTAGAAAATGATAAATGTGGCCATTTTAGGAGCTGGAGCTATGGGAAAGACCTTAGGCCAGCTGGTTGAAGAGCAGGACAACATGAATTTAATTGATGTTGTAGAACCACGTAAAGGGGAAACACTACAGGATATAACAGAATCGGTGGATGTGGTTATTGATTTTAGCAATCCAGACAATCTGGAAATGTTAATGGATTATACTCTGGCGAAGTCTTGTAGGGCAGTAATTGCAACTACAGGGTATACATTGGAGCAGGAACAGCTTATTGTAAACATGGCTCAGCAGGTGCCTGTTGTCTTTGCGGCAAATTTTTCTTTGGGCGTTACAGTGATGAAGAGAATCCTATCAGAAATATCTCCTATTCTTGAAGGTAGTTTTGATATGGAGATGATTGAGAAACACCACAACAAGAAGTTGGATGCCCCAAGTGGGACTGCAAAAATGCTAGTTGAAGCTATGAATCCTCACAAAAAATTTGAGGAAGTCCGTGGCAGAGACGGCAACAGGAAAAGGGGAAAAGAGATTGGTATCCACGCTATTAGAGGGGGTACAATCCCAGGAGAACATACGGCAATTTTTGCAGGTGAAGATGAAATCCTGGAAATCAAGCACACGGCCTTGTCAAAGAAAATATTTGCATCAGGGGCTATAACGGCCGCAAAATTCACTATGACAGCAGAAGTTGGTCTATACAATATGGAAGATGTATTATTTGGATAAAGAACGATAAACTAACATACAGGTTAGACCTATATTATAGAGAAGCTTATTTTGTAAGGCGAACTCTCTGTCCTTTACGTGGTATTCTTATTTCTCCAGTGCCTATTTGAAGAGTCATGTCTGAAGATAGATATTCAGGAAGGATTCCGCTTAGCTCATTTGCTCCGTAGTCAAATAAAATAGGTGACATAGGGGTGCTAGGACCTAGGATGATGGAGGTGGCATTTGCAGAAAGCTGTAACAGCCGTGGCAGTGTCTTATTAATGAAGGCAGAGCCAGTAATAAATACGAAATCCTGCTCTGGAAGCAAGTATTCGCAGGCAGAATCAGGATAATCCCCTGGCCATACTTTCCGTTCTAAAATGGAAACTTTGGCGGCATTTGTTAGAAATGTTTCTAGATTATAAAAGTGGCCAATAACGGCTACTTTTTTATTTTTTGTGGCAGCAGCATAATCGGTAAAGCCATTTTGCGTAACTACCATTTTGTCATGGTTAAAAGCAATGTCTTTATGGTTGTGATATGCATTAATGGCGGCAGTGCCAATAGTTGCCTCCAGGAAATCCCAAGATTTACAAAGAGCAGCTACCTTTCTGAGACTTTTCCCAATAAAATGGTCGAAGGGAGGAATAGGAAGATTTTGCTCGTTTACTGTAACGGCAACACCGCAATACGGGCCTGCGTGAATAATGGTCCAGCTTTCTCCCATATGGATATGATCTACTAAGACTTTATCATCAGTTTCTTCAATTAAACGGTCGTATAGTTCCCACATAAAATTTCCTAAAAAATCCTTTCTAAAAACGCAGCTATGGCTTTTTCTGTTTTCTGAATATCTTTAATGTCTACAATTTTGGCATCAAATTCGTGAATAAGGTCATAGCGAAGTTGAGAATTTAATCTTATCGTCTCACTAGGCAAACCTCCGTTTTGTGCCATGTATTTAGTCTTTTCATTTAGCTTTAGAACACCAATACATGGTGTTTCTTTTTTTAAGACCCTATAGAGGGCTTTTTTAAAATCAGGCTGAAGAAGTTCAATGCCGCCAATCTCGTCTAGGAGAATTGCTTTTTTATCCATGCTATTTTCAATAAGAGGAATTCCTATATTCTTAAAAATACTTAGATCTTTTTCGGATGAATCCAAATTATGACGTAAAAAAATATTGGATAAATTGGGATCGTAGGGTTTAGTCAGTTCTAATTGATTGGTGAGAATTAGGCGATAGGCTACGGCAAGTCCCTTGGTATCCACTAGTCGCTGACAGGAAAAACCGCCAATTTGGTCTATGTATGGAGCTAAATATTTACGCAACAATGTTGATTTTCCAGACTGCACGGGGCCTTCCAAAAATAAATGTACCAATGTGACATTCTCCTTTCTGGTAATCTTCATGAGTAGAATTCTATCATAGGTTGAGGAAAAAAGAAAAGAATTAAAATTAAATTTGCAAAGGGACAAGTAAGTTGGAATGCCAACATACTTTGTGTAGCCAGTGTGATAAACTTAACGACGTATAATTAGTAATATTGTGAAGGAGAAAAATATGCAATTTGTAATTAATTTAAAAAGACAGGCCTTGAAGCTTGTAATGGTAGGGGTTATGGCTATTACTATGCTAGGCATTTACACTGGGGTGGCTTACGGAGAAGCAGACAATGTAAGAGCAACTACCACGCCACAAAAAATAGAAAGTCCAGCAGTGATATTTTGCGGAGCTGATGTGAACAAGGGTGACGGCTTTCAAAACAGTTTTGAATACTTGACAAAGGTCCAACTGGAAAATATCAACTCTAATGAAGCAGCTAAAGAATTCTTTTCATCAAGCAAATTTAAAGTTTATGAAAAAGATGCCAACTATTCAGGAATACGAAAGGGAAATGAATGGTATCTAAAGACGGTTTCCGGCTTGAATTTAAGAGGAGTTGCTGATTCATTAGGAGTAGATGTATTAAAAAATAAGAAGATTATTACTATATCAACAGATGGATACGGAGGAGCTCTCATAAGTCCATTTACATATAATCGCTATTGTTATGAAACAAGAAAGGATCAGGAGGGAAAGGTAGTAGACCCAATGTTAGGTCTTACCTGTACAGGAATAGCTAGCAATAAAGAAATGCCAAAGCTAATGTTTGGACAAATGAATCCTAATGATTTTAACATGCAAAACTGGGCAAAAAACGTAAAGAGAATCAGCTTTGGAGATCCTGAAACAGCCCTTACGGCAAATGTTAAAGGGTCAGTAAATTCAGTTGAAAAATGGAATATTGCCCAGGTGCTTGAAACACCATCAGGATTATACAAAACTCAATTTACATATGGTGACAGCATCAATCAGACAGTAGCTAAAGTTGAAGGTGTTCCTTTAAACAGACTTCTATCAGATAAAAAACTTAAAGTTAAGACGGTAACAATAAAACTAAATGAAGGAAAAATTAAAAAGACAATACCAGCATCAGATCTTAGCAAATATTTTGTGGCAACCAACGGCACTATGCACATTGGTGAAAGTAAAGAAAATCCAATCAAGGGGACAACGTCCCTTAAGCTATATGGGCCAGAGACAAAGGGGGAAGCTTTTGAAAGTATAGACATATTATCAGCAGAAGATAAACCAGCAGCGCCAACGTCCGTTAAAGCAAAAGCCATAGGATATAACCAAATCAAGATTTCCTGGGGTAAAGTCAAAGGTGCTAGCGGATATTCAATAGATCAATATGATGGATCCACGAAAAAATGGTCTAAAGAAAAGTATGTAGAGGATGGAGGAAACAGAAGTTGGTACATTGCAAAGAATTTAAAGACAGGAACTAAATATTCATATCGAGTTAAGGCATATAAATATGTAGGCAATTTGGATATTACAGGAGACTACAAAACAACAGTTTCAGCAACACCAAGATTATCATGTTCTGCGATTATCAAGGGTAGCAAAGTGGGAAGCAGCAGTCTTAAGATTACATGGAAGAAGATTCCTGGTGCAAGTGGCTATGTTATTTACAAGGGGACATCTAAAGGTGGCAAGTATACTCTAGTCACCACAGCAAAGAAGGGATCCACTTCAACTTACACAGACAAAAATGTTAAAAAAGGTAAAACATATTACTATAAGGTTGGAGCATATAGGGCTTTTGGAAAAACAAAGGTTTACGGTAAATTATCTGATGCAAAAGGTATAAGGCGATAAGTGAGGTAAGAAAGAAATGAAGATGGTGAAAAAATCTATAGTCTTAATGTTAGGAATAATGCTTGTAGCCGGGTTGATGGGCTGTAAGGGAACTGAAGCAAAGGCAACAGAGGTAGGAACAACTGTAGAGTCAGAACAAAGTCAAAATGATGGCTCCGCAAAAGAGATGACAAAAAAGCAAAAAGAGAAAGCAAAAAAAGAAGAAAAAGAAAGTAAAGAAGTTAAAAAAGAGTCAAAAAAGGCAAAAATAGCGAAAGAAAAGAAAAAAGCAGCTGTAAAAAAAGCTAAAAAAGAAAGATCAAAAGCCATAGGAAAAACAGCAAAAGCTGGCAATAAAAAACCTTCTGGCCACGTACTCACAATAAAAAAAGGAAGTAAGACAAAATATTTCACAAAAAGTGATCTGCAAAGGATGGGAATATCCTCATATAAATATTCTTTTAGAAATAAGGATTCGTCTAATCGACAGTTTGAAACATTTTCAGGAGTAAAAATATCAACTTTGTTAAGCAAAGCAGGATTTTCAGGGTCTTCTATGACGGTTATTTCCAGAGACGGATATGCCAAGACTTATTCCGTTTCAGAACTTAAATCTTCAAAGAAGGCTTTTAAAAAAAGAGTTGGAACATCGGCTAATAGTGTGCCTGCTATATTGACGGTTTCAGGATCGGAATCTTTTCGACTATGTTTTGGACAGAAGAGCAGTGACAGCAATGATAGTGGAGATTACAATCAGCAAGACTGGGCCAAATGGATTACTACTATAAAAATACAGTAAAACTTTGTTGTAAAATGTTGGCATGGAAACATACAATATAACATTAGAGTGTTATATTAAAAAAGATTAAAATATTACACCAGTTAAAAGCGACATGAGGAGGCTTTATGAAACTATTAAGTAGGACACAGAGTAAGAGTATTGCAATAATATTAGCAGGAATTATGCTTATATCTTGCTTTACATTTTTGCAGACAACTGCGTATGCAGACACAGCGAAAAAACAACCATATAAAGATGGAGACAACATCAGTAATGCAGAATTCTACATTGCAGTAGATGGCAACGATGATGGAAAAGTAGATGACACTTATTACTATACTGAGGAGGAAATCAAGGATTATAATGAAAAAGGAACCTATGTATTTGATAACCACACTCAAAATGAAATCGACGTTGTAAAGGGTGCAAAACTTTCAAGTTTAATTAAAAATTTAGGTGGGACTAGTCAGGTGGACTCCACTGACAAGATTAAGTATATGGAACATGATGCGTACCATTCATCTGCTTCCCAAGTAGCCTATATTGATACAGTTGATGGCCTTACAAACAAATTAGGAACAGGAAATGGCTCAGGATATGGTGGGCCGGCAGACACTATTGTTGGATATGCTGGATGTGAAAAAGAGAATGAGGCAGACAAAGAAGTCTATACAACATATAAGGATTATTCCAGAGAAGCCTCCACTTTTAGAGGGTTCAGACAGACAGACAGTGCAAACTCAGCAGTGCTTAAGCAGCTAATAGGAGTAGTAATTAGTGGAAACGTAGAAAACTACGGAAAAGCTACAGGAACTCAAGGTGGGTATACACTTATCCGCAACAATGCTGAAGGGAAAAAGATTGCAGATGATTATTCTATAACAGGCCTTATCGCAGGAATGAAGTGGGCAGCAGCACCGCAGAATGTTGCTTGGGCAAAGACTTCAGATCCTACAACAGTAATTACGGTAGAAGGAATGGAAAAAGGTAAACCTGTACAGAAAGTGCCATATACATACAAAGAGGGTACATTCTTCAATGCTTGGGTAAATGGAACTGAAGTAACAAAGACTCGCTCCCAGTTAGCCTATGATACTGCAAAAACTGAAGCACCTAATAATATAGACAAAAAAGGAAAAGCTTATACATATTATGGGTACAATAAACCGATGTACGTTAGATACCAGGGAGTTTGGCTAGAAGACATTCTATCAGGATTATCAGCTGACCAGAAAGTATTCATAGCAGATGAAAATGAAAAGTTAATAGATATTACTAAAAATGTGGAAGATTATTTTGTAGCATACTACTATAGTCAATCTAAGAGCAGCACAAACATTAGTAACGGAAAGAGAGTTCCGCTTAATTACGACTATGCGGTATTAGTAGATACGGCAAGTGCCCGTGTTGAATACAGCAATGTTGGTGATGACTATACCACTAAATCGGGAAAAGAAGCTACTACATATAAAAATACAAAGGGAATTATTGTAACAGATACTGTTGCAGCTCCTACTGGCGGAAAGGCAACTTTAACAAAATACAATGGAGCAAGCTTTTCTTGGAAGGCAGTAAAGGGCGCTACTGGATACCAGGTATCTTATCAGAAAGCTGGAGATTCAAAGTGGAATACAGCAAATACAACCAAGACTACTTACAAAAAATCAGCGTTGACAAGGGGAGTAAAATATACATTTAAAGTAAAGGCATATAAGGCAGTAAAGGTTGGAGAAAAGACAAGTAATGTTTATGGTGAATCAAGTAGTACCAGCCAGGTAATTACACTAAAAGAGCCAACTGTAAAGCTTAAAAAGAGCGGCAAGACTGGAGTTGAAATTTCCTACACTAACATTAGTGGAGAAAATGGATATGAGATTAGTAAATCCACAAAGAAGACTAGCGGATTTAAAAAGATCAAAACAATGTCTGCAAATAAAACATCATACACAGACAAAAAATTAAAAACAGATAAGACTTATTACTACAAGGTTCGAAGCTTTGTAAAATCAGAGGGCAAAACAATTTATGGTCCTTTCTCAAGTGTAAAGGGACTTAAAATATAAAAGCACAACTACTACATTTATATAAAACCAATAGCCGACAAGGATAAACTTGTCGGCTATTGGGGATTAAAAAGAGGATAAATTATGGAAAATTTTCAAAGTAAAAGAAGCAGTAAAATTATAGCCTCTATCATTGCAATAACCATGATCATGGGATGCCTATTTTTCATTAGTCCATCACCTTCTTATGCTGCAACAAACAAAAATGGACAAGACATGGAGAAGCTAAAACCAGTAAAAGCCTTGGGACTGCTTATCACAGGCGAAAAGGTGAAGGGCACATCAGGATTCCTTAGGGATATAATTTATTTGGATAAAGATGAAATGGCTCAAATGGGAAGAGAAAAGAATCCTCATGACTTTGGTTTAGGGAATAGTTGGCTTGCAAACAAAAGATATTCTTCCTATGATAATCATGGCACAGGGGCATATCATTATACCCTTGCATCTGGATTGAATGTAATGGAGGTAATGGACACAGTGGTAGAAGGTGGAAATGACGCCGTAGAAATCTTTAACGTCCAGTCCTCAGATGGATATCAAAGCATAATGAAACCATCACAAACAAAGAATCTTAAATATTATGCACCTGGAGATGGAACAGGAATAGCCGCAGCGCCGCCAATGATAGCATTTTATAAAAATACTAATGAGGCAGAAAATCAAGCTACAGGGTTAGAACCGGCAGCAGGCAGCGAAAAACCAATAACTCAAGGTAAGGAGATCTTTATTTATGGTCAGACGGGAATAACAGATGACAACAATTGCCATTATATTAAATATGCAAACGCTGTAATTACAGGGGCGCTTCAAGGAGGAATAAGGTCAGAAAGCAATAAAGTCGCTGGGGTGACCAGGTTAAAGCAGCTTATGGAAATAGGGATTTTCCAGACGGAGTACTCTTTTGTAGACAAGGGTAAAAATATAATCCATAAGGTTGAAGGGGTACCTCTTTCAAAGGTTATGGCAGAAATGAAAATAGATAAGTTTCTAGCAAGTTATTCAACTAACAGGGTGGAAATTATATCGGAAGATGGGAGTAAGACTAGTCTATCCAAAGAGGAAATGGAAAAATCCTTTGTGTCATGGGGATTTACAGATGGCGGTAAAACTCCAATAGAGCAGACAAGCCAATTGGCAGTGTATATGCCAGGCACTACAAAAGGGAATACAGTAGCTCCAAATATAAGCGGGATAAATGTGGTGGACGCAAAAGGAAAGATCGTAAAGACAGTTCCAGAGGTTCCCAAACCTGTGCCTACGACTCTAGGGAAAGGGTCTATAACTAAGCTTTACAAATCGGGGAAAACCAATTTGGTCATCTCATGGAAAAAAGTGAGTGGAGCAAATGGGTATGTGCTATATAAGAGTACAAGTAAGAATGGAAAGTACGGAAAGAAAAAGACGGTAACTTCGGGGACCACCCTTAAGTATAAGGATACCAAGCTAAAAAAAGGAAAGACTTACTATTATAAAATTAGAGCATACAAGAAAGCCAATGGAAAGACGGTATATGGTAGCCTCTCTTCAGCAAAAGGGATAAAGAGATAAAATGAAAATTTAAATTAGGAGAAATAGATAAATGAAGAAACTTACAATCATGGGAATTCTATTGATCTTCACCTTGGCCCTTATGGGTTGTGGTGGGGATACAGGGAACAAAACAGCAAATAAGATGGGAACACAGCCAGGAGACGATACTAAAGTTATCCTGACTATTAAGGGCAGTCAAAAGGAGAAAACCTTTACAGAGGCAGATCTTGTGGCTCTTGGAACACAGACCAGGCAATACAGTGGTAGAAACAAGGAGAAAAACAATACCAGGCAGGTGAGGAAGTACACAGGAGTGGATGTGAAAACCTTGCTTAAATCAGTAGGATACGGTGAAAAAGGTGAAATCATCAATGTAGTATGTAGCGATGGATTTGCTAAGGATTATGCTGTAGAGGATTTGGAGAAATTGTTATCATTTAAAGATGAGAAAGAAGCAGAAGGGGAAGTTGTGGCTCCAATGTTGGCAATTATACAGGAGGGGGATTATATGGGCAATGACAAGGAATACAAAAAAGCAGACGGGAGTCCTCTTCGCCTAGTCTATGGCCAGGAGGACTACGATTCGGAGTATACTAAGGACTTTAACATGCAAGGCTGGGCCTCTTATGTGAAAGAAATCAAGGTGACAAATGAATAAGTTTCTACAAAGATTTTCTGTGTATGATTTAGTCATTATAGCCATTATGGCGGCTCTTGGAATAGCGGTAAAACCTATTGTTGTTCCTTTGGCTCACCTGATTAGTGGACCACTTATGATGCCAAGTGGAGCTTTTGCAGGAGGCCTTTATATGATGTGGTTGGTAATTGCCTATGGAATTGTAAAAAAACCTGGAACACCCACTCTTACTGCTCTGATTCAAGCGTTGTTAGTGTTTCTTACAGGGATTGTGGGATCCCATGGAATCATGACATTTTTTACATATTTGATCCCGGGAATTTCCATAGACTTAGTATTGCTTCTCATTGGGCATAGGGTTTGCTGTAGAGGTTGTGCAGTTGTTTCAGGAGTAGTGGCCAATGTGGCGGGGACGGTGTGCGTCAACCTAGTATTTTTTCAGGCACCAGATATTTATTTGATTCTAATCATGTCAGTAGCCGCACTTTCAGGGACTGTTGGAGGGTTGCTAGCATGGCAGCTTTTAAGGGTTATGGAAAAGTATAAGTTAATCGCTAAATTTCAAAAGAAAGGGATGGCAAACAGATGAGCCAGCCAAAGAAACTAGAAATAAAAGGAAAATACATTGTAATAGGAATCGTTGCACTTGTTGTTATTATTGGGATTACGGCTTTTTTAAACATGAATGGAAACCAAACTGGCAAGGATGGCATGTCTTTTACTGTTACCCAAGATGAAAAACAGGTGGCGACATTTTCCATAGAAGAAATCAAGAAAATGCCTTCTGTAAAGTTTCATGAAAAGATTGTCTCATCTGACAAAGGAGATACACAAGGGGACTACATAGGAGTACCTATTTCATACATTTTAAATAAGGCAGATGAGCAGCTTCTTAAGAAAAATGATAAATTTATCTTTGTGGCAGGAGATGGTTTCGCTGCGGCAGCCAAGGGTAGGGAGCTTGATAAAAAAGAAAATGTTATTCTTGTATATGCTATGGACGGAAAGAATTTAGAACCATTTAAGGATGGTGGACAAGGACCTATGAGGTTGATAATCAGGTCTGATACATATGGGAATCGAAGTGTTCGTTTTCTGTCAGGAGTGGAATGTAAATGATAGATGTAAAAGATTTAACTTTTGCCTATGAAGAGGGACGACAAATATTGGAGAACATGAGTTTCCATATTGAGGAAGGAACTATTGTGGCGATTCTTGGCCTCTCAGGATGTGGAAAGAGTACCTTGTGTCAAATTCTGGCGGGGATTATTCCTAGGTGTATAAGTGGGAATTTAAAGGGGTCTATTAGGCTAAGATCTGAGGATATTATGTCTCTTGAAATGAAGGATTTGGCGCCTAAGATTGGTTATGTCATGCAGGATCCTGACAGGCAGCTTATTACTACTGCAGTAGAAGATGAACTTGCCTTTGCCCTAGAAAATCTTGCAAAGCCTAGTGAGGAAATCAGGGAAACGGTTCATAGAATTATGAAATTGTTACATATAGAAAACCTAGCCTATGAAAACCCGGCCCAGCTATCTGGAGGGCAGAAACAAGTGGTTGCTATAGGGTCTATTTTGACCATGGACCCTGAAGTTTTGATTTTGGATGAGCCTATGAGTCACTTAGATGAAATGGGGAAAAAGCTTGTGGGGAAGACCATGAGAAAGCTACGACAAAGAGGGAAAACAATTATAGTAGTAGAGCATGATTACATGACAATGGATTTTGCAGATAGTTGGTTAGTCATTGAAGCTGGAAAGGTGAAGGCTTTTGGCTCTCCAGAGGAAGTTTTAAAACAGAAAGTGTACCCATGAGCTTAGATGTAAAAAAGATTACTTTTAGATATAAAGAAAAGGATCCACCAATACTGGAGGGATTTTCCGCATGCTTTCAAAAGAATAGAATTACTTCAATATCAGGGCCTAATGGCTGTGGGAAGACGACTTTAAGCAAAGTGATTTTAGGTATTTTAAAGGCAGAAACAGGACAAGTGGTTATAGATGGAACTGACGCTAAAAATTTGTCATTAGCTCAGATGGGTCAAAGAATAGGATATGTCATGCAGAGTCCGGGAAGGCAAATATTTTCCTATACTGTACAAGAAGAGATGGAATATGGCTTGAAAAACTTAGACCTTTCTCAAGAGGAAATAAGGGAACGAAGTACACAATTTCTCAGATATTTTGGACTGGAAGATAAAAGAGAAGATTTTCCTTTCGCAATGAGTCAAGGAGAAAAGCAACGTCTTGTCTTGGGAGCTGTGCTAGCTATGAAGCCAGAGTATTTAATTTTAGATGAGCCGACGGCTTCACTTGATATAGAGGGAAGAGAGTTTCTAGGCAAATATTTGAATAGAATAAAGAAAGATATGAAATGTGGAATCATTATTATCAGCCATGACAAGACCTTTATAGATGAATATGGAGACCAAATTATCTACATGGAGGAACGCCATGTTTAATTTGGAAAAGTTGGATCCAAGGACGAAAATAATCATGGTGATTTCCATATCCACAGGAGCTGTGGTAGTAAAAAACCTGTGGTTTTTGGGAGGATTGCTTCTTGGAACGGTTGCAATCATGGTAATTGGTGGTGTTAGCCTAAGAAAACAATTTTCTCAAGCAAAAGGAATACTTGGAATAATACTATTCCTATTCTTGTTACAATGGTTTTTAGGCAGTGGACTTATAACCGGAGGAATGCTTTCTCTTCGCCTACTAATTATAGTAGTTTCAGCTTTGATTGTTCTTACAGGAAAACCTAGAGATTATCTTTTAGGAATGGTCCAATGGAAGGTGCCATATGAAATTGCCTACATGGTAATCATAGGTCTCCACTTTTTCCCAATTTTACGTGAGGAAGCATTGGACATTTATTATAGCGTTCAGCTTCGTGGCACGGAGCTTAAAAAGACTTCACTAAAGAAAAAATTAAAGGCATACACCCATATGTGTTTGCCTATTTTGGCAGGGGCTATGGAGAGGGCTAAGGATACTTCTGTAGCTATGGAAGCAAGATGTTTTCGAACTTATCCGTATCGCACATATCTAAGAAGGTTAAAGTTAAAGGCAAGGGATAAGGCGGTAATGGCTATTTTTCCACTGGCGATAGCCTTATTTACACTGGTCGGTTGTGGAGTTTTATCCCTAAACCCAATAGATCTGCCAGACCAGATTGCTCTTTCTTGGAGCCAAGATCCAACAGATTCCCAGACTATCAGTTGGTATGGAAGTGAAAAGTACAAGGGAATTATTCAGGTTTCCCAGAAATCTGATCAAAGTAAAATCCAGGAATTTAAGGCAAATGTAACAGAGGTGAAAGAGGGGGAATATTATCGGTACAAAGGGACGGCAACAGGACTTACTTCTGGGACTACATACGAATATCGAGTTGGAGATGGGAAGACCTTGAGTAAAACTAGCGAGTTTACTACAGAAGTAAAAGGCCCTTTTAGTTTTTTGTATATGGGAGATATCCAGTATGAGGTAAGAGATAGGGACTATAAAATATGGAGTAATTTGCTAAAATCCACATACGAGAAGGCTCCTTCGCTTCGCTTTGCCTTACTTGGAGGCGATATGGTTGATAAGGGAGGCGATGTGAAAGATTGGTCTGAATTTTTTACAGCAGGCCAATGTGTTTTTTCAAAGATTCCAGCAATGACTGTGCCTGGAAACCATGAAACTTCTGTAACTCCATATACTTACTCTAAGATGATGGCCATGCCTCAAAATGGACCTGTAAGGGGGGAAGTTTATTCTTTTGATTATGGAAATTGTCATTTCGAAATGGTAAACAGCAGCCTATTTATGGAAGAGAGAATCAAGTCTATGGGAAAAAAAGATTGGTCTGCCATGATAAAGAGGGTGAACGGGTGGATAAAAAAAGACCTAGCTACTACCAAGGCAAAATGGAAGATTGTAACCATTCACCATCCACCATATCCTGTGGCAGAGGACGACAAGATTTACAGTCGTATTCGCAATAACTGGATCCATATTTTTGAAGATGAAAATGTGAATGTCATTCTCTCGGGTCATCAACATATGTATGGGAGAACTAAGAAAATTAATGGAGTAACTTACGTCATTGGTAATTCTGGACAGAAAAAAACCAAGTATTATAAAGAAGGGGATCCTATTCCAAGGTACATGGAAATTTTGAAAAATACCGTAGGAACATACCAGATTTTCAGAGCTACTGAAAAGACTCTTTCTATGAAATCTTATGATAGCAAGGGAAAGAAAATAGATGAGATAGCCTGGAGGTAATATACATTTTTTTACATTTAATGAAAAATTCACTTCCCAAAATCCAAACTTTTATATATAATGAGATTAGAAAAAGGGGGAAGAAATGTGGGAAAGATAAGAAAAGGAATATTTGTAATTGCACTTATTGTATTTCTAGGATCATTAGGGGTTTTGGTGACCCACTTTATTAAGGGATACTTGGAAGAACGGGACTTTCATGACCTTGGCAAGTTAATGAGTGAGCAAAAAGATTTGGTTACAGAGAAGGGAACTGTTGTTGGAAAATATGTAGATCTTTACAAAGCTAATCCAGACATTATCGGTTGGGTGAAAATAAAAGGCACAAAGATAGATTATCCGGTCATGCAGACGCAAGATGATCCAGAGTATTATTTAAGAAGAAATTTTGCCAAAGAAGATAAAGTATCAGGGGTTCCATTTATGGACGCTGCCAGTGATATTTTTAAGCCTACATCAAACTTTATGATTTACGGCCATAATATGAATAACGGCACCATGTTTCATGGGTTATTAGATTATGCAAAGAAAGATTTTTACCTAGAGCACAAGACTATTAAATTTGATACAATTTACAAAGGTGGACAAGGAAAATATAAGATTATTGCAGCATTCTATACCCAGATTTACGATAAGGAGAAGGAAATTTTCAAGTATTATCAGTATCCGGGAATAGAAGATAAAGCTGCATTTGTCGAATACGTTGAAGGAGTTAAGGGATTATCCCAATACGACACTGGAATAAATGCTAAGTACGGTGATCAACTAATTACATTATCAACATGTAGCTATCATGTTGAGGATAAAAAGGGTCGATTTGCAGTTGTAGCTAAAAGGGTAGAATAGACTTATTGCAGGAAATCGGTAACTAGCAAAACTACAAAATTGTTATCATATAAGGTTCTTGCAAAGTAGGAACTGTCAAGTGTGCTTACAATGAGTTCTGTACTTAGAAATGAAGTCATGTTTGCAAAAGGAATTATTAGTGCTAAAAAAACAAACACAAAGATAACTCCTTTGATCATACCAGCAATTAAACCTAAAAATCCATCGAAGAAACCAATGAAACCAGGGTTTCTTTTTTTTGATATAACAATAGTAATAAGAAATAAAATCAGTTTGATAACAATTAGTATAATGAGAAAGCTGACTAAGGTGAGAATCAGTCCAGTCAAAGTTTCTGTAAAGGCATTGGTGGCATTGTCTATTGCCGGATTAACACCACCTCCAATAATTGAAGGTACGGTTTGGGAAGATGTGGCCAAAGAACCGGTTGAAGCGTTAAATTTATCTAAAAGAAAATCTTTGATAAAAGCCTGAAATTGGGTGTTTTCAATAAGCCACTTTTTTAATATTGGAGAGAGTATAAATCCTCCAATCAAAGCGCCAATCCAGCCTAATGTATGGGAAAAGGTGTAAATAAACCCTTTTCTAAACCCGAAGACCATGGTGGCAACCATAATTATAAGTATAATAATATCAAGAACCATCTAAACCTCCACAATTCTACGAATATGATGTAAAAACTATACATAATATAGTACTAGAAAAAGAAAAAGAAATCAAGGAGGGACAGAATGGAAGATTGGAGAAGTAAGATTATACTTGTTGATCAGGATCGCAGGTTTGCCTTGGACAAAGGGAGAAAAACCACCGGCCGTATTGTTATAGAAACTAATGGCAAAAATGGTCACATACAAGTAGAAGTAGACAACTTATATTATTTTTATGATGAAAGGTACAACTATAAACTGATTTTCTTCGGTAAGAAACAAGGAGAGACTCTTTACCATATTTTTGGAGACGTTAATATTTCAAAACGGGGTAGAGGAAATAGAAAATTTGACTTTGATAAAGATAGCTTTGAAAAGGGAGATATAAAAGATTTTTCTGTAGCTTCAATAGTTGGAGTGTCCAAGGTAGATCCCAAGGAACCTTTATACCCTATCCTTCGAGGTAACATTTCTTGGAAGAAGAAAAAGGCGGCTCCAAAGAAGACATACAATGATTATTACAATACTTACCTTTTAATGAATTGTCAAAGCCTTGAACAGAAAAGCGAAATATATGACGATATTAAACCTTTTGCTAAGGACGTTACAGGTGCAAAGTGGAAGCGGATAGGAAACCTAAACAGATTTCCTATGATTTCGCCAGGAAGTTCCCATGGAATATCCAAGTACCGACATTTTATCTTTGGAACAGGTCAGGAACATTATTTTATTGGAATTCCAGGCAGATTCCTAGAAAAGGAGCAGCCAGAAAATGGAAATTCAGGATTTGCCCTTTGGCAACCAATTATAGGTGCAGAACAATTTGAAGTTGAAAAAGAAGGTTCCAGCCTGGAAAATAGGCAAGTAGCTTACGGATATTGGATTGCTAAGATAGGTAGAAAAGACGGAACAATAGAAGACCTTTAACTTGATACTGGAACAAAAGTGTGATAACATTGTAAAGAATATGGATAAATACATGTTAGAGGCCTTAAAAGAGGCTGAAAAAGCTTACGATTGTGGGGAAATTCCCATTGGTGCAGTCGTGGAAAAAGATGGCCAAATTATAGGGCGAGGACATAACTTAACAGAGACACTGAAAGACCCTACAGCTCATGGAGAGATAATTGCTATAAGACAAGCGGCAAAGACACTTGGAGGATGGAGACTTTTGGATTGTAACATTTATGTTACTGTGGAGCCTTGTGCCATGTGTGCAGGAGCCATAGTGTGGTCCAGGATTAAGAATCTATATATAGGTACAATGGATTCTAAGGCAGGAGCCTGTGGTTCTGTCTTTAATATACCGCAGGAAGCTAAGTTAAATCATCAAGTAGAAATTGAATACGGAATTTTGCAAGAAGAATGCAAGAATCTGATGACAGGATTTTTTAAAGAACTAAGGAAAAGGAAGTTGGAGGAAATACGAGGATGAAGAGAATAGGCGCAATTTTATGCCTTTTACTTATTGTTATGACTATGACTGCATCGCTATGCTATGCAGATACTGGAAGCCTAAGCGTGGAGAAGAGCTCTCCAAAGGATGGCTACAAAGGTGCAGCAGTAGAAAACTTAAGTGTAAAGATTTATTTTAATAAGGGTGTTATTCCTAAAAACGAAGGAATCAGAGTTAGCAATGCAGAAGCATTTAAACTAACCGACGAAAAAGGGAAAGAAGTCCCTATTCAAATATTATACAGTCACAAAGAAGAAGGCATGATGATGGTTCTTTCTGATAGTAGCAAGAAAAAAGTTACTATTGAAGGGGATATGACATATACATTAACCATAGATTCGTCATTCCAAGGAACTAACGGGGAAAAATTGGACAAGCCAGCCAAGGTTGGATTTACCACATTAAACCAGTCAACCACCATGAAGGTAAACATGGGAATGATGGGGGTAATGTTTGTAGGTATGATTTTTTTCTCAACTAGAAGCATGAAAAAGCAGCAAGAAAAAGAACGGACAGCTCAAGGGAAAACAGATACAGTTAATCCTTATAAAGAAGCAAAGCGTACAGGAAAGTCTGTAGAAGCTATTGTAGAGAAAGACAAAAAAGCAAAGGAAAAACAGGCTAACAAGGCACAGAAAAACGCAAATAAAAAGGGCAATAAGATGGATGCTGATGATAATATAGATAGTGATAATCTGCGTGTTGCAGGTCCTAAGCCGATTTCTGCGGCGGGGAGCAAGTATAAGAGCGGTAGAAAGGCACAAGCTGAAGCTGAGAAGGCTAAAAAGGCCAAAGCAACTACTAGGCCTAAAAGTCAAACTGGCAAGCAAAAAAATACAAAAAAGAAATGATTTTAGAGTGAGCGGGGAAACCCGCTTATTTTTTTAAAGTGAGCTTACAACAGACTCACGATAATAGGAGAAATGAAATGAACAAAATAGCAATGAAAGCTTACGGGAAAATTAACCTTTCAATTGACGTTTTAGGTATGCTTGAAAACGGATACCACGAAGTAGAAATGGTGATGCAACAGGTTCTTCTTCACGACGATATTCTCATTAGATGGTTTCCAGACAAAAGGGATAGAAAAGATAAAAATCAGGTGGAGATTCAACTATCAACTAACAAATATTACCTACCTAGGGATCAACGAAATTTGGCTTACAAAGCAGCCCTTGTAATGATTGATAATTTTGGAGATGGGAAAAACGGCAGAATACGAATCGATATTAAAAAACGAATTCCTGTGGCAGCAGGCCTTGGTGGGGGCAGCAGTAATGCAGCTGCAGTTATCCACGGATTAAACAAGATGTGGGAGTTGAATTTGTCTGTAAAAGAATTATGCAAAGTGGGTGAAGCTTTGGGTGCAGATGTACCATTTGCAATTATGGGGCAGGCAAAAGCAAATAAAAATTTAGAATTGTCTGGGGATCCATTAGCCACACATTGTGCAATAGCCAGAGGTACAGGAACTCAGTTAGAACCTATAGCCAAGGGACTTAACAGCTATGTAGTTTTGATAAAGCCTCCAATTAGTGTATCTACACCAATTGTATATAAAGGGATAGACGAAGTTGAAATACCATCTCATCCAGATGGAATGGATTTAATTAAAGGTCTTTTAGAGGAAGACCAAAAAAGAATTGAAAAAAACATGATTAATGTACTTGAAAACTTTACTCTAAAGAGGTATCCTATTGCTATGTATACAAAGAACAAAGTTATTGCGGCATGTGCAAAAAGCAAGGTCTTAATGAGTGGAAGCGGACCTACTATATTTGCTTTGTGTAAGGATGAAGAAGAGGCGCAAGGGCGCTGTAAAGTATTGTCATCGGAAAATGAAGAAACCTTTTGGACAAGGGCTACATTTTAATAGAGAGGAAATAATATGCTAAATTTCGATATTCAAAATCATAGGCCTCTACGTGAGATTGTCTACGAAGAATTAAAGGTGAAAATTCTTAAAGGGGAGATTGTACCAGGGACTAGAATGATGGAAGTAGAGCTTGCTGAAGATATGGGAGTGAGCAGGACTCCAATTCGTGAGGCTATTCGAAAGTTGGAAAAGGAAGGGCTTGTTACGATTGAGCCCAGAAGGGGTGCATATGCGTCTCAGATCTCCACAAAGGATATGGTGGACATTCTGGAAGTTCGTCAGGACATGGAGGGGTTGGCCGCTTTTTTTGCGGCAAAGCGTATGAGCCAGGCGCAAATTGCAGAACTGTATAAAGTATCAGAAGCATATGATCAGGCAGTAAAAGAAAGTAATACAGGCGAGATGATCGCCTATGACACTAAGTTTCATCATATTATAGTAGAATCTTGCAATAACAAAATTCTGGTTCAAATGATTGAGCAATTACAGGAATTAGTGCTTAGATTTAGGTATATTTATTATGATAATTTCAGACGTGGAGAAAACATGCCAGCCGAACATAAACTCATTGTAGATGCTATTAATGATGGACGAGCCGAAGATGCTAGAAAAGCTGCCGACGTGCATATTGATAGATTGAAAGAAATGGTTATTAACGAAGATGTAGTATAAATAAAAGAGGGAGTAGATTTTCTACTCCCTCTTTTATTTAGGAGATAGCCATGAAAGTGAGTGGTAATTTCTAAGCTTTTTATACATGAGCAATCGTTTCTATTTCCACCAAAACATCCTTTGGCAGGCGGGCGACTTCTACAGCTGACCTTGAGGGAAGATTGTCTCCAGTGAAAAATTGTGCGTAGACGTTGTTTAATTTTCCAAAGTCGTTCATATCCTTAATAAATACAGTTGTTTTTACTACGTTGTTTAAACATGTTCCAGCTTCTTGTAAAATTGCAGAAATGTTTTTGAAAACCTGTGTGGCTTGCTCTTCAATTGTAGTACCAATGATTTCTCCTGTTATAGGATCTAAAGGAATCTGTCCAGAAGTGAAGACCATACCATTTAAGATATTTGCTTGAACATAAGGACCGATTGCGGCTGGTGCTTTTTTTGTTGAAATGGTTTTTCTCATTGTTTTGCCTCCTGTTTCCTACTTTTCCAAAATTGAAAGTAGTTTTTTTACAATAGAATCTTTGTCATTTGCGTTATCAAATGTAAGATCCATGTATTTATTATACAGGGGAAGGCGGGTTTCGTATATACTTTTTATGCTTTCTCTATCCTTTGATAGTGGTCGTCCGCTGAGTGAAAGTTCATCTAGGGCTCTAGTTATAAAGACAACTCGCCCGTTTTGCCTAAGGGCATCTATAGTAGATTTTCTTAAAACAGCCCCACCACCAGTGGAAATGATTTGATTTTGCTCCTTGCCAACAGCTTTTGCTATATTCTCTTCCAAATTGCGAAAATGTGCCTGGCCATGATTCTTGAAAATTTGAGGAATGGTTTCTCCTGCAATTTTTTCAATTTCTTGATCCATATCTACAAAAGGGCGATCCATGGCTTCAGATAGCAATTTCCCTAAAGTGGTTTTGCCGCACCCAGGCATGCCTATGAGGACAATGTTTTCCATGGCTGCTGATAACTCTTGAATTATTTTTTGGTTTTTCCCTTGAAAATCTGTATTTCCTAGAAAATATTCTCCAGCGGCTGTGGCCTGGGCTACTAGCATAGGCAGCCCATTGGTGTATGGAATATTGGCGTCTTTTGCTTGTAGAAGCAAATTTGTAGTAAAAGGGTTGTAGACTACATCAATTACCCCTTTGCAATTAGGAAAATCATCTAAAGAAATGAGTTGTCCCCAGTTATTTGGATAGGTTCCTACAGGGGTGGTATTTACAATAATAGTGGCATCTTTGCAAAGATCTAAGTCATTATAAGAAACGTATCTAGGATTTTTATGTCGGGAGGCTATGTATATTTTCATGGCTCCTGAGTTAGAAACGGCTTTTTCAGCCATAAGACTAGTGCCCCCGTTGCCTAGAATTAAAATCACCTGATTCTTAAAGTTGATTCCAGCTCTAGCTGCGGCATAGAGAAAACCGGGGTAATCTGTGTTAGTGCCACATAGCTTGCCATGGTGGAAATACAGCGTATTTACTGCGCCTATTTCTTTTGCCAAGGGAGACAGTTCATCACAAAGTGGCATTACCCGCTGTTTATAAGGGATGGTGATATTAAGTCCGTCATATTGCCTATTGGCGATAAAATTGTCAAACTTTGATTCACTCAGGCTAAACAAATTATAATTATAGCCTAATTTTTCATGGATTAATTTTGAGTAACTATGGGAGAGTTTTTCTCCTACTAAGCCATAAATCATCATTACCTCACTAAATTACTTCGGAATAACTTCCTAAAAATACAAACTGTTCTGGCTGGTATTCCAGTTGGCTGAGCAAGTTGATCAGCTCTTGTGAATATACAGAAGCCTCCATGTCAAAGTAAAACATGAATTCGAAGTCGCTGCCAGCTACTGGGCGAGATTCTAGCTTGGTCAGATTTACTCCTAAGGCTGCAAAACGTGCAATCATATGATAAAGAGAACTTGGCTTGTGGGGAAGAGAAAGCATTAGACTAATCTTATTTGCCCCAGGATAAATTTCAAGCTTTTTTGAAATACAAATGAACCTAGTGTAGTTATTGTCCGTCCCTTGGATGTTGTTTTTAATGGCTTCAAGTCCGTAGAGGAGAATGCATTCTCTTGAACAAATAGCAGCAACATCGTTTCTACCAGATTCGGAAACCATTTTCGCAGCACGAGCAGTATTCTCGCATATAGTAATTTTCACGTCCTTTAGTGTTTTTAAGAATTCTCCACATTGGCCAATAGCCTGTTCATGGGAGAAGATTTCCTTAATATCTTCAATTCTAGTGCTTGGATTTGCCAAAAGGCTGTGGGAAATTCGTAGGCGAATACTCTTAACAATATGAAAATCATAGTTTTCCATCAAGTCATAAACGGTACCTACAGAACCGTAGGAGCTGTTTTCTAAGGGCAGGATACCGTATTGGCATAGACCTTTATCTACTCCATTAAAGACTCCCTCAAAGCTGTTGAAATACATTGTACTAGGCACTTCAAACAATTTTTCGCAAGCTGCCTGGGAGTAGGAACCCTCAACACCTTGACAGGCAACAACGGCCTTTTTAGGAAAGAGTTTTGGTGTATCTAAAATGGCTTTTTCAATTCGACTGTTTAAGTCGGAAACTCTTGATAAATAGTCATTTTGGCAGGATCTGCTTAAGTCAAATAAGGTGTTGAATAGGATACGAGCATAGCCATCTAAAGGTTCCCCGATTTTCTCCGAGATTCTATGAAGAATTTCTTTTTCACGGGAAGGGTGGGAAACTGCAATACTGTCTGTTTTCTTTGTTTTTGCAACTTCAAGAGAAAGGTTCATTCGTTCCTCAAATAATTCCAATATTTTTGAATCTACCACGTCAATATCTTTTCTAATTTCATCTAGTCTCATTTCTTTTCCTCCATAATTATATCTAAAATTCCAATAGCTAAAGCTGCCTCCACAACAGGCACTGCCCGGAGCACGACACATGGATCGTGGCGACCCTTTATGGACAACTCTTGATTTTCTTTTCTCTTTAGGTTGACAGAATTTTGTTTCTTGCCAATAGAGGGTGTTGGCTTAAATGCCAAACGGGTAATGATAGGCATGCCAGAAGTAATACCTCCTAAAATGCCGCCGTGATTGTTGGTACGGGTTTTGACATGATCTTCTGCCATATAAAAATCATCGTTGTTTTCAGATCCTCTTAGATCAGTTGCAGAAAAGCCTGCGCCAAACTCTAGACCTTTTACAGCTGGGATACCAAATAGGATAGGAGATAAAATACTTTCAACTCCTTGGTACATTGGACCACCCATTCCTGGGGGGCATCCTGTGACACATGCCTCAACAACACCGCCAACAGAATCTGAATCCTCCTTGGCAGCCAGGATCAATGATTTCATTTCATCTTTAGCTTTCTGGGAAAACACAGGGAACTCTGGTAGGAAATCAAAGCTTGGATTTGCTGGGTCAAAGGGTGTATCTATAACATTTCCAATCTTATATATGTGAGCGCCGATCTTAATACCCTGATTTCGAAGCATTTGAATTGCAATGCCTCCAGCGATACAAAGAGGAGCAGTCATCCTTGCGGAAAATGGACCGCCTCCAGACATATTAATCTGGCGTCCATACTTGATATAGGCCGTGTAATCCGCATGTCCAGGTCTTGGCACCTCTTTTAAATTATCATAGTCTTGCTTGTGAGTGTTTGTGTTGTTTATAATAAAGGTAGCAAACCCATTTCGAATCAGTCCAATATTGTCCTTTATTTCCACGCCATCCTTTGGGATGATCAAATCACTTTCCTTTCGGGAAGTAGTAAAGGGGCTGTTTCCTGGGGCTCTCCTGGTCAAAAAGCTTTGAAGCTCATTTAGGTCAAAAGCGGTATTTGAGGGGAGTCCAGAAATGGTCACACCTATGTGATCTTCGTGAGAACCACCAAATATGGAAATTTTCATATGGTTTCCAAAATTAGATAACATTTATTTTACCTCCTAGTCGGGAAAAATCTTTAAAGAAATCAGGGTAAGATTTATTTACGGCCTCAGCACCTTTAATGGTAATAGGCTCAGAGGCACAGCTAGCCGCTATGGCCATAGCCATTACAATTCGGTGATCGTTATGGCTGTCAACTATGCCCCCTGTGAGATAGGGAACTCCTTGTATGATTAGGCCATCCTCAAGCTCTTCAATTTTTCCGCCTAGAGCCTTTAAACATTCAGTCATAGATGCTAACCGGTCAGACTCTTTGATTCTTAACCGAGCAGCATTATATATTCGGGTCTGGCCTTCTGATACAGAAGCAGCCACCGCTAAAATAGGTATTAAATCTGGAATGCCTGATCCGTCGATTTCTATCCCCCTTAGTTTTCTTGGGAGAGCACAGATTTCATGGTTGCTTGATTTAATTACACCTCCCATAGCTTTGGCTAGAGACAGTATTTTACTATCGCCTTGAGAGGAGTTCGAATCAAGCTGAGTTAAGGTAATAGCAGAATTTTTTTCAATAATGCCTCCAATAATCCAAAATGCACTGTTGGACCAATCTCCTTCAGCTTTAACGGCTCCAGGAGATACATATTCTTGCCTTCCAAAGATATGGAAAGTTAATAGGCTGTTTTTTTCTGTAACACAAATCTTTACGCCAAAGCTGCGGATTACCTCTAAAGTCAGATCCACATAAGCGGATGACTCAAGAGGGGATGTAATGGAAATCTGGCTGTCTCCGCAAAGCAAGGGAAGAGCAAATAAAAGTCCTGTAATATATTGAGAACTAATATTTCCCGGTAATATAAAGTTACCACAGGTCAGCCTACCTTCCACAGTGAAAATTTCTTGGGAGTTTCCTGTGGTCTTTGAAAAATGACAACCGTGGGATTCCATTTCTTCCTTTAACGGCGAAAGTGGTCGGGTAGGAAGTCTACCCGAACCTGTAAATATAACTTTGTTTTTCTGTGTCATTGCAATAGGCAGTAAAAACCGTAAGGTTGAGCCGCTTTCCTGACATTGAAGGTTAGGGATGGCATCACTTAGGTGTAAAAGACATTCCTTGGTAGCCTGAATATCCACAGAAGTTGTATCCATGATGACTTCCCCTGGATTTGAGGAGAGGGCCATGGCTATTAACAGCCTGTGAGCATGTGACTTTGAGGTCACCGCCGATACTGTTCCCACAAGGGGGCTTGGTGTGATTTTGATGTTCATGGTTATACTCCCGCCTGAATGAAGGCTTCTAATTGTGAGATAGGTATTTTCATTAGCCGGCAATTGCCTAAAGTTACTGGAATTACCAAGGTTAAATTATTGCCCATACGTTTTTTGTCTTGCTTTGCAGCACAGGCCAACTGGGCAGGGGTATAGGGACAATCTAGAGGAAATCCAAATCTTAGCAAAGTGTCATGAATGGTTTGGCTACAGTTGTCTTTGATCCAACCCATTCTCTCAGCACTTTTACAAACCATATCCATGCCCATAGCTATCCCGTGACCATGGCTGATGGAAAAATTGCTACATTGCTCAATGGCATGGCCTAAGGTGTGGCCAAAATTCAGAAGTTGTCTTTTGCCCGTATCACGCTCATCTTCTTCCACTACGATTTGTTTGATTCCAATAGCTCGTTTCACCAGATTTTTTATCACCTTAGGGTGAGTTAAACATAGTTGCGTCTCTATGTATGAAAACAGGGAGGCATCTGCAATAGCACCAGCTTTAATAGCTTCTGCAACTCCGTCTAAGAAAATGTGTTTGGACAAAGTTTTTGTTGCATCTATATCAAAGAGCACTAGGGATGGTTGCCAAAATGCCCCTGCCAGATTTTTCCCTGATTTTAGGTTTACTCCTGTCTTTCCCCCAACAGAAGAATCTACTGCGGCTAAGAGAGTGGTAGGAATCTGTACAAAGGGGATCCCTCGCAAATATGTAGCTGCTGCAAATCCAGCTATATCACCAGGAATTCCTCCCCCAAGGGCAATGATACAATCAGAACGAGTAAATTGCTCTTGGGCTAGATATTCAAGGAGAGTGCCTACAGTGTTTAAAGTCTTTGAGGTCTCTCCATGGGGGAAAACAAACTTGGAAATTTTATATCCTTCATTTGTTAGAGAGGAAAGAAAAGAGGCGGACAAAGTATTTGATGTGCAATATAGCTGATTTACAATATCGTCGGTAACGATACATACCTTCTCTACTCCATATCCCAGGGCTTTTTTTATTAACGTGCCAGCCTGACTGATCAGACCTGTATCCATTAACACATCGTAGCTTCGGGAAGCATTTATTTGTATCCGATCCATTAGAATATCTCCTTGTCGATTAAGGCTTTCTTTTCTCGGCCTTCTTTCAATAGTTGCTTCAATTTATTTTCATCCCGACTATTAATGGCTTGTCTGTAATCTTGTAGGTGACTTACCATTTGGTCAATTTCTTTGACTAGATAGTCTTTGTTATCCAAAAATAATTCTGTCCACATAGATTCATTTAATTTGGCAACTCGAGTCATATCTTTATAGCTGCCAGCAGAAAACCCGTCATGTGCTAGGGCTGTAGGGCTTTTTATGTATGCGCTGGAAACTACATGAGCTAACTGAGAAGTAAAGGCGATCATTTCATCATGTTTGCTTGCAGTAGCAATTTGTATATTGGTGAAACCAATTTGGGTGCATAAGGTTTTTACAGTATCCACAGATTGAATATCTCCTTTTGTAGGAATAAGGATCATGGACGCTTGGTCAAACAAGGCAGTTTTGGTATGATCAAATCCAGAATGTTCTAGGCCGGCCATGGGATGTCCTCCAATAAACACAAAGTCATGCTTTGCAGCAATAGGTTCTACTTCATGGCAAACTAAAGATTTCACTCCGCAACAATCAAGAACAATTCCTCCTTTTTTAAATAATAAAGCCTTCTCCTTAATAAAGGAAATGGTCGCTCCTGGGTAAAGGGCAACGATGATTAAGTCACACTGGACAAGTAAATCGTCGGTGAGGGAGAAATCGATGGCATTGACTAACAATGCTTTTTTTTCAACGGTATCATTTAGGTCATAGCCGTAAATAATGTGGTCAGTATTTGTTTTTACAGCCTTGGCTATAGAGCCTCCAATTAGGCCTAAGCCGATTACTCCAATTTTCATAAATACACTCCTAACCTTTAAATGCAAATGGTCTGATTGCTTTTACTGCGCCCACTACATCGGAAAAAGCAGCGGGGGTAAGTGATTGGGCTCCATCGCAAAGAGCGTGAGCAGGGTCATTATGGACTTCAATCATCAGCCCGTCTGCGCCAGCTGCGGTAGCCGCCATAGCCATAGGTTTAACTAAATGGGAAATGCCTGTTGCATGGCTTGGATCAACGATTACTGGTAGATGGGTCATGGTTTTAAGTAGTGGAATAGAGGCTAGATCCAATGTGTTTCTGGTTGCCGTTTCAAATGTACGGATACCTCTTTCGCAGAGAATGACTTGATTATTACCGCCAGCCATAATATATTCTGCACTCATTAACAATTCTTGTAGGGTGCTGGAAAGGCCTCTTTTCAATAAGATAGGTTTTCGTAGAAGGCCAAGCTCTTTTAAGAGCTCAAAATTTTGCATGTTTCTAGCACCTACCTGAATAACGTCAACATCCTCAAAGAGGGGAAGGTGAGACAAGTCCATAACTTCGGTTACAATAGGAAGGCCTGACTGTTTTTTTGCTTCAAGGAGAAGTTCAATTCCCTCTGTTCTCATACCCTGAAAGGCATAAGGTGATGTTCGGGGCTTAAATGCTCCACCTCTATATAGGCTGGCTCCTGCTGCTTTTACATCATCTGCAATGGCACAAACCTGTTCTCTTGACTCTACAGAGCAAGGCCCTGCAATAATTTGGAAGTTGCCTCCGCCGATTTTTATTCCTGCAACGTCTACTATGGTATCTTCTGGATGGAATTTTTTGTTTACGTTTTTGTATGGCTCCTGAATTCGCTTTACAGTTTCTACAATGTCTAGTGCATTAATCAGATCCATATCCACAGCGGAAGTATCACCGACTAATCCCATAATGGTGGTGCTTTCACCCTGGCTGAAATGAATATCTAAGTTAAGGCTTTTTAGCCATGAAACTAGGTTTTCAAGTTGTTTTTTTTCCGGGTTATTTTTTAAAATAATTATCATTTTCTTCCTCCGACAAGTTTTAATGCAATAAAAAAATCCGCAAGTGAATTTCACCTGCGGATAATATCTCGTAACGTTTAATTGATGTGGAACATTTGACGAGTTATTTCAGTGCAGCGAAATTCACCTTACTTCTAAAATAGAAAGTAAAGTTAAAATAAAAATATTCAGCTGCAAATGTAATCGCTTTAATCAACATAATTCTGTTCCTTTTCTTACTTAATCTGCTTGCATTGTACCACCAATGATTTTGTCTGTAAAGGTATTTTTGTTAAAAATCCTAAAAAACACGACAAATTTTGTGTTGACACAATAAAACAAGTATCCACTCTCCAAACACTTTTTTTAAACTAAAATAATACGGTTTGGCTTTCTCTCTGGTGGAGATGGAAGATCAATTCCGCCATAACCTAGAGACAGGGCACCGATGCCTTTTAGATTCGGATCAATTCCCCATTTTGTCATAAGGGCTTTTCCTTCTGGGGTTTGGAACATTTGCTTTTCCCTGTGTATCCAACAAGAAGCTAGTCCCAAGGAATGGGCGGCAAGCATCATCGTGTTTAGCACGCAAGAGGCATCCTCTACATAAGTGCTTTGATTCTCAGGTGCAAATACTAGAAGAATTGTTGGTGCACCGTAATATGGATTACTGTCAGTCCCCATAACCTGAGCATTCATTTTAACCAACTGGGCAATAGTATCAGAGTCTTGTACTGCCACTATTATAGGGCATTGCATATTTTTGCCTGATGGAGCGTAAGTTCCCGCCTCAAGGATGGCATTTAGCTCCGGAACCTTAATTTGATCTGGCTTATAGCTACGGAAAGAGCGACGTGTTTTTATCTGTGTTAATGTTTCATTTTTCATTTTGGTATCTCCTTTACAAAGCTTATTTTAACCCTCAAAGAAGAGTTAGTCAAACTTAAGTAAAAAAAGGCTAAGATAACTTTACATGGATTGATCTAGGTATGATAAAATATAAAAAAACATACATTTTGCAAGAATAGGAGAAAATATGAAAAATTATAGAAAATGGATGGTAGGAATAATACTTATCCTTATTACAATATTTCCTGTGGTAGCTTTTGCTATGGAGGCATCAATCATCACTCCGTCAGATCAAGAGGGTACTATTTCTCCTGGGCGAAATTTCTATATTATAGGCCAAGGTGAGAAGCTTAATGAAAAGAATATTAAGGTTGAACTTATTGAAAAGAGTGGGAGCAGGATTGTAAGGACATTGACCTACGACAATAAAAGTCCTGGACAATCAGACTTGGGGAACACTTTGCCCGCTGGAAATTTTCATACCGATATAGCTGCATTTGGATCGAATTACAATAATCTTTGTATGCCGGATTTAATTTGCAACCCTTTAGATAAAACCGATTCTTCGGTTAAAATAACAGCTACAGAAGAAAATTTTGCAGCATTGATTTTAGGAGGAAAAGACAATGGAGGGTTAAAGGCGCAAGGAGACAATCTTGCACCTGGAGAATATACAATTAAAGTGACAATCACACTAGATGCAGGTGCTCATACGGTATTGGTAAAAGACATTACACTGGGAAATACAGCAGATAAAATTGTATCAAGGTTTTCTCCAGATAACCATAAAGCTAATGTAGATAAGGCGGCTAAAGATAATGGATATAGGATATATAATGATCCGTTCCCTGGATATTGGTCACCTAGTTTGATTCCTATAAAGTACCAGGGAAAACCACTTACCAGTGATGCATTTTTGGAAATATGGGATCGCTGGAAGACTGCGGATGCCCAGGAATATGCAACAGGCAATGTACATTTTTACATATATAATGTAAAAGCATCTTCGGCTACACAGGCTGTAGAAATGGCAGAAATACAAAGATCTAATCGAGTAGATACGGATTTAAATTGCTACGGATACGACATTGGGGAGCCAGAGCTTCTTGTTAATGGAACAAAAAAGACGGGGGAATTTGTTGCCTACGATAAAGGTGACAAGCTTGTAATCGCTAGAAGTGAAGTAGCAAAGGATTTAGGCGATGATAATAAGACAGCGGTTTGGAAAAATTTTGATGGTGATGTAGATTACAATATGGTCGATGGTGTGAAAGCAGATCCTGGACAGGAAATTGCATTTTATGGTGTTACACCTCCAATTCAAAACACGCCAGATCAAATCACTGATGATGGGCATAAAGCATACACTATGGCTAACTTAATTAGCAAGATTAAATACACCTTCAAGCAGGATGGAAAAACAGTTTCAACTGAAGAAAGAAATGTTACTTTGAGCCGAGATTTTCTTGAAACCTGGACAGGACAGCAATCAATTTACGAGTACAAACATGTATTTAGCTTGACGGGAGATCTAGGAAAGGGAGAATACAATGTGACGGCTCAAGCTATAGACACTCTAGGCAATCCGGTTTCCGGAGGCAAAGAAGTCTTTAGATTAGCTGTAGGAAAAATTGATCCAACAATAGACCCAACAGATCAGCCAAGTAGCTCTATAACACCAACAACGAATTCTAATGTTCAGCCAGGAGCATCTACAGAAAGTAAAGCCAATATGGGTCACGCTACAAAAACAGGAGATGAATTCCCTTGGAAGATTATCATAATAGTTTTAGTAGTCAGCGGAGTTATTTGCGGCATTGCATACTATCACTCTAAAAAAGCTAGATAAGAGGAGGCTTAAAGGTAAAATGAATTATGAAGGTAAAAAATTTGACAAATTAATGTTGGAACAAGAGAAGGTTGAAGAAGTTATATTTTCAGGATGTGAATTTCATCATTGTGAATTTTACGAACTAGAGATAATTAATGCCTCATTTAGAGATTGTACTTTTGATGGTTGTACACTTCTCAATAATAAATTCAAATTTACCGATGCTATTAACAATACCTTCAACAGGTGTAATTTGATCGGTGTTAATTGGGCAGATTTAACACGAAAAAAGGGAGTCTTTCTTCCATTTGATAAGCTAAATGAATGTACCATAAAACACAACGTATTTTATAAGTTTAGGATGAAAAAAATAGATTTCCAGGATTGCGATTTAACTGGAAGCGTTTTTGAACAATGTGACTTACAGGAAAGCAAATTTCAAAGGACAGAGCTAAGCGAAGCCGTCTTTGATAATAACGATTTGAGGGGAGCAGATTTTCGATTAGCACAAAACTATGCTATTTCTCTAGAAAATAACAACTTGAAGAAGGCGAAATTCTCATTTCCTGAGGCAATTAATTTACTGACGGCTATAGGAATTAATGTGGAATAGAGGCGGTAAGTGAAAAATACTTCAAACAAAAAAATAATGTTATTAGTAATAGCTATAGTTATTATTTTAGCTATAAGCGCTTGTTTTACAACAGGCGCTTACATATATTATGCATCTATTAATGCAGTGAACCAAGAGGGTCGGTCTTTGGAAGTAAAAAAACAAGCCTTGGAGAAAGCGAACTTTGGCGTAGAAAAATTCGAAACTAAATATAATGTTAAAGAGGTGAAGATTCCATCCTCTTTTGGAGAATATGATATTCCAGCGAATTATTTGACCATTGATGGAAATGAAAATAGAGATACGGTAGTTATGGCTCATGGTTTAAACGGAAACCGAATTACAGGATACCCGGTGGCAAAGATGTTTCTCCGGAATGGATATAATGTTTTGACTTATGACCAGAGGGGTTCTGGTGAGAGCAAGGCAATAAATCAGACTTGCGGGTATTTAGAAAGTAAAGATTTAAAAGATTGTGTGGATTACATTTATAAAAATGTAGATAGGGATAAAAATATTGGGGCGTGGGGGTCCTCTATAGGAGGTGGGACTATTGGTATATATCTTGGAACCCAGGATGCAAATAAAAAATTGAACTTTGCTATACTTGACTGTCCAGTAAGCAGTGTAAGAGATATTACAGGATTAATTATTAAAGATAAGGTACCATTTTTGCCTATAAAATTTAGGCTAGATATGGGAAGCATGGTAAATAAAATAATGTTAGGATTTTCATATGAAGACGGAAATGTTTGTAAAACTATAGAAAATACACAGGTGCCGGTTCTTATTTTTAATAGCAAAAATGATAAGGTAACGAGGTATTACATGGGGGCAGACTTGTACAATGCTATTAAGGGAAAAAAGAAGGAAATCCTTACGGTGAAAGATAGCCAACACACAGACATTTATATCGATCACAAAGGCCTTTATGAAAAGACTATGATGGATTTTCTAAAACGCACCATACACTTACAGATAAAATAACTATTCCGCAGACAAAACAAAAAAACGATATCCCAAGGCTGGTGCATAAGGACATAAGGATCATAGATTTCTTTGTTTTATGTTGTAATTGTCATATTCATTAGCCGTGCCTCCAGAAGCGGTATATTTTGTATAACATATTAAACCTAGTAATATTAGTGAAAATTCGGTATAATGGAAAAGCGAAGGGAGAATTTAGCGTATGAAAATCATTATAAAAACATTTGATGAGCTTACATCTAACGAGCTTTACCAAATTCTAAGATTAAGGTCCAAGGTTTTTGTTGTAGAACAAGAGTGCATATATCTGGACTGTGATGATAATGATCGTAGGGCAAGTCATCTCTTTGTGGAAGATGGTGGATCTATTGCCGGATATCTTCGTATTATGGATAAGGGAATAGTGTTTGATGCCATGTCTATTGGTCGAGTTGTAGTGAGAAAAGAATATCGAAAAAATGGAATTGCAAAGCACATGGTGCGAGTTGCAATAAAATACATAACTCAGTATTTACATGAGACTATTATTAAAATTTCAGCACAGCAATATCTTATTGAATTCTATGAAGACATGGGATTTGCTGTAGTTTCTCCAGGATATCTGGAAGATGGCATTCCCCATATTGACATGAAATATATTCACAACTTATAAGGGACTAATCTAATAATAGTCCCTTATAAGTCTTAAATCAGCTATCAAATAGCTTCTAAAATCAGGTCTCCCGTCTGTGTAGTACTAATTTCCTTACCACCATCTGACATTAAGTCAGGGGTTCTGTATCCAAGACTAAGGACTTTTTTTACAGCCTTTTCAATATCATCAGACTCTTTAATCAGCCCGAAAGTATATCTAAGCATCATGGCCACAGATAAAATGGTTGCCATTGGGTTTGCTTTGTTTTGCCCAGCAATATCTGGTGCAGAACCGTGAACTGGCTCGTACATTCCAAAATTACCATTGGCTAGACTTGCTGAGGGGAGCATGCCAATAGAACCAGTTACTTGACTGGCTTCGTCAGAAAGAATGTCTCCAAAGATATTGTTTGTTACAAGGACATCAAACTGTTTTGGATCTCTTATCATTTGCATTGCAGCATTATCCACATATAAGTTTTTAAGGGTTACCTCTGGGTAATCCTTAGCTACTTCTGCAACAACTTTTCTCCACAGTCGGGAACTTTCAAGAACGTTGGCTTTATCTACGCTAGTAACATTTTTACCACGTTTCATGGCCATATCAAAGGCAACCTTAGCTATTCTGCGAATTTCCTCTTCTGCATATTGTTCCACATCATAAGCGGCATGACCAAGGGGTGTTTCTTTAAATCCCTTTTCTCCAAAGTAGATTCCTCCAGTTAACTCTCTTACCACTACGATATCAAGACCACCTTGAATAATTTCTGGCTTTAGGGGGCAGGCATTCGCCAACTCCTCAAAGAGAATAGCAGGCCTTAAATTAGCAAATAGACCAAGGGCTTTTCGCAAACCAAGAAGAGCCTGCTCTGGTCTTTGACTTCCTGGGAGAGTATCCCATTTCCATCCGCCTACAGCTCCTAAAAGTACAGCGTCACTTTCCTTACATACCTGCACGGTTTCATTTGGAAGGCAACTGCCTGTTTCATCAATGGCAATACCGCCAGCTAAAACCTTAGTGTAGGAAAAAGTATGATTGTATTTTTTTCCAATTTTGTCAAGGATGCGAACAGCCTGCTCAATCACTTCAGGGCCGATACCATCTCCGGGTATTACTGCAATTTTATAATTCATAGTTAATTTCTCCTTCTCTATAACAAGGCTTTGATTCCGATTATGACTAGAATTACGCCGCCTAAAATTTCTGCTTTACTGCCTAAAAGATCTCCAAATTTTCGCCCAATTAAAATGGCAGCAACCACTAAAATCCCGGTAACTATACCGATCATGCTTACAGCCAGGGCAATATTAACTTTTACTACACCAAAACCAATGCCTACAGCAAAAGCATCAATGCTAGTGGCTATTCCTTGGAAAAAGAGAACGCCAATGGTCATTTCCTTTTCTTTAATAACCTTGTGTGGTTTTAGATGATCTATACCTTCTTTTATCATTTTCCCGCCGATAATGCCTAAGATTATCAGGATTACAATACCAGAATATTTCTCAATGATATGGGCGAAAAGACCGCCAGCAAAATAGCCAACAAGTGGCATTATAGCCTGGAATCCACCGAAGAATATAGGCATGGCAATGTAGCTTGACAGTTTTAAATTTTTATAGACCATTCCATTGGTCATGGAAACAGCAACTGCGTCCATAGCAAGTCCAACACTGAGGAAAAGAAGTTCCAGCAAAGTCATTTAGCTCAGTTCTCCGCAAGAGCCTATAGGTAATTTTCCCTCTACGGCATGGATCAAGGATTGTGTCTTTTCTTTATCAAACCAACTGCAAAGCTCTATGAAATACACACCTTGGTTTAGAAGATTTTTAGCGGCAGTCTTTGCCCCTTCTAAGTCCTTAATAAAGTGGACATATGTATTGCACTCCTTGTTTAGGATTTCTCGAATTTGGGTGGTTTGGACTCCATCCATAGCAATGATGATGCCGTATTCTTTTAGTGATGGCAGTTTGTCCATTTTAGCCATTTCATCAGGGAAATAGTCAGCATGGCGAACCTGGACTTTTCCATTAGTGGCCTTAGTTAATCTTTCGACAGCCAAATCATCAAAATCACCACATAAATCTACTATGGTAATCCCATCTTTGGCTAATTTTAACACTAAGGCTTCCGTCATTTCATAAGTGCTGGTTTCAGCCAATAAGGTATAACTTTCTTCATTTTCAAAAACTGCGAAGTCCTTATCTGGGGAAGTCCCCGGAACGTTCATAATAAAGGCAAATTTCAACATAATTCCAACTCCTTTGTGTTTAACATATTGAACTATTATACCACAATCTGCCTAGACTTTCCAATGGCTATGATGTAAAATGACTCTAGGAAATGAGGAGGAAAAAAATGAAAATTATTGTTTTTGACGGACATACTATAAATCCAGGAGATTTGTCCTGGGCACCTTTAGAATCCTTTGGTCAGGTGACGGTTTACGATGCTACTGCCCCAGAAGATGCCAGACAGAGGCTAGGGGAGGCAGAAGTGTTGATTACAAGTAAATGCCCGGTGACAAGGGAATTTATGGCACAGTGTCCAAACTTGAAATATATTGGATCCACAGCCACAGGCTACAACAATATTGATGTGAAAGGTGCAGCTAGCCTTGGAATAGCGGTAACCAATATTCCTGCCTATTCTACAGACGCAGTAGCTCAACATACTATAGCTTTAATCCTTGAAATTACTAATAATGTGGCCCTCCACAACATTTCAGTAAAAAAAGGTGAATGGGAAAACAATAAGTATTTTTGTTACTGGAAAAAGCCAGTTAGTCTGTTAGCAGGAAAGTCCCTAGGAATCATCGGCTACGGCCAGATTGGTAAGAAGGTGGGGGAAATAGCCAAGGCGTTAGGGATGACAATTAATCCATATAGCCAAAATGAAGAGGCCGCAATAAAATCTGACTTCCTTACTCTACATTGTCCTTTAACAGAAGAAAATACCCATTTTGTAAATGAAGAATTTATTGGAAAAATGAAAGAGAATGGGGTGTTAATCAACACTGCAAGAGGAAATCTAATTTGTCAAGATGCACTAGCAAAAGCATTGAAAAGTGGCAAGCTAAGAGCTGCGGCCTTAGATGTTTTGGAGCATGAACCTCCAGAACCAGGGAATCCACTAATTCCCCTAGAAAACTGCTTTATCACACCTCACATGGCATGGGCCCCCAAGGAGATGAGAGAATCGATTATTCGTATACTGGGAGAAAACCTGGACAGTTTTCTTAATGGGGAAGAGCTAAACCGAGTAGATAAACAAGTAGGTTTCAAAATTGTAAGATAACTGTAAGATAAATGAAGGGATACCATAAGAAGGAAACTATATACTAATAATTGTTAAGAGGTGCTTAAACAATTTGCTTTATTAAAGATATTAAAAGGAGAGAGATTATGAAAAATGCAATTATAGCAGCAGCAGTAGTATTTATCGTAGCAATTGGATTTGGACGAGAAGCCATAAAATCATTATTACCAAGGAAATAGGGGAACAACCTTTAGTAGGGTGTGAATAATAGGGAAATAAAAAAGCAGCTCAAGGGGATAGGCTGCTTTTTTATATTTCACTTTTAGATTCTATTTTTTTATGCTGTTCAATAATCCACCAGCGGCCATAATCTCCTTGATAAAATCAGGAAAAGGTAGTGCCTGGTAGGATTCATCCTTAGTAATGTTTGTGATCACGCCGGTATCAAAGTTTACAGAAATCTGATCTCCCGGCTGAATTTTTTCGCTAGCCTCAGGACATTCTAAAATTGGAAGGCCGATATTAATAGAATTACGATAAAAAATTCGGGCAAAAGTCTTTGCGATTACGCAATCTATGCCAGAGGCCTTAATTGCAATAGGAGCATGTTCACGAGATGAACCGCAACCGAAGTTTTCGCCGCCAATCATAATGTCTCCCTGGCGAACATTCTTTACAAATTCCGTATCGATATCCTCCATACAATGAGTTGCAAGCTCTGCGTGATTAGCTGTGTTTAAATATCTTGCCGGGATAATTACATCTGTATCAACATTATCTCCGTATTTATGTACTCCACCTTGTGCTGTTAATGCCGTCATTTATTTTACCTCCTGTGGTCTGCTGATTTTGCCAGTGATTGCTGAAGCCGCAGCTACAGCTGGGCTAGATAGATAAACTTCAGATTTGGGGTGACCCATTCTGCCTACAAAGTTTCTATTTGTAGTTGCCACACATCTTTCGCCTTTAGCTAAAATACCCATGTGTCCTCCAAGGCAAGGTCCACAAGTAGGCGTGGAAACGATACAGCCTGCATCAATGAAAATTTCTGCATAGCCAAGCTTGATACAATCCTTGTAAATCTGTTGAGTTGCAGGGATAATGATTCCTCGAACATCAGGGTGAACTCTTTTACCTTTTAATATTTCTGCGGCAATCTTCATGTCAGATAATCTGCCATTAGTGCAGGATCCGATTACTACCTGCTGAATAGCTACATCCCCAACCTGATCTATGGTTCGAGTGTTGTCAGGTAGGTGAGGGAAGGAAACCGTAGGTTTAATTTGGCTTAAATCGATGTTGATAGTTTGACTGTAAACTGCATCTTCGTCAGGCTCATAAGATTTCCATTGACGAGTAACACGCCCATTCATGTATTCACGAGTTATGTCATCTACAATAAAAATTCCGTTCTTGCCACCAGCTTCAATAGCCATGTTAGCTATGCAAAGTCTGTCATCAATAGACAGAGACTTGACACCGGTTCCCATAAATTCCATGGATTTGTAAAGGGCACCGTCTACACCGATCATACCAATTATATGCAGAATTACGTCCTTGCCGCTTACATCCTCAGATAAAGCCCCAGTCAAATTAAATTTAATGGCTTGAGGAATCTTGAACCAAGCTTCCCCTGTTGCCATGCCTGCGGCCATATCTGTGCTGCCTACTCCTGTGGAAAACGCACCAAGTGCGCCGTAAGTACAAGTGTGAGAGTCAGCGCCAATAATAGTTTCTCCTGCAGCAACGATTCCCTTTTCAGGAAGAAGTGCATGCTCGATGCCCATGTCTCCAACATCGTAAAAATGTTCGATATCAAAGCGCTTAGCAAAAGTTCTGCACTGAACACATTGCTCCGCAGCTTTAATGTCTTTATTAGGTGTAAAGTGATCCATAACCAAGGATACTTTATTTTTGTCAAAGACCTTGCCAAACCCAGCTTTTTCAAATTCATTTACTGCAACAGGCGTGGTAATATCATTGCCAAGGACCATGTCTAATTTGGCTTTTACTAATTGTCCTGCTACCACAGAATCCAACCCAGCATGAGCGGCAAGGATTTTTTGTGTCATTGTCATTCCCATAATTTAATTCCTCCTATTTTACAAAATGTTTTACTTTGTTTTCTCTATTTAATGCGCTAACTAGTGCATTTACCGAAGCCAAGATGATGTCTTCGTGGGTTCCAACTCCCCAGTAAGGGTTCCCTTGACTGTCTTCTATACAAATGTAACAGGCAGCCTTTGAGCTGGAGCTAGCTGTCAACGCATGTTCAGAATATGAAACCAAGGTGTAATCAAAATCAAATGGAGTTTTCTTCAACCCATTATTAATTGCGTTAAGGCGCCCATTACCTTGAGCTTCAATAATATAGGTTTTTCCATTAATATCCACATTCATATCAACAGACACACCATCAGCTGACTTGTAGTCAGAAATTTTCTGGAAAGTAGCATCGGTGATGTCAATAGGTGTAAAGTCATTAATATACTCCCTATCAAAGGTAGCGAATATTTCTGAAGGCACCAACTCTTTGTGGGACTTGTCAGAAATATCTTTAATCATATAGCCAACTTCTTCTCGCATCTTAAGTGGAAGTTCATATCCGTAGTTTTGCTCCAGGATATATGCTACCCCACCTTTGCCAGACTGACTATTGATTCGAATAACATCTGCTTCGTATTCTCTTCCCACGTCCTGAGGATCTATAGGTAGATATGGAACAGACCATTGATTTAATTTCTTAGATTTTCTCCATTTCATCCCTTTGGCTATTGCGTCCTGATGGGAGCCAGAAAAGGCTGCAAATACCAGTTGACCCCCGTAAGGTTGCCTTGGAGAAACGTTAATATCTGTAAATTTCTCGTAGTTTTCTACCACTTCAGGCATATTGGAAAAGTCTAGTTTCGGGTCTACTCCATGGGAAAACAGGTTCATTGCCAAGGTGACAATATCCACATTTCCTGTTCTCTCTCCGTTTCCAAATAGGGTACCTTCAATTCGATCCCCACCAGCAAGAATACCAAGCTCGGCATCGGCCACACCTGTACCTCTGTCATTATGAGGGTGAAGAGAAACCAGGACATTTGATCTGCTATGTAAATTTTTACTCATGTATTCGATTTGATTTGCGTATACGTGAGGCATAGACATGGAAACCGTTGCAGGTAGGTTGATGATTACTTTTTTATCTGGAGTTGGCTGCCAAGTATCAATTACCGCATTGCAAATATTAATAGCAAATTCCATTTCTGTTCCTGTGAAGCTCTCTGGAGAATATTCAAAGTTGAATTTGGTATCTGGATATTTAGCTGCATATTTTTTAATTAATGCAGCTCCATCTACTGCCAACTTTATAATTTCTGCTTCAGAAGCCTTAAATACTTGCTCTCGTTGTGAGACTGAAGTGGAATTGTACAGGTGGACGATGGCATTTTTTGCACCTTTTAAAGACTCAAAAGTCTTTTCTATTATGTGTTTTCTCGCCTGTGTTAACACCTGAATGGTTACATCTTCTGGGATTAGGCATTGGTCAATCAATGTCCTTAAAAATTCATATTCTGTTTCAGAAGCGGCAGGAAAGCCAACTTCTATTTCCTTAAATCCTAGCTTGACTAGAAATTGGAAAAACTCCACTTTTTCTTCAAGATTCATAGGAACGATGAGGGCTTGGTTTCCATCTCGTAAATCCACGCTGCACCAAACGGGTGCTTCTTCAATATGGTCTTTCTGGGTCCAGTCCATTTTGGCTGGGGGCGGGGTAAAATATCCTACACGATATTTATCAAAATTTTTCATGTTTAATCATTCCTTCCTGATCTTAAAAAAATAACCTTCGCCTAGTGTGCTATTGCACAAGAGACGAAGGTTTTGTAATCAAAAACTCTCGCGGTACCACTCTTATTGGTTATGGCCAACACCAAAACCCACTCATAAGATTTTGCTAAGGGGTGAGACACCAATTAATGAATCTATAGCCTTTACACCTACCGGCTACTCTCTGCGAAATTCTAACTTATCAGCTTATTCCCGTCTACGCAACAATATAAAGTTAGTTTCAAGTATAAAACATAGAGACTGTCTTTGTCAACCGTTATTTCTCTGACTTATTTATGACATTTGCAAGATTCACCTTCCTCATGATGGTGGTGGTTACAAGTGATGTCTGGATTGTAAATCAAAGCACCATCTAGTAAGTCGTTTACTGCCTTGTCAGCATTTCCGTTAGCTCCAGGTAGTAATTCGATACCTGTTTCAGTTATGGCGACCCTGGCACCAGCCCCGATGCCTCCGCAGATTAGGGTGGTTACACCTTGGTCTTTTAGAAATTTTGCAAGATCACCATGGCTAAAGCCTTCTGATGAAATGACTTTTGAGTCTAGAATCTTGCTGTCCTCAATAGTGTAAAGTTTAAATTCTTTTGTTTGGCCAAAGTGTTGGAATACTTCACCTTGTGCATAAGTTACTGCTACTTTCATTTTACTTCCTCCTTTTATTAAATGGCATTTACCCTTGGGACATACGTGACCACAAGGGCTCATGCTCTCATTGCAGAGAAGATATTCTCCTCCTTGGATATTTAGTTGGGTGCCATTTACTATAAAATTCGCAAGTTTACTGCGGGCACTGTCATATATAGACTGTACCGTTGTTCGAGCCACACTCATACGTGCGGCGCAGTGGTCTTGGCTGAGACCTTCAAGATCAATAAGCCGGATAGTTTCGTATTCATCAATAGACATATTAACAGGCTGATATTTTTGGTCAATGCCTAGTGGTGCGAAAACAGTAACTTCAGGCATACAACAAACTCGCCTTTTCTTTCGTGGTCTTGACATAGTAGCGGCTCCCTTCAAATTGGCACAAATTACATATGTGCTTAAAACAAGTATACTACATTTATGACATATGTCAATAACCTAGAGAAACTATATTAATCGACAACATTTTACCTTAAAACAGGTGTAATTGTGAAGAAACACTACAAAAATTAAAAAAAATTGTTTTTGAACACAAAAAACGTTGACTTTCTAAAAAAAAAAGATATAATAGGTTGAAGTTGTTAGGAAAATAGTGTATATATAATTAAGAAATAATTGAATTTAAAGAGAAAAGGATGAACGTAAAATGAGATTAACAGGATCACAAGTTGTAGCAGAAATTTTGCTAGAACATGGAGTAGACACAGTATTTGGATATCCAGGCGGAACAGCCTTAAATCTATATGATGTGTTATATGAGTACAAAGACAAAATTAGACACGTACTTAGTGCCCACGAACAGGGTGCGGCCCATGCGGCGGATGGATACTACAGAGCAACAGGAAAGACTGGAGTGGTTTTTGCCACAAGCGGACCTGGAGCGACAAACCTGGTTACAGGTATAGCGACAGCTTTTATGGATAGTATTCCTATGGTAGCAATTACTGCTAATGTTCCAGATAGCCTGATTGGCCGAGATGCTTTTCAGGAAATTTGTATTACAGGAGTCACTCTTCCAATTACAAAGCACAGCTTTTTTGTTAATAAAATAGAAGACTTAGAAAATGCAATAAGAGAAGCATTTAGAATTGCAAATAGCGGACGTAAAGGTCCTGTACTCATTGATATTACCAAGGATGTAACGGCTCAGACTATTGACTATAAGCCAGGGAAGCCTTCACAGCTTCAAGGTCACCCAATTGCTGAAGACGCAGAAATTATTGCCTTTGCAGATATGATTAATCAGGCAGAGCGACCAGTAGTATACTTTGGCGGTGGAGTTGCGTCTTCAGATGCGGGAGATGAGTTAAATGCATTTTTGGAAAAAGCAGACATTCCAGCTACATATACATTAATGGCTGCAGGAATTCTTGGATATGAAAACCCACGAAATCTAGGGTTAATTGGTATGCATGGAAGTATTGCGGCTAATAGAGCTGTAGATAGAGCAGATTTACTTATCGCAATGGGGACTAGGTTTAGTGATCGAGTTGCACTTAATCCAGACAAATTTGCTAAGAAGGCAAAGAAAATCCAAGTGGATATAGATAAGAGTGAGATCAATAAGAATGTTATTGTCGACCAAAGTATCATCAGCGACGTGAAGGATTTCCTAACTGGAGTACTTCCACTTATTAAGAAAAAAGATCACGGAGAGTGGGTAACACAATCAACAGAGTGGAAAAAGAAAACTGGAGATGTTCAATGTCAAGATGCTCAACTTCATCCAAGCGAGGTTGTCACAGCAGTATGTAATTTGACAGACAAAGAAACTATCTATGTTACAGATGTGGGTCAGCACCAAATGTGGGCTGCCCAGTATTTGAAACACGATAAGACAAAGGATTTTATTACTAGCGGGGGGCTTGGTACTATGGGCTTTGGCTATGGTGCAGCAATCGGTGCACAAATAGGATGTCCAGATAAACGAGTAGTTCATTTTACAGGAGATGGCTCTTTCCACATGAACTTAAATGAAGGCTGTACAGCAGTAAGTGAAAACTTGCCTATTATAACAGTTATTATGAACAACAAAGTTTTAGGTATGGTTTACCAATGGCAATCCAGCTTTTATGGCAGACGTTTCTCATCAACTACACCAGAGAGGAAAACCGACTTTGTTAAATTGGCAGAAGCCTTTGGAGCAAAAGGGTTTCGAGCTACTACTCCAAAAGAGTTTGAAGATGCGTTTAAGAAGGCTCAAAAGGAAAGCGGTCCAGTTTGGATTGACTGTGTTATTGCTAGAGAAGAAAAGGTGCTTCCGATGATTCCAAGTGGTGGAACTGTTGAAGACATGATTATAGGTTAAGAGGAGGAGAAAGTTGCATGGATAAGACAATTAGAAAAGAAGTAATTAGTATACTTGTTGATAACCAATCAAATGTTTTAACAAGAGTTGTCAGCCTCTTTGGTAGGCGAGGATTCAATATTGACTCATTGACTGTATCGGCCACTAATAATCCGAAGATTTCAAGAATAACTATTGTATTCAACGGGACAGAGCAGGCGTTAAATCAAATTTTGACCCAAACTCAAAAACTGGAAGTGGTGCAAGATATTTTCACCCTTGATAGAAAGAACAGTTTATATAGAGAACTGCTTTTGCTCAAGGCTAAGGTAGACAAAACAGATAGGACGGCCATTAGAGAAATCATCGAGATTTACAGGGGAAAGATAATTGACCTTTCTAAGGACAGCATGATTATTGAACTTACAGGTGCTCCAGAAAAACTAGACGGATTCATGGACATGATGGGATGTTATGATATTATAGAGGTATGCAGAACTGGTATAACTGGTATTGGCAGAGGCCTTCCGGAGAAGGCAAAATAAATTAGTCGTAATTAATAATGTTAATATAATTAAAAGGAGAATTTTAAAATGATTAAGAAGTATTATGATCAAGATTGCAATTTAGGGTTATTGGATGGAAAGACAGTAGCTATTCTTGGATTTGGTAGCCAGGGTCACGCACATGCGCAGAATTTAGCTGATAGTGGAGTTAATGTAGTTGTAGGTCTTAGACCTAGCTCAGCTCACGTTGCTAAGGCAGAAGCTGCAGGACTAAAGGTAATGGGAATTGAAGAAGCTGCAAAAGTTGGGGATTTAGTAATGATGCTTGTTCCAGATGAATTGGCTGCAGGCATTTACAATACACAGGTTGCACAGCACATGAAAGAGGGCAATGTGTTAATGTTTGCCCATGGATTTAACATTCATTACAATCAGATTAAACCAGCAGAAAACATTGATGTAATCATGGTTGCTCCAAAAGGTCCTGGACATACAGTAAGATCTCAGTATGAAGAAGGCAAAGGTGTTCCAAGTCTAATAGCTATTCATCAGGATGCAACCGGCAAGGCTCAAGACATTGCCCTTGCTTATGCTTCAGGCATTGGTGCTGGTCGTGCAGGAATTTTGGAGACTACATTTAAGGAAGAAACAGAAACAGATCTATTTGGTGAACAGGCAGTACTTTGCGGTGGTGTTACTGAACTGATGAAGGCTGGTTTTGATACTTTAGTTGAAGCAGGATACGAACCTGAAATGGCATACTTTGAATGTATCCATGAAATGAAGCTAATTGTTGACCTAGTAAACAGCGGTGGTTTTGAAATGATGAGATATTCAATCTCAAATACTGCTGAATACGGAGATTACAGAACGGGAACCAGATTGATAACTGAAGATACTCGTAAGGAAATGAAGAAAGTTCTTGGGGAAATTCAAGACGGTACTTTTGCTAGTGAATTCATTCAGGAATTTAATGCTGGTGGACAGGCCAAGTTCCTTGCTACGAGAAGAAAAGAAACGGAACACTTGCTTTGCAAGATTGGACAGGAATTAAGAAAAATGATGTCATGGCTTAAGAAATAAACCAAACCATTTTTTACTAAAATAAAAGGAGAAGGACATGGCATTAAGAAGTGCACAGGTTACTCAGGGTGTGGAAAAGGCTCCAATGAGGAGTTTGTTTTACGCTATGGGATATACAAAAGAAGAATTAGACAGGCCATTAATCGGTGTGGTTTCTGCGAAGAGTGAAGTTGTACCCGGACATATACATTTAGACAAGATAGCCCAGGCGGTTAAGGCTGGTGTAAGAATGGCAGGAGGAACTCCTATTGAAGTTCCATCCATTGGTGTTTGCGATGGGATTGCGATGGGTCATGGTGGTATGAAATACAGCTTGGCTAGTCGTGAGTTGATTGCGGACAGCGTGGAAACTATGACTATGGCTCATTGCTTTGATGGACTTGTACTTGTTCCAAATTGTGATAAGATCGTTCCTGGAATGATTATGGCTGCGGTAAGGATGAATGTTCCTACTGTAGTCTGCTCTGGTGGACCTATGATGTCCGGCCTTGTTAGAAATGAGGAAACTAGCCTTTCTAAGATGTTTGAGGCAGTCGGAGCTAGAAAAGCAGACAAGATTAATGATGAGGAACTTTTGGAATACGAGGAAAACACTTGTCCTGGTTGTGGTTCTTGTTCAGGTATGTATACAGCGAATAGTATGAACTGCTTATCTGAGGCAGTTGGAATTGCACTTCCTGGCAATGGGACGATCCCAGCTGTTGATAGTGGCAGAATTCGTTTGGCTAAACATGCTGGTATGGCGATTATGAATCTGGTTGAGAAGGATATTAAGGCTAGAGATATTATTAATGAAAAATCTATTAGGAATGCTTTGGCGTGTGATATGGCCTTAGGCTGTTCTTCTAATAGTGTGCTCCATCTGCTTGCTATTGCAAAGGAAGCGGGGGTGGAACTGGATCTTAAAATCTTTAATGAACTTAGCCAAAAAGTGCCAAACCTTTGCCATTTAGCGCCTGCTGGAGAAACTCATATGCACGATTTGAATCGTGCAGGAGGCCTTAGGGCAGTCTTTAGCGAGCTGACGAAAAAAGGCCATATAAATGAGAATTTGATCACGGCGACAGGCAACACTGTAGGTGAAAATATGCAAGGTGCTATTGTCAAGGATTACGATATTATTCGTCCAATTGATAAGCCTTATAGCCAAACGGGAGGAATCGCTATTTTATGGGGTAATATTGCTGAAAATGGATGTGTGGTTAAGCGCAGTGCTGTAGCACCGGAAATGCTTGTACATAGTGGTCCGGCTAGAGTCTTTGATGGAGAAGAAGCGGCGATAGAGGCTGTTTACGGCGGAAAGATCGTAGATGGCGATGTGGTTGTTATTCGTTATGAAGGACCTAAGGGGGGGCCAGGAATGCGTGAAATGCTTAATCCTACCAGTGCCCTTGCAGGTATGGGACTGGATAAAACTGTTGCCCTAATTACAGATGGCAGATTTAGTGGCGCAAGCAGAGGTGCTTCTATTGGACACGTTTGTCCAGAAGCGGCAGCCGGAGGCAAGATAGCCTTAATAAAAGAAGGGGATATTTTAGAAATTGATATTCCTAAATCTAAGATTAACGGAAAGATTAGCGAAGAGGAATTTGCCAAGAGGCAGGCAACATATGTTGCTCCAGAATTTGGCGCAAAATCCGGTTGGCTAGCAAGATATCAAAAGAGTGTTACTTCTGCCGACAAAGGTGCGGTAATGGAATAGACAGACACAAAAATAGGAGGTGGGAAATCGTGTTACCTACCTCCTATTTTTTTATAACTATAGTTTTTTTATACTGTTGATTTATCTTCTAAAATCGTTGTGCAGTGTGGGCATCTTATTGCTTCAATATCAATGTCGCTTAAGCAATATGGACATTTCTTTGTAGTTGGTTCTTCTACTGGTTCTTCCTTAGGCTTACGTGTCTTCGCCTCAAGAGAGTTAATACCTTTAACTAGTAAAAAGATTACGAACGCCAGAATTAAGAAATTAATAACTACGTTCAGAAAAGATCCATAATTAAGTGTTGCGGCACCAGCTTCTTTGGCCGCTGTCAAAGTTGTATAATGGCTGCCATCTAAGGAAATAAACCAATTACTGAAGTCTGTTCCACCAGTGACTAGACTTACTAGTGGCATAATCAAATCGTCAACTACTGATCCAATAATTTTTTGAAATGCTCCTCCAATGATTACAGCGATTGCCAAATCCATAACATTACCACGTAAAATAAATTCCTTAAATTCTCCAATAAAACCTTTACTTTTTTCCATATGATCCTCCTTTATTTGCTTCATTTCGTATTACATACAATTAAGTATAATCAATAATGGAAATAAAATCCAGTGCTAATTTCAAATTTAGGTAACAAGTGATGTGTATTGACTTTAGAGTATAACTGTAATATTATTGGCAATATGTTGTAAAAGCAACAAAGGGGGAGAGAAATGGAAGCGTATATACCATTAATGAAAAAATCACCTATTTTTGCGAAGATAAAAGAATCAGACCTTGAAGAATTGCTTAAGTGCCTATCTGCCAGAACTAAGCAATATGAAAAGGGACAGCATATTTTAACAGTGGGAGAACAAGCAACTTTTACAGGGATGCTATTAACAGGACAAGTCCACATTATAAAAGAAGATTTTCTTGGAAATAAGGGAATCATAGCCCAGGTGGTCCCGGGAGAAATTTTTGGTGAAGCCTTTTCCTTTATGGAAACTAAAGAATTGCCAATAAGTGTAGTTGCAGTGGAAAAAACGAAAGTTTTATTTTTAGACTACAAAAAAATAATTACTATGTGTACTTCCTCATGTGGATTTCACGGTCAGCTTATTAAAAACCTGATAAGAATTTTGTCTCAAAAGAACATTTTACTTACAGAAAAAATTGACTACATTTCCCGACGGACAACTAGAGAAAAGCTGATTGCATATCTTTCTGAAGCAGCATTTAAAGCGGGGAAAAATACATTTACCATACCATTTAATAGGCAGCAACTTGCAGATTATCTGGCCATAGACAGAAGTGCAATGTCCCTTCAACTATGTAAAATGAGGGACGAGGGCTTAATAGAATTTGAAAAGAATAAATTTAAAATTGTCGATATTGCACAAAAATAAGGAGAACAATATGAAAAAGCGGTTTTGGGAGAGAAATATAATTTCTCGGTTTGTTTTTAGCAGACTTTTACTTACTATCATTTTACTTTTGATTCAAGTGGCCTTGCTAATTGGAATATTTCTATTGCTTGAAAGTTATGCTAAATACATATTAGGTGGATTCACACTGTTGTCGGCAGCAGTATTGATTCATATAATCAACAGTCCAATTAATCCGGCTTATAAGCTTGCTTGGATTTTGCCAGTTGCGTTGGTGCCTGTAATGGGGACTTTGTTGTACCTATTTGTCCAAACCAATATAGGAACAACGGCGCCAAAAGTCATATTGGAACATGTCTTAGCAGAAACAAAAGAATTTACCAAAACCAAACCAGAAGTAACAGAAGCCCTTAAAGAGGAAAACTCCATAGTAAGCGAAGTGGCTAGCTATATGGAAAATATTGGGGAATATCCTACCTATCAAAATACAGCTATTGAGTATCACCCATCTGGGGAAGCCGCTTTTGATTCAATGAAAAAAGCCTTGGAAGGTGCAAAAGACTTTATATTCATGGAATATTTCATTATTGCAGAAGGTAAAATGTGGGATGAATTACTTGAAATTTTGGAGAGAAAAGCCAAAGAAGGGCTTGAAATAAGGTTGATGTACGATGACCTTGGTTGTATTGCGCTTTTGCCGAGAACTTACCTGAAAACCCTTAAAGAAAAAGGAATCAAAGCTAAGGCATTTGCCCAATTGATGCCGTTCCTTTCCACTCATTACAACAATAGAGATCACCGTAAAATTACTGTAATAGACGGGCAAGTTGCCTTTAATGGGGGAATAAACCTTGCTGATGAATACATTAATGAGAGAGAAGTTTTTGGGCACTGGAAGGATACATCATATAAAGTTTTAGGTGATGCAGTTAAAAGTTATACTTTAATGTTTCTTCAGCTTTGGAATGTGTCAGAAAAGAGGGGGTCAGAGAATTACGCTAGGTACATTAATATCGACGCAGCTAGACCATCTGGAGACAGAGGGGATGGATATGTCATGCCTTATGGAGACGGACCTCATCGTGTGGAAAACACAGCAGAAAATGTTTATATGGATATATTAAATAGCAGTAAAAAATATGTGCATATTATGTCTCCATATTTAATTTTGGATAATGAAATGTTGCAAGCAATTTTACATGGGGCTAAAAGAGGAGTAGAAGTTAAACTTCTCTTACCAGAAATTCCAGACAAATGGTTCGCAAATGTTATTGCTAGGAGTTATTATCCAGAGATGATTGAGGCGGGAGTAAAGATATACCAATATACGCCAGGGTTTGTTCATGCAAAAATGTTTGTAGCAGATGATGAGGTGGCAGTAGTGGGAACGATTAACTTGGATTTTAGAAGCTTGTATCTTCATTATGAGTGCGCAGGTTTTTTCTATAAGAACCCTGTAGTTCATGATATAAAAAAGGACTTTGATGAAACATTTGCGCAGTCAAGACAAATGACTTTGGAAGATTATAAAAATATTAGTTGGTTTAATCGTACATCAGGCAGAGTGCTGAGAATTATTTCTCCTCTACTTTAAGCGAATTCGGGTCAGACGGATTCGTAGTTGAAGCAGATAACAAAGTGGCGATGACAAGGCCTACAAGGATTAGAGCTGCGCCTAAGAGGCCACTTAGGCTGAGGACTTCATGAAGGAGTACAAAGGCGGATATGGCCGTAAAAATCGGCTCGGTGCAAAAGGCTAGAGATACAAAAGTTGCAGATACGTGGCATAGAGCAATATTTTGCAGTGCATATGCAATGCAAGTGCAACCTACCGCAAGATAAAGAATACAAATCCAAGCGGTGGTAGATGTGGTAGCCAAGGCATGATAATCTTCAAAGGCAAAGGCAAAAATAAACGAAATCACAGCAGTAATGCCACACTGGGATGCAGAAATAGCAAGCGTTCCAATATTTGAGGCATTCTTAGAAGTATAGGTCAGCATACCCGCACCAGTTAAAGCACTGAGAAGTGCGTAAATTTCTCCTATACCAAATGAAAAACTACCGCTGTTGCCACATAGGAAATACATTCCAACCATTACGATGAGAATCCCTAGGGCAAGTTTTTTATCTAATTTTTCTTTCAACACAAGAAAGGATAAAATCGGAGTGAAGACAACGGAAAATGACAGTAGAAAACCAGAGGTAGTCGCTGTCGTATGTAGAAGAGATAGGGTAGAAAAATTAAAAGAAGCCGCAGTAAAAACCCCGATTATTAAGCAATTAATCAATTGGGGTTTTTCTATTTGAGCTATAATCTTCTTTCCAAAGAAAACCATAAATAAAATAAAGGCAAGGGTAAAGCGTAAGGCCATGCAGTAAAAAGGGGGAATTGTTTCCAAACTGATTTTAGCAACTGGATTTCCCACACCCCAAAGGAAGGTCTGTAGAAAAATCAGGGAGCCATAGAATACCGGCCTCCGACTCTTGTCGTTAGCCACGGAAATACCGGCCTCCATTGCCCAGTTCAAAATGGCCACCAGCACATAGCTCAAAATGCAGTTTGGCAATGCCCAGGTCTACATAATCAAATTTGTAGGTATCGGGAATAGAAGCTCGAAGAACGCCGGTCTTATATAGGAATAGTACTTTTTGAGTATTTTTCGTAGATGGAGCTAGTTGTACACCTTCCATGCCTGAGGCAAGCCAATCTGGCATTTCACCAATAGCCTCGCATAATTCACCAACTTCCTTTGTATTTCGGCGAATAGTTTTGCGCAATATTCGTTCTTTAAAAGATTCTTCCATCAGAACGTTTCCTACGGTAATAACGCAGATTAATTCTTCATCAGCTTCAACCTGAAAAATATTGCTTTCTTTGTCGAAAGTGCCACCAACCCAGCAAGTGCCAAGATTCATTTTAGTGGCCTCTAGGATCAATAACTCTCCGTAGTAGCCCACTTTTTCTTTTAAATCCTTATCACTTTTAAGTCCCTTAAGAACGATAAGAGATTTTACACCTTTAAACATTCCATAGCTTTTACTTATTTTGCTAAATGCAGAAGACCCATTTGCCAGAAAAAAAGAAGTGAGACCGGAGATTTCATTCCAATGTTCAATATGGGATTCTAAAGCAGAAACTTGCTTAGTACTAAGGTCTGTACCCAAGTAACTTCGTCGAGATAATCGTTTTTTTATTATTGTTAAATTATCCATTTGTTTCCTCCTGTAAATTTCTTGATTAAAGACCACAATACCATAAAATAAAGAGGCTTTCAAGGCGGTGTCAATTATAGGAGAATTTTTCTCCACAAATTATATGAGAGATGCTATAATGTTCAGATGAATAAAAAGATGACATTGGAAATACGAAGAGGCATGAGAGATGCTATTCCCATATGCTGCGGTTATTTAGCTGTAAGCTTTACTTTTGGTATGGCGGCAATGGCCTCAGGTCTGACTTGGGGGGGAGCAACTTTGATTTCCATTACCAATTTAACTTCAGCAGGTCAGTTTGCTGGACTTTCAGTAATTGCAGTAGCAGCACCCTATCTGGAAATGGCATTAGCTCAGTTTGTAATAAATCTTCGTTATGCCCTTATGTCCTTATCCTTATCACAGAAATTAGATCCTTCCATCACCAGGCTTGAACGGATGATCATTGCATTTAGCGTTACGGACGAATCCTTTGCACTTGTCAGCAGTCAGGAAGGAAAAGTCAGTAAATGCTATATATATGGAATCATGTCGGTTTGCATCATATCTTGGACCGTAGGAACATTCTTTGGAGCCGTTGCAAGTACTGCCTTACCGCCAATGGTTACAAGTGCTATGGGGATTGCCATATATGGAATGTTTTTAGCTATTATCATACCTCCAGCTAAAAAAGAAAAAGCCATTACTAAAGTAATTATAATTGCGGTGGTTCTCAGCAGCCTTTTATATTTTGTACCTGTATTTAAGTCTATTACTCCTGGATTTGCCATCGTAATTTGTACGATAATAGGCTCTGTTGCAGGTGCAATCATACACCCAATCAAAGAGGAGGCAAAGGAATAATATGAGTTTTTATATCTACGTGTTAATAATGGCAGTAGTCACATACTTGATTCGTGTAATTCCCCTAGTAGTAGTTAAGGGGGAAATCAAGGATGTTTTTCTTAAGTCCTGCCTTTACTATGTGCCATATGCAGCATTGGCTTCTATGACCTTCCCAGCAATATTTTTTTCCACTACGCAGATTGCAGGCGCAGCAGTTGGTTTAGTTGTGGCAGTAGTAATGGCAATGAGAGACAAAGGGCTCTTGCTAGTTGCAGCAGGGGCCTGCGTTGCAGTATTTCTTGCGGAACAAGGATTAGCACTAATAGGTTGATTTTGAAGAGATTGTCAATCAATAGCCAGGTAAACATAAAAAAAGGGTGTGACTCAAATTTGAGTCACACCCTTTTTTCAGTATGGTTACGCTTTTGAAGCAGGAGTTTGTATATCATTTTTTTCATAGATGGCAGTTTTCTTCAACCTAACATCAGGCTCACTTGGTAGCTTGAAGAGTGGAATGAATCTGTCAAGGCCAGTCAATGTAAGCAATAGGAGGGATCCAACGGCAATCATAGCCATAAAGTTATATTGAATGATATCCAAAGCTTTGAAATCGTGAAGAGGATATACCATATCAGCAATACCAATATAATAAATGATATATACATGCCAAGGTATAAGCTGAGATCCAAATACGCCTAAAGCATCAGAGAATGTTGCATTTCTAAGTTTCAACTTATATATATGCTTAGGCTCTCCTTCTACATGTTCATCTACTAAATCATTAATAATTGGACCAACAGTAACAATCTGTGCCATTTCATCGGCAAGGCAGGCATTACCTGCTAGAGAAAGTACTCCGTTGGCAAACATTAGTTGGCGTACATTTCTTGAAAATCTTAAAATCAATTTCGCTAGTGGCTCAAAGGCACCAATACTACCCATGATTCCGCCGAAAGCGGCAACCCACATCATCATTACAACTACCCATGCTCCCGCATCAGCAAAGCCTTCTTTGCAAAGAGTAAGGTATTCCATTACTGTGCCAGAAGTTCCAGCAAAGATACCAAAGACATATGAGGAAACGATTCCAACGCCAAGGCATATGAATGTGGACAAACCAGCAATGGCTGTGCCGATTACTAGAAGAAGAGGGAGGATCATATAGTAAGGAACTCCAGTTTTTATCTGATTGAGAAGGTCAACAGCTTCCGGTTTTTCCATAGCCAGGGATGCCAACACATCTTTAGGTATTTGATCAATTACGTTGGCTCCATCTGTGGATGCTGTAGAAAGGCCCATTGATACACTTACAAAATAGAAAACAATAGCAGCTAGAATTAAGCAGGATATTGACCATATTCCCTGATGTCGAATTCGATCAACAACTTCGACTCCTTGTATTCCTGAAGAAACTACTGTGGTGTCGGAGATTAGACCGATGTTGTCTCCAAAGCAAGCCCCTCCAGCAATAGCAGCTGTAGTAAGGATGAGATCACCTCCAACGATATGGCTTAACCATAGGAAGATTGGCGCACAGGCGGCAAAAGTGCCCCAGGAAGTCCCGGTGGCTACAGATAGTATACCTGTAGAAATAAGGCCAACTGTGGCTATGCCTCGTGCGGTAATACCAAGGTCAAGTGCAATGTTTACAACGGCGGCACCAACCCCAGTGCTCATAAAAGAACTAGCTAGTGCATAAGCAAACATAAGTATAAATAGTGCGATAAGAATTTTACTTACATTGCCCATTGCTGAGTTGAGACAATCTTGAAATTTAACTTTGTCAGTGACCATGGCAACCACAATAGCACAAATAGTTGCAATAGGTGCTGCCAATAATGCGTCCATGCCGCTTATCATAAGGGCGGCAAGGACAAAGACCGGTATGAATTTAACAAATGCTTTCATTAGTAATAGCTCGCTTTCTTTCTTTTTAACTTAAGGAAATAAAAAAAGGGAAGATTAATCCCTCTTTTTACTTATTTATTTATTTACTTATTTACTTATTTTGTGGATAAATTATTGGAATCTCATTGCTACTGGTGATGTATATTTTTCTCTTAAAGCATTTATGTCAGCAAGTTGAGCAATTACATATGCACTTACATTATCTCTAGAAAGCGTAATACCGCAGTCAAGGCTGTAAGCTAGAACTTTTGTGGTTAAAATGTCTGTAAGCTGTTCCTGAGAAACATATTGTCCAAAACCGCCTTTTGTTGCTTTAGCGAAACCATCGCTTAATACTGTCTTTTCCTTTTCCTGTGCCATAATAAATACCTCCTAAATTTGTTTTATTGCTTTTCAATTATATTTTGTTTACATCCATATATGAAGCAATAGCTGTGCCAACTTATTTTAAAAGATATAAAAAGTTTGGGAAATAGTGATAAAGCCAGTAAACGTAAAGGGAAATAGAGAACAGGGAAAGTATAGTAAAATGCTCATCAGAAAAAATACGAATCGAAAACGAGTCAAAAGGGAAAAAGTCAAGTCGAAAATGAGTCGGAATAATTGACAAAGTCCTTATACAACTAGTATGATACAAATAAATGTAATTGAAATAGTAAGGGGGCACAAATGTTAAATCAATTTGGTATGAGTCGAGTAATGGAACCCAAGGGAGCAGTACCTGTAACAGCATGGAAACTAAATGATGCTAGAGAAATTTCTGAAGGAGAGGCAAGAATAAAACTACAAATTGTTCAACTGGAAAGGGATTCATTTCAGCAAATCTGCCAAGAAGCCGGATTTGACGATGTTAAAATAATGGCCCGAATTGCAGAATTAGTAGAGCGGCGAGGTAAGCTGCACAATCCATTTACAAATAGTGGGGGAATGTGTGTTGGAACCATAGAGGAAATGGGAGAAGGATTTGCGAAAAAACATAGGGCAATTAATGTTGGAGACGAAATAATTTGTGCAACAACCCTTGCAGGGGTGCCCATGCACATTGATGAAATCAATGGGATAGACTTTAACTACGGTAGCATTCAAATAGAAGGGTATGCCATCGTCTTTGAATCATCACCTGTATATATAAGGCCGGAAGGATTACCAATAAACTACACTATGATAGCAATAGATGAAGCGGCTACTTTTAGTACCATTAACAAGAGGATGGTTAAAGGCATGTCCATTATGATCATAGCAAGAGATTTGGTTAGCGCCATGATATATGCTGGAAGCATAAGGCATTCTTTGGGAGAAGAAGGGGCTATCATCGTTGTTATGGATAGTGAGAATCTTGGAAAAGTGACAGAAAAGGAGGCAGAGGAGGTTTTGTCTTGCTATAAGGTTAAACTTCTTATAACAGATGTTACGCAGCCGATAGAAGCTTTTCACTATATTAATAAGCAAACAGATCGGCGGGTGGATGCTACTATTAATACAGAGGATTTAACAGGGTCAGAGACTTTAGCGGTGCTTGTGACAGCTCCAGGGGGATATATTTTTTTCACCAGCCTTCAAAACGGATACGGAACAGCAGTGTTAGTGGCAGAAACTATGATGAAAGAATTGAAAATGTATTCTTTTGATCAATATTCTGACGGATATTACGATTATACTGTGGCTTGCCTTAGAATGATGAAGCCAGAACTAGACAAATTGAATGAACTGTATGAGCGGGTTGAGCAAGCAGAAGCCATGACAGAAAAACAGACACAGGATATTTTACGAAAAAAAGCGGGAAAGATTGGAGATTTTGTATTTCAAAGTCCAGTGACTGGAGCCATGGTTGATGATGTACTGAACATTGCCAACTACGATTGTAATGCCATTATTCAGGGTGAAACGGGAGTCGGGAAAGAAAAGATCCTAAGCCTGATTCACAACAACAGTTCTAGAAAAAACAACCCATGTATTAAGATTAACTGTGCCACAATACAGGAAAACTTGGCAGAATCTGAATTTTTTGGATATGAGGCCGGTGCATTTACAGGGGCACAAGCAACAGGAAAAAAAGGATATTTTGAGATGGCGAACAAAGGGATCCTTTTCCTAGATGAAATTGGACAACTTTCTCTAAATATGCAATCTAAACTCCTTAGGGTGTTGCAAGAAAATCAGTTTTATAGAATTGGTGGAACCCAGCAATTGACCGTAAATGTTCGTGTTATCTGTGCTAATAATATTCCTTTGCGAAAGCTAGTTGACGAAGGTAAGTTTAGAGAGGATCTTTATTACAGGCTAAATATCTGTACTATAGAGGTGCCGCCACTTAGAGATCGAAGAGAAGATATTTATATTTTGGCGGAAAACTTTTTAAATAGGTATAGTAAAAAATACGGAGTTGAAAAGGATATTTCTCCAGATGGGATGAGTCAGCTTTACCATTATGGCTGGCCAGGAAATGTAAGAGAACTTGAAAATGTAATTCATAGAATGATTATTGGAACCAAGGGAAACATTATTGATTATGAGTCGGTGGAAAGAGTACTTAACGAAAAGATATATGATGATGTGGTCTTTGACATTAAGCAGTATCTTAAAACCAAGGAAGAGTTTTCTTTTGGAGAGATTATAAAAGAGCAAGAGAAGCGCCTTATTCAATATGCATTGAAACGGGAGGGGTCTACAAGAAAGGCGGCAACCTTTTTAAATATGACTCAGGCTCAATTGGCAAGAAAGAAACTGAAATATGATTTATAGTTGACAAGGTCAACTGGTACTACTATAGTATATTACAGTGGAAAACAAGGATAGAGGTGAATCAAATGATTGAAATAAAGAAATCAAAAGTAAGAACAGAGGCAGACCAAAATACACAAAGACAGTTGGTTAGCCAAATTATTGAAAATGTAATAAAAAAGGGAGATATAGCATTAAAGGAGTATAATGAAAAATTTGACCAGTGTACTCGAAATGAACTGCGAATTTCAAAGGCGGAGATTGAAGAGGCTTATGGATTGGTATCCCTTGAAGATCAGGAAGATATTAAAAAAGCGGCGGCAAATATTAAGGCCTTCGCTCAGGCGCAGAGAGAAACTGTAGGAACACTGAAGGACTTTTCCCCAGCACCGGGAATAAACCTAGGCCATAGAGTTATTCCAGTAGACTCATGCTGTTGCTACGTGCCAGGAGGAGGCTACCCTCTATATTCTACAGCCCTTATGCTTGGAATCCCAGCAAAGGTGGCTGGAGTAAAGCGAATAACGGCTTGTTCACCTACTATTAAAGGGACAGGAAAGATTCATCCTAAAACTTTAGTGGCAATGGACATTGCTGAAGTGGATGAAATCTACGCAGTTGGTGGAGCTCAAGCTATTGGTGCTTTTTCCTATGGAACCAGGCAGATCAAACCAGTCAACCTAATTGTAGGCCCGGGAAATAGTTATGTGACAGAGGCTAAGCGGCAGTGCTATGGCAAGGTTGGAATTGACTTTGTTGCAGGGCCAAGCGAAGTTCTAATCATCGCAGATTCAAAAGCGGATCCAGAAATCATTGCAGCAGACCTTTTGGCTCAGTCAGAGCATGACAAGGAAGCAAAAGGGCTAGTGGTTACTACGGATAAAGATTTAGGCGAAGCTATTATTAAAGCGGTGGAGGTACAGCTTCCTACTTTGGAAACAGAACCTATAGCTAGAAAATCCTGGGATGATTTTGGAGAAGTTCTCTTAGCGGAAAGCTTAGAAGAAGCTATAGATTACGCAAATGATTATGCCCCAGAACATTTAGAAGTAAATGTAGAAGAAGACAAACTGGATCAAGTGACAGATGCTCTTTGTAATTATGGGTCTTTGTTTATTGGTGGTTGTACGGCGGAAGTTTTCGGGGATTATGCCTCAGGAACTAACCATACTTTGCCTACCTTAGGTGCGGCCAGATATACTGGCGGTGTATGGGTTGGCACCTTCTTGAAAATATGCACATATCAATCTATGACAAAGGCGGGAATGATGGGCATCGCCCCACTAGTTTCAAACCTAGCAAGAGGCGAGGGATTGATCGGCCATGCAAGAGCAGCAGAAATTAGAATGGAAAACGAAAAAAAATAAGTTGTATTGTAAGTCAAAAAAGAGAAAGGTAATAGAAAATGGAAAATCAGAACAAAGTATTGAAACGGACTTTCGGCATGCGAGAGGCTGTCACTATTACGGTGGGAACTGTAGTTGGTGTAGGCCTGTTTACCGTTGGCGGGACTGTAGTAGGAATGATGGGTTCGGCAGTAATTATAGCTACTTTTATAGCACTTCTCATCAGCATTTATCCTGCCTTATTATATGCTGAAATGGGAGCAGCCCTTCCTTATGCAGGGGGTACATATAAGTATGCTTCACTAGGAATAGGACGACCTTTTGGCGTACTTGCTGGGTGGAATTTTATTATTTCACTAGTTGCAGTTAGTAGTGGCGAGGCATTAGCCTTTAGTTTTTATCTGCGAACATTTTGTAATGCCATCGGGTTTGATTTACCAGTTAACGATGTAGTGATTGCATGTATTGCCGTTGTTGGATTTATGATCGCAAGTATTTGCGGCGCAGAAATTACAGGTAGATTGCAAAATGGATTTATGTTTTTCTTTTGGGGGGTAGCAATCATTTGGTTCATATCCATGATTCCTAATGTACACCTGGAGAATTTTGTGCAGCTTCCTGACTTTGTAGACTTTTCTACTGGAGGATTTATTGGTGCAGTTGCACTAATCTGGTGGTGTTTTGCCGGATTTGAAACTTGTTGTGCTATGGGAGAGGAAATCAAATTTCCACACATTAATATTCCAAGAGCACTGTTCTTGGCACCATTTATCGTCTTTGCAGTAAATGCAATATTCCAGTGGTTTTTGGTTGGAATAGTTCCAACAGCTGATCTAGGTAGCGTTTCAGAGGCAGCGGCTCCTTATGCAGAGGCAATGGTCACAGCTGGAATCATAGGGTTCCCACTGATAATGCTTACTGCAGGAATAGCTTTTGGAGGAGACTTCTCCACTCTTAATTCCAGCATTTCTGTACCACCTAGATACTTATTTACAATGGCTAGAGACGGAGCAATGCCAAAAATATTTTCAAAGGTGCACTCTAAGTTTAAGACTCCGTATATTGCAATTTTAGTTTTAGGCATACTTACTGTATTCTTAATTGCATCTAATTCTATGATTTACATCGCTTCACTAAGCTTATTCGCAGATTTGTTCTATTACGTAATTGGTATTGTAGCGGCACTGTTTTTGAGGAAGCGAAGACCGGACATTGTAAGGCCATACAAGGCACCTTTCATAGCAGTAGGAGTTCCAGTCAGCGCTATCATTTATATAATTATGATGACACAACTTGACAAAGAAGCTTTTTGGACAGGAATCATATGGTCTGTTTTAGGTCTAGTAATCTTCTTCATTTGTCAGGCGAGATATGGCAGAGAAGGGGACAAAGGGTTGGCCGATGAGATAATGAATCACGAAGAGCCCTTGCCTGAAGAAAAGGCAAAAATGGACAAGCAATTTAAAATTTGGCGAACAGTTGTGATTATAGCTGTGGTTGTGGCCATCCTACTTTATGTAGTGCCATTTCTATTCTAGATTTAATCAAAATACAAAAGAGGACATTCCCGATGTGGATCGGGAATGTCCTCTTTTTAAAAGAATGAAAAAGTTAGTATGCTCGTTTAAGAGCTGATTTATGTTAATTTACTGGTAGAAGTTTCCCTCCACCGAGCAAGGTTATTGTATTGTCTTTGAGCCAGTTGTTGGCATTATTATCTGGATCATAGTAAACATTTGAACCGTTAGTTTTTATATTGCGACAAGAAGTAGCTTCATTAGTTATGGTAGTTACGTAGCTGTCATTGGTAACTGTCCAGCTGCTAGATTTGTCCAAAGAAACGGTTACTTTTCCCCCCGAGTTTTTTGTATTTACTGCTCCTTTATATGTTGTATCATTTGTTAATCTTAAGTCTATAGTGCTAATATTATCACAGGTAATGTCGCCTTTTAATTTTTGGTGGATTCCTTTTAATGCAAGGTCTCCAGATGCCTTGGCTAATATACCACTGGTATATATTAAATTTGAGTTTTGCAAAGTTATCTTGGCTGGTGTGTTTGTCACATAAAACATAGGTCCTATAGATTTTGTTTTTAAGGTAGAACCTCTTGAAGTAAATGAGGCGGTACCTTCCTCTTCTTCACTAGAAGCAGGTGTATAAAGTACTATTCCATTGTCTCCAGAGCCAGTAAGGCGGCAATTTTTTAAAGTAATATTGTGTTTTCCCTCCACTACAGCGATTTCACTAGCAGAAGTGTTGCCGGTTACATTGGTTGCTACAATCTCTCCTGTAGAGTAGAGGCAAGGACTGCTTATGCCTGTAGACTTAAGAGTGCTATTGCTTAAGTGAATTATACCATGAGTCTGAGCAGTTGCAACGGATGGAGCATAATCGCCCAGAGTTTTTATCTTCATTTTATTAGCAACAATAGTACCATTATATGTGGAATTAAGCCCTAGGGAAGAATCACCAGAAGTGTTAATAGTCACATTGTTTGCATTAATACGTGCGCCAGTTCCTGTAGCAATAAGTCCGCTACAACCTTTAGAAGAGGAAGTCAATTTACTGTCCATAAAATCAGCTGTACTTTGGGTAGTAATAGTGCAGATTCCATTTAATCCGTAGAAATTACTTTTATCATTACTTGAAGTCTTACCAGACTTTGTCAAGCTTGCGTCAGTCATAGTTAACTTTCCAGCATTTTCTACCAAAACTGTATTTTGATCTTTTTGGGTGGATTTGTACGATTCACCTTCAGATAGTACTTCTTCATCATCTATAGTATAAACACCAGCAAGCTTGATGGAATTATTGTCGGATTTTATGCTTTTTCGACCAGCTTGATTAATAATTTCGATCTCAGAAACCTTATCAGCCTTTAGGGTAATATTAACTAAGGCACCATTGACTAAATTTGCTGTGTTAATATTTTTTGAAAGGGTGTAGCTTTCAGTCTTTCCGTCGGAAATAAATTTGCCTTGTGGAGGACTGTCTTCATCAAGAAAATTCTCAGAATTTTTTTCATTAGATGACTCATTTGAGGAATCAGTAGGAGTATTAGAATAGTAGCCCGTCTTTATATAGATCTTTGAATTGGTAATACTAGAAATTTCCCCATATACTGTTTTGTTGACGCTACAAGCGGTGAGTACAAAAATCAAAATAATTAAAACTGAAGGTAGAATGATCTTCTTCATGAAAAACTCCTTTTCTATCTATGTTATATATATTACAAAAGAAATGTGAGGATATCATGTTAAACAGTAGGATTAACCATGTTTTTTAGTTGAAAACCATATGTTAATATTATATTCCTATCTTTTGTAGTTCAACAAATTGCTTAGCGGTACGAGGGCTTCGACCGTTATGACGAATTGCATGAGCCTCAGCCTTACGAAAAAGTTCATCATCCCCAAGAGCTAGACCGTATTCCACAGCAAGGTGTTTCACAATACTAAGATATTCATCCCTTTCAGGGCGCTGGTACGTAATAGTAAGGCCAAATCGAGCGGCCAGACTCATAGTTTCTTGGAGAGTATCGCTTAAATGAAGCTCATTTCCATCTCGTTCACCCATAGTTTCCTTCACTAAGTGGCGGCGATTGCTAGTAGCATAAATAGCAATATTTTTTCCCCCAGTAGATACACTACCTTCCAGAATAGCCTTAAGGGCAGAAAAATTATCGTCATTGCTGCTAAAACTTAAATCATCAATAAACAAAATGAATTTAAGTGGGTTTGCAGACAACTCATCAATCACATCGGGGATTTGATAAAGGGTGTTCTTTTTTACTTCAACTAGTCGGAGACCGTCTTTTGCATAAAAATTAGCAACAGCCTTAATAGATGAACTTTTACCCGTTCCTGCATCTCCGTAAAGAAGCATATTGCTGGCTCCCTGACCAGAAATCAAAGCTTGAGTGTTTTTAATAATCAAGTCACGTTCTCGCTGATAGCCAAAAAGTTGATCAACAGACTGAGGATCGGGGTACTTAACGGGAATAATTTGTCCGTCTTTTAAGGTGAAGGTAGAATATTTTGCGTAAATACCATAGCCGGTGTGAGGCAGGTTGCCAATTCGTTCATGGTAATCGTATTTAAAATCAAATAGAGTATTTTCCCAGTCAGGGAGGAAGCCTTTGTACCTAATTACTGATTTCACATCAGATGAAGTGAGTTTGCTTAAATCTTGCAATACAGCGACTTCCTCCATAAGGCAGTTCTCCACAAGAGGAGACAAAAGACTGCCGGCAGCTCGTTGCTTTACATAAAAGTTGTCGTTATTTAGTAAAAAACTCTTTATATACAAACTAAAATTTGACGTTTCAGGGTAGAGGGCGGAGACAAATGCACCATAAGCCTCAACCTGGTCGTCTTCATCCTTATTCTCTAAAGCATCCAGTAAAATTTGTAATTTTAAAATTACTGGGGTAGCTGTTAATTCCCTAAAAATAGTTAATCCTTTAAGTTTTAAATTCAATTCTGCTAATTTCTTTTTCATATACTAAACCTCTTTTCTAGAATAATATTGTACCACTCTAAAAGGCAACTTACTAGAGGGAAAATACCTTGCAAATTATTGAAAAACCGTTAATATAAAGGGATAGAATAATTTTGAAGGAGATTATAATGATTACATTAGATAAAATATATCATGCCGCTTTTACACTTAAGAATGTGGTTCGGAGAACAGACTTAATTTTAGCCCCAGCATTAAGTGGGAAAAATAAAGTGTTTTTAAAAACAGAAAACCTACAGATGACAGGTAGTTTCAAAGTTAGGGGGGCATATTACAAGATTAGCCAGTTAAGTCAAGAGGAAAAAGACAAAGGAATTATAGCTTGTAGCGCAGGCAATCACGCCCAGGGAGTGGCATTGGCCGCAGAAAAAAACAATATTTCTTCCTTGATTTGTATGCCAGATGGAGCACCTATTAGCAAGGTGGAGGCTACAAAAAGCTATGGGGCAGAAGTTTGCTTAGTTAGTGGTGCTTACGATGATGCCTATAATAGGGCAGTTGAATTACAAGAAGAAAAAGGATACACATTTATTCACCCTTTTGATGATATTGACGTAATGGCAGGTCAAGGATCCATTGGCCTTGAAATATTAGAGCAGCTAGCTGACGTGGATGCAGTAGTGGTTCCAGTAGGCGGCGGTGGCCTTATCAGCGGAATATCATATGCCATCAAGCATCTAAGACCAGAGTGTAAAATATATGGAGTTCAGGCAGCAGGAGCGCCAAGTATGTACAATTCAATGCAAGCCTGCAAGAAAATTTCCACACAAACCGTAGATACATTTGCTGATGGTATAGCAGTAAGGGTTCCTGGCGACAACACATACCAAATCGTTTCCCAATATGTGGATGCTATGATTACGGTGACAGAGGACGAAATTGCCACGGCGGTTTTAGCCTTAATGGAAAAGCAGAAATTAGTTGCAGAAGGTGCGGGAGCAGTAAGTGTGGCCGCAGTAATGTTTGATAAGATCCCAGAAGAAAATGCCAACGTGGTTTGTCTTGTCAGTGGTGGTAATATTGATGTGAACATTTTAAACAGAGTTATTACAAGGGGTTTAATCATGAGCGGCCGGCGAAATACTTTGACTATTGCTTTAACGGATAAGCCGGGACAGCTTGTAGGTGTAAGTACTATTATCAGTAATTGTGGAGGTAACGTAGTGGCGGTTCATCATGATAATGGGGATGCCAACATGGCTATTAACAGCTGCTTTTTAAAGATTGTAATGGAGACTAAGGATAGGACCCAAGGGGAAGAAATCAAAGCTCAGCTTACCAAAGCCGGGTTTAACCTAGTAGAGGAAAGAATATAAATAGAAAAAGACAGGGCGATATACCCTGTCTATAGTCTGATCGCTTTTGGAGAGGATGTTCCTCTAGTTAGGAATAGTTATGCTGGTATTGTTCCTGGTTAATTGTCTATAAGGTAACTGTCCAGCCAAAAGTATCTTTGGAAGAACCTGTCTGTATTCCATAAAGTGTGTCATATAGAGCTTGAGCTACAGAACCGATGCCGCCACCATTGATAACCATTTGATTTCCCTTGTAACAAAGCTCTCCAACGGGAGAAATTACTGCAGCAGTGCCGGAGGCAAACATTTCCTTAAAAGTGCCATCCTTGTGAGCTTGACAAATTTCATCAATAGTAATCTTTCGTTCAGAAATCTTAAGACCCTTGTCCTTTAGAAGTGCGATCACGGAATTTCTAGTGATTCCTGGTAATATAGTGCCGTCTAAAGGAGCCGTAATTACTTCATCCCCAATGATGAAAAAGGCATTTGATGTACCGATTTCTTCAACATATTTTCTATGAACTCCGTCTAGCCATAGGATTTGCTCATAACCCTTTTCATGAGCTTCTTCCTGAGCCTTTAAGCTTGCAGCATAGTTGCCGCCGCACTTAGCTTCACCAGTACCACCTACAGTGGCACGAACATAGTTGTCTTCTACATAGATTTTAGTAGGTGTAAGGCCGCCAACATAGTAAGGACCAACAGGGCTAAGGATAATGATAAACTTATAGTGATTGGAACGTCTTACCCCAAGAAATGGTTCGTCAGCAATGATAAATGGCCTGATATATAGAGAAGTTCCTTCTTTTTCTGGAATCCAATCCTTGTCTATTTCTACCAAAGCTTTGACAGCATCAACATACAAATCCTCGTCCATTTGTGGAATGCACAATCTATCATTTGTTTTGTTAGTTCTCTTTGCATTCATATCTGGCCTGAATAGGAGTACTCGACCATCTTTGGCTTTATAGGCTTTAAGCCCCTCAAACATTTCCTGCGCATAGTGAAAAACCACTGCTGCAGGATCCAAGACAAGAGGTGCATAAGGTGTAATTCTTCCATCATGCCAGCCTTTGCCTTCTTGATAATCCATAATAAACATATGGTCTGTAAAATCCACTCCAAACCTTAGTGTGTCTGGATTAGGCTTAGCTTTAGGGTTAGTTGTTTTTGTTACTTTGAAATTCTGTTTCATGTTCATTACTCGCTTTCGTGTAAATTTTTACAATTGATTATATAATATCCTGGTTTTTGTGCCTTGTCAATTGGCGAGAATGGTCTATAATTAGACAAATAAGCAGAAAAATGAAGCAATAAAAATAGGAAGGCCATATAAATGAAAAGCAAAGTAGCGCTAGTTAAGTGCAGAACATATGAAGAAGATCAAGTAAGTGGCAGCATAGCAAGTGCGGTAAGCCTTCTAGGAGGTCTTGATAAATTTGTGAACAAAGAGGATAGGATTTTGCTTAAGCCTAATCTGTTGTCCATGTCCCCTCCTGAAAAGGCGGCAACCACTCACCCAGCGGTGTTTTATGGAGTGGGAAAACTGCTGAGGGAAGAAGGGTATGAGCACTTGTATTATGGAGATTCTTCAGCAAATCACATCCTTGGTTTGGATCGGATTGCAGAGGGCTGTGGAATCAAGGAAAAGGCAGATGATTTAGGTATTTTGCCAGAAGATTTTAGCCAAGGGGATGAAACTCCCTTTCCAGAAGGCCATGTGGCTAAGAAATTTGTCCTGTGCAAAGGCGTATTAAATACAGACAGCATTATAAATATTTGCAAGATGAAAACTCATATGCTGGAGCGGGTAACAGGTGCGATGAAAAATACTTTTGGCTGTGTGTATGGATTTAACAAGGGAGTTGCCCATACAAAGTTTCCAAATGCAGACGTTTTTGCAAAGATGATAGGTGACCTGAACTGTCTAGTTAAGCCAAAGCTTCATATCATGGACGGGATTATTGCCATGGAAGGCAATGGACCAAACTCTGGCACACCAACATCTATGAAATTGATTTTGGCATCAGCAGATCCAGTTGCGCTTGACAGCCTTTTTTGCAAATTGGTGAACCTAGATCCTAAGTTAGTACCCACCAATGTCTACGGTCAGGAGTATGGTGTGGGAACATATGAAGATGTGGAAGTCATCACAGAAGATGGAAAGTTTACATTGGAAGAGGCAGGCCAACGCTTTGGGAATCCAGACTTTGATGTGGAGAGAGCCGTTGCCCTTGCTAAACACTTAAATGGGATGAGGCTTTTAAAAATATTTTTTGAAAAAAAGCCTAAACTGGAGAAAAACAATTGTATAGGTTGCGGAATTTGCGTTCAGTGCTGTCCCCTGGGAGAGAAGGCATTATCCTTAAAGAAGGGGGATAAGATTCCTATATTTGATTATAAAAAATGCATTCGCTGTTACTGTTGTCAAGAAGTGTGTCCAGAAAGTGCCATTTATGTAAAGTCTTCACGGCTGGGAAAACTTATAGACAGGAGTTGGAAGATTTAATATGAGAGAAAAAATATTGGCACAGCTTAAGTCATGCAGGGAGGCAGACTACAAAAAATTTAATTGCAAATTGATTCCTGGGATAGATATAGAAAAAGTGATAGGAATTAGAGTTCCTGATATAAGAAAAGTTGCTAAAGAATTGGCAAAAGAGAATTTTTTAGAGTACATAAATCAGCTTCCAAAGGATTGTTTTTTTGAGGAGAGACTTATCCATGGAATGTTAATAGGCTATGGGAAGATGAAAGTAGACAAGCGTCTTGAATTGCTTATTGAATTCGTTCCTTACATTGACAATTGGGCTACCTGCGACACAGTTATTGCAACGCAAAAATGGGTAAGTAAGAATGAAGAGGTAGTTTGGGAATTCCTTCAAGAATTCTTAAGAAATGATGAGGAATTTCGGAAAAAAGACAAAGAATTTATTATTCGCTTTGGAGTTGTTATGCTCCTTGACTACTACATTAATGAAAGATATATTGATCGGGCTTTAGAGTCTTTGCAGAAGATAAATAACCCGGCATATTACGTGATGATGGGAGTTGCTTGGTGCCTTTGCTTGTGCTACATAAGGTTTCCAGAAAAAACAGAGGCGGTACTGAAGTGGGGACAGCTAGATGATACAACACAGAACAAAACCATACAGAAAATCAGGGAGTCATATAGGGTTTCCAAAGAGCGCAAAGAAAAGGTTCTTAAATATAAAAGGAAATAAGAATTATCACTATTTTGATTTATAGGCTGTCTTTGTATTTGTGGATATTGACACCCTATCAATTAAAAATACATAAACTAAGAGAGGACGTCAAACTAGAAATATAGTTTGATGCCCTCTATTTTTAATATAGGAGGAACGCTTATGATTTATTTGGATAACGGAGCAACATCCTTTCCTAAACCAAAAGTTATGGTTTCGGCCATGAATCTTTGTATGATTAAATACTGCGGCAATCCAGGACGGTCAGGCCATGATATGTCCATGAGAACTGGAGAAGAAGTATATAAGGCGAGAAAAGTATTGACTGAGTTTTTTAATATGGAAAAGCCAGATCAGATTATTTTCACCGCCAATTGCACAGAAGCCTTAAACTTGGGGATCAAAGGGATTCTATCCCCGGGTGATCATGTAATAACAACAGCTATGGAGCATAATTCTGTTCTGCGGCCTATTGTAGCCCTAGAGGAAAAGGGAATTATTCACACTATTTTGCCTTGTAGGGAAGATGGCACATTGGACCCAAAATTGGTAAGATTAGCGATAAGGGAAAACACAAAGCTGATTGTCTGTACTCATGCTGCCAACGTGACAGGGACTATCATGCCCCTTAAAGAAATCGGGAAAATCGCCAGGGAAAATGAAATTTTATTCATGGTGGATGGGGCGCAAGGGGCGGGACATCTACCATTAGATGTTAAGGAACTAGGAATAGACTTATTTGCCGCACCTGGACACAAAGGACTTATGGGACCTATGGGCACAGGCTTTCTTTATCTGGGAAAAGATATTTGCCTTAATCCCATCATGGAAGGGGGGACGGGCACCGCATCTAAGGAGCTTGTTCAGCCCATGGAATTGCCAGAAGGCTTCGAAGTGGGAACGGTAAATGCCCCAGGGATAGCGGGTCTTAGGGCATCCACGGAATATGTTGATTCCATAGGGGTAGGTACCATAGAGACCTATGAAAGTGGCCTGATTTCTATCCTAGATCAGGCTCTTCGAAACATGGGAGGTCTGCAAGTTTACGGGCCACTGGAAAGAGGGAAGAAGGCGGGAATTACCGCCTTTAATATTCGGGGGAAAAGCTGCGAGGAAGTAGCTGAAAGGTTAAACAAGGATTGGCAAATTGCGGTGAGAGGTGGATATCACTGTGCCGGCCTTGCCCACAAGACCATTGGTACATGGGATCAGGGAGCCGTTCGCATTAGCGTGAGTCCATATAATACAAAAAAACAAATAAAAACTGCCATAGAGGCAGTTTATAAAATATCCATGGATTAATGCTACTGGCGGATCTGATCAATACCCATATTAGCCAAAGCATCAGCCTTATTATTTTTATCAATAACGTATTTAAAGTCTTCAAAAGTGAACTTTACACCATTCCATTTGACAAATTTTTCGTAAAGTTTGTCTAGGTTTGTAGCTTTACTTTTTAAGTTGACATGACCCTTTACACGATAAAAATTAATTTGATGAAGATCAATATAAGGAAGGAGAGCTTCCCATAGATCTCGGTTTTCTACTGGTTTTTTGCCGGAGGTTTTCCAACCGTTACTTACCCAATTTGCATACCATTTTTTCCTGAAGCAATCCATTAGATATGAGCTGTCTGAATAGACCTCTATAATCTGGTTTTCTTTTTTGAGGGCACGAAAAGCTTCTAAAAGGGCAGTCATTTCCATCCTGTTGTTTGTAGTATTAAGTTGACCGCCGTAAAGCTCCTTGCTGTGGCCTGCAAATTCTAAAACAGCCCCCCACCCACCAAAGTTTTCATCATCTTGGTTTCCCGAGCAGCCTCCATCTGTATATATACGTAAAATGTTATCATCTTTCATAGTGATTTCCTTCCTTATTCCTGTCTGTGCCTTAATGTTAGCATAGGCAATAGAGAAAATCTACAGTTTTCTTTTCAGCCCCAATCTGCTATAGTAAGAGAATATGAGAAGAGAGGAGAAAACCAAAGATGAGTAGAACAACTGTTGAATTTTTATTAGATCATGCCAGACAAAAACCTATATCATTTCATATGCCGGGACATAAAGGGTCAGCCTTTTATGAAAGATTAGGTTATGGAGAATTTTTAAAAGCCTTTGTTGATTGTGATATTACAGAAATTCCTGGAGCAGACAATCTATTTCAAACGGAAGGAATTCTCAAGGAGACTCAGAAGCGATACGCAAGGTTATATAATGTAGATAAGTCATACCTGCTTATTAACGGCACTAGCGGCGGCATTATTGCATCTATTTTGGCTTCAGTAAACAAAGGCGGCAAATTGATTATGGCCAGAAACTGTCACAAGTCAGTATTTAACGCTTTAACACTAGGGGATATTACTCCAGTATATATGCATCCACAAATGAATCAGGAATACGGAATCCTGGGCGAAATCACCGTGGCAGAAGTGAAAAAGCAAATTGAAAATGCACCAGAGAGCGGGGCGATAATTTTGCCTAGCCCTAACTATTACGGGATTTGTAGTGATATTAAGGCTATCGCAAAAGTAGCTCATGACCATGGGAAAGTGCTAATTGTGGATCAGGCCCATGGGGCTCACATGAAGTGGTTGGGAAAGGCTGTAGGGGAGAATTATCCTCTTTGTGCAGAGGAATCGGAAGCAGACATTGTCATTAACAGTACTCATAAGACTCTTGGCTCACTAACTCAAAGCGCAGTGTTAAACTACAATTCCAGGTTAGTGCCAGTACACCTTTTGGAAGATAAGCTACAGACAATCCAAAGCACTAGCCCATCATACGTGCTTATGGCTAGCCTTGACATCAACGCAGAAATACTAGAGGTTAACGGTAAGGAGTTAATGGATCAATGGGCAGATCATCTAAAGGTAACTTATGAGGAATTAAGTAAAATAGAAGGGCTTGATGTAATTCAAGGCCTGAAAATGTTTGATGAAAGCAAGATTAACGTAGATACAACCCGATTAGGGATTACAGCCAATGACCTTGAGGCATTCCTAATCGAGAAAAATATTTTCGCCGAGTTGACAACGGGAAACATTCTCATGTTTATGACCGGTATAGGAAACACAAAGGGTGATTATGACCGGCTCATAGAGGAGCTTGGCAAGGCAGCAGCATATTTTTCCAGGAAAAAGCAAGGCATGGACAAAGGGACAGCTAGGATGACAGATGCTACAAAACCACCTATGCCAAAAGAGCCAGGACTAGAGGCGGTTCCAGAGAAAAAAGTATTTGTTCCTTTGGAAAAGAGCGTGGGGAGAATATGTGGTTCCATGATTATTCCTTATCCACCAGGGATTCCAATCCTGTGCCCTGGAGAAAAAATAGAAAAAGACATGGTAGAGTATATACGATATCTGCGTAAGCTTGGCGAGAAAGTCATCGGCGTAGATGAAGATGGAAAGATTTTAGTAGGAGAGTAGAGGACAATATATGGCATTTAATTTTTGTTCATTTGCCAGTGGCAGCAGTGGCAACTGTTATATGATAAAAAGAAATGACACTGCCTTGCTTGTGGATGTAGGCATAAGTGGAAAGCGAATATTCCAGGGGCTTAAAGACACTAATACGCAGCTTGATCAGGTGGCCGGGATTTTGATTACCCATGAACATATTGACCATGTGAGAAGCCTTCCTATAGTTACTAAAAAGATTGGAAGAGCCAAGGCGTATGCGAATAAAGCTACGTGGAAAAACATACAGCGTGAAGTGGCCAAAGAGAAGAAGGGGTTTTTCGTTACAGGAGAAGATTTTTACATAGAGGATATTCTGGTTCGCCCTTTTCCAATACCCCATGATGCGGCAGAACCTGTAGGGTTTTCATTTTATGTTGAGAACAAGCAGATTAGTATTGTGACTGATGTGGGGTATGTTTCAGATGAAATTTTTGAGGAAATTATGGACGCAGACCTTCTTGTCCTAGAGGCAAATCACGAAGTGGAAGTCTTGCAGATGGGTAATTATCCATATTCACTTAAACGTAGAATTCTCGGAGATAATGGCCATTTGTCCAACGTGACGGCAGGAGACTGTATTTGCAGACTTACTGAGGCACGAGACAAAGTGAGAAGGGTTCTTCTTGGTCATTTAAGCAATCAAAATAATGCCCCAGACCTTGCGGCAATGACTATAAAAAATATTCTCCATGAATCAGATGTATTTTTGGGAGACAAGCTGAAAATGGATGTAATGGATAGAGATTCTTTAAGTGAAGTGTATGAGGTGTAGCTTTGAATATAACAATTCTTTGTGTTGGCAAATTAAAAGAGAGATACTGGACAGAAGCTGCAACAGAGTATGTCAAAAGGCTTTCTGGGTACTGCCAAATCAACATTGATGAACTAAAGGAAGTACGCCTTCCGGAAAAATCGTCTAAAGCCGATGAAGAGGCGGTGAAAGAAGGTGAGGGCAAGCGCATTTTATCTAGGATTAAAAACACGGACTATGTAATCACTTTGGAAATCCAGGGAAAGAATTTATCTTCGGAAAAACTGGCACAAGAGGTGGAAAACTTAGGGATTGAAGGGAAAAGCCAAATTACCTTTATTATTGGTGGCTCCCTGGGACTATCTGAGAAAGTGAGTCAGAGAGCTGATTTCAAATTGTCTTTTTCCAACATGACTTTTACCCATCAAATGATGAGAGTGATCTTGCTGGAACAAATATATAGAAGCTTTAAAATTATTAAGGGTGAATCATATCACAAGTAAGGAGGACCCATGAAGAAAATATTAAGATTGCAAAGTGCATTGCTAAAAGAAATTGATAAGTATGAAGCGATTGTTACGGAAAGATCACACTTCATAGATTGGGAGAGAGTTCACATTTCTAGCTGTGCCAAATTAGGCTATATTTTTGCTGAGGAGAGGGGTGTGGATCCAATACTTGCGGCTTGTGCTTGTGCTGTCCACGACTACGGCCGAATCATTACAGGAAAACAGGAAAATCATGCAGAAGTTGGCTATGAACCAGTTATGGAATTTCTCAGAGGAACTAAGCTTTTTGAAGAGGCTGAAATTCAGGAAATAGGAATTGCAGTTAAAAACCATAGCAAAAAGGGGGAAGTGGGGAGCCATTTGGAAGAAGTCGTTAAAGATGCTGACGTCTTAGATTTCTACCAGTACGGTTACGGATTTGCAAGAGAAGAGCAAAAGGTAAGATTGGAAAGACTCCTAGGGAGAAAGGTTTAGTTTATTTTTCTAAAGCGGCGAGCATATACCTTATAGGTAAGAATAAAGGAGACACAAAATGCTCATTTATAATGTATTTTATCGTTAATCTTACGTCATTGATTGGGGTGAAGATGGGAGCATTTTTTACAAGTGGCATGTTTGTGGTATTATATATATATTAAGTAAATTTGGGAAAGGAAACAGGGCAGGAAGAAGATGAACCAGGAATATTTGCAGACGGTTTTACAATCAAGACTCTTGAGTGAAGTAGAGGTAGGGGATCAGGGAAAGGCTTTTAATGGGCTTAATGTTCTGAAAAAGAAATATAATGAGGGGGCAATGATTTTTTCCGAGGATGAGGAAATAAAGATGATTGGTCTTGTTCATTGTGGATTGGTCAGAGGTGAAAAACCCCATTTAGACGGAGATATCCATCTGGTATACACCTACGATAAGGGAGAAATATTTGGTCTTGAAGGTGCAGCATCTATCATTCAAACAGCCCCTATGAACTATGTGGCTGAAGAGGGTACGCAGGTTTTAATGATTCCTATGGATAGCCTGTTTCAAGGGGAATACAAGGTTGATTTAATTACAGCTTTGGTGCGAATTTTAGCAAGTGATAATGTAAAGAAGCTTTACAAGATTGAAATGTTGGCTAAGCGTAGCCTGAGACAAAGAGTCATGGTTTATCTGGAGATTTTACGAAAGAAAGCGGGAACCAACTCTTTTACCATAAATATGGACAGAGAGCAGCTTGCCCAGTACTTATGCGTCAATAGAAGTGCTCTTTCCTATGAGCTGAATGAAATGCAACGAGACGGCTTAATCCGATTTAAAAAAAACAAATTTGAGCTTGTGGAAAAATAGTGGAGAAATGTTGTTAGAACAACATACATTGGTATATGGCTGTGGTATATTAAAGACAGATCAGATAATCAAAAACAATTTCTTCATTACTAAAAATTCATAATTTGCTAAAAATACGTCAGGGAAAACCTTGGCGTATTTTTAATAGTTATCTTAAGTAAAAAACAGGTGGAAAAATTAAACTTTCTAAGTAGGCTGAAAAATCATGAAAATGTTGGCAAAACGATATACTTTTTCACATAATTATGATATATTGACAGCAAATCAGATAAATGGACAAGCCTATTTATCAAGTCTATTTATCGTATCTTTGTTATGTTAAGGAGGAAGAAAATGGAATTAAGACTAACGACGACGAGTAGAAAGTTAATATTTGGCTTGATAGCCGTTGCCATGGCCTTTATTATGGCAGTACCAAGCTTGACTTGGGCAAACACTAAAGCTTTAGGTACTCCAGTCTTGCCAGGAACAGAAGGTAAAATCATAAAGGAGATAACGCCAACGGTAAACGCTGATGGGGACGTAGATTCAGCAGCGATTCTTGATGCTATTAAAGGGGCAGCTACAAATGAGGCTTTAGTGGTTAACCTTGTATGGACAAAAGGTGGAGAAGAGCCAGAAATTAAAGCGAAAGTATTTGATGCAGCTAAGGCGGCAAAAGACAGATTATCAACAATTGTATTTGTTTCTCAGCCAGACCCAGCTGACACTGAAGAAGTAGGAGCAGCATTCTCATTTGACACCAGCAAGATTATAAATACAACAACTTCTGTAGACATGGGAATTAGCAAAGATGAAGAAGAAGAAGACTATACAAGTGATGGTAAATTACCAGCAGGAACAAAGGCTCTTGGCATAGAGCTTGAGCATGAAGGAGATTTCCCAGGACCAGTGGAGATTGCCATGGCGCCAGATGCGACACTTTATCCAGCTGGAACCACAGCTTACTTGTACTGTATCAATCCAGGAATGGAAGATATAGACGATGAGGAAGATAAAGACGATGCAGACGGAGATAACGACGACGATGGCGATGTGGACGAGGATGATGAAGATCAAGAGGATGCAGACGACCAGGACAAAGATGACCAGGATGAAGATGATGACAAAGACGACCTGGACAAAGATGCCGACAAAGATGACCAGGACAAAGATGCCGACAAAGACGACCTGGACAAAGATGACCAGGACGAAGATGATCAGGATGATGAAGAGACATTAGAATTAGTTGAGGGAAGTCCATTTACAGTAGGTGAAAATGGAAGAATGGAATTTACATTGGCTTACGGTGCTGAATATATTATTTCAGATCAGCTAGCTAGCGAAAAAGCAACCACACCTCGTATTAAGGCTGTAAATTGTGGTGGAACCATTAAGCTTAAGGCTAAATTTGGAGCAAACACACCATTACCTAATAAAATCGATTGGACAACTAGTGATAAATCTGTTGTAACCGTAGATAACGGAACAGTAAAGGGTAAAAAACTAGGAACAGCGACTATTAGGGCTACAGCACCAGGAGGCAAATATTCAAGCTGTAATGTAGAGGTAAGCCTTGGAAAACCAGCTAATGTTAAAGCAGTATCAGCAGGATCAACAAAAGCAAAAATATCTTGGACAAAGGTTGCAAACGCAAATAAATATGAAGTATATTATGCAACATCAAAGAAGGGTACATACAAGAAAGTTGCAACAACTAAAGGCTTAAGTTATACTAAGGCAAATCTAACAACAGGCAAAGCCTACTACTTTAAAGTGATAGCGTACGCAGGAAGTATAAAGAGTGCAGATTCCAAGATAGATGGAGTAAAGCCTATTCCACCAACAGTAAAAGGAATTAAGGCAAAAGCAATAGGTGAATCTTCTATTCAGGTAAACTGGAGCAAAGCTAGTGAAGTATCAGGATATGTTGTACAAAGAGCAACATCAAAGAATGGCAAATATAAGACAGTGGCTACAGTAAAACCAGGTTCAACAGTGAAATATGTAAATAAGCAGCTTACGAATGGTAAGACATATTACTACAAAGTAGCGGCATTTAAAACTGTTAACAAGGTAAAGAAATGTGGAGAATTTTCAGCAAAAACATATGCAAAAGTAAAATAAAAAAAGACAGGGATAGAGAATGAAAAGAAAGGGATTAACAACAACTGTAGCAATCTGTTTGATTGTACAGCTAACAGCCATAGGCATCAGTCCTGTATATGGGGAAACAGGACTGGCTCTGGCTAAAGACACGGATATGCAGACAATAACTGCAGATTTGAAATTGATCCAAGATGGGAAATTCACACAGGCTGATTCTAGGCCAGGAGCTACTACTTCTCAGGCATCATTGGAGAACTATATTGCTGCAGGGTTAAAGGCACGAAAAAAAACTATTAACATATCCAAATATAAGGTGTCAGCGACTGACGCAGGAATGGAAAAAGTTCACAAGGCAACAGAAAGGGCAATTAATAATCACCCGGAGCTCTTTTACATAGGCACTAAAATGCAAACTTCATATACTTCTGGATATATAGTATATGTATCAGTTGAATACACTATGTCGGCGGCTAATACAGCACTTGCAAAGAAAGCCTTTAACGGAGAGGTCAAGAAGGTTCTAGCTGCAGTAGACAAGTCTATGACTGATTACGAAAAGGCTCTTACAATACACGATTACCTAATCCAATCCGCAGCATATGATACTCGTGGGAAAAGTGTACCGTCTTTGTCATACAGGGCATACGGTATTCTTGTAAATAAAATAGGGGTTTGCCAGTCCTATGCCATGGTATACAAATACATTATGAAAGACAAACTGGGAATCTATTGCGACTACGTAAATAGCAAGGCTCTAAATCATATTTGGAATGTTATAAAAATCGATGGAAAATATTATCAGCTAGATTTGACCTGGGACGACGATGGAAAAAATGATGTCCTTGGAAAAGCAAGGCACGATCACTTTCTTCTTAGTGAAAGTGGTATGACAAAAAAGCATGGAGGCTACAAAGGGACTTACAACGGATCTAAAGTAACCGCAGGAAAGACACATTCAAAGTATAACACCTGGAAAAATGTAGCATCTGCTATTTATGTTGACAAGAGCCAAAAGATCAAAGACTACTACTACATTAAAGATAAAGCCTTAAAAAAAACAAATTCCTCAGGGACAAAATCACTAGATAAGATTACTACTTCTAGCTATTTAGCAAGGAAGGGAAAGCAGCTTTATTACAACGATGGCAAAAGAATTATTGGATGGCAGATAGGCGAAAGTAAAGAGGAAGTTTTAGAAGCGACGCCACGAATAACTTCAGGCATTAGCCTAATTGATGGGACGCTTTGGTATCAATCAGCGTCAACTGTGTATGCAGGAAAAACTTTAACAGCTATTAATACTCTGCCAGCGCCAATAGTAATGTCAGCCACCAAAAAATCAAGTAGCTCTATATCTATAACGTGGAACAAGCTAAGGATGGCGCAAGGTTATGAGATCTACCGAAGGGGAAGTAATCAAAAGACTTACACCAAGGTAAAGACCGTAGGCAGCACCACCTATAAATACACAAACACAAATCTGGCAAAAGGGAAAAAGTATTATTACAGAGTCAAACCCTTAGGCCTGAAGACAGACAACACAAAATTTAAGGGAACCATATCAAATGCAGTAGCGGCCACTATACCTTGAGGAAAATAACCATACCATAAGCCCAAAAAACAGGGCAGAGAAAACTATTTTTTAGATTTTTCTGTCCTGTTTTTTTGTATGCTCGATTTTTCTTAAATATTCATTTTTTCCAGGCCTTTCGCATAGAACAGTATGTAATTGTAAATACTGTTTTTGGAGGGACTGCTAATGAAGAAGGGCATATTACTTATAATTTTAATACTTGGCATGGTGCTGCCATGCCAGTGTTTTGCGGCGAGCCAAACCATATTGTCCTGGACTGAGGATAATGCACATACCCAAACTATCTCATGGAAAGGAGATAATAAGACGGTAGGATACGTGGAATACAAGAAGCAATACGAGGGCTGGTCTGACGGGAAACGGGTACGAGGAACGGGGTTTTCCACCTTTAAAGGCAAATATTACAGGAATAACGTAACCATTAAGGGACTTAGCCAGAAAACAACTTATGATTATCGCACTGGAGACGGAAAAACATGGTCGAAGACGGGCAGCTTTACTACAGGCCCAATGGTTCGTGGAGAAAGAATCGACTCTGAAAATAAAATGTCCCACACAGAAGAAGGTTTTTCTTTTGCCTTTCTTGGAGATGTTCAATATGAAAAAGAAAAAGTTTCCGACTATAATCGCTGGGGAAAATTGGTGGAAACAATGTATCAAAAGAATCCAGAAATTACATTTGGCCTTACTGGTGGAGACATGGTCAATTCGGCAAAGACACTTAAAGAGTGGGAGATTTTCTATGAAAATGCGGCTCTAGTATTTGGAGAAATTCCATTGATGAGCACACCGGGAAATCATGACAAAGGTTCATCTCCAAAGACCTATGTAAAGATGAATGAGTTGCCTTCAAATGGTCCAAAAGGTCTAGAAGAAGAGTTTTACTCCTTTGATTATGCTAATTGTCATATTTTGTCTTTAAATTCATGTTTTTTTATGGATAGTAGGCAGAAAAGGATGGGTAAGGAAAAATGGAAGGCTGAAAGAAAAAAGATTAACAATTGGATCGATGAGGATTTAAAAAGTGTAGATGATAAGTGGAAAATCGTAGTCATGCATCACCCTGCCTATGGGATTTCTGACGGAAATGACATTTACAAACAAATAAGAAAATCTTGGGAGGCTAGATTTGAACTGGGAGAAGTAGATTTAGTGCTTTGTGGTCATCAACATGTGTATATGCGGACTAAACCAATTGGAGGGATTACTTATGTAATGGGAAATTCAGGGCAGAAACGGAGCAACTACTATAAAGAAGGGAAAGTTCCAGGGTATGTGGAGAATGTAGACGCATTAGAAAGCTCATACCAAATAGTTAGCGTAGAAAAAAATCAACTGAAGCTTGCCTCATATAATGAAAAAGGTCAGTTGATTGATAAATGGGATAAAAAAGTTGGCTATAGTATGACTTTGAAAGTGGCTTTAGGGGCGGCACTTTTAATTGGCGTTTTAATATGTGGTTTTGCTATTCGAATTTTCTGGTGGCGGAAAGGTACTTTGCCAAAGTCCCGATGTGAGCATAATAGTAAGAAAAACGGTTAGTTTTTTTAACTTCAACAAGGCCGGCATCCACTAGTTTTTTAACGTGCTGTGAGATAGTTGCTTGTGCGTAGTCAAAGTTAGCGACAATATCTTTATTGCAGACAAGGGTTCGATCCTTGTTGTTTTGCATGATAAAACGATAAATTTTGATTCTGGCAGGGTGAGCAAGGGCATCAGATACCGTTGCAATCATAACGATTTCCTCTTCTTGCATTTCTTCTGTATATTTTCTAAGTCGCATGACGTAAAGTCCTCCTAAACAATGTATATTACTGTTTAACAATACACTTTTTTGGGGGATTTTGTCAAGAAAAGTAGAGAAATTTTATGTAGTATATTTATGTTTTTAATAAAAGACGTAGCTTGTTGGTGCAAGAATATTTGCACCGATATTTTTTCTGTGTTAAACTATAAAGATTAACTATGGAAAGGGGCGGATATGAAAGCAAAAGATTACGAAAAGATTATTGAACATTTAACGGAAATATTCAGTGAAGCCATTCATGTAGTAGACGAAAATGGAAAGACCATAATTTACAATGATGAGATGGCAGCACTTGAAAAAATAAATCGTGAGGATGCACTGGGAAAACCATTTCGAGAAGTATTTTACCATATTCCTTTAGGAGAGAGTACTTTGTATAGAGCCTTGCAAAAAAACAAAGCCACATTGAATCAGCAGCAAACATACCTAAATCAATACGGCAAGGAAATAACTACCATAAATTCTACAGTGCCAGTGGAGGTTGATGGGAAGGTGATTGGGGCTATTGAAGTTGCTAAAGATATTACTAAAATTAAATCCATGTCCGACACTATTTTACAGCTTCAGGAGGAAAAAATTGAGCCATTTAAGGTTGAAACTCCTAAAATAAAAAAGTACAAGTTTGACCAGATTATTGGGAAAAATCCACAATTACTCCAGGTGATTGAACGTGGTAAAAAGGCGGCTAGGACAGATGCTACCGTATTTATTTACGGTGAAACAGGCACAGGTAAAGAACTTTTTGCTCAGAGTATACATTTCGAAGGAGCTAGAAAAAACGCTCCGTTTTTAGCACAAAACTGTGCGGCCTTGCCAGAAAGCCTACTGGAAGGAATTCTTTTTGGAACTACAAAAGGTGGATTTACAGGGGCTGTGGACAGGGCTGGGCTTTTTGAACAAGCAAGTGGAGGAACACTCCTTCTTGATGAAATCAGTGCAATGCCTTATGACCTACAGAGTAAACTTTTGCGAGTGCTTCAGGAAGATTATATCCGTAGAGTGGGCGGATCCAAAGACATTCCAGTAAACGTGCGGATTATTGCCACAGTTAATGAGCCGGCAGAAGTTCTTTTAGAAGAGGGAGCCTTGCGAAAGGATTTGTACTATAGGTTGAACATCGTAAGTATGAATATTATGCCTTTGCGCAATAGATTAGATGACCTACCTATTTTGGTACAACATTTCTTGGAAAAATACAATAAAAAATATGAGAAAGAGATATGGATGGCATCAGAGGGAGCCATAGAAAAATTGGCTAGCCATGACTACCCAGGAAACATTAGAGAACTTGAAAATGTTATAATGTCGGCAGTCTCATTGGCAGAGAAGGAACACGTTCTTACAGAAAAGCACATTTACTTGCCAGAACATATTGAAAAACATCTAAGTCTGGGATATGACTACGATCCAGAGCAGGGAATGATGAAATATTTGGGCAAGATAGAAGAAAATTTGATTAGGCAAACAATAGGAAAATCCAATGGGAATATCTCTAAAGCTGCTGAAGAACTAGGGGTTAAGAGGCAGACGCTACAGCACAAATTGAAAAAATATAGTATTTAATACAAGTAAAAGGGAAGGTGCAAATATATTTGCTAAAAATATGCAAATATATTTGCACTTTAGTTTTTTGTCAAAAGAATAAATATGTAAATAGCAATGGGTAACACTAGTAAAGTACCCATTCCAGGTGGGAAATAAAAATGCCAAATTTAGTTGGCATGAAAGTTGCGTTATATATGGATATAATAATGGGTACAACAATATGTAAAAAATTAATAAATCATTATCATGTATATAAAGATGAAAAGGAGAAAAAAATATGAAAAATGTAAAAGTAATTCTTTGGGGACTAGGCGCAATGGGCGGCGGTATTGGAAAAATGATCACTAAGAAAAAAGGCGTTGACATCGTAGGTGCCATCGATATTGGAAATAAATTAGGAAAAAGCTTATATGAGGTTGTGCCAGGAATGGAAAGAGGTGACAGGGAAGATGTTATCGTAGGAACTTCTGAGGAAGTAATTAAAGAGGGTGCAGCAGACATTGTAGTTGTATGTACAGATTCATACACAAGTAAAGTATTTGACAAGTTGAAATTCGTAATGGAAAAGAAAATTAATGTTATTACTTCGGCAGAGGAAATGGCATATCCAAAAGCTCAGGAACCTGAATTAGCTAAACAGTTAGACGAAATTGCAAAGGCTAATGGGGTTTCCGTACTTGGAACAGGGGTAAATCCTGGACTAATTATGGACCTTTTGGTTATCCTTTGGACAGGTGGGTGCGAAACAGTTGATCACATTCTTTCAAGACGTGTAAACAGCTTATCACCATTTGGACCTGCAGTAATGGAAGAACAGGGAATTGGTATCAGTGTTGAAGAATTTAATAAAGGTAAGGCAGAAGGAACTTTGGCAGGCCACGTTGGATTCCATGAATCTGTTGGCATGATTGCAGAGGCTCTTGGCTGGGAAGTTGACAAGTTTGAGCAGGATATGGAACCTATAATCACAGATGTTGATAGAAAATCTCCATACGGATTTGCTAAGGCAGGCAGCATTGCTGGCGTTGCAATGAAGGGCTACGGATACGTTGATGGAGAGCTTAAGATGGAAATGGATCATCCACAGCAGATCGAGCCAGAACAGGTTGGTGAGACTACAGGAGATTATGTAATCATCAAGGGTAACCCTGATATCAATATGCTTAACACACCAGAAATCGAAGGTGGCATTGGAACAATGGCCATGATTTTAAATACAATCCCACACGTAATCAATGCAAGACCAGGTCTACAGACAATGATTGACATTCCAGTGCCAAGAGCAATTATGGGTGACATGAGAAATATGATTTGTGAAGAAGCAAAGCTAGTTAAATAGTTGATTATAGGAGAGGAAAAAATGATTAAAAAAGGCGAATGGGTGAGAATCCATAAAAATATTCTAAAGCCAGAAGAGAGAGCACCACAAGTCCCAGATGATACTAAAAAGTGCCCTTTGGAATTATGGGTAAAAGGCTTCCTACAGGCAGATGCAAATATGGGAGATGAAGTGGAAATTCTTACAGTTACAGGCAGAAAAGAAGTGGGAAATCTGATTGAGGTGAATTCATATTACACTCATGATTTCGGCAAATTCATACCAGAACTGTTAACAATTGATGCACAGGTAAGAGGAATTTTATTCGGAGGTGAAAAATAATGATAAAATCAAATGATTATGCTTCCGTAATGGCTCGCAAACCAGAGATCATGTTAAAGTCTGTTGGAATTGACTATTCAGATTTTGAAAGTGGCTCTATTGCATTTGACTATGAAAAAATGATGAGAGAAACAGGATATTCTCTAGAAGAAATGCAAAGAATTCAAAGAGAAGTAAATGTAGGAAACACTCCTGTTTTAGAATTAAAGAATTTAACGGCGCTTGCAAGAAAGTGCGCACCTGAAGGTAAAGGAGCAAGAATCTTCATAAAAGACGAAGCTGCTAACCCATCAGGAAGTTTCAAGGCAAGAAGAGCAGCAAATGCAGTATACCATGCAAAGAAATTAGGATATAAGGGTGTGATTTCTGCAACAAGCGGAAACTACGGTTCAGCTGTTGCATCACAGGCAGCTATTGCAGGGCTAAAATGTATCATCGTTCAGGAATGTTACGATTCCAAAGGGATTGGACAACCTGAAATTGTTGAAAAAGCCCGAAAATGCGAAGCACTAGGGGCAGAAGTTGTTCAGCTAAGCGTAGGACCAGAGCTTTTCTATAAGTTCTTACTTCTACTTGAAGAAACGGGTTACTTCAACGCTTCCCTATACACTCCTTTTGGTATTGCAGGAGTTGAAACCTTAGGTTATGAAATTTCCATGCAGTTTAGAGAAAAACATGGCAAAGATCCAGATGTTGTTGTTTGTACAAATGCAGGTGGCGGCAATTTGACAGGAACAGCAAGAGGATTGATTAAAGCAGGAGCAAAAGAGACACAGGTGATTGCAGCTTCTGTAGATTTATCAGGGCTACACATGGCATCAGATACAGCATTTAACCGTAAGTCATTTACTACAGGGCATACCGGTTTTGGTGTACCATTCTCAAACTGGCCTGACAGATCAGATGTACCTAGGTCTGCAGCAAGACCATTAAGATACATGAACAGATACGTTACAATCACTCAGGGGGATGTATTTTATATGACAGAATGTTTAGCAACTCTTGAAGGCCTTGAAAAGGGACCTGCAGGAAATACAGCGCTAGCTGCAGCATTCTCACTAGCTCAGGAGATGGATCAGGATCAGATGATTGTGGTTCAGGAAACAGAGTACACTGGTGCTGGAAAGCATATTCAGCCACAGCTATCTTTTGCAAGAGAAAATGGTATAGATGTACGTTTTGGAGATCCAAAAGAACAGGTGCCGGGAGAGAATATCATTCTTCCATCCCACCCTTCACTTATTAAGACCACAGATGTTGATTTAGACAGAATGAGAAAATCATTAATAAAGACAGCGCTTAAAACTTACAAAGTTGAAAGACCAACTGATGAGGATATTAAATTCTTAGCAGAAGAGACAAAAACAGACGCTGAATATGTAAAAAATGTATTAGCCTCTCTATAAAAATAGAAGGTAATATACTAGTATGAAAGGATGGATGAAATGAAAAGAAAAGACGATTTTGCAGAACGCAGAAAACATATCGCCAATTTAAGTGATGAAGAACTTTACAACCGATTTTGGGAATTAACTGATACTGTAGTTGAGCCACTTCTTGACCTTGGTAAGAAGAATACAACGCCTTCCATAGAAAGAGCTGTTTTACTTCGAATGGGGATTTCCTCACTAGAAACTAAGCCAATCGTTGAGGGATGCATGGACAGAGGATTGATGGGCAAGGGTGCAGGCCATGTTGTTTACAAGTTCTCAAAGGAAAAAGGCATTTCAATTAAAGAAGCAGGCACTATGCTTGCTGAAGGCAAAGGTTGGGACGAAGCCGCAGCAATGTTCAAGGGAGGTAAATAAGATGGCAGATATGAAATTACAACACAATGAGAAATTGGATATTGAAAACATCTTAAAGGACTTGGACAAATATGAGCCAAGAAGACGAGGATGGACATGGAGAACACCAGCACCAGGACTAAAGATGGGACCTTTCACATATAAGGATGCATCAGAACCGCTTGAAAACAGCGTACCTCTTCCACCAGCAAAATATTTCGAAAATATCGACCCACAACCGACTCCAGTAATTACTACTGAAATCGCTTCTGGACGATTTGAAGATGATATCAGAAGAATGAGAATGGGTGCTTGGCATGGTGCGGATCACCTTATGGTAATCAGAACTGCTGGTCAGTCTCATATGGATGGACTTATCGAAGGTACGCCACAAGGCATTGGTGGCGTTCCAATCACTAGAAAACAGGTGAGAGCTCAAAGAAAAGCAATTGACATCATCGAAGACGAAGTTGGCCGCCCAATCAACTACCATTCATATGTGTCTGGTGTTGCAGGTCCGGATGTAGCGGTAATGTTCGCAGAAGAAGGAATCAACGGAGCCCACCAGGATCCACAGTACAATGTACTTTACAGAAACATTAACTGTGTAAGATCTTTTGTAGATGCTTGCGAATCAAAGAGAGTACTTCAATGGGCAGAAATTGCCCAGATTGACGGTGCTCATAATGCAAATGCAACAGCTAGAGATGCTTGGAAAGTTATGCCTGAGCTAATCGTTCAGCATGCACTTAACTCAAGATTCTCAGAAAAAGTAGGCATTAAAGCAGAAAACATTTGCTTATCAACAGTACCTCCAACAGCAACTCCAGCTCCTTGCGTATACATGGATTTACCATATGCAGTTGCGCTTAGACAGATTTGTAACAGATACAGAATGAGAGCACAGATGAATACTAAGTATATTGATTCTTCTACAAGAGAAGCAACAGTTACTCACGTATTAAATATGCTCATCTCAAAGATGACAAGCGCAGACATTCAGTCCACAATCACTCCAGATGAAGGTAGAAACGTGCCTTGGCACATCTACAACATGGAAGCTTGTGACACTGCAAAGCAGACACTTATCGGTCTTGATGGACTTATGGATATGATCGAACTTAAAAAAGAAGGACCACTCATAGACAAAGCAAGAGAAATCAAAGAAAGAGCTTGCCTATTCATGGAAGAAATCGTAGAAGTTGGCGGATATTTTAACGCTGTTCAAGAAGGGTTCTTTGTAGATTCAGCAGAATATCCTGAAAGAAACGGTGACGGAATTGCAAGACAAATTGAAGGCGGTATCGGCTACGGTTACGTTTACGAAAGAGATGAAGATTACATGGCTCCAGTTACAGCTCACTTTGGCAACAATAACGTTGAGCAGTACGGCGGAAACCCTGAAAATCCTTCAGAGCTTATTGGTGGATGTACGTTTGAAGATAGAAGCAAAATCGTTTATATCGACGAATTAGATGAAGTTGATAACGTAAATGTAAGAATGGCAGAAACAGCGAAATACAGAAACAGCGACATCGTTAAGCCTGAAATGGAATGGCTTGCTGACGGAACTGTAATGATGAATATGTTCATTCCAACCAACAGAAGAACTGCAGAAGTTGTAGCTGTAGAGATTGCTAAAAAGCTGGGCTTAGTTGAGCCAGAAGTAATTAGCAGAGAAATAATGCAGGAAGCTGAAGGTACAAGAATTGAATTAAAGGGTAAGGTTGACTTTGATATTGATGTTTCTAAGTTAGTCATTCCACCAGAACCAGAATATTTAACTGATGATGAAATCAGAGATGACATTTCAGAACATCCACTTAAGATCGTTTGCGGTACAGTAGGACAGGATGAACATTCTGTAGGACTTCGTGAAATCATTGACATCAAACATGGAGGAATCGAAAGATTTGGTATTGAAGTACACTACCTAGGAACTTCTGTACCTGTTGAAAAGTTAGTTGATGCGGCTGTAGAATTAAAGGCAGAAGCAATTTTAGCGTCAACAATCATCTCACACGACAATATTCATTACAAGAATATGAAGAGAATTCATGAACTTGCAGTAGAAAAGGGAATCAGAGATGACGTTATAATAGTAGCTGGTGGTACTCAGGTAATCCCTGAGGAAGCAATGAAAACCGGTATCGATGCTGGATTCGGAAGAAACAGTCACGGTATCGACGTTGCATCATTTTTAATCGAAGAGAGACGTAGAAGAAGAGACAAATAAATTGTGATCATGTAAGGGCGGGCGAGATTGTCTGCCCTTATTTTTTACGAAAACTGATGAGGAGGACACACATGAAAGTAGATGTTTTAGTAGCAGAAATCGGATCTACCACAACGGTAGTTAACGCATTCCATAATATTGACACAGACAACCCGATTTTCTGGGGACAGGGGCAAGCACCGACTTCCGTACTTGAAGGGGATGTCCGTGTAGGCCTTAGAGGAGCTATTGATGATCTTTGTAAGAAAAAAGGTATTGACGAGTTAACTTATGATCAGATGCTTGCAACATCTTCTGCAGCAGGTGGCCTTAAGATGACTGTTCATGGATTAGTTTACGATATGACAGCGAAGGCAGCAAAAGAAGCAGCCCTTGGCGCTGGAGGAATTATCCACTACATTACTGCAGGAAAATTGCGAAGAACAGACATAGCAAGGATAAAAGATGTAAAGCCAAACCTAATACTAATTGCAGGAGGGGTAGACTATGGGGAGAGAAATACTGCTATTGACAATGCAGAAATGATTAGATCAATGGGACTTACTACACCGATTATTTACGCAGGAAATTGCGAAAATCAGGATGAGATGAAACTGATTTTTGATGAGGAAAGTGGACAGAAACTTTACAATGTGGAAAACGTATATCCAAAGATTGATGACCTTAATGTAGAGCCTTGCAGAAAGGTAATACAAGATGCATTTGAAGAGCATATTATCCATGCGCCAGGTATGGAGCATGTGAAGGATATGGTTAACGGACCTATTGTGCCGACGCCAGGTGCTGTAATGGAATGTACAAAGCTGCTTAATGAGTGTATTGGAAACGTTATTACTCTTGATGTTGGCGGTGCTACCACAGATCTTCACTCAGTAACCGAGAATTCAGATCAAGTAGACCAAATACTAATTTCTCCAGAACCAAAGGCAAAGCGTACAGTAGAAGGGGATTTAGGGGTTTATGTAAATAAGATGAAAGTTATAGAGTCCATTGGGGAGGAAAAGCTTAGAGAAGATCTTCCAGATTTGGATATCGATAAGATTTTGGAAAGCTATGTGGCTATTCCAAAGACCCCAGAAGAGGTCCGCTTTGTAGAAAGGCTCACAAAAGAGTCAGTTTTAAAGGCTGTAGAGCGACATGCAGGGCAGATTAGGTACATTTACGGACCTGGTGGAAGAAGCACAGTAGCCCAAGGCAAGGATTTGACTCAGGTGAAATATATTATTGGAACTGGTGGGGCCTTAACTCGTCTACCAGGCAGAATAAAAATTATGGAAGAAATCGGAAAACACAATGAGACAGGGCTTTTACTATTTCCAGGAGAGCATGCAAAGATTCTAGTGGACAATGACTATATTATGGCGTCTCTAGGCGTTCTTGCAAAGAAGCACAGGACCGCTGCAATAAAACTTTTACAAAAAAGCTTAGATTTCACTTTCCCAGAAAAAGAACTCACCACAGGACAGAAAATAGCTTATCAGGCAGAAATGGATCGCTTACAGGCGGTGAGAGATAAAAAAGCCGAAGAAACCAGAAAGCATATTGAGGAAATGGAAAAACAGGGTTATAAAATGGAAGGATACAAAGAAGGAGAATAATATGTACCCAAAATTAAAAATAAATATAAAAAAGCTAAGAGAGAATTTAGATGCAGTGGCCAAGATTACTAAGGATGATGGGAATTGCTCTGTAATGATTGTAACTAAGGGACTTTGTGCAGACAAGCAAGTGGTTAAAATGATTGTAGCCCACCCGGAGGTAGATTCTATGGCTGACTCCAGAATTAAAAATATAGAAAGCTACGCCAGTATTGCCAGAAGTAACGGAAAAGAAACTGTTTTACTTCGCCTACCTATGGAATGTGAGATTTCTAAGGTGGTTGAATATGTAGACATTAGCTTTAATTCAGAACTTAAAACTCTACGTCTTTTAAATGAAGAAGCAAAAGCCAAGGGGAAGATTCATAAGGTTGTACTCATGATTGACCTTGGAGATTTAAGAGAAGGAATATTCTTTAAAGATGAAGGAGAAATTTTTGCTATTGTGGAAGAGGTTTTATCTATGGAAGGCCTAAAACTGCATGGCATCGGGGTAAACCTTACCTGCTATGGTGCGATTATTCCAAAGAAAGACAATTTATCTCAGTTAATTCAGTGGAAAGACAAAATTGAAGATAAATTTGGAATTACTTTGGAAATGGTTTCTGGTGGAAACTCTAGCTCCATCTATTTAATTGGCAAGGGACAGCTTCCAAAGGGAATCAACAACCTGCGTCTTGGAGAAGCATTCCTTCTTGGAAATGATACAGCTTACGGAGAGAAACTTCCCGGGACGGTGGACGATACCTTGATTTTAGAGGCTCAGATTATTGAGCTTAAGGAAAAACCATCGCTACCAATTGGTGAAGTGGGTGTAGATGCCTTTGGCCAGAAACCATACTATGAGGATCGAGGAATCATTAAACGGGCTATTATTGCCATTGGCCAGCAAGATGTAGACACTGGTAGCATGGAGCCTTTAGATAAAAAGATAGAAATTTTAGGAGCCAGCTCAGATCATTTGATTTTAGATGTGTCTAAATCAGACAGGACTTACAGCATCGGCGATGTGATTGGATTTACCCTTGGGTATGGCGGAATGCTAAAGGCAGCAACTAGCCCATATGTGACAAAGGATTACGTGTCTAATTAATTAATAACCCTTTCTTAAATGGTTATTAAGAAAGGGTTAATATTCCCCTTATGACCTTGCAAAAGGTTGTTTGTATAAGTACAATGTAGAGAAGCAGAGAATGAGGGGGATTATTGAAGAATTATGCCAAGAAGTAGAACAAAGAGCAAAAAGAGAAGGCCTATTAAAAATAAAAAAGGGCGACAAGAGCGGTGGATGCTTATTATTATGGCTGTTATAGTTTGTCTAGGCGTCTTTACTGGATGGAAATTGTTTTTTGCTGGAGTTGACGCCAAGCAAATAAGAGTTCCAAACTGGATACAGCAGGATTTGATTACGACAGATGGCCATTCTCGTACGGGACGGGAAGCTAAAAAGATAAAGGATATTGTAATTCATTATGTGGCCAATCCTGGAAGCTCAGCTAAGGCCAATAGAGACTATTTTGAATCTGGACAATCAAATGTGAGCGCACACTTTGTGGTAGGTTTGGAAGGCGAGATTATCCAATGTATTCCTTTGAACGAGCAGTCTTCTGCATCTAACAATAGAAATGTAGATACTATATCTATAGAAGTTTGTCATCCAGACAGTTCAGGAAAATTTAACAAGGTGACATATCAGGCCCTAGTTCAATTATCAGCCTGGCTTTGCAATGAATTTAAACTTAGCTCAAAGGACCTTATTCGCCATTATGATATTACAGGGAAATTATGTCCTAAATATTTTGTAGACTATCCTGACCAATGGGAAAAATTTAAAAAAGATGTAAAAAAGGCTAAATAAAAAAATAAGTAGGGAGCATGTCTTGCTTCTACATACCCTTTCCACTAAAATTTTGGTTACCCTAGCTCATTGCAGTCAGATGCGATGAGCTTTATTTTATTTGCCCGGGTAAGTTTTTTTATGGCAATCTCTCGCCGCAGAGCAGAGGGTTTATCAGGAAGAATTTCCAGGTAAACCAAGGTGACCGGGCATCTGCCTCGTGTATATTTAGCACCAAGGCCAAGATTATGAACTTTGACACGATCCTCAATGTTGTTGGTCCAACCAGTATAGAGGGAATTGTCATTGCATCTTAAAATATAAACGCAGTTTTGCTTTTCCATATGATTCTCCTTTTAATTATAATAGCATATTTTTATCAAACATCTCTCAGTAAGGAAGAAAAAGGCAAGACAATACATAGAAAAATAGCAAACTAGTGATAAAATGTATGGGAAATACCGCAATAAAAACATGGCAAAACAACTACCTTGCTGACTTATAAAAAGGTGCAAATAACAGTTGTATTGTTTTACGTACATCGCATATAATGAAGTTGTCACAAAGACAAGAACCAATTAAAAATAAGGAAGACAGGTGAGTTAAAATGAAATCAGTGAGAAATGTAAGATTTAAAAATGACAATCCGGCAAATCCTTCGAATGTTATTTCACACATGGTAAGTGAAGCTGAAAGACAGATTGAAAAGATGACCGGCGTAAAGGTAAAACTAAAGGCGGAAGAAGTTGAATAATAAACGTTTGATATAAACGTATTTTTTAGAAGGTAGCAAAAGCTGCCTTCTTTTTTTAACCACACTTTAGCTACATATATATGAGATTTTTTCTGTACCTAGGGGCGTGGCTGTGATAAACTAGAAAATATGAAATAAAAAGAAATTCACTTAATAATTCATAGCAAGGAAAAAAACAATGATAGATAATTACAATAGAAAAATAGATTATATGCGAGTGTCCGTAACCGAACGGTGCAACCTGCGGTGTAAATACTGTATGCCAGAAGAGGGCATTGTTAAGAAATCCCACAAAGAGATGATGACATCAGAAGAAACCATTATGTCTATTAGAGCAGCAGCCAAGCTGGGAATAGAAAAAATCCGTATTACTGGGGGAGAGCCTTTAGTAAAGCATGGAGTGGTAAAACTTTGTAAGTCAATTGGACAGATTGAAGGAATCAAAGAAATTTGTATCACCACCAACGGAACCTTGCTTCCAACATATGCCAAGGATTTAAAAGCAGCGGGAGTATCTCGAGTTAATATCAGTCTTGATACATTAAACCCAGAAAAGTTTAGAGAAATTACAAGAAGAGGCAATTTGGAAGATGCTTTGGCAGGAATAAAGGCAGCTAAGGAAGTAGGTTTTGAACAAGTGAAAATCAACGTTGTCCTAATGGGTGGATTCAACGATGATGAAATACCTGCATTTGTAGAGCTGACTAGAGAAAATAATATTGAGGTTAGGTTTATAGAGCTAATGCCTATTGGCGGAGGCATAGGATTTGACAAAAATAACTTTGTAAGTTGTGATAGAGTTTTGTCTACAGTGGCAGAACTGAAATCTTTAGATAAGGAAGAAGGGGTAGCTAGGCTGTACGCTTTGCCAGGAGCTGCGGGTAAGGTAGGGCTGATTCGTCCGGTAAGCTGCGATTTCTGTGAAGGCTGTAATAAAATTAGAATGACGGCTGACGGAAAATTAAAACCTTGTTTGCATTCTGACCAAGAAATTTCCCTAAAAGGTCTTAGTGAAGAGGAAATGCAAAAGCAGTTGGAAAAAACAATTTTAGAAAAGCCGGAGAAGCGGGAAGAAATAAGTGCAGAAAGTCCAAGTAAGGCTGGCAGGAATATGAATCAAATAGGAGGTTAAAAATGGGAGAATTTTCACATTTTAATGAAGAGGGTCGAGGCAAGATGGTAGACGTGGGACACAAAGATGAAACCCAAAGAACAGCTATAGCCGTTGGCAGAGTCTTAGTGAATGAAGAAACATTTAATCTGATCAAAACCGGTGGAATGAAAAAAGGTGATGTATTGGGAACTGCTCAAATTGCAGGAATCATGGGAGCAAAAAAAACCTCTGAGATTATTCCTATGTGTCATCCAATTATGATCACAGGTGTGAATATGACATTTGATTTAAACGAAGCGGATTTATCAGTAGAAATCAAAGCAGAAGTTAAGTGTAGCGGAGTTACGGGTGTGGAAATGGAAGCGTTGACCGCAGTATCTGTAGCTGGACTTACTATTTACGACATGTGTAAAGCCATACAAAAAGATATGGTGGTTGATCAAGTTCACCTCCTTCGTAAAACCGGCGGGAAAAGCGGAGATTTCAAATGGGAGGCACGGTAATGAAATATACGGCGGCAGTAATCACCATGAGTGATAAAGGATCTAAGGGTCAGCGAAAAGATACAAGTGGACCTGCAGTCCAAGAAATACTAAGGGCTGAAGGCTGGGAAGTTGTCTACAACAATATGATTCCTGATGATATGGAAACAATAAAGAATGAACTGATTAAATGCACAGATGGAAAAGACATTTGGCTAATAGTAACCACTGGAGGAACAGGATTTTCAAGAAGAGATGTAACCCCAGAAGCAACTCAGGCAGTAATAGAGCGACAGGTGGCTGGAATTCCTCAGGCAATGAGGGCAGAAAGCATGAGAATCACACCTATGGGGATGCTTTCAAGAGCAGAAGCAGGCATTCGAGGAGGCAGCTTGATTATTAATTTACCAGGAAGTGAAAAAGCGGCCAAGGAATGTTTGGCGGCAGTAATAAAACCAATTAAACACGGCATTGATGTATTGAGGGGAGAATCCCACGACTGTGCGAGGATTCATAATAAGGAGGAACACAAACATGGCTAAAGTGAAAGCAGTATGTATTAGCGAAAAAAAGGGAGAACAGAAAAAACCAGTTGATTCTGTTTTACTGAAAGTGGATCATGGAATACAAGGAGATGCTCACGCAGGAAATTGGCATAGACAGGTAAGTCTTTTGGCAGCAGAGAGCGTAGAGAAAGTCCAAAAAGTTTTGGACTTTAAGCTTGAAAGCGGCGCTTTTGCAGAAAACATTCTTACAGAGGGAATTGAGCTTTTTACCCTTCCTGTGGGAACAAAGCTAGCAATGGGACCTGCAATAGGTGAGGTGACACAGATTGGTAAGGAGTGCCATCATGGCTGCGCTATTAGAGAACTTGCTGGAGATTGTGTAATGCCAAGAGAGGGGATATTTGTTAAAATCCTAAAAGGCGGCGTGGTAAAAGCGGGAGCAGAAATAGCAGTAATAGAAGATTAGGCATACGGAGCGGATCATAACACCTTTATGAGTGTGGAGTTTTGCCTTTGTATTTGTGGTAACAGTGATTTATATAAACTATAAAAACTATGGCTAGAATCAACATAGATATGAAAAAAAGCATATGAAGTAAAAAAAACAATTACATGAATTTAATTGTAATGAAAAGGACTTTTGTAGGGGAAACTTTACAAAGGTTCTATTTTTTTAAAATCCTTTACATGGACTTAACATTATTAACATAGTTATAACCTTTTTCTTAAAATAGAGTTAACACAAAGGTGTTAGACTAAGTCTTGTAAAAAGGATTTAAAAAATAATTTAAAGAAAGAAGAAAGAAGGAGAAAGAATGAAGAAGAAACTTTTAACAGGCATTATTGCCACAGTTGTACTTGTTACAGCAGTAGTAGGATTATCTGGTTGCGGTAAGAGCAGCAGCTCTGCAGAAAAGGGAAGCACAGTAACGCTGGCAGGATCCACATCGGTTCAACCCTTAACTGAAGCCTTTGGAGAAAAATATATGGAAGACAATCCAGACGTGACGATCGAAGCCCAAGGCGGTGGATCAGGACAAGGAGTTAAAGCAATCGAAACAAACATTGCAGATATTGGTTCGCTTTCAAGAGAAGTCAAGGAAGAAGAAAAAACTGCGCTGAAAAAAGAATACGTTATTGCACAAGATGGAGTTGCAGTAGTTGTGAACTCAGAAGTAAAAGTTGATAACCTATCAATGGATCAGATAATGAAAATTTACACTGGCAAAATTAAAAACTGGAAAGAAGTTGGCGGTACAGACAAAGAAATCACAGCTGTAACTAGAGAAGAAGGATCTGGAACAAGAGGCGCATTTACAGAAATCACAGGTGTCTTAACAAAGGACGATGCAGGAACTGAAACAGACAATACTACGTCTAAAGCATTAGTGCAGCCATCAACAGGAGCAGTAAAAGAAACAGTAGCAAAAACGCCAAACTCCATTGGATATATGTCAATAGGCGCTCTTGACGATACAGTTAAGGCAGTAAAAGTAGACAAAGTGGATGCCACAGAAGAAAACGTACTTGCCAAGAAATACCCAATTTCAAGACCATTCTTATACGCAGTAGGATCAGAAGTTACAAAAGAGGCACAAGCATTCATCGACTTTGCACTTAGTCAAGAAGGACAAAAAATCGTTAAAGAGAGCGGTTTCATTCCAGTAAAATAAGAGGGATATAGATAAATGAAGACTAGAGAAAAGGTAATGGAAAAATTAATACTACTCAGCGCAATAGTGTCAGTTGGAGCAGTTGCACTGATTACCATATTTATCTTCAGCTCAGGGATACCAGTGCTTAAAGAATATGGAGTAGTAAACTTCATATTCGGAAAAGAATGGCGACCTACAAATGGAGCATATGGTATATTCCCTCTCATAGCGGGAACCTTAGGGGTGACAATAGGCGCTCTTATTATAGGAATTCCAATGGGAATAGGGTGTTCAGTTTTTCTTGCAGAAGTGCTAAAAAAAAGGCCAGCCAAACTATTTAAATCAGCTATTGAGCTTTTAGCAGGCATACCGTCTGTAGTCTATGGGTTCTTTGGGCTGGCAATCATAGTACCAGCTATTAGAGATTATATTTTGCCACTTGTGCAAAGATTTAATCCTGATGCATCTACAACAGGGTTTAGCGTATTGGCAGGAGCCATTATACTGGCCATTATGATTTTGCCAACCATTGTTAGTATCTCAGAAAATGCCATTGCATCTGTACCTGTAGAATTTAAAGAGGCCTCATTGGCACTGGGTGCAGATAGGCGGCAAACTATTACAAAGATAATCCTTCCTGCGGCCAAATCGGGAATTTTTTCCTCAATAATCTTGGCTATGGGAAGAGCCATTGGTGAAACAATGGCAGTACTACTTATAACCGGTAACATGGCACAGATGCCTGGTAGTCCGCTGGATTCTGCGGCAACCTTGACGGGGACGATTGCAATGGAAATGTCATATGCTACCCCGACACACCAGCAGGCACTCTTTGCCATTGGAATTATCTTGTTTGTAATCATAGTAATTCTTAATTCTATTGCACAAGTTGTAATGAGAAAATTTGGAGGTATGACAGAATGAACAAGAAAAAAACATTGAACGGGATTTACTTTGGAGGCATTAGCCTGATTGCAGCAGGGACTTTAGTAGTCCTTATACTGATCATAGGATTTATCCTAGTCAAAGGGTTCCCTTATATAACAATAGAATTTCTTACTAAGTCCCCAACAATGATGGGGAAAGAAGGAGGCATATTCCCAATAATAGTGGGAACCATCTATGTAACATTAGTAGCGGTGGTTATAGCTACACCAATTGGGGTGGCAGCTGCAATTCACTTTTCGGAATACGCCAAAAGAGGTAAACTAGTAAATACTATAAGATTTTTTACAGAAGTACTTGCAGGTATACCATCAATAATATTTGGCCTTTTCGGCTTTGCATTCTTTGTAGTATTCCTGGGAATGGGATGGTCAGTCATCTCGGGTGGATTAACATTATCAATGATGATTCTTCCTACGTTAATTCGTGCCACTGAAGAATCATTGAAAACAGTGCCAATGTCCTATAGGGAGGGTAGTCTTTCACTAGGGGCAACAAAATGGCAAACCACGAAAAAAATTGTACTACCTTGTTGTAAGTCAGGTGTGCTTACAGGATTAATCCTAGGAATAGGAAGGGCTATCGGCGAGACAGCAGCAGTTATGCTTACTGTAGGCGGCTCCCTCAAAATCCCAGACACCATGTTTGACTCCACAAGAACAATGGCAGTACATTTATATACATTAGCTTCCGAAGGGTTGTCTGAAGAAAAAACTTACGCAACAGCGGCGTTGCTTATAATATTGGTGTTAATCATTAATGCTGCAGCAAATAGCATAAGCGGAAGGTTAACGAAGGAGTAGAATATGAAAGAAAAGAAATTTGAAATCAGAGATTTGGATTTGCATTATGGTGACTTCCAGGCCCTAAAAAAGATTAACATTGATATTTTTGAAAAGGATGTTACTGCTTTGATTGGTCCTTCCGGCTGTGGTAAGTCTACATTTTTAAGAACATTAAACAGAATGAACGATTTAGTTGAAGGAGTTAAAATAAAAGGAGATATTATTTTTGATAATGAAAATATCTATGATAAAAATTACGATGTTATCTCTCTTAGAAAAAAAGTGGGTATGGTGTTCCAAAAACCAAATCCCTTTCCAAAGACCATATATGAAAATATTGTCTATGGTCCAAGGCTTCATGGAGAGAAAAACAAGACTAATTTAGATGAAATAGTAGAGCGGACTTTAAAAGAAGTGGCCTTGTGGGATGAAGTTAAGGATAGACTTAATAAATCAGCACTTGGGCTTTCAGGAGGACAGCAACAGCGGCTTTGTATCGCCAGATGCCTTTCTGTAGCTCCAGAAGTCATTCTTATGGATGAACCCACATCTGCCTTAGATCCAGTAGCAACAACAAAGGTTGAAGCCCTAATACAAGAATTAAAGGATAAATACAGTATCGTAATTGTAACGCACAATATGCAGCAGGCTGGACGAGTGTCCAACAGAACTGCCTTCTTCTTCACAGGAGAGATTGTAGAAATAGATACAACAGAAAAAATCTTCTCAAATCCTTCCCAAACTAAAACGGAAGAGTATATTACTGGAAGATTTGGTTGATAAGGAGGATAACATGACACCTAGACCTAAAATGGATCAAGAATTAGTTAAAATTAATGAAAAGCTTACAGCCATGACAAAACTAGTCAACGAGACTATTGTGAATTCGATGAAAGCTATTAAGGAAAAGGATACAGGGCTGGCACGTCAAATCATAGATGGAGATCAATACATTGACGACATGGAAGATGAAATTAATGATGTGTGCTTTAAATTTCTAGCCACCCAGTCGCCACTTGCAAGTGACCTTCGATACTGTATTTCTCTTATGAGTATGGTACGAGACTTAGAACGGATTGGAGATCATTGTGAAGACTTGGCAAAGTATGCTATTCGAATGGCAGGGGAAGAATATTATAAGGAATTAATAGACCTTCCAAGGATGGCCGACATGGCTGCAAGTATGGTAAACAATGCAATACACGCATTTTTGCAACGTGACTTAAGGTTGGCTAGAAAAGTCTGGAAAGCGGATGAGGAGGTGGACGAACTCTTTAGAAATATACATGAAGAACAGCTAAATATTGCGGAGACTGATTCGACCAAAGCAAAAATGGCCATTATGTTTGCCTTTGTCGCTGCTCATTTAGAACGAATTGCAGACTATGCAACCAACATTTGTGAAGAAACAGTATTTTCCCTAGAGGGAGGATACTCAATGGAGGAAAAATAAAAAAATGCCCTCAGGACTTGCTTTAAGAACTAATCCTGAGGGCAGATTATTATAATGTATTACCATTTATTGTAGACCTTTTCGGCAAACCCGAGGAGGTCTTTTATATTGACTACTGTGCCATCGTCTAAAACCATTTTTCCCGTATATCTACCAAATACCTGGTGTTGATTAGTAGAAATAAAGCCTAAGTTGGTCTTAGCGGCTCGATCAATAATTGGAGTAAAGATCATCTTAAAGCGATCATCATCGCTGGTAAAGAACCAAGGTGACATAAAGTCATCCTGTTCATCTTTCACCGGTATATTAAATTCAACATTACCGATTTTATGAGCCTTGTGGTTGAAAAAAAGCATATTTTCTGTAGCCTGAGTTGTATCCCCAAAGCCGTAGCCAATATTAAACCCAAAAGTAGTAGAGTTAACACCACCAGAGGCGCTGCCCCAAAACCATGTGTTCTTCCTAGTCCAGACGCCTCGGCCCCAGTCAAGAAGCCCAATGGAATCTCCAGAGTCAAGTTCATAGTTATCATCCCCGAACTTTACTGACCCCTGTGCAGGCATACAGTTGATTTTTTCATTGTAGTAAAAGGCGTAAGGGTCAGTTTCAAATGGTGTGGCGACAACCATAGAATCACCCTTTGGGTCACCTAAAACGATTTCCCCATCGAGAGTCTTATGGTTATAGAAATTGTCCATATGAAATTTCAAAATCCGATAATTATCTTCTCGCTTAAAGGAAATAAAGTGATGATTGGAAAAAATTTCTGTATTTCCAGTGGTGGAATCTTCAGGCATCCCAGTGTTACCCATAGGAAATAAGCGGATAGGGCTTTTTGTGTGCTGCCAAGGTCTTTTAAAATCTATAAATGAAATGCTGTCAAGACCCATATATGAATTGTCAGCAATGGTTAGGGCAATGGCAAAATCCTGATTGTGGACCAAATAGTAGTCCCACTCTTTGATTCTATACTTGTTGGCTGTAATATCACTTCTTCTATATTGTAAAATCTGTTTCTTGGCAAATCCGGCTTCAGAAAGGGATCCATTTCTTCTTAACAAATTTTGTTTTCGTGTAATCTCATGTTGCATGGTGTATTCCTCCTACTTGTTCAAATTAAACAGCCATAGAGGCTAATCTTAGGTAAGTATATACCCATATGGGCAATATGACAATAGTTGATTAGGTGAAGATATTTATGGTATAAACAATATGAAAAGGAGAAAATTATGTTTTATATTGGATGTCATTTATCAGTAACAAAAGGTTATGAAAATATGGGGAAGGAAGCCTTGAAAATAGGGGCTAACACCTTCCAGTTTTTTACCCGAAATCCGAGAGGTGGAAAGGCTAAAGCAGTTGACAAGGAAGATATGCAGGCTTTTTTAACCTTGGCAAAGGAAAACAACTTTGGCAAATTAGTGGCTCATGCCCCATACACATTAAATCCTTGTTCTGCAAATGAGAAGGTCAGGGATTTTGCATATATTGCAATGGAAGAAGATTTGGAAAAGATGGAATACCTTCCGGGAAACTACTATAATTTTCACCCGGGAAGTCACGTTGGTCAGGGAATGCCTGAAGGAATTCAGTTAATTACCCAGCTATTAAATCAGGTTTTGAAGGAGGATCAATCCACTATTGTTCTTTTGGAAACTATGTCAGGAAAAGGCAGTGAAGTGGGCAGTCAGTTTGAAGAATTAGCAGCTATTATTGACGGGGTAAAGCTGAAAGATAAAATTGGAGTTTGCATGGATACCTGTCACATTAGTGATGCTGGCTACAATATCAGAGGAACCCTAAGTGGGGTTCTTGAAGAGTTTGATAAGGTGATTGGCCTTTCATATCTTCACGCATTGCATATTAACGATAGCTTAAATCCTATAGGCGCTCATAAGGACAGACATGAGAAGATAGGACAAGGGTATCTTGGGATTGATACTTTTGAAAAGGTGATCAATCATCCAGCTCTCAGGGATTTACCCTTCCTTCTGGAGACTCCAAATGAACTTGAAGGATATGCAGAAGAAATATCCCAGCTGAAAGGGAAACGAAAAAAGTAGTTTTCATGGTTCCTTTAAATTCTCAACTTATTTTATCCCCTTTTTGCGTTTTGTGAATAAAATTATAGCACCGCTTTACTCCCTTAGGGGGTTGGGGTAACTGTAGGCGTAGCCTTAGTGATGTCTACATAGAAACAAAATTCCTGACTTGTGTAAAAATTTTTATTTGTACCTTTTTCATAGCCATAGATTATAACTTGATACCAATTGGAATCTCCTTTTGCACTGTCTGCAACATTTTTTACAGTCCATGTGTTCACATCATCCCATCTTTCTTTGTCACCTTTATAATTTTTTACTTTTGTCCATTTGTAGTAGAAAAATACCTTGTTACCCTCTAGTGGGTGTGAAACCTCCACTTTGAGATCTACAGGTTCACCGTTATAGGTTTTTTTACGGAGTTATTGGTCTGTGTAATTACAGGGTCAGCATAGCCAGTAGAAATGGGGTATAAGCAGTCACCCACTAATATTGTAGTGGGTGTAACAGTCGTAGTAGACCCCGTTGAAAAAGTCCAACCACTCTTGTAACCGGATCCCGTAGAGGCAACATCCGGTAATTTATAGGAGGTATCTGCTGCCCAAACATCTCCTGTAGGGCTTTTTGCATAGTTTAAGGGACGATTAAATAGAATGTTTTTAACATTATTGTGCCATCAAATTTTAATTGCATTTCATAGCATAAAAGGGGTTTTGCTATTGTGTATGTAAATTTAGCATTAAAGCTATTGAATATTTCCTTTGATGGGCAAATAATCGCCGTTAGCTTTGAGCAATTCCTAAATGCGGTGCAGCCATTAAAAACATTGTTTCCCATAGTAGTTAGGGAATTTGGGAGAATAAGGGGCTGAGCCAGTTTCGTACAATTAAGAAAGGATGAGTTTCCAAGTACCTTAAGAGTATCTGGGAATTCAAGTTTGGTAAAATTGCACCCTTCAAATGATTTTTGTCCAAGAGTTGTAATGTTTTGTGGAATTATGACGCTAGTAAAGTTACAGTTCATAAACAGTGGAAGCTTTATTTCTGTAATGCTTGCGTTTTTAGGCAAGTTTAAAGAGCCATCAAATCCATTTGCCGCAAAGGCAGAATGATCACCTGTACATTTTCCGGTAGTTGCACATTTAAAAGTTTCGCCAGATCGGAAGTGGCCGCACCGCCATCCGATTCTAAGTCGCTTCCACACAAATACCAATAAACAGCCCAGCTGGAATCATCATCGGATTCGGCGGCATGAAGGCTTCCCTCACTGGCGCTGCCATCATCCTTATACGAACAGCCGCTTATAACGCCCACTATCAGAAGAAGAGAAAGAAAGCAGCATAAGATTTTTTTTGTATTCTTAAATAAAACTCCCTGTTTACAAAAGAGGAGCTCTGGCAGGCACGCCGCCAAAGCTCCTCTTCAAGTTCGCTTAAATATTATTCTGCATAAGGAACGAGAACCATCTCAATATCCTTTGTTCCGTCGTTCACCTTATAAGAAAGCGTATTTGCGCCCTCATCGTAGGTCACGCTTAAAAACACCTTGCCGTCCTCTGGGTTAAGAACCTCAAACCCGTTGTTCTTAACGTCAAGCTTATATTCCTGCGTTTGGTCTGTGCCAGTTATCGTTGCAGTCGTGGCCGTTATCTCCCAAATTGAATTGCCCGTTTCCGGGTCAACGCCGTTATCAGCGCAGTATGTCTCAAAATCCACGCCTCCCACAGAACTAAGACCCCATGTTCCCTCAATTTTCGTCATATCCAGTGCGCCGCTGCCGCAGGCTGTGACGGAAAAAGCCATCATTACAGCCAAAAAGAGCATACCAAAAGATTTCATTGTTTTTTTCATTGAACGTTCCTCCTTAAAAATAATTTATATGAAATAACCGGCGGTTCTAAAACCCAAGACTTGTGTGCTGTTTTAACTGCTTGCTGAGCTTCCGGTAACGCTTCATGACAGTTCCAAGATAAGCGTTCCCTCTCCTGTTTTATCTATGAAAGAGCCCTGCATTACAGCTTTAGAGCTTCCAACTCCGCTGCGGTAGTCTCTACCAATTTTTCGCAATCCTTAACATTCTGCCCCACAACGCTACCGAATCCAAATAGCCCCTTCGTCACGGTGTCCAGCACCATGTTAGTCGCCACATTTCCCACGCCAGCCTCCTGGGATTTCTGAATGGAGAATTTTTGGCTCCCGGCCTTAAAGCCCGCCTTCATCACCCAAACCTGATTTTGACGATCCAGAGCAGGAAACGTGATAATCATCGCTGCTCCATGCTTTGTAAGGGAGGGTTCGCCCGCGGAAAAATTGTGCGTTTTCATAACCTCATAAAGTTCCTCGATCGTATACGCTTTCTGCGTTTTTATGTTTCTTATCTTTACACCAAATGCCATAAATGCTTCCTCTCAATCTGTTGGCTTCAAAATTATTCTGTAATCCACAGCGTGCCGTCTTTTTTTGTGAACTTCCCGGTACAGACGTTTACTAAGTCCACAATCCAACCGATGCCAAAGCATCCAATAGTGAGCAGCCAGATGATGCCGGTACCAACTTTACCCGCCATAAATCTATGTACACCTAACTCTCCTAAAAAAAATGTGATAATGATTGCCATCGTTTTACTCATTTGCATTTCCTCCTTTTACTCATTTGCATTTCCTCCTTGATAATTAATAATGCCAGTATCTACATGCTTAGCTCGCATTCCTTTTTTATTTTATCTTGTGCCCCAAAAAAAACAATGCCGTTGGTCGAAGACGCATTTTTTTGGCGCAAGACGCATTTTTCCGCTTCAAGTTTTATGATATAATGATGTTGGATAATTATAGCTAGGAGGACTTCCTATGGATAGAATGCTGAAAATTGCAGCCGTAGATGATATGCAGGAAGCAAGAGATGCGCTTGCTGAAAAATTAAATTACTACATGGAAAGCCGTTGGCTAAAATATGAGCTTTCAAACTTTGAAAGCGGCGAAAGCTTTGTTTCCGCTCTGGAAAAAGAGCGTTTTGATATTGTGTTTATGGATATTTTTATGAATGGCATGACCGGCATTGAGGCGGCTACCAAGCTGCGGGCAGTGGATATGAACTGCAAGCTGGTATTCCTGACCACCTCAAGGGACTTTTTAGAGGAGGGGTATGGGTACAATCCATGTCACTATTTGCTAAAGCCCTTTGACAATGAAAAATTTAAACAAGCAATGCATAACTGCCAAATCAAACGGCAGTTTGACGTACCGTTCCTTGACATTGTTTCTAACGGTATCCCAATGCGCATTGATACGGCTGAGCTTATCTATGTAAATACCTACGGGCGCAATGTACAAATACATACAACAACCGGCACACATTCTGCGGGGCGTGGGTTTGCAGGCATTTCTGAGTCGCTTTTGGCAGATGAGCGATTTCTCCTATGCATCAAGGGAGTCGCCGTGAATATGGATTTTATCGCTGGAGTAGAGGACGCCGTTTTTTTGCTGAAAAACGGCGAGCGTCTGCAAATGGCTTTGCGCACCAAAAACAGTCTTATGAAGCAGTATCGGGCTTATCGCTTTGCGCGCGCAGGCAGTAGAGAGGGTACCAGCCTATGAAGAAGATGATTTCTCTGCTTTTGGCATTGATAGCAGCCTTATCCTTTTGCAATGTTTACGTTTATGCCGATGGCGGCGAAATCACAGCGTCACAGGATTTAACTGGCGGTGTGGTAACCCGTTTTGCCTATGAGCGCGTGTTTGCTTCTCTCACGCTGGATTGCTACCAAAAAGGCAAGCTGGATGAACTCTATGACCTGCTGGATATAATCGACGATGCGCTGGACTGCACGGTAGCTCTGCCGGACGGCAGCACGGTAGAGACCGCTTGCACCGCTGAGTGGAATACGGGCGAGCTGACGTTGGATACGTCCGGCCTTTACGATGTGACCGCCACCCTCATCCCTCCGAAGGGCTGCACCTTTGGCGACGGTGTGCGGACACAGATTGTTGTGCCAGTGCAGATTCTGGATGCGGAAAGCAAAACAGTAACCATCATCGCTATGGATGAATTTATCCAAGATTCCGTCTCTGCAGCGATTCCGGCGTGCAGCACCCCGGAAAGCCTTGCCACCCAGCCTGACTTGCAGGATGCAGCACTTACCTGCTATGACCAAAACGGCGGTGAGCACCGCGCCTCCATCCTATGGGACGACTCCGCGGTGGATTTACAGACTGTCGGAGTTTATCGTATGCAGGGAACGCCGCAGCCGCCTGTCGGCACGACATTTGACGAGGGACTTGTGTTTCCTGAAATTTCCGCCGCTGTTTCGGTGCAGACACCCGGCAAGCCGGAAATCAACTGCTATTACCGGGGGCGCGGCGTGTTTCGTTTCCCATGGGTGCTGACACCGGAACAGACGGGAACTTTGGATGCCTTTGAAGCGTGGCTTTGCACAGACGGTGTGTGGGAAAAATTAGAGGAAGGATATTATATCGGAGAGGAGTATTTTTCCATTGCTTTATGGCGTCTGCCGCAGGGCGAGCCATGCCAGCTTCAGGTTATATATCCCGGTGGGCAGACCGGGATACTTACCTTTACATATGACGGTACTACACTGGACGCAGATTATTCCGAGGGAGACCGTGACGGCGGTGATTCTGATGGCGAAGAGAACCGCAATGATGACAGCATAGGAGGGACTCCGTCTCCTACGCCGAGCCCGGAACCAACGCCTGCATCGACGCCACCCTCCGCGCCGGATCCCACTCCTCCCGCAAATGGCGGTGAACAAAACAGTGCAGGAAAGCCGTCAGCGGAGCAGACCGCTCTGGCACCGTTTGACGAAGACGAGACTTCGACTTTTGTGGAACGGAGTGATGAAACCTCTACCATCCTTTCTGGCCTACGGCTTCGTATGATGCGAAAAAACGGCGGCGTACCGTTTTCGAAGCAAGGCGTAAATATCGTTTTATCGGAGAAAGCAATCGACAACCTTCCTCTGGCCGATGACAGCGTATTTACCATTGAAATCAAACGAGAAAGCGAAAACAAATTCTCTTTTGCCGTGTCGGTTGACAGCGTAGAGATTACCGAGCTTGTGGACACAAAGATTATGCTGCCCTATACCCCAAACGAAAAAGAGCCTATTCTTAGTGTGCGTCACAACAAGCTGGAAGAAGAAACCCCCGGCAGTTACGAAGCTCAACAAAGACTTGCGTCCTTTTCGGTAAATACTTGCGGACAGTACACCATTTTTGAGGAATCCGTCCCTGCATCGGCAAGCCCCAGCGGTTCAGAACAATCGGAACAACCGAAGACGGAAGAACTTCCCATTCTGCCTATTTGCCTATTTGCCTTGCTGCCGCTCTGCGGCGGTATAGTGCGCCTAAAGAGGAGGTCTGACAAATGAGTGATACCGCAAAACGCATTCTCACTCTGCTGATCACGGTGGTTATGACCTCCATACTTTGTGTGACCATGTATTATAACGACAATAAGTATCACGAGAAGAGTCCCCAACCCTTAGAAGGTTTGCTTGTGGTGAAAGAGGATTCCTTAGAAACCGATCCAATCCGTCATTTGGTGAGCGGTTGGGCATTCTATCCCGATGCACTGCTCTCCCCAGCGGATTTTGCGCAGGAAGACCCTGACCGCTATATGTTTTACACCTCCATTGGAGAACAAACGCGGTTTGACAGTACCGGTGACAGGGACGACCCCCACGGCAGCGGCAGCTACTTTCTGCGGCTGATTCTTCCAAAAGAAACAGCTACCTACGCCTTGGAGGTGCCGGAGATTTATTCGGCCTATAAGCTTTATGTGGGAGATAGATTGGTGCTGCAAATGGGCGATCCCGAACCGGACAGCTACACGCCCCGCACGCAAAATCGTATGATTACCTTTGAGGCGTCAGGCAGCGCCAGCATCCTCATTGCCGTTTCTGATTACTCCCATTTTTACAGCGGCATGGTTTATCCACCCGCCTTTGGCACGCCGCTGGCCGTAAACACTACAAGAGGACTGCGTATGGGCAGTGCCCTGTTTGCGGACACGATTGCGCTGTTGGCAGCAGTGTTGGCGCTCTATTTTGGTCTGCGGATGAAGCACCAAAACGCAAAGCTGTTTTCTCTGCTTTGTGTGGTAATCTGTGTGTTTACCTCCTACTCACTATTTCATTCCATCTTGGCGCTTCCCGTGTTTCCATGGTACGCCCTTGAAATGACTTCGAGCTATTTGCTGTCGCTCTTATTGGTGGTTCTTCATAACAATATCTGTAACGTGAATCCGCTTCTCCGGCGAATTTCTATAGTAGTGGCGGCAGTGTTTTGTATGATTGCCTTCAGTTACGGAATACTGAGTACATGGCTTACTGTGCCGGTCATGCAGGTGTTTTCCATTTTGGTGTTCATCTTTAAGACGGTTGTTGTGGCATATTTTATTATCACGGCATTTCTGTCGTTGAAAAACAGCAGCCAGCAGGCCGCTCCGTTGTTTTACGCCTCGATCATCTATGCCTCCACCTTTGTTTGGGATCGCATCTTCCCGACCTACGAACCGGTGCTTGGCGGCTGGTTTGTCGAATGGGGCAGCCTTGCGCTGGTGGGTGCAATTGGTTACACACTATGGCGGGACATTACCACGGCCTATCAGAACAGTATTCTCTTTGTGCAAGAGCACAGAATGATGACGCGCCAGCTTGCCATGCAAACCGAGTATGCCAAGCAACTCCAAAAGAGCAATGATGAAAACCGCAGGCTTACCCACGATTTTCGTCACCACTTGCACACCATTGAGGGCATTGCCACACAGTTTGGAGAGAACAATGAAGTTCTCCGCTATTTATCGGAGAATGAAACGATTGCAGCGAGTCTGGCGTATAACCGCATTTTTTGCAGCAATGTGGCAATCAATGCACTGCTGCAATATTACAGCGCCGTGACAGCGGAACACCAAATTAAGATTGATTTTCAGCCAATTATCCCTGAAGAACTGGAAATTTCTGATGTTGCACTGTGCACCGTGCTTGGCAACCTTTTAGAAAATGCAGTAGAGGCCTGCCAGAGACAAGCGGATGACAAACGGTACATCAAAATCTCTGCCAACTTAGTGGAGAAAACGCTTTTCCTTGTGGTAGAAAACAGCTCAGATGGGAACTACCGGCTGGTGGGTGGGCGGTTTCTTTCCTGGAAACCGGGTGAATTGCGTTTTGGCACTGGGCTGGAATCGGTTCAGCACACTGTGGAGCAAAACGGCGGTACACTGGATATTTTTCCGGAGCCTACCAAATTCCGTGTAGGAATTACGCTGTCGCTTCGGTAAAGCAATTGGCACCGCCTTTGGTTTTCGCAACACCGATAGCTTGATTGCGATGGTGATGCTGACCTGTTCATCTGTTCAGCCAAGGCTTCCTAGATGGTGAGTTTTTACCCACACATTCTACCCAAGCCTCATAAATATATGTCAGCGAAGGCAGAATTGCGGAAATAGGAACACACAATGAACTTATGAACCGCAAAGGATATTACGAAGCGCTTTATTAATCACAATATAGCTGAGTATGTAACTGTTTCTGGAAGTTGTAATGCGGCAAAACATATTCTGCAACAACGGGTGAGAAATAATGATTCCATACAAAATGTATCCGCTAACAAATGCACAGGAGCGGATCTGGTTCACACAGACAATTTACCCGGATTCTCCAATGTTCAATATTGGAGGGACTGCGACAATTCATGGGGAAATTGACATAGATATTCTATGTCATGCATTTACCATTTTTGCTGATGAGCATGATTCTCTTCGCATGAGATATACTGTACACGGCGGGCAGCCGTTTCAGTATTTTTGTTCGGTAAACACTGCGAGACAGCTAGGGAATCTCTGATTTAATAAAAGCTACCATGAAGCCTCAAAAAGTAATATACTCTTTTTGCTGCAAAAGTCAGGGTATATTACTCAAAGAATAGTCTGTCAATATAAATCAACGAAGCAGGGCTGTGCAAACTACTTTTCCAGTTTGCACAGCCCTGCTTTTTATTTTGGTCTGAAGTTTCATTTTCAATTTAATCAAATAGTTGGGTAGTTAAATATCTTTCCCCTGTGTCGGGTAGAAGGGCAACAATAGTTTTTCCCGGATTTTCCTCGGCCAACTTAGTAGCAGCATGAAGGGCGGCTCCAGAGGAGATGCCCACGAGAATTCCTTCTTCTGTTGCTGATTTTCTTGCTGCGATAAAGGAATCTTCATTACCAACAGCTATAACTTTGTCATAAACCTTTTGATCAAGGACAGAAGGGATAAAACCTGCACCAATCCCCTGAATCTGATGGGGGCCAGGCGTACCTTTAGTCAGGATGGGTGAGGCTTCTGGTTCAACTCCAACAATTTGGATATTAGGGTTTTTAGACTTCAAATAAGTTCCAACCCCAGTAAGGGTTCCCCCGGTACCGATACCAGCTACGAAGATATCAACCTCTCCATTAGTATCCTCCCAGATTTCAGGACCAGTAGTAGCCTGATGGATCGCTGGATTTGCAGGGTTATCAAACTGTCCTGCCAAGAAGCTACCTGGAGTAGATGCGGTTAATTCCTCTGCCTTATCTATAGCTCCTTTCATCCCTTTAGCGCCATCTGTAAGCACTATTTGGGCACCGTATGCCTTAAGAAGCTTTCGCCTCTCTACACTCATAGTTTCAGGCATTGTAAGTATAACCTTGTATCCCTTGGCGGCAGCTACAGCGGCTAGTCCAATACCTGTATTGCCACTAGTAGGCTCGATAATTGTTGCGCCAGGAGTGAGAGATCCATCTGCTTCAGCCTGCTTTATCATAGCGTTGGCGATTCTATCTTTCACGCTCCCTGCAGGGTTGAAATATTCCAATTTTGCTAAAATTCTGGCTGACTTGCTAAAAGTTGCAAGCTCAACAAGCGGTGTGTTACCGATTAAGTCTGTTACATTTTTTCCGATTTTCATGATTATTTTACCTCCTTTAAACCCAACAGATAAGTCTGTCAGAATATCATAAATATGTCACGTGCCAATGGACAATGTTTAAGCAATATGGCACAAATAACAGTTAAAAAAGCGACAGATCCTACCGCTTTTGTGAAACGCACACCGTGATAGCTTTGTAGTTATTTGTGTTCATGTTTTATTCCTTCTTGGCAAAACATATATTTCCTATAGCTTTAGTATGCTTTACATCCTAAAGCAAGT
>JAVXGM010000001.1:212833-320351 GCA_036657395.1 Anaerovoracaceae bacterium
TTGGCAAAACATATATTTCCTATAGCTTTAGTATGCTTTACATCCTAAAGCAAGTGATCACCAAAGTCAAGTGTTTTTAAACTTTTTTAAATTGAAAAATCCATGCCGTCCAATCCACGCTGCTTTTCTGTCAAATCAGCCAAGGTAAAGCTGTCCACATATTCAGCAATAGCATCATTTAGGCCAGACCAGAAAGAAAGAGTGCTACATGATCCTTGCCTAGCGCACTCGTTTTCATCAGGCATCAGACAAGGGATAGGAGCAAGATTTCCTTCAGTGACACGAAGAATGTCTCCTAAAGTGTATTCTGCAGGGGACTTGGATAACATGTATCCGCCCTGAGGGCCTCTAACGCTTTTCAAGTATCCATTTTTATGAAAGAGAGAGATAATCTGTTCAAGATATTTAGAGGAAATTCCTTGTCGCTTAGAGATTTCCTTTAATGGAATATAATTTCCTTGGCTATATATTGCAAGATCCACCATAAATCGCAATGCGTAACGGCTTTTAGTTGAAAACTTCATTTGCATAATCCTCCATTATAGGGCAGTATAAATCTTATCAAAAGTAATGACTACATAATAGGACGGGTCGATTTTTCTAACTTCATTTTCCACAGTATCTATAATCTGAGCCTCGCTATTTGTACACCCCGTATGGAGGACAGCATCAAAAATAATATTTGTATGGGTCGTTCCCGGGACGATGCGAAGATCGTGAATGCTTTCAACCCCTTCCAAAGGTGCCAAGGCGTAGCGTATTACTTCATTTAATTTTGTGACTAAGGGATCGTTAACTTTTACAGGATCCATGTGGGCAGTAAATTCAATGTTAAGCTTAGTTTTAATGGAACGTTCAATATTGTCTACAATGTCATGGCTTACCATAATGTTTTCGTCGGCATCCACCTCAATATGAATGGAAGCAAAGATTTTTCCGGGGCCGTAATTATGGACTACTAAATCGTGTATGCCTAAAACTCCAGGTGTAGATCGCACATGGGTTGCAATAGCGGCAACCAGGTCTTTGTCTGGAGCTTCACCAAGAAGTGGGCTGGAAGTTTCACGAATCAACTGAATTCCTGACCAAATAATAAAGAGAGCAACAAGACATCCCATGATTCCATCTAGCTTAATGTCAAAAAACTTTCCGACAAGGACGCTAAGGAGAACCCCCGTAGTAGCAATTACGTCATTTCGGCTATCTGTACCTGTTGCAAGAAGAGCCACAGATTTAATCTTTTTACCAAGGCTAATGTTAAAGGCGGCTTGCCACACTTTGATGATAATTGCGATTATCAAAAGAGCTAATGTAAGATAGCTAAAAGACAATGGATCAGGGTTAAGTACTTTGGTGAATGAGGTTCTAAGAAGTTGAAGGCCTAGTATTATTATCAAAACAGAAATAAAAAGGCCAGTAATATATTCAATGCGAGCGTGACCGTAAGGATGGTCTGCATCCTCGGGTCGAGCAGCCATCTTAAAGCCAATCAAGGTAATAATCGAAGAAGAAGTATCAGCTAAGTTGTTAATACCGTCAGCAATAATGGCAATGCTGCCAGAAAAAACTCCAATGACAAGCTTCATAGCGCAGAGAAGACCATTGGAAAAAATCCCTATAACTCCAGCAAACTTGCCATAGGATTCTCGAACCTTAGGGTTAGAAACATCCTCATAATTTTTAACAAATAATTTAATTAATAACTTGTTCATAAAATTGTTCTCCATCCAAAACTACATAATTCTTATATTATATGTTGTTTGAAATAATTTGTAAATGTTATCCGTAAATTGTCTACTAATAACTAAAAGGATTTTGGGTAAAATAGCATATATTTACTTTATATTATTAAGGAGACAATTATGACAAAATTAGATGACGGCTCACAGAAGTTGAGCTATTTTAAATTGACTGGGGTGGCCATTGGCAGTACAGTGGCCAGCGGAGCATTTAGTCTATCTGGAGACATGGCAGCAAATGGAGCGGGGACAGCTGCGGTGCTGGTTGGCTGGGCTCTTTGCGGTATTGGCATGCTAGCACTAGTATTATGTTTTTTTCAATTAAACAAAGTTCGCCCAGAGCTTACGGGAGGAATATATAGCTATGCAAGAGAAGGATACGGAGACTATGTAGGGTTTAATTCCGCTTGGGGATATTGGGTAAGTACATTTTTGGCCAATGTATCATTTGCAACTTTGCTGTTTTCTGCAATGGGACACTTCTTTCCCATATTTGAAGCAGGTAACAATTTACTATCCATCATCTGCGCATCAGCTGTGACTTGGCTTGCAGTTCTTCTAGTTTGCCGTGGGGTCAAAGAAGCTGCTGCGGTAAACTTGGTGGTTACCTTTGCAAAGCTTGTACCCATATTCCTATTTATAATGATTATTGTTTTTTTAAAGGCCTTTGATCTTAATATATTTATGAACAACTTTATGGGGGAAGATACGGGGCTGACATTTCTTCAGCAAATCAAAGCCACAACCTACACTACCGCTTGGACATTTATTGGAATCGAAGGGGCAGTAGTAATCTCAGGGAGAGCCAAAAGGTCTAAGGATGTGGGGCGGGCAACAATAACCTCATATTTGGCCGTTCTCTTTATATATGTAATGATCTCCATCCTTAGTATGGGGATAATGTCCAGAGCTGAGCTTGCAGACCTTGGCAACCCACCACTAGCAGCAATTTTGACCCAAGTAATGGGTCCTTTGGGAGGGGTAATCATTAATATTGGGGTAATTATTTCCTTGCTTGGTGCCACTTTAGGTCATGTGATTATTTCCGCAGAATGTGCCTACGAGGCTGCGGCAAAAGGATCATTTTGTTTAGCGTTTGGAAGGGTAAATAAACGCCATTCTCCAGTGTTCACCTTGGTTGTAACAAACGCATTAGTGCAGATATTTTTAATTGTGGTATACTTTAACGCATCAACGTATCAGGTTTTTTATACTATTTCCACCACCATGATGATCATTCCATATTTACTTTCATCTATGTACTACTGGAAATTGGTATCAACCGAGAAACATTATTTGGAAAAGAAAAATATTAATCCACTAGGAGCCTATATTGTAGCAATTATGGCGACCATATACGGCCTTTGGCTTATATATTCAGGAGGCATGGTCGGCTTGATGATTTCTGCGCTACTTTATGCCCCAGGAACCATAATATATATTTGGGGTAAACGTGAAAAAAACCAGCCTGCATTTGCAAAGGCTGGTGATAAAGCTATTTTAGGTATAATTTTAATTTTGTTTGTCCTTTCTTTGGTTCTAATTGCCAGGGGGGTAATTAAACCATTTTAATTACTTGGCCTCTTCTTCCATGGCCTTTTTTAGGGCTATGGAAAGTTGGTCAGAGCAAGACGTTGATTTCATGCCACAGCTAATGCCACCAATTTTCTTCTCCACATCCTTTGCGGGCATTCCGTCAATAAGAGTGGCGATAGCTTTAAGGTTGCCATTACAGCCTCCCTGGAATTGTATGTTTCTCACGATCCCGTTATCTAATTCAAAATCCAGTTGTGTTGGGCATACGCCCTTTGGAACATATGTGTGTTTCATTAGTTGCCTATCCTTTCTTCAATAATTTATCTTTTAATTATACCCCTAATATTCACATTAAATCAAGGATATTTTGTCTGATGAAAGCGATTGATCAAGGCTTTACAAATAGGAAGAAAACGAATAAAATAGGTAGAAAAGGCAAGAAAGAAAGGTGTGTATTTATGGGAAGACAAAAAAGGCGAGGACCTAAGGGAAAAGGGAATACAAAAACGGTTGTTATAATAGTGGCTATACTTATAGTATTAATTGCAGGAGCAATGTTTTTCATAGCAAGTGGAAAGGAAAACTCCAAGGTGGCTCCGGAGAAACAAGCCTTAATCAATCCACTTACAGGTTTAGAGGTGAAATCTCTTCCAGCAAGACCATTTATTTTATCTACGGATAATGATTCTTCAGCAGCAAGACCCCAGTCAGGACTATCTAAAGCAGACATTGTCTACGAATTTCCTGTAGAGGGTGGGGGAAGTCGATTGGAGCCAATCTATTACAGCAAATTGCCAGGAAAGATTGGACCGGCTAGAAGTGCTAGGCCATACTTTATTGACATGGCAAGGGAATATAAGGCTGTATTTGTCCATCATGGATGGAGTCCTGCGGCAGAAAAATACTTGAAAAGTGGCGTTATTCCCCACATTAGCGCATTTGAATACAATGATATTTTCTATCGTTCCACAGATCGATCTAGCCCTCACAATTCCTACATCAACGGAAAAGATATACAGGCGTTGATCAAGAAAAAGGGTTGGGATGAAAAACAAAAGCCAAGATCCTTTGAGTTCTTAGGTAAGGGAGGAACACCTAATGGAAATCAAGTAAAGGAAGTAAAGGTAAACTATATTGCCGCAAAAAACACTTACGTTTACGATGATGAAACTGGTCTTTATGGTCGCTCAGTCAACGGAGCTATTTACACCGATAAGGAAACAGAAAATCAGATTACTACATCAAACATTGTGGTTCAGAAGGTGCAATCCAAGGTTTTGGATCAGAAAGGCAGGCTAAAAATAGATATGACCACTGGAGGTAAGTGCTGGCTATTTACCCAAGGAAAGGTTATGGGTGGAACTTGGTCAAAGGCTGATTTGGATTCCCCGACTATTTACAAGGACAGCAATGATGTGGAATTTAAGCTTACGCCGGGAAATACGTGGATACAAGTAATAGATGGATCATCTTCTGTTAATTACAAGGAAATAAAGCCGGAGACGGAAATCACATCGGAAAGTGGGTCAAATGGAGGAGAGTAAGATATTACTGGCTAGTGTAACAGATAGATTCACTAAATGTCAGGAACAGTATGCGGTCACAAATACGGATTTTTTAGATTTACGCCAAGGGGCTATGGTGAAAAATCTTTGTCATAAGCTTGCTCAAAGGACACGAGATGTACAGTGTGTATTTTACGGGGGCTATGAAGAGGCAGAACGGGGGATAATGGTATTCCTTCCCGATTATGCTGCTGTAGAGGACTACAATCCTCTAGGGGCGATTAGGGTGACAACCAAGGAAGGGAGCAAAATCTTAACACACAGGGATTTCCTCGGTTCTTTAACTGGAGCAGGAATTAAACGTGAAAAGATAGGGGATATATTAGTAGGAGTTAATACTACAGATATTATTGTGGTCAAAGAAATCATTCCATTCCTTCTTTATGATTACGACAAGGCGGGGCGAACCCCCTTGTCTTTAGAGGAAATTTCATTAGATGAGTTATACATACCTGAAGCAAGGATTAGGGAAATAAAAGATACGGTGGCATCACTTAGAATGGACAATGTGATTGCCGCCGCTTTTTCTATACCAAGAAGCAAGGCAGTAACGGCCATTGCTTCTGGTCAAGTCTTTGTGAATCACGAAGAAATACGTAAGCCAGACAAGCAGGCCTATAAAGGAGACAAGCTAGTCCTTAGAGGAAAAGGAAAAGCCGTTTTAAAAGAGGCCAGCCAGAAAACAAGAAAAGGCAAAACCATAGTAATTTTTCAAAGATGGATCTAAACTTGGAATCAATTTTGATAAGACCTAAGTTACTCTAATCCACGACTTCCTGCAATACGGTATTTGCAATGCTTCCAGCCACACTCTTTCCGCTACCCCCGTTTTCAACTAGGACGATAAAAGCGTAGGGATTATTTTCATCATTAATAAATCCAGAGAACCAAGAGTTTGGAGCCTTGTTTCCACCCACCTCGGCAGTACCAGACTTGGCGCAAATATTTAGCCCAGGGAAGTTGTCAGTACCATAGTTTTCCTCAACGTTGTTTCTCATCATCTTCTGTAATGTAGTAGCAGTAGTTTCTTCAATCATTTGCTTGCTCTTTTTCTTGATTAGGGAGAAGCTAGCCGGAATACCATTGTCAAAAGTGGTATTGTGGATAATCTTCGGCAAGACCGCTTTTCCACCATTTGCAATAGCTCCCATATAGATCATCATGGTGCTAGGATTTAGTAAATCATTGTGTTGGCCAATGCCGGCCCAAGCCAAGTTAATGCCACTATCAGGAAATGCAAACTTACCCTTAGCAGTAGAAATTCCATTTATATCTCGGCTAGTGGTCAAACCAGTCTTTTTTGTATACTTCTTTAACACCTTGGGGCCAAGTTCTTGAGAAAGCTGGCCAAAATAGCAGTTGCATGAAACAGCCAAGGCCTCTTCTAGATCCACAGTTCCATGAGCTGAAGGGCAGGTAACTCTATCAGCAGAATTAAATGACAACCTGCCAGTACAATTGTATTTCCAACTGGAATAGTCACTTTTGGTCTCTATGGAAGCCGCCGCAGTGACTAGCTTGAAAATAGACCCTGGAGAAAATCTGGCAGAAAACAACCGATTCATATATATTCCAGACTTATCATCAGAAGAAATAGTAGGAGGGTTGCTTGGATCGTAATTTGGTGAACTAACCGCACAGATAATTTCTCCTGTCTTATAATTGTAAACCCCAACGGTTCCACTTCTGCCATAAAGGGCATTATTGGCTGTGGTACAAACATCGGCATCCACAGTAAGATTAACTTTTCGACCTTTATCATTGGCAGAATAGGTCCCAGAAATTAAATTATATCCCATAAGCTTATCTGCAAAAATATTGTTTGCTCCCGTGGTAATATTGCCAGCTTTGTCTCCAGAAAGGTGAACTAAAGCTTTGCGTGTACTAAGGTTGTCGCTGAAATCCATCTTTCCACCAGCGTTGTTTAGGATTTTTTTCCCATTAATGTCATAGACAGAACCTCTATCCAATTTACCGTTAGTGTGCACTGTTTTATTTCCGCTAAACATAGCCCAGTCTTTGCCGTCGGCAACGTATCTATAGGAGAAAAGGCCTACACCTAAAACAAGTACAGCTGCGATAAGCAGGCACATAATTGCCCGTTTTTCTATCTTTTTCATTACTCTCTACCTCCCAATTCTTTTTTACTATCAAGACTGACAGCAATACTAGCATTTTGTCGAGTGTCCGCTGCTTTTAAAAAGGCGAGAAGTCCCCAGGAAGCAATCATACTAGTTCCTCCGCTTGATACAAATGGGAAGGTAACACCAGTAAATGGGAGAATATCAACAGAGCCTAAAACGTTTAGGGCTGTTTGGAAGATAAATAGGGAAGTGGCAGCACATGCGGCAATGCTGTAATAGGAAGATCGCCCAGCGATAATAGATCGTACAGCAAAGACTCCTAAAGTAATGATACATGCAATGGCCAAAACGGAAATAATATATCCCCATTCTTCAGATAAAATGCCGAAGACCATATCAGTATCAGAAGCGTATACGTTGTGAAACCATCCGTTGCCTGCCCCTACCCCAGGAAGACCCCCATTAGAAGAAGCTGACATGGTTCTGGTCTGTTGGAATCCAGCACCAGATGGATCCTCCCACACATGGCCCCAAGTGGCAAATCGTGCTTTAACATGAGGCTTTAATGTAAGAGCCAGCATTCCAGCAAGACCTACACCGCCAATGATTAAAATTAATTTTGAAAAATCGCCACTTCTAAGGAAAGCGATAACAAGGAATGTAACAAAGAATATTCCGGCTGCCCCAAAGTCACCCATTAAGGCTAGACATCCCATACAAAAGCCAGAGAAGAGCATAAATATAGTTAAGTTTCCTTTTTGATAAAGTTCATCTAAGGTTGCAGCCCCAGCAATAATAAAGGCTATTTTCACAAGTTCGGAAGGTTGAATTGAAAATCCGGGCAAAGTAATCCAACTTCGGGAGCCATTAATTTCGCTTCCAAAAATAAGAGTGAAAACGAGCAAAACAGCACCTGCAGCCAAAACCAGAAGGCGTATTTTTTTTGCTCGAGTAAGATCCCTAAGAAACCAACACAGTGCAAAGAAAAGCACTACTCCTAAAATCACGCAGATAAGCTGCTTAGTCACAGAGCCTGGGCCGCCAGCACTGACGGATCTAAAGGCAGTGGAGCCAGTGACAGATAAGCTTAAAGTGGAGAGGAAGAATGCTATAGTTTCCATTTCAAAACCTACTCGGTTAAAGGAGCGAAGGACAATAACGTAAATCCACATTACTGCACATAAACCTATTATCCCCATAGGAATGCTAGCTGGACATTCTGCGCCAAAAGCTACTTTAAATTGTATAATAGTGAGAAGCTGAAATAAGGTTAAAGCCACCAGGGAAGACCATGGAGATATAGGGCGGCTTTTTCGTTTTCGCCTGTCTATATTGTCACGCCTTTCTGCTAGGCTGACATAGAGAAGAGTAAAGTCTAGACCTCCCAAGGATAATACATCGCCCCCTCGAAGAATTGTAGGCTTAGTAACCTTTTTCCCGTTAATGTGGGATCCATTGGCAGAGTTTAAGTCATTATAACGCCAAATCCCCTCGGCATCACGAACCAAAGTTCCGTGACTACGTGAAACGCTTTTTAGATTTACGACCACATCGGCAGAAGGTATCCGACCAATCAAATTTTCCCAATGGGTTAGGGGCGTGCTACTACCATCTGGTCCTGTGAGGTATGCCCATATTTCGGATGGGTTTTTAACCTGGAGTAATGATCTAATAGATTTTACCAGAATAAAAATCGCCAAAAATACTAAGATCCAACGGGCAAACATTGTATAGTAAGGGCCAATAACGGCCAGAATATTTGAAAATGTATCCACAAATGCCTCCTTTAAATTTTGAATAGGACTATTATAACATACCTGGCCGAGAGCCTCTATAGATGTAATGAATTTTTAAGATAAGAAAGTAGGAGGAGAATTAATGGCATTTTATAGTTGCTGCCATGATGTTGATTAATTGTACTTGTCGCTAAGCAATGCTTTAAATCGTATGTCTGCCAGTTGGATACCAATAATGAACATAGCCAAAGGTGTAGTTGTTGCACCAACAGCGGATATGGATTCCCATAGAAATTCGGGGAGGGTTATATTTAGACAATATAGTGTAAGTCCGAGTATTACGCCGAAAACACAGGGGCTTAAAATATTCTTCAAGGTTGACTTAAAGCTAGATTTCTGGCTAGCTTTATCATTGGCAGCATAGCGCAGGAGAGCCATACCCAAGGTAAACATGAAGACGTCACAGGAAGCATCAAAAAGTGCACCATAAAACACTGCCTTGTGGCCGAAAAGACCATTAAGTACTGGAAGTCCAATAAAGCCGGTATTGCCAAACAATAGCATAAATGCCAGAAGACTTCCTTGCCATTTAGGTAGCTTAACTAGCTTGGTGACTAACCTAGAAACTAGTAAAGCAGTGATGAAAATCCCTAAGAAAGTTAAGACCATGTACTTGGAATCGTTTAGTATTTTGGCAGAATACTCCATCTGCATAGCTGTAATAACCATGCAAGGAGATGTAACGTATGTGATAATAGAGGAAAGCCCTTCACTGTGCTGGACAGTTAATATATTTTTCTTCTTTAATATGAAGCCTGGAATCAGCATAATGAATATTTTGATTAAGGCAAATAGTATTTCTGTAGTACCCATAATCCTCCTTAACTGTTGATAAATACATGATTCTTTAATGTGATAACAGTGTATCATAAGCCCTGCAAAAATAAATCTAACAAAATGTTCAGAAAATTCTTGCAAACATTTTAGGTCTATGCTATACTATGTTTACGGAAAGCAAAACAGGGATTTAAAAAATCTCGATTAAGCTTTTAGATAAATAACGAAGCAGAGTCAAGGGGCTCAGCGTAGAGAAGGAAGGTGGATCCACCAGAAATGTTAGACGTAGTGAATAGATAACACTAATTGCGAAAAAGAGCAAACTTCCAAAATGAAAAGTGTCAAGGAGTCTAGGGAAGCATAGAATCGAAAGTGACGCAGGGTCGGATGAGGCGAAGGAGCAAAAGGAGACGAAGGGTCAAGTGGAGCAAAGTATCAGAGAGAAAATGTAGGAATCTAAGAGTCAAAAAAGGTTAGGAAGTTGGGGAAGATTCGAAGATGGAAACTTTAAAAGTACTGAAGTAGAAAAGTAAGAAGTGAAGAAGCCAATCAAATGAAAACATATGAGAAGGCATAAAACTTTTAGAAGCTGAGGTGTAAAGAAAGAAACTTCGATAGGGACGCTCAAAAGTGCGATTAGTGTTATCTTGTTTTTTGTAAAAAATGCAATTAAAAAGATTTATGTGAGATAGGAACCTGTATAAGGTTTTTTTTGTTTGCACAAACTTCTTCTCTAACACATATATATGTAATAGCAAATATACTTTTTTGAAGAGGAGGAGTCATTATGAATTTAAGACTCAGATTGAAAAATAAGGCTACATTAATGGCACTGGCAGTATGTGCTGTAGCCATTGGCTATGAAATATTAGGAATAATGGGATTGACTGTGCCTGTAACTGAAACAGGAATGGTACACCTTATTAGCTTGGTACTAAATGGAATGGTGGCGTTGGGTGTGCTAGTGGATCCTACCACCTGTGGTGTGAAAGACAGCTGTGAAGTTATGAAATATAATCAGCCTAAGGAAAGTATAGAATGATTAATTCAAAAAAATTCAAAAACGAAAAACGCTTAAACTACTATTAATATAGTAATTTAAACGTTTTTTTATTGGTACACCATCACGGGTTCGAACCGTGGACACCCTGATTAAGAGTCAGGTGCTCTGCCAGCTGAGCTAATGGTGCACATCAAATTTCTTTTTTTGTGGAACATTAAAGAGTTTACCATGTTTATGTATTGGATGTCAACAACAAAACTATTAATTTCCGCACATAATTTTTTACCTACTGATCAAAATAAAAACAAGGAGGTATTAATTATGAAAAACAACAAAAAAAATCGATCCGTGGAAAATAGGGAACAGAATTGCCACGATGAGAAAAAAAATGAAAAAAATGTTCAAAATAATCGTTATCAAAATGAGCAGAAAAACCAAAGGGATGAAAACACAAGTAAATAGTGCAAATTAAGTTTAAACAATATTATTATGAAAGAGATACACTAATATATCTTAAAATGAAGAGCGGGATTTCCCGCTCTTTTGTTTAGTAAGGTAAAAACTGTGTAATTATCTAGGGTTATAATTGCCATAGCGTAATTTATATAGTATAATATTAAAAGCTATAACCATGGAATCATTATATAAGCAAGGTTTTTTCTTATATATATTTACTTATAATGAACAAAAAAATATCACGATTTATAGTAGTGAAAACTACAAATATCAATTGATAATAATGGATGGAGGAAAATTTATGTATTGTAGAAATTGTGGAAATGAAATAAAGGAAGGGGACAAGTTTTGTTCCTCATGCGGACAACAGGCAATTTTAGCAAACGCAGCAGATAAGCAAGAGGAGATTGTAATAAACCCAGAAGTGGTGGAGGGCCGTCCCACAAGAGAAGCTTTTGTGCCACCATTTGAAAATGAAGCTGTAGGCAAAACAGGCTTTATTAAAGAGGAAGAAAATCACACGGTTGCACCAGTAGAAGATTTTGATTGGAACATACATACTTTTCCTGGAATGGCAGTAGAAAAAACTGCTGATGTAGATTTTGCTTGGACTGGAGGGCAAAGACCCATCAAGAAGGATATGCCAGAAGAGACATGTGCTAAAGCTAAACCAGAAGAAAATCTTTTTGGAGAAGCAATTAGAAGCTCTCTTGAAGAGGAGGGGACTCTAGCAGCAGATAAGGCTCCAGTGACGGATGAAATTTCAGTAACAGATAAAAACCTGAATGATACTTTATTTGGGCAGTTGGACAATAAGACAGATGAGGCAAGAAAACAATCAGAAGAGATAGACAAGTTTTTTACATTTAATAAAAAGAATGAAGCATTTCAACAGCTTTTGGATCAGGAATATCAGAAAGCAAAGTCGGGAAATATTTTAGAAAACGAACTCAGCCAGGCAGAAGTTGCTACTGAAGAAAGATTTGCAGCATTTAAGCCAGAAGACCCTATGGAGGACATGTTCCAAGCCGAAGGCATTGTAAAGGGATACGAACCAAAACCTATAGATTCAGATATTTTAGAAAAAATCGATGCAGCAGAAATAGAAAAAGAAGCAAGACTTGCTGCAGCTCAAAAGCGAGTTGATGAAGCTAAGGCACAAGCGGAAAAAGAGGTAAGAGAGTTTGAAGAAGCTGCAAAAGCTAGAGCGGAAAAAGAAGCAGCCGAAAAAATCGCCGCCGAGGCAGAAGCATTAAAAGTGCGCCAATCTGCACAGGCTATGGCCAACAAAGAAAGAGAAAAGGCAGAGGCGGAAGCTAGACTTTTGGCAGAAGCTAGAGCTAGAGTAGCTGCGGAGTCAGCAAAATTAAAAGAAAAAGAAGCCCGCAGTAAAGAACTAAAAAACATGGCAGTAATAAAGCCAGCACCAGAAAAAGAAGAAGGCAGCCAGATTTCAGAGATGGCCAAAGCAAGGGAACAGTTTTTCGGAGAGCAAGCACCAGCTGCAGTGACACCAGACGTATCAGAAGTGCCAACAGATCAGCCAGTTACCTTAGATGATATTAAATTTAGCGGACTAGATCAGCAGAGTATGACTAAGACTATTGATAAAGATGCAATTCTTGAGGGAATAGCAACAGCAACAAAAAAGGTTGATTTAAGTGGTGAACAGATAGGCGAAACTTCTTCACAGCCATTTCCAGATTTCATTGGGCACCTAGACCATTTATCTGAAGAAGTAATGGATTCAGAAGTATTTACTGAGGCAGATTTGGCTATGAATGAAACCCCATCCATTAGTGATACAAAAACAAACATGGATACAATTGTAATTCCTGATGCTGAACTTGCACAGATATTGAAGGGTGAGTTAGAGGCTTCAAAGGCCAATGATCTAGCAGAAGAAATAATGCCAATAGGGGCAGCAGAGGCTATGGGTCAAGAAGAACCGATAACTGAGAGTGCTTCTGTAGAAGATCAAGTTACAGAGGATAAACCCGTATTTGCAGGATTTGAAGAAGAAGAATCTACAAGAGAAAAAAAGAAGAGAGAAAAAAGAGAGCTTAAAGAGCAAAGACAACTAGAAAAGCAAGAACAACAAGACGCTGAAGAGAATATGTTCGAAGAGGAAGAAGACGGAAAGAGTGGAAAGGGTAAAATCGTATTAAAGGTTTGTTTAGTTATATTGATTATTATTCTAGCCTTAGAAGTTGCAGGAGTAGTAATTACACTTACTGCACCAAACAGCAGCGCAGGACAATTTGTTAACAAACAGTTAACAAAAGCTGTACAACTTATTACTGGGGACAGCAGCTACGAAGTAATAGCAGCATCTACTAGGACAGAGGCTGTAGAAGATAAGTCAGAAATGATTGCAAATAAAAAGGCAAGCAACAAGAATAATAATATTAAATCGATTGTATATAATCAGGATTTAAAACTTAATACTAAGAAGACCTACGAGGATGGTGACATTGCATTAAGCCAGCCAATTGTTGAGGTTGGATGGTATAAAGATAAAGATGGAAAACAAGTTTATTACGATGAAGAAGCGGTAGGAGCAATTATTGCTTTTGAATCACAAAAGGTAGATATTATAAACAGTGGAGATGACAGTGTTCTAAAAATGATGTCAAAAGATACTGATCTTTACAAAGAAGTGAAGGCATATAAGACGGCAGGAATAAAAGAAGAGTTTGAAGAATTGCAAATTGGGCAAATTAGAGTTGCAGGTGCATTTTTCTATGTATGGGTATCCGAAAAGGTTACTGATACAAAGGATGGAGTAGAAAAAGAAAAAAATACGAATAAGATTTATCAGTTGGAGCTAGGAGACAGTTCAATAAATGTTGTAAATAGCTACAATATTTAGGCTTTATGCAAATAGCATAGCGCACGAAGGAGGAAATAACTTGAAGAAGAGAAAGTTTGGACTAAAGGGGATAATAATAATATTCCTGATTTTAATAGTGGTCTGCATAAGCCTTATTGGGTTTTTTACAGATTTTTTATGGTTTAAAGAATTAGGATATGTATCAGTATTTTTCACAAAGCTTTTTACTCAGCTAAAGCTAGGTATTCCAACATTTATAGTGATTTCTTTGTTGGCATATGTATACTTAAAATTCCTTAAGAAAGGATATTGTAAAAAGATTGAATCTGAAGAAATTTTGGATTTGAAGAAACTTAACCTTATATCGTGGATATTTGCCCTTGCATTTGGTGCAGTTGTCACGTTTATAACCGTATCTCAGCTTTGGTTCGAGATGCTTAAATTCACCAATAGTACAGGATTTTCAATAAAGGATCCAGTATTTAATTTGGATATTTCCTTCTATATATTTAAGTTGGCGTTTATTCAGGAATTGAATCAGATTGTTATTGGAATTATTATTGCGTTTGCAATATTAACCTTGTTATTCTATTTAGTTTTGTTAACCATGAGGGCTCCTCAGGTGTTTGAAGAAAACCAAACTAGAGATGAACAGCGTTATGATGGAACAAATACACAGTCTGACCAACCTAACGGATTTGATAATGTGACAGATATGTTTGGAAAGTTTTCTGAAGCATTCACTGGGAAAAAGTCAAATATTAATCGTCCAAGCAAGCCTAAAAAACAATTTGATGACAAGAACTTTATGCAACTCATTAGTATTGCTGAAAAGCAGCTAATCATAGTTGGTGCATTATTCTTTATCATGCTTGCTGTACACTTCTTCTTAAAGCAGTATGACATTATGTACAGCCACACTGGAGCAGTATATGGAGCAGGTTATACGGATCTTCATATTACATTATGGGTGTATAGAATTCTTGTTGCACTTTCTGTAATTTCAGGAATAGCTTTTGCCGTAGGAATCAGCAAGAGAAGATTCAAAATGGTACTTATGACTCCAGTAATCATGATTCTGGTAGGTGTTATAGGTATGGCTGGAAGTTACGTTATGCAAAACTTTATCGTTTCGCCCGACGAAATCAATAAAGAAAGTAAATATTTGGAGAGAAACATTGAATATACACAATATGCTTATGACTTACAGGGCGTAAAGGTCAAACCGTTTTCTGCAAAGAGCAATCTGGAATCCAAAGATATTTCAGGGAACATGGAGACAATTTCTAATATTAGAATTAATGACTATGAGCCGGCAGCCAAGTTTTACAACCAGACTCAGGCTATTAGACAGTACTATGAGTTTAATGATGTAGATGTAGATAGATACATGATTAATGGGAAATATACTCAGACATTCCTATCAGCTAGAGAGATCAATGAACAAAAAATTAATGAATCTTGGCTGAACAAGCATCTGAAATATACTCATGGATACGGTATTACTTTATCTAGAGTAGACAAAGTTACTAATAGTGGTCAGCCTGATATGTTAATTGACAGTATTCCACCAGTATCACAGGTAAAAGAAATCGATGTTAAACGTCCAGAAATTTACTTTGGCGAAAAGACTGAAAATTATCTGCTTGTTAATACAGATGAACAAGAATTCGACTACCCAGATGGTGATAATAATAAGTATGTAACATACGAAGGCGAAGCAGGAATCAAGATGAACTTCCTTAACAGAGCATTATTTGCAGTAAAGGAACAGAGTTTGAAGTTGTTAGTTTCTAGTAATATTACAGATAAATCAAAAATTATAATTAATAGAAATATTGAGGATAGAGTTAGAAAAGTTATGCCATATCTAGAATACGATAGCGACCCATATATCGTTACTGCGGATGGGCAATTGTTCTGGATGATTGACGCATACACAACAAGTACTAGATACCCTTATTCAGAGCCATATAGCACAGACTCTCAGACAAACTATATAAGAAACTCTATAAAGGTTGTAATTAACGCATATAATGGAGCGACTGATTTCTACCTAGTAGATGACAAGGATCCGATTGCAAACACTTATAAAGAAATTTATCCTGACCTTTTTAAAGACTTTAAGGAAATGCCGGAATCATTACGTGCACACGTAAGATATCCAAATGCAATGTTTGATATTCAGGCTAAAGTATATAAGCGTTATCACATGAATGATGTGAAAGTATTCTACCAAAATGAAGACTTGTGGGATATTGCAGATGAGATTTATGGAACAAAAGAAACGGAAATGCAGCCGAATTACTATATCATGAAGCTACCTGGTGAAAAGGATGCAGAGTTTGTTAACTCCATTCCATACACCCCTAGGGACAAGAAAAATATGACAGCCCTTATGGTGGCCAGAAATGATGGAGAAAATTATGGCGAGTTAGTTCTGTATCAGCTGCCAAAGAGCAAGCTAGTATACGGACCAATGCAGATAGAAGCCCAGATAGACCAGAACACGGAGATTTCCAAAGAGTTCTCATTGTGGCAGTCATCAGGCTCCACATACAGCCGTGGCAATATGTTTGTTATTCCAATTGAAGACTCACTACTTTATGTAGAACCAGTTTACTTGGAAGCTACAAATTCGAGCATACCAGAAGTTAAGCGAGTAATCGTTGCCTATGGTGATCAGATTGCTTACGAAGCCACACTTGCAGAAGCTTTGAATTCACTGTTTGGTGAAGGAAGTGCCACTGAGAGCAAAGGCAGTATGAACACAAAGAAGAAGGACGACAAGAGCAATAAATCAATGTCACAAGACCAACTGATTAAGGATGCACAGGAAGCCTTCAAAAATGCAGAAGACGCTCAAAAGCGTGGAGACTGGGAAAAATATGGACAGTATTTAGACGAGCTACAAAGCAATCTAAGTCAGTTGTCACCTAGTACAAATAAAAACTAATATATAACAAAAATAGTATTCTTTTGGCTTAGGGCATTCTTTTCGCAATGACTGTGAAAGGGGTGTCCTATGCCCGTTAATAACGACTGTTGAGAGGAGAGTTTATATGCTAAGGTATGATTTAGATAAAATGCTATTCAATATACCACCGGATTGTCATACTATTCCAGAGATTACTCGTAGGTTAAAAGAACATCCGGAAGTAAGGTTTGCATCCTTGGTGGGAATCGATATTGGTGGTCACGATACAGATGAGAAAATCCCTATAGAACTGTTTATTGAAGATATGGAAAAGTTTTTAAAAGATGGGGTTCAGACGGATGGATCTAGCGTAGTGCTACCTAAGATTGCTGAACTGAATAATGCAAAGGTGGATATTATACCAGATAAAGAGGCAAATTGGTATGTTGATTATAACCTTATGCACATTGATCGGGAAACCCAACTTCCAGTGGGAACACTGCGAGTTCCAGCCTTTTTATTACATAATGATAGCAAAGAAGTTGGTGCTAGAGTAGTTCTGAGGGATGCCATTGTAAATTTTAAAAGAGATTTGATGGAAATCCTAAAGGAAAATCCTTATGTATTTGATCACTTACCTATAGGAAGCGTTGATGAAATCGAAAAATTAGAAATTACAGCTGCTACAGAGCTTGAATTTTGGGTGAGAACGCCTGATGATGAGGCGGATAGACAGCAACTTTCTACAGCACAAACCTTAAAGGAGCAGTACTGGAAAAGGACCATTGGCCCTGTAAGAACCGCTTTAGAAGAACTCATGCTTGTGCTTGATAAATATGGTTTTGAGATGGAAATGGGTCATAAAGAAGTGGGAGGAGTAAAGGCGAAGATTGCAAACTCCGGCAGCTATGACCACATTATGGAACAGCTTGAAATCGACTGGAAGTTCTCTACAGCTATTCAGGCCGCAGACAATGAAAACCAGATAAAATATATAGTAAAGGATATTTTCCGTCTTCACGGGCTGGAAGTTACATTTATGGCCAAACCCATGGAAGGTGTGGCAGGAAGCGGAGAGCATACCCATATGGGCCTTGCAGCTAAGCTTAAAGATGGAAGTCGGGTCAACTTATTTTCAGCTAAAGATAAAGATAGCGACTTTATAAGTCCTATAGGGTTTGGTGCCATTTTAGGAATGCTGAAAAACTATGAGGTTATTAACCCATTTGTCAGCTCAACAAACGATTCATTTAACAGACTGAAGCCTGGCTATGAAGCGCCGGTTTGTATAGTTACATCACTAGGCCATAAAGTGGCTCGTCCATCGAGAAACAGAACTGTGCTTATTGGACTTGTAAGAGATTTAAAAAACCCGTTGGCAACTAGATTTGAGCTTCGGTCTCCAAATCCAAAGAGCAATACATACTTAGTGTTAGCGGCCTCATATATGGCCATGCTAGACGGGATAAAAGCTTCCTTAGAAAACAATAAGACTTCCAAACAATTGGAGGCCTCCCTGTCCAAGGACTACGGAAAAGAAGATTTTTACCTGGAAAAGGATCGATTATATCGAAGCGAGCTAGACGTTTTTGATGAATATACTCAAGAAGAGCGAAATCGTCTATTTGGAACGGTTCCATATACAGTCTGGGAAAACATTTGTGCATTTAAAGATTATCCAGAGAAACTTAAGATTTTTCAAAGAGATAACGTAATGACACCAATCACTCTAGAATCCTTTAAGGAAGCCATTTTAGCTCAGTGGATTACAGAACTTCACAATAGAATCGTACCTAATACCATGGATCTTATTCGCCAGTGTGTGAAATGCCATGATGAGGCAGACTGTGTGGATTATGATGTAGTGTATTGGGAAAAGATAAACACAATTCGAAACTTTTTAGGCAAGGATAAGCTGAACGAAGAGTGCCTGCTTACTAAAATCGTTAAGGCGCTAGATAACAAGGATTACCAGATTGCCTCTGACTTACAACTTGAAATGCAGAAAAAAGTAGAAGAATTGACTCAATTATATGTTGTTTATAAGAAAAATTTATTTTAGGAGAAGGTCATGTTAGATATTAAAAGAATCCGAGAAGATTTTGAAAATGTAAAAGAAGCCATTGAACGTCGAGGCCACGGAGACTATGGTCTTGAAGGAGTTCGGGAACTGGACAAAAGAAGAAGAGCACTTTTGGCTGAAGTTGAGCAGATGAAAAACAAACAGGGGATTGCATCTAAAGAGATTCCAAAGCTTAAGAAAGCGGGAGAAGATGCTTCTGAACTGATGAAGGAAATGAAAATACTATCAGAAGAGATTAAAACTTTAGATTTGCAGGTTAATGAAGTAGAAGTAGGGCTAAAAGAAGCTTTGTTGAACATTCCTAACGTGCCAAACAAGGAAGTGCCAATGGGTGCAAGTGATGAGGATAACGTTGAAATGCGTAAAGTTGGGGAACCGACAGTTTTTGACTTTAAACAAAAAGCACATTGGGATGTGGGAACAGATTTGGACATTTTAGACTTTGAACGTGCAGCCAAGATTTCTGGGGCAAGATTTACCGTATATAAAGGCCTAGGAGCAAGATTAGAACGTTCAGTAATTAACTTTATGCTTAACCTTCACACTGAAGAACATGGATTTACAGAAATTCTACCACCATTTATGGTGAACAGGGATGCAATGATTGGGACTGGACAGCTCCCTAAATTTGAGGAGGATATGTTTCACATACCAGCAAAAGACTTTTTCCTTATTCCAACGGCAGAAGTACCTGTAACAAACCTTAGAATGAATGAAATACTTTCCGAATCAGAGCTGCCAGTCTACTATACTGCATACACTCCATGCTTTAGAAAAGAGGCAGGATCAGCAGGTAGAGACACACGAGGCCTTATACGCCAGCATCAGTTTAACAAAGTTGAACTAGTGAAATTCGTAAAGCCAGAAACATCATATCAGGAGCTTGACAGCCTTGTTGCGGCAGCGGAAACCGTACTTAAAAAATTGAAAATTCCATATAGAGTGGTAAGACTTGCTACTGGAGATTTAGGATTTTCATCTGCTATGACTTATGATATTGAAGTGTGGATGCCAAGCTATGGCAAATATGTGGAGATTTCATCTTGCAGTAATTTTGAAAGCTATCAGGCAAGAAGAGGGAATATTAGATTCAGACCAGAGCAAAAGGGAAAACCGGAATTTGTCCATACACTAAATGGATCAGGGTTAGCAGTTGGAAGAACAGTAGCTGCTATTTTAGAAAATTATCAGCAAGCAGATGGTTCAGTAGTAGTTCCAGAAGTGCTACGACCATATATGGGAACAGACAAAATTTTAATATAAGGAGAAAAGAATGAGCTTTAAATTAGTTGAATACGCAGTTCCTGATTTTTCACAGGAACAATTTGTTAATGCTCCGGAAGCAACACTTGTGGCCTCTCCAAGATCCATGGCTGCACCAGATAACTTCCATGCAACATCTATTTTCCCAGAATACTTCAAAATAGAAGGAGAATGGCGTTTGCCAAAAGACTCAAGAATGGATTGCGTAGCGATTTATGAAAATGGAGAAGTCTTTGTTAGAGAATTTAGAAATATTAAGAAGGGGGACCTTATCGTTCTTGGTAGAACAGAATGCTGCGAAGAAGGGATCTACGTCAACGCAGAGGGGTTTGAAGGAAAAGATGCAGGTAAAGACACCCCGTTCTCATTTAGACAGAGCAGAAGCCGAGAAACGGCATTCTCATACGATTATGACCAGCTATATGATCTGCTTCGCCACGAAAAAGAACATGGAAACATATTGTGGGTGCTAGGACCAGCTTGTGCTTTTGACGCAGAAGCTAGAGAAGCCTTTTCAAAGCTTGTAGCAGGTGGATATGTAGATGGACTTCTTGCAGGGAATGCTTTGGCGACTCACGACTTAGAGGCAGGACTTTTAGGGACGGCTTTAGGTCAGGACATTCGAAACCAAAAAGCCCATTACAACGGTCATTATAATCATATTGATACTATAAATAAGGTTAACCTATATGGCTCTATTCCAGAGTTTATCAAACAGGAAAACATTACAGATGGAATAATGTACAGCTGTGTAAAGCATGGTGTACCATTTGTTTTAAACGGATCTATTCGAGACGATGGTCCTCTTCCAGAAGTATACGAACATACTTATCAGGGACAAGATGCCATTAGAAGCTATGTTCGAAAGGCAACTACGGTTATTGGAATGGCAACAGTGCTTCATACCATAGCAACAGGAAATATGACACCAAATTATAGAATTTTAGAAGATGGTACTGTAAGACAGGTATATTTCTACATCGTAGATACTTCTGAATTTGCAGTAAACAAGCTTGGGGACAGAGGAAGCCTGGCTGCCAAGGGGATAGTTACTAATGTTCAGGATTTTGTCTGCAATTTAGCCAAGGGACTTGAATAATCAAAGGAGAATGAAAAAATGATCGCAGAAAAGATGAAGCCGTTAATGGCTAACAATTCAGCAATAAGAACTATGTTTGAAGAAGGGGATAAAATGCGGGCTAAGTATGGCTCGAAAAATGTATACGACTTTAGCTTAGGCAATCCTGATGCACCCACTCCACCTGAAGTGAACCAGGCGATAATTGACATTCTTAATGAGGAACCACCACAGATTTTACATGGATATATGAGCAATGCAGGATTTGAAGACGTGCGCCAAAAGATTGCCCAGAAGATTAACAAGGACCATGGGACAGATTTTTCCAAGGGAAATATCATTATGACTGTAGGTGCCGCTAGCGGAATCAATGTTGCTCTTAAGACAATATTAAATCCAGTTGAGGAAGTTATTATTTTTTCTCCATATTTTTTAGAATACAAATGGTACGTGAATAATTTTGATGGAGTCATCGTAGAGGCAGGGACAAAAGAGGAAACTTTCCAGCCAGATCTTAAAGATTTTGAAGATAAGATTACAGAAAAAACTAGAGTTGTGTTAATCAATTCACCTAACAATCCCACAGGAGCGGTTTACTCAGAAGAAACTATTAAAAGTATTGCTAAGATTCTTGACAGAAAACAAAAAGAATTGGGGAGAGCAATTTTCATTTTAGCCGATGAGCCGTACAGAGAATTGGCATATGATGGAATAGACGTTCCTTATATAACTAAGTATTATAAAAATACAATTGTAGCATACTCTTATAGTAAATCACTTTCACTTCCTGGAGAGCGTATTGGATATTTGGTAATTCCAAGTGAGTTAGAGCAGAGCCAGCTTGTTTTTGAAACTGCCTCTAATGCAAATAGAATTATCGGGTGTGTTAATGCACCTTCTCTTCAGCAGAAAGTGATTGGAAAATGTGTGGATGTCAAGGTTAATCTTGATTATTACGACAGGAATAGGACGGCGTTATATAAATGTCTTACAGAGTGTGGCTTTTCATGCGTTAAGCCAGAAGGAGCCTTCTATTTGTTCGTGAAATCTCCGACGGAAGATGAGTCTATATTTTGTGAGGCTGCCAAGAAATATAATATTCTCATGGTGGCGGGAAGTGCATTTGCAAAGCCAGGATATGTAAGATTGGCATATTGCGTATCTTACGAAACTATTGTAAATTCTATGGATGGATTCAAGAGTCTTGGGGCGGAATTTAATTAATGTATAGTTTGTGTGAAGTATTTTTCGGCAGATTGACATATAGGTAAAAATGGGGTAACCTTATAGGCAAGTGTTTAAGAAAAAATAAGTTATGGATTTGCAAAAAAGGAAAGTGGTATGATTGAAAAAACATTAACTTCGGTTAAGCAAAACGTTTTAAAAGTTGGCATTGTTTTTGTAACTTTGTTGGTAATTGCCGTTGCGGTAATGGTGTTCTTGCACGTTACAAAGCCTTATGCGGTTTATGGGGATGGCCAAAAAGTAGAAGAGCCATGGGCAGTAGTTGCAGGGGATGACGAATTGTTTCTTGTGGCAAGCCAAGCAGACGGAAAAGCGGTAGTAGAGGGTCTTAAGTCCTACTACACCAAAGAGATCAAAGCTCCTAAGGGAGTGACAGTTACTCCAGAAGTCACTTTTGTAGAAAAGGACTTAAAACGAGGAGAAGAACCACTGACAGCATTAAAAACAAAAGAAGCAATAGATTTTGTGGTTACAGAGAATGCTAAAAAAGAGCCATTGTTGGCAGTGACAACAAAAGAAACAGTAAAAGACATGAAGAAGATTGCCCATAAGACTAAAGTTAAGAAAAGCAAAGAGTTGTATACGGGTGATAAAGAAGTAAAAGTAGAAGGAAAAACTGGTAAAAAGCTGGTTGTTAGCGAAATTACAAGGATTAATGGTAAGATTGTAGATACAGATGTAGTGAAGACTGCAATTAAGAAAAAAGCAGTTACAGAGGTCGTTGCAAAGGGCACTAAAGAAAAAATGACGGCAAGTGTTGCAACAGCTAGTGTATCTAGAGGTGGTGCAGCAATTGGCAGAGGATCCACAAATGAAGTAGTAAACTATGCACTTCAATTTGTAGGTAATCCTTACGTTTACGGCGGCAACAGTTTGACTAACGGGACGGACTGTTCAGGATTTACAAAGGGTGTTTATGCTAAGTTTGGCATATCTCTTCCAAGGACTTCAGGGGCACAGGCCTCTGTAGGAAAGAGCGTTTCTTACAGTGAAGCAAAACCGGGAGATCTGCTTTGTTATCCGGGTCATGTAGGTATATATATTGGTAATGGGCAAATCGTTCATGCTAGCACACCTGCTACAGGTATTAAGATAGGTAGTGCAACTTATCGATCTATAAGCTCGGTAAGAAGAATCATGGAGTAATTAAGTAAGTATAAACAAAGCTGTCTCGTTTGAGGCAGCTTTTTATTTTTTGGGAAAAGCACAGGTGATGTTATGGAAATAAAAGAAATAGTAAGGAAACAGCGAGAATTTTTTCAGTCAGGGGAGACTTTGGATATTAAAAAGAGAAAGGCAGGGCTCCTTAAGCTAAAAGAATCTATTAAGGTTATGGAACAAGAAATCCTGGAAGGATTGAAACAGGATCTTGGAAAGAGTAGAATAGAAAGCTATATGTCTGAAGTTGGTATGGCCTTGGAGGAAATAACCTACATGGTAAAACATATAGACAGGTTTGCAAAGGACAAAAGGGCTAGAACGCCTCTTGCTCAGTTTTCTGCTACAAGCTACAAAAAACCTTGCCCTTACGGAGTTGTTCTGATCATGAGCCCATGGAATTACCCATTTCTACTTACTATAGGTCCTCTCATTGACGCTTTGGCAGCAGGAAATACCGCCGTATTAAAACCGAGCAATTATTCAGGAGAAACCAGCAAGGTGATGACGAGGCTGATGGAAAGAACTTTCCCCAAGGAATTGGTTTGTATGGTGGAAGGTGGCCGAGAGGCTAACACCTTGCTTTTGGAAGAAAAGTTTAACTATATTTTCTTCACAGGAGGAAAAACTGTTGGTAGACTGGTCATGGAAAAGGCAGCAAAGCATTTAACTCCAGTATCTCTTGAGTTAGGGGGTAAAAGCCCGTGCATGGTAAATGAGGACGCTAATTTGAAGATTGCGGCTAGGAGAATTGTGTTTGGCAAATTTTTAAATCTGGGACAGACTTGTGTTGCTCCAGATTACCTTTTAGTACACAATAAAGTAAAGAATCAGTTAGTAATGCATATTCAGGAAGAAATTACAAAACAGTTTGGTAAAAGCCCTTTAGACAATCCGGATTATGGGCATATAATAAACGAGAAGCATACACAAAGGTTAAAAGGTCTCTTAGAAGGAGAAAATCCGGCTATTGGTGGGCAGATTACCGATCATGGGAAAATAGCCCCTACAGTGATAACGGATGTGACTATGGAAAGTCCACTCATGAGGGAAGAGATTTTTGGTCCAATCCTGCCAGTAATAGGCTTTGAAACTTGGAAAGAGGCTTTAAGGATAGTTGGGTCCAACCCAGAACCTTTAGCATTTTACTTGTTTACAAAGAATAAGGAACTTATAAACAGGGTTACTAAAAGGGTTCCTTTTGGCGGTGGGTGTATTAACGATACTGTTATCCATTTGGCCACTACTAATATGGGATTTGGTGGCATGGGAGAAAGTGGTATGGGCAGCTACCACGGAAAAGTAGGCTTTGATACATTTACACATTACAAAAGCATTGTGGATAAAAAAACATGGCTGGATCTTCCTTTCAGGTACCAGCCATATACATTGAAAAAGGAAAAAATGATTAGAAAATTTCTAAAATAGAAAAAGTTGTTTTTTTAGAAGAAAAGAGTTATAATGATGGCAATAGGCAAATCAAGAAGGAGAAGGAGAAAGCAAATGAACAAATTAATGAAGAAAGATAAAAAAGGATTTACCCTAATTGAAGTTATTGTTGTTTTAGTTATTTTAGCGATTTTGGCGGCTATTTTAGTACCATCAATGATTGGTTGGATTAATAAGGCAAATGAAAAGACCGCTATAGTAGAAGGTCGATCAGTATTGCTAGCTTGTCAGACAATAGCATCTGAAAAGTACAAGACCTATGCTGGAACAAAGGCAGAATCAGATTTTACTGACACGGCAGATGCGCTGACATTAGCAGAACTTAAATCTCCGGCAGCTATAAGCGCCGCTAAAATTGACACGAGCGGTAAGGTGGCATCTTTTACATACAACGATTCGAGTGATAAGTATACCGTTACATATACCGCAGCAGGCGGATTTACAAGCGTGAAGAAATAAGAAGTAAACCTTACTATAATAACTAAAAAAGAGCCACAAAAGAGCCAAAGCTGCCAAGACTTGCTTTGGCTCTTTTTGCGAAAATATGCTATTGTCTAAACGTGTGTAAATCATGGCAAACAAAGGGAAAGCGGTTGTTTTTTTAGTATAAAAGAGTTATAATGTAACCAGTATAAAAAAAGATATTTTAAAGGAGAAAATGAATTAATAAATTGATGAAGAGTAGTTGAGATTTCCTCTGTATTTTTTCCTAAATAAGACTGTAAAGTGAGAAGATATGAATGAACTTTATTTTGCATATGCAGTAATATATGGTTTTGTATTTTTATTTGGAATAATTATTGGCAGCTTTCTCAATGTACTCATATATCGTATGCCACTTGGGATAAACATTGCCAAAGGCAGGTCATTTTGTCCAAACTGTGATACACAACTATCAAATAGGGATTTGATTCCCATTGTCAGCTTCCTTTTCCTTAAGGGGAAATGTAGAACCTGTGGAAATAAAATATCAGGCAGATATCCGCTCGTTGAATTGTTAGGTGGAATCTTGGCGGTACTTAGCGTAGCCGCTTATGGATTGACCTGGCAAAGTGGAGTGGTTTTTGTTGTGTCTGCTATATTACTTACTATTACATTTATTGACATTGACACCATGGAGATTCCAAATACTTTGGTTTTAGCAATTCTAGTCATAGCAATCGCCAGTGTATTTGTTAAAGGAGAGGTGCTGATCATTCAAAGGCTCCTTGGCATGGTTATAATTTCACTGCCAATGTTTTTGATGAATTTCATAATAAAAGACAGTTTTGGTGGGGGAGATATTAAACTTTGCTTTGCATGTGGATTTCTTCTTGGCTGGCAGAACATGCTAGTAGGAACATTTATTGCTGTTCTTTTAGGCGGCATATATGGAATTTACGTGTTGGCCACAAAACAAAAGGGTAAAAAGGATCACTTTGCCTTTGGGCCATTCCTGGGGCTAGGAATGATTATTGCCCTACTATGGGGATCGGAAATATTCACCAGTTATTTGACTACATTTGGCTTATAAAGCTTAGAGAAAGGAGAATTGCAAGTGCCTACTTATGAATATACAGCAGCAGAGAGCAGCGGAAAAAAAGTCAAGAGTAAAGAGCAGTCTAGAGACATACAGACTTTGCGAAACTCCCTAAAAGACAAGGGGCTTTATATGCTTAAATGCAATGAAGTAAACGACAAGAAGCCGATTAAACCCTTAAAAGGAAAAGACCTAGCAGAATTTTGCCGAGACCTTGGTATGATGATTGGTACGGGTATTCCTCTAGTTCGGGCTATTAGTATTATGGCAGAGCGAGATATTGCCCCCAGGATGAAACAGATTTATAGGGATCTGCACAGAGATCTTCAACAGGGGATTATGTTGTCGCAGGCTATGGAAAATCAAGCGCCAGCTTTCCCAGAAATGCTAGTTAGCATGTACAAGACAAGTGAAAGTACGGGAGGAATGGATAAGACTTCCGAAAAGATGGCATTGCATTATGAGAAGAGCCATAAATTAAATCAAAAATTAAAATCAGCAATGATATATCCTATGACTTTACTGGTGGTTTCAGGTTTAGTAGTGCTCGTTGTATTTTTAGGAATTTTACCTAAGTTTTTCGCACTTTACGAAGACTTAGATGTACCTCTGCCTGGAATTACACAATTTATGTTAAACATAAGTGTGACCATGCAGAAAAATTGGATAGTGATTCTCGTAGGTATACTGATTATTATTTTGGTGGTACAGAGTATTTTTAAATTGCCAAAGGTGAAAACTGCGTGGGATGAACAAAAATTAAAGCTGCCCATCGTAGGCAAATTGTTGAAAGTTATATATACATCTAGATTTGCAAGCACTTTAAGCTATTCATATTCTAGCGGAATATCTATTGTTAACGCACTAGTAAATACTCAAGACACCATAGGCAATGTGTATGTTGCCAACCAATTTGATGAACTAGTTAAAGATATACGAAACGGAATGGCATTGTCAGGGGCGGTAGGCAAAGTCAAGGGTCTTGATGGAAAGTTAGCGGCCAGTATTTTAGTGGGAGAAGAAACAGGACGTTTAGACACCATGTTGGATTCCATTGCAGAAACCTTTGAATATGATTCGGAGATTGCATTGCAGAGGATGACGGCGTTAATAGAACCAGTTATGATTATTGTTATGGCCATAATTATTGGGACCATTATGATATCAGTAATGTTGCCAATTCCAACCTTGTACAATGCCATCGGCGGAGGAGCATAACATGAAGAAAAAAAAAGATGCTAAAGCATCACTATACATAGGAAACGAAGAACTACAATTGGTTTCTGGGACAAGAAGTGGCAATCATATAAACGTGGAAAGCTTTGATAGAGTGACTCTAGAGCCGGGAACTGTAATCAATGGTGTAATTACAGATCAGGTTCAGTTTGCCCAAGCTTTGAACAAACTGATGAATGGCCAGCCAGGAGTAGTTGAACAAGGGGTTGACTTTTCAGTGGGCAGTAGCCAGATTATTACCAAGACCATAAAGGCACCACATCTTTCTAAAGAAGATATGTGGGATTGGATCCCAGGGGAATTTACAGAGATTGCCGATGAAAATCAAGAATACATTTATGATTATCGAATCCTTAAAAGCTACGAAGACGAAGATTTGATTCTTGCCTGTGCAGGAGAAAAAAGTATTATAGGAAATTATGTAGAGATCTTTGAGGACATGAATATTCCTGTTGAAAGCATAGATGTAGGGCTAAACTGCCAGATAAAAATCATCTCATTTTTGGAAGAAACCAAAGATGGAACATTCATATTCTTAGGACTAGATGGAAACAATTTGAATGCCAGCATTTTCGTTGATGGAGTGTTTAAAATATATAATAGAGTAAGGCTGATTAACGAACGAGGTTCTAGTCAGGTAAACACTGAAATCCAAGGTGTGGTTTCGAAATTGATTCAATTTAACAGGACTTTGGAAAATTCACAAGAGCTTGAAACTGTATATTTTTACGGATTACGCACAGATGAAAAGGAGTTGGCGGAGAATATATTTAATATATTCAAGCTAACCCCAAAGATTATTTCGGATAAGGAAAACTGCATTACAACAGATCGAGCAGGGTTTGCTTTGAGCCAATATCTTTATGCTGTTGGAAATTTAATTAGAAACTGAGGAAGCGGAAAATATGAGAAAAGTGAAAATCAGTACAAAAGAAATAAATTTATATGCCAGATATATTTACGACCCTGAAGCAGAGGCAAAACGCAAGCTCTTTATAAGAGCTGTGATTCCACTAGCTGCAACATTAGTAATTATTTTGGGTGTATTTGCATACCTAACGATAAGCACTTTGGTTGCAAACAACAAAGTAGAGGATATTGATAACTACTTAAGCTCTCCTGAGATTTCCGACCAGTATAAGGAATGCTTACAATTGCAGGATAAGCAAAATGAACTGGTAGGCATAAGTGGGATTTTGAACAATATTGATTCGGGAAATGGTGCCTATGCAGCGATGACTCAAGGATTAATGGAATCTATCCGAGGAGCCATGTCAGGGTATACTATTACAGATTATAAATACGATGCGGAAATGAAAACTTTGACCATTACAGCGGAAACTAAGTCTGTGAGAAATATGGCGTCCATGGTGAAGAGGCTCAAGTCTACAGGGCTAATTGGGAAGGTTACTTACACTGGGTACACCTCAAGTGAGAAAACATATGTTACTACTATCACGTGTATAGTCGGCAATGAGTAAGGAGGAGCAAGACATGAAGAAATTAACTAAGCGAGAAATAATCTTAGTCTATGCCCTCCTTGTGATGATTATCGTGGCAGGAGGCTTGTTTCTCCTTATAAAGCCCGCCATGGAGAGAAACGATGAGGCTCAGATGAAACTTGAAAATGCGCAGTTGCAGCAGGCTCAGACGGATCAGCTTATTTCGCAGAAATCTACTATGCTCCTAGCAATAGCAGACCAGGAAAGAGAAATTAAAAAACTGAGCAAAAAGTTTATGCCGGCAACTCCAAATGAGGATCTTGATAATGGAATTACTAGTATGGTAATTAATTCTGGAATGTCTCCAGAAGCATTGCAGATTGGTAATGTAGCAAAGACAGACGGTACTGGTGCTACTACGGATGAAACCTTAAACATTCAAGGCGAGGCAGCAGCCCCAACAGATGAGGCAGCAGCAGACCAGGGGATGGCTACAGATACTGGCGAAACTGCAGATATGGCGGATGCAGGTGTGACAATGACGACTGTTACAGTCAGTGGTACCGGAATGTTAAATCAGTTTAACAGGCTTATAGGTCTTGCCAAGGATAAACGAGGGGTTGTAATCAGTGGATTTACGCTTTCAAGCCAAAAAGAAGAAGAAAATCTGATATTAAACCCAAAGAAAACTAAAAGTGGTGACTATTTGGCAGAACTTACACTTAGTATATATCAAAGGCATTAACAACAATGAAAGGAGACTCCAGTGAAAAATATTCCTATTGGAGAAGTACTTAAAGAATATGGATATGTTACAGAAGCACAGATTGAAGAGGCTCTAAAGGTTCAAAAACAGACGAAAGGAAAACGTCTTGGAAAGCTTTTAGTAGAGTTAGGGTTTGTTACGGAAAGTCAGCTTTTGCTGGCTCTTGCAAAACGCTTGGAACTGCCTTTAGTCGATTTGCATTCTACGGAGATAGACCTGAAAGCAGTAGAAGAAATTCCGAAAAAAATTGCTAACCAGTATAAGCTTATTTGCATTGCCAAAGAGGGAAATAGCTTGACTGTAGCAATGAGCGATCCTTTAGACTTTTATGCCATTGAAGATATTAGACAAATTACTCAGAAGAGTATTAGTATTGTTTTGGATTTAACGGCTAATATTGAAGGGGAAATACAAAGGTGCTATGCAGAAGTAGGAACTAAGCAGGCTTTTAAGAAAGCAGATAGTTCTGTGGATCAAATTGGAATAACAAATATTGAAACTATAGAAAATACAGGCAACGAAGCACCTATAGTTCAGGCCTTTAACCAACTACTACTTCAAGGATACAGTTTAGGTGCCAGTGACGTGCATATTGAGCCTTTTGAAGGGTTTACTCAGGTTCGTATGCGTGTTGACGGTGTCATAACAGAAACTGCAAAGTTTTCAACCGCATTACATTTGTCTTTAATCGCCAGGTTGAAGATATTATCTGACATGGATATTGCAGAGAGAAGATTACCTCAGGACGGACATTTTCATTTAAAAATTGATGGGAGGGAGATGCATGCTCGTATCTCAGTTATCCCAACGGTATATGGTGAAAAAGCGGTTATTAGATTTCTCTACACCAATGAAAAAGTAGACAATTTGGAAACTTTTGGTATGACAGAAGAAAACTATGCAAAGTTTGTTAATATGCTTAAATCACCTCATGGAATTATTTATATTACTGGGCCTACAGGTTCAGGGAAAACGACTACTTTGTATATGGTACTTGAAAAGATTGCAGATAACTCCATTAATGTATCCACCATTGAAGACCCAGTAGAAAGAAATATCGCCCAGGTAAACCAAATGCAAGTAAACGCTACAGCAGGACTTACATTTGAGGAGGGTCTTCGTGCAATTTTAAGACAGGATCCGGATATTATCATGGTGGGTGAAACTCGTGACAGTGAAACGGCAGAAATTTCTGTACGTGCGGCGATTACTGGACATCAAGTATTTTCTACCTTACATACAAATGATGCGATTTCAGCCATTGTAAGACTTAGAGACATGGGTATACCATCATATATGGTAGCCAATTCTATAGTTGGCTTAGTGGCTCAAAGATTGATGCGAAAGGTATGCCCTTACTGTGGGGAATCCTATCAAACCTCTCCAGAAGAAATGAAAAGTTTAAGGATTAAGACTCCGGCGACTATAAAACGGGGAAAAGGTTGTGCTAAATGCGGCGACACAGGATACAAGGGGCGAAGATCTATTCATGAAGTTATTTTAATCGATAAAAATTTGCGTAGAATGATAGCAGAAGATGCTGATATTGGTCAGCTTTCCAAGTACATTACGGACACACAAAACTTTGAGGACTTATATACTGCATCGAGAAAATTAGTTTTAGCAGGAGTTACTACTATAGACGAATTTTATAAGATCGCCTATTATGCAGATTAAGGAGAAGGTTATGACTGATATGAAACAATTATTATCTCAGGCAAGAGCCATGGGATGCTCGGATCTTCATATAACAGAAGGCTTACCTATGATGGTGCGAAAACATGGAAAACTAGTGGCTACAGGACATGAGCTTACTGGAGAGGAAACTCGTAGCTTTATTTCAACCTTGTGCACTTCAAAGCAGCGGGAAGGGCTAGCAAAGGGGATTGACCAGGACTTTGCAATAGAACTTCCCGACAAAACTAGATATAGAGTAAATGTTTATAATCAAAGAACGGGAATGGCGGCGGCTATTCGTCTTCTTTCCGGATCTATTCCTACTTTGGAAGAATTGTTTTTGCCTCCAGTCCTTGGAACTTTGGCAGATGAGCCTAGAGGATTAGTTCTTGTTACAGGTCCTACAGGGAGCGGAAAATCCACCACTTTGGCAGCTATGATTGACTATGTTTCCAGGAAAAAGCCAGTGCATATCATCACGGTGGAGGATCCTATAGAGTACGTTTTCGATCAGAATCAAGCGACTATTCATCAACGTGAAGTAGGGGAAACTGTAGAATCATTTTCTGCAGCTATTCGTTCATCCCTTAGAGAAGATCCCGATATTATTCTAGTAGGAGAAATGCGAGATTTCGAAACTATTTCTACAGCAGTTACTGCGGCAGAAACAGGTCATTTAGTTTTTTCCACTTTGCATACTACAGGGGCGGCTCAAACTCTTGACCGTATTATTGATACTTGCCCGGCGGAAAGCCAAGGCCAGATGAGAAATCAGTTATCTATGATTCTTCGAGGAGTAATAACTCAGCAGCTTTTACCTACTGCCGATGGAGAAGGTAGAATTGCAGCGACAGAGATTCTTTTAGGCACGGATGCTGTAGCCAATCTTATTAGAGAAGATAAATGTCATCAAATACCTTCAGCAATGCAATCTGGGATTTCTATGGGAATGCATTCCTTAAATAAAGATTTGGCCGACTTAGTACACAAAGGGAAGATTACAAGGGAGGTGGCGCTTGGAGCCACACTTGATAAAAAAGATTTAATGCAGTATTTAGGATAAGTGAAAAATATGGATTGTAAAGTTTTAAAAAATAAAAAAGGATTCACATTAATTGAGCTTATTGTAACCCTAGTAATTCTTTGCATTATAGCAGCAATTGCAATACCTACAGTAGGCAATTACAGGAGCAATGCCCAGCAAGAGGCAAGAAACAAGGTTGCAAAAACCATCTATTATACTGCCCAAAAAGCTATGACTGCTCAGATGACTTCAGGAAACAAGACTTTGCCTACAGATGGTAAAGTGGATGTCTCAAAGATAACGCCAGCTTTAGATGAAAAAGAGGTGGCGGGAAATAGGTATAACCTGTCCTTCATGGTACTTAACAAGGACAAGGCATTAGGCGCCCCAAAAGATCGGAATCTGTATAAGTTTCTTGATAAGTACATGGCAGACACCAACAGGCTAAATGATACTGTTTTAGTAGAATACAATACAAAGACGGGGAAAGTCTTGTCTGCTTTTTATAGTGATGAAGTAGAAAATATTGGATACACCCCAGGCTCAAAGTACAACGCAAATGACCGAAATGCAGATTCCCTTCTCAAAGGAGATATGGGATATTATTCTGTAAGCAACACAGGTACACCAGAGGAAACAACCCCAGAAGACGATACTGACATTGTACAAATTGTAGACTACACAGGTGAGAAAAATGGACAAGGAAACAATATTAACAAAGGGTATAATTATGGTCTGCTCACAGTGGAATGTGTATTGCCAGAGAAGGTAGAGGACTATGAATCCTACGAAATTAAATTGTCTGCAACAGGCGCCCCTGGATCTAAAACGATTAAATTGGTTCCGGGTGACACGCCAAAAGCAGGAGAGGTCAGTTTGGGAGGAGATGTTAAAACCACACTTGCAGAAGCCTTTGCTAGCCCTGTCAACCTAGGCGGAGCGGATGATCCCTGTCTAGTGCCTATGTACATTGAAACCACACCTGAGGGTAAGATTTTAGTATTAGTTCTTGATTCAGTTAGAGACAAGGTTCATATAAGTGAAAACCTTGAAGCTTTAGGAAACGGCTACTTTACTGCCTCATTTACAAAAATAAAGGAGGGAGTGCCTACGTCTAGTTTATCAAAACAGGCTCACACTCTCTTTGCAGCTGAAAGTGAAAACGGTAATAAATTTGAAGTAAAAAGCATTCGACATTTGAACAACATCAGATATGCAAGAAATAATGCGGATTTTGTTCAGACTAAAGATATTGTGGCAAGGGACTATGTTGGAGACGGTTCTGTAATATATTTTCAACCTATAAGTTGGAAAACAGGAAGTGTAGGGTTTAATGGAAAATACACAGCGGTTAGCGAACAGAATAAATATAAAATTTATAATTTAACAATCTATCAAGATGAAAATAAAACTCAGATAGCCAAAGGCGGTCTATTTGAAACTGTTGGCAACAATGGAATCGTTACTGGGGTTAACCTTGAATATACACAGGCATATCGTGAAGCCTTTTTTAGAGCCAAAGACAAGAGGCCGTTTTTTATTAATGGAACTGAAGTTGCAGGTGGAATAGCTGTAGAAAATGCTGGTGAGATTACTCGGTGCACAGTTGCTGGTAGAGTAACTGGTAAAACCGCAGGAGGAATTGTAGGGACAGGAAAGAATGGTAAGATTACCAAGTCTATGTCTGGTGCTTATATTGTTGGCAAAAATATTGGTGGGGGAATCGCTGGAGTTAATGACGGTGGAGAGGTTAGCTACTGTGAAACAGGAACATCTTCCATGGAGGATCCAATTACCTATATGGGGACTATTGCCACAGGATGTACACCGTATTTTGGAGCTAATTCTAATCCAGAAGTGGATTATGAATGTGTTCCAGCCAATGTGAGAAACGATGTGACCATTATTAATGGAGATATTGCAGGTGGCATTGTAGGAGATATGGTTAAAGGAGAGATCAAATATTCGGTTAATAGCGGATGGGCATATGGAAAACTCCATAGTGGTGGCATTGCGGGGACTAATGGTGGAAACATAGATATGTGCTACAATGCCGGGAAGGTGCAAAACCAAATAGGGGAAGTGGGAGGCTTGGCTGCTAAACAGACTGGTGGAAACATTACTTCTTCCTACAACACGGGAGATATTGAGGGAAAATGCGGTGGCGGAATAGTTGGCCAATTCATTAAAGGTAAGGTTTCTGATTGTTACAGCATAGGTTTGGTGAGTACTATCGACGGGAGAGAACGTACAAGTGGCGGATTTGGAGAATACACAGAGGCGAACAAAATTTCAAACTGTGCATTCTTAAGAAATATTAGAAATGATCAGGACAGCAATAGTGGCTGCAAGGCTCTAAGTGCAGAAACACTAAAGAAGAAGACATTTGCAGGGATGTCTAATATGGCCACTCCTGTAGGATACTTTAAATATACATACCCTCACTTTAATGTGAAGGATGAAGCTTGTAAACTGGGAACTGGCTATCACAGAACTCCATTTGGGGAGAAATAATGAAGAAAAAAATTAACAAGGAGAATAGGAAAGACTTTATACAAGATCAGCGAGGAATTTCCCTGATTATTGTAGTTATTATTATGTTAGTATTTTTCATTATTGGCGGGGCAGTGATGACCAGCGCATCTGGTAGTTTAGCCACGGTAAATGGAAAGAGTGAAGCCAAACAGACATATTACTTAGCTAAGTCATCATTGAAAGTAGTCAATAAGGCTATGACTGAGGGAGCTTTGGGAAAATATTTGAGGAATCAAGTGTACAGTGATTTGGTAGCGTCTGGACAGACCATGCGAAATAAGGACTGGAACCTTACCCCGAAGGTTATATTGACAGGGCCAGGTCTTGAAGGTGTGACTATACAAGATGGGACTCTTACGGCAAAAAGTCAGTGCAGTGCAGTAAGAGGGTCAGAAGGGGTTCAGAGCGCTACTTTGCTAATAACAGAAATAAAGTTTAAATTTACTGTAAAAAATGGTACAGATACGTACAAATTAACGTCAGCATATACTTATGAAGGATCCCGCTTGGCAGCTGGATGGGGGTCAGAAACGTGGAATATAGAAAATGTAAGCCAGTAAAAAAATTAAGAGGAAATAACAGAGGGGAAACTTTAGTGGAGGTCATTATTAGTTTCACCATTTTCTTGCTGATTTTAGGTGGCATTGTATACATAGTGAAGTCTTCTACTTCGATGAGTACAGAGGCTAAAGTAAAATCTCAAGTAATTGAAGACGGGGCAACAAAAGTAGAGGCGGGAGAATCAACAAAAAAAGATTCAGGAACTATGGTCATTGAAATAGGTGGTGAGACGATTACCACGAAAATCGACATAAAATCTATGGATCCATTTGTATATTTTGCTCCTGAAGGAGGCTGATAGTGATGAAGAACCAAAAAGGGTTTACCCTAATTGAAATTATTATTGCCATGACTATTGCAGGAATTTTTGCTGTAGCGGCCATTGCTGTAGTTGACCCTGCATTTAAGGCTTACGAAAAAATAGATTCAGGAACCAAAGCTCAAATGATAGCAGAGACCCTTATAGACGAAATGAGCAACAAAGCTAGCTTTAGCAAGAGTTTGACCGCAACAAAGGGAAACGGCCAGGGGGCGGTACAAACAGACAAGGGTACCATCCAGGTGTCCAATGAAGGATACTTGATGATTGGCGATAAGCTAGCATTTGCTGATGAGTTTTACGATGGAAAGATGGTTGCTATGAAAACAGACCAGGCAGGGAGCAATCAAGTGAAGGTGTCTCTAAGCGTGATTCAGGGGGGTAAGTCACTTTACACATTGGATAGCACTTTAAAGCCTATTTCCGAGTCGGGAAATTCTAGAGACAAGTATACACCGGAAGGTATGCTTGCTTTGGCCAATGAGACAAAAAATATGACTGATGAGGAGCTTAAGAAATACTCAAGTAACAACAACAGCGGCTATGGCTATGGGAAAAACAATCTATTATTTGCCGCAATATTCATTGGCGGATATGAGAAGAATTTTCCTGCATATAGTGCGGATAAGGTTATTTCCCCTGATGTAATAGACAAAGTGTACAATACGGCAGATAATGCAAAGCCTAGGGATTGGCAGACAGCAAACTGGGTAAAAGCTTGGAGAGAACCTACGTATCTAGCCTGTTTTATTACAGCAAATACCCTGGTTCCTATTGTTTATTTAACCTCACAGCCTGCTAGCTTTAACACTCAGTCACATAGTTCTGTTTTGGGACTATATTATGAAGGCATTTGGTATCGAAGATCAAACTGGCAGACTGGCTATATGATGACTCAATTTAATAACAATACCACAGAACAGATAAGAGCCAAGCTAGATGCAGACTGGACGGCGATTTAAGAACTATAGATATATTATACCTTATAGATTGAAGCAAACCCCTTTCATTAAATAAACAAATATTTAATGAAAGGGGTTTATTTTATTCAATAATGGATAACAATACAAGGGTGAATAAAAGAGGTCTAATTACTGAATTTACAGGCTTGTCTGATATTCAAGAGGTATTTTATTCGAGGGTGAATAAAAGGTTGGCTGTCCGTTGGTGCAGACCTGCGGAAAATAGCGGTTTTTGACTTGGCATGCAACTTGCTTTGTATATGAGTATAAAAAACAGCATGCTAAACAAAAGTTATTTCAAAATATAGTCAGGAGGGCGTTTTATGGAAAAGCAAAATGATCCAATCAAACAAAAAGCCATTATTGATAAACCTATTTCTATTATTTGTATCATTCTTGTTGCTATTTTCGTTTTATTTATGTGCTTAAAGCCAGATGCAACTTTAAATGCGGTTAACACAATTTTTCATTATGTAACTGCAGTAATGGGAGTTCCCATTTTATGGTTTGTATTTATCGGTCTAGCGCTATGCTTATATCTAGCCTTAAGTAAACACGGAAAAGTAAAACTTGGAGAAGGAAAACCACAATTTTCCATGTTTAGCTACATTGCAATGATGATGTGTGCAGCACTTGCTGCAACAGCGGTATTTTATTCCTTTGTTGAATGGTCATTTTATTATGCAGATCCAGCATTTGGAATTAAAGCCTTTTCACAGGAAGCGGCAGAACTTTCACTACCTTATACATTTTTCCATTGGGGATTTAGCGTACAGGTAATATTCGTGCTTACAGCCGTATCTCTTTCCTATGCATATTACATAAGAAAAGTGCCAGTACTTAGAGTCGGTGCAGTATGTGAAGAAATGATGGGCAACTTTAAACACAAAAAGCCAGTGGGCAAGATTATTGATGGCCTTACAATATTAAGTATCGTGGGCGGTATGGGAGTATCCTTAGGGGTAGGAGTACCGCTAATCAGCGCTGGAATTGGAAAGATATTTGGTATTGAAGTTACCTTTATTACTAATGTACTAGTGTTGTTATTAGTAGCAGTGGTATTTTCAGCCACATCATTTATTGGTATTGAAAAGGGAATGAAGAAATTGAGTGATTACACAATGTATATTGCCATCTTCCTTATCGCCTTTATCTTTATTACAGGACCAACCCAGTTTATTATAAAGAACCTCACATATAGTGTAGGAAAAATGCTGAGCAACTATGTGGATATGAGTTTATTCACCGATCCTATTGGAAATTCAGGTTTCCCAGAATTAAACACTATTTTCTTATTTACCCTTGCCCTTAACTATGCAGCACTTATGGGTATTTTTATCACAAAAATTTCAAAGGGAAGAACTATAAGAGAGATGATTCTTACTTGTTTAGGAGGCATCAGTGTGGGTACATGGATAATGTTTGGAATCAATGGAAGCTTTGGTCTTAATGCAGAGCTTACTGGCCAATTTGCATTGTCGGCTGCGAAGGATCCTCAAGCAGGATTGTTTGAACTTCTAGGGACTCTGCCTGGAGGGGACATGATCATACCAATTATTTTCACCATAGTAACAATTGGATTCTTGGCTACGTCAATGGATTCTGCATCTTTCACTTTGGCGGCATCATCTTCTAAGACACTGGATGAAAATGGCAATCCAAATCCAAAATTCAGATTGCTTTGGTGCCTTGTTCTTGCCTTAGTGCCACTTAGCATTATGTTTGCAGGAGCGCCATTTACAGCGATAAAAACGATTTGTATTGTTCTGTCTGTACCATTCTTGATTATTATAATAGGAATGCTTATAGGTCTGTTCAAATGGTTTAAAGAAGATAATAATTAATTTTTAAAATAATGGGAGGATATTTAAAATGACTAAGTGCATACCACTGGATAGATCAGAATTACCAAGAATTGCTTTGATTTCTCACTGCGTTCTCAATAGTTTCTGTGAAACACCCCAAGCTTCCCATGCCTTGCGAAAAAAATTGATGGATATATTGATAGAAAAAAAGATTAGTATTATTCAGCTGCCTTGCCCAGAGCTTTGTTTCCAGGCACTTTCACGGGAGTCTATATTTCCTGGAGATGAGCAGGCCGGAGCTTACGGGGAATATTGCAAAACCTTGTTAGAGCCAGTGGTAAGGAATTTAAAGGAGTATAAGGCCAATAATATCCATCTAGTGGGGATCATTGGAATCGATACCAGCCCATCTTGTAGTGTGTTAAATGATGGTGGAATAATGACGAGTATACTCTTTAAGGAATTGGAAAAAATGAGCATTAAAGGTGTATCATGTATAGATATGCCAGTAAAAGGTCATGAAGATGATTTTTTTAGCCAATTAAATAAATGGTAAAATGGAGAGTGCCTTTTGGCACTCTCTTTATTAGGTTAGGTTAACGTGTTATAATAAAAGACAGATAAGACATTAGAAACTGTAAAGTAAAGGTTGGTAGAGATGACAGAGAACAAGCATATTAACGAAATTTTATTAAGAGAAATGGACGAAATTTTAGACTCCATTCATGATGATTTACTAATTGCTGACGGAAAGGGTCAGGTAATGAGAGTAAGCCCAACTTTTGAAACCTTATATGGGATTAGTAAGGAGTTAGCAGTAGGTAAGACGGTTTATCAATTAGAGAAAGAAAAAATTTTTGAACCTTCCGTTATTGCTAGGGTTCTTGATACAGGTAAAAAAGTTACTATGCGGCAGAAGAACAATACCAATCGTGACATAATAGTAACCGCTAATCCAATATTTGATGAAGATAAAAAAATCAAAATGGTAATCAGTTTTTCTAGAGACATTACAGAGATGATTGAATTGGAAAAACAATACTCTAAGCTGGAGGATAAAATAGAAAAGTATACTGCTGAGATAGATCAGCTGAGGAGAGATGCCACCATAGTGGAAGGGGTCATAGGCCACTCTCAGCAGATGCAGGAAATTTTGGAGACCATTAAACGGGTGGCGGATTTTGATGCAAACCTTTTGATGTTAGGGCCTTCTGGAGTAGGAAAAACTATGCTTTCTAAGATTGTTCATCAGAATAGCCATAGAAAAAATGGTCGCTTCGTGGACATTAATTGTGCAGCTATCCCTGATAATTTACTGGAATCAGAGCTATTTGGATATGAAAAAGGGGCATTTACTGGAGCCAATACTAATGGAAAAGTAGGGTTAATTGAAATGGCAGATGGAGGAACATTGCTATTAGATGAGATTTCGGAGATGCCTTTAAACCTGCAGGCGAAGCTTTTGAAAACCATTCAGGATAAAGTAATTACACGTATAGGTGGAAGAGAAGAGATTAAGGTAGACTTTCGCTTGATTGCTGCATCAAACCGGGACTTGGAGAAGTTTTCTGATGACGGGAAGTTTAGAAAAGACCTTTATTATCGCCTAAATGTGATTAATGTGTTTATACCTCCCTTGAAAGATAGAACGGAAGATATTATACCTCTAGCAGAATATTTTATGGAGAAAACCAATGCTACTTACGATATGAATAAGACAATTCATCCCCTTACCATGAAAGCCCTTGTGGCATATTCTTGGCCAGGAAATGTAAGAGAGCTAAGCAATGTGATGGAGCGAATTTCCATGATTTGCCCAGATGATATTATTGAACTAGAGGATTTGCCTCCTGAGATCCTAAGTAACCCAATCAAGAAAAAACTAGGTAATATGGAAAGTTTGCAGCAGGCACTAGACGATTTGGAAGGAACACTTGTCAGGAGGGCATATGAGAAATATGGTACATCTGTGGGAGTAGGAGAAGCCTTAAAAATTAGTCAACCTACTGCACACCGAAAAATTAGTAAATATGTGAAATAGCTGACATAAGATATGTGAATGGTATGCTCTTTATTTTGCTACTTCCATTTTCCTATTTCTCTTCCAGTGCGGCTTCCACTTTAAGCATTTTCTCTTGAATCAGCTCTTCTGGCAAATAGACTTGGCCGCATTCAGGGCAGCGTAAGACCTCATGTTCAAAAGAACGATTTAGATATCGAAAAGTGGCTTTGGATAAAGTCAATTCCACTTGGCATTTATTACAGACTAGATGGTCCTGTTTTTCTGTCATTGAGCTACCTCACATCAACTATTCAAAGTACGAAAATCATCTTCGATTTTAGTTTCAACATCTACAATTTTTCCCTTTGCGTATTCCTCGGAGACAAAGACTTGGCCACATTCAGGGCAACGCAAGACCTCTCCGTGAAAGTATCTATTAAGATATGAAAACCCAAGGTGAGAAGGAGTAAGTGGAACTTGGCATTTATTGCACAGTAAGGTCGGTTTTCTTTCCATTCCAAACAACCTCCAATTCGATTTTCATTCTATGATTATAGGCATTAACTAAAGTAAAGGTATTGTTGGCCTTTTGGTATTCTACCCAATAAGTCATGTAGCCAATCTGCCTGTAGCCAGAATAAGTATTCTTTGACTTATTATAAACGCTTCGCCCGCAGGTTTCGCAGAAATCTATTACGTTACATACTTCATCTTTTAGGATTCGCTGTTTATTTAATTTTTCTTCCATTTCGTCGCTGAGTATGAGCTGGAAGTCATATTTGCTTTCTTTTGGTGTCATTGTTTCTCCCCAGTGTTTTTTAAGGATACTTTCCTTTAAGAGCATTCGATTGTCACGCCGCTCCGTTACTGTTGGCAACTTGGACTTAGATTCTCCCCCAAAAACCATATCCAAAATGTGAATTGCATCTTTACCCTCTCCTAGGAAATTGTCTCGGCAGTTGATGCAGTAGGTGATATAGGGGTGTGATCCCTCAGAAATACGTTTTTTTACTACGAAGTCAGCAAATTCCGGGTTGGCAATTGCAATTTGTCCTCCATAGCCGCAGCAGTGGGAATGGGCTTCTTGCCATAATATTGGGTCAAGATTTGCTCCAGTAGCTTTAGCAATGGTTCTCACAGAATTTCGAAGGCCATCCATCCCCCTTGTGGAACAAGGATCAAAGATTGAATAAGTCCCTTCAGATTTTTTTGGGATGATTCCCCAATCGGCCATTAATTCATAGATAAACACCCGAGGAATGTGTGGCAAGTGTTCTGCAAAAGTGCGGTTGCAGGTAGGGCAGGCCAAAACTAATATAGGCTGTCCCAAGGCTTTCCAGCCATTCTCAACTTCCTTTAAGGCATGAGAGAATTTCTCCTCATCACCAGACCACTCTCCTGGAACACCGCAGCACTGAAGCATAAGCCCAGTAGAAGGTTCCTTGGCTATTAGATATTCATAAGCTTTCTCTACCATAGTAGGGTCACTAGCCCCAATTTGGCATCCAGGGAAGAAAGCATACTTACAGTCGTTACTTCCTTTAGGGGAGCGTACTACAGAGGCAAACTTTCCATTGGAAAATTCCATATCTCGCATCCAGAAATCATGAAATGGCCATGGAGCCTTTTTTTGTTGATGCATACTTTTTCTTGCGGCTAAAATCAGGCCTCCAAGATCAATGTCTTCAGGACAGGTTTCCTCACAAAGACCACATTGGTTGCAAGTGCTGATAAGTCGCTTTGCAGGTGTTGCTTTTACTTCGGCAGTACCAGGCATGGTAGTGGCTTGAATTTCATCACGAATACGTAGTGGCCACTTGTTGAAAAACTCTGTCAAATCGCAGTGAACTCTGCAAGCGTCACACTGACATTCAATGCAGCGATTGGCTTCAGCTATGGCTTCTTCTTTAGTAAAGGAATTCTCACTAGCCGGGCGAACTGGAGCCAACTTCTTTAAGTGGGAAGGTTCCAGACACATAGAAGTTTCGTTTTTCGGTTTAGTATATATAAGGTTACCGGTTTTTAAAAAGTTATCTATAGTAGTAGACATATGAAGTCCATCAGCAATGGCATAAATAAGAGCTTTGCCAAGGAGACAACCGCCTCCAAAGACGCCAACATCTCCCTTCATAAGACAAGGCTCATCTAGTGAATCGTGAAGAAGACCAAAGTCCTCTCCGCTTTGGCCGGTTGCAATATAGATTGCATTAAAGCCTTCATCCTCAAGGTCAGCCAAAGAGTTGATAGGTGTGTTCAGATGAAGCTGGTAGGTCTCAAATTGAAATTGTTTTTCAATGTCAGCTAGGAATACTTTAGGATCCATTTCGCCCCAAAGTTGGCCGCCAATCCGGTCACTTTTTTCGTAGACTGACACATCGTATTTCTTTGTAGAAAGGCGAAGGGCACAAGCTAGACCGCTGATGCCAGCCCCAATAATAGCAATTTTCCCTTTCTTTTTGGGAAGGTTGTAATCAGCGGGATCAGTATGTTTAGTATGCTCTAAACAAGCTTTTTCTAAAAGGCTCATGTCGATGGCCTGATCCACGTCTTTTCGTGGGCATACTTGTTTGCAAGGAGCGTGGCATAAGTGGGAGACTATATCAGGAAAGCCTACGGCATTTCTGTAATTCTTAAAGGCTGCCTTAAAGCTGCCTCGTTTTAGTTTCTCCACAAATTCCAAAGTATCTATGTGAAAAGGGCATTCTGCTTGACAGAATGGAACTTCCTTTTGTAAGCAGTTTTTAAAATTTCCTAAATGGTTTTTCATCGTTTTCCTCACAATATATGAAATATGCCGATCCCTGGCAGCAATACCACGAACCGACATATCCATTTTACCTTAAATTTTTATTATTGTCACTTGGTTTATACTGGGTTGTTTCTGATATATTCCATTTCTTCATAGAAGTCAGATCCCAGGAAGTATTTCTTAGGTGCTTCTGGTTTCTTGCCAGCAGCAATTGCCTCAAGACCAGCTTTTACCTTACCAGCTGTTGCTGGAAGCTCATGAATACGAACTCCGCAGGCGTTATAGATAGCATTGACAACAGCCATATGACCTGAAGACTGGAATGCCTCTGAAGCGCCGGAAGATCCAAATGGATTTTTTTTACGAGGAGTAACGATATGGTGAATATTGAATTCGTCAGGAATATCCTTAATAGTAGGGATTCCTGCGCCAGCAATATTGTTATGTTTCTTTACGTCATCATAGTTTTCACTTAATGCAAAGCCTATGCAGTGTGAAAGTCCGCCATAGGCCTGACCATCAACAGAAACAGGGTTACCAATTACACCAACGTCATCTACGCAGTGGAAGGCAATTACTGTGGTCTTACCAGTCTTAGCGTTTACTTCTACTTCTGCAACGTGGAGGCAGTAAGTGTAATCAGGAGTAGGGTTGCCTACGCCAGTATTTGCATCAATGCCGCAAAGATCTGGATCTGCAACGTTTTCATACTGTGCATGATACTTTGTTGGGATTCCTTCTGCAACCATTTCGTCGTATGTTCGGTAAGTACCGTCTGGTTTTCTCATTGCGTTCATCAACTGATCAGCAGCAATTGTAGATGTTTTACCATTCATGTAATGCTGACGACTGGAAGCGGATGCACCTGAGTCAGGACAAGTTTTACTATCGTTTTGGATAAGTACAATATCATCAGGAGTTACGCCTAAAGGCTGTAATGCTTTTAGTGTACACTGAAGGGAACCAACATCGCCGCCTTGTCCTTGATCCTGCCAAGTATCGTATTTAACGAATTTGCCATCGGCACGAAGTTCGATTGCACATTGGCTCTGATCCTCTGCACCTTCAGTAACATTATATCCACCCCATGCGATTCCAACACCTCTTCTGATTTCAGGAGTGTCAGCAGCTTTTGCATCAGCAACAGCCTTATCGTAAATTGGCTTCATTTGTTTCATTATTTCTTCCATAGGATAATTTACATAAGGATAGCTGTTAATATTTAGGTCACCTTGTCTAGCGATATTTTTCCATCTGAATTCAAATGGATCCATTCCTAGCTTTTCAGCCATCATATCCATAACTGCTTCAGATGCTGTGTAAGCCTGAGGAGATCCGTATCCTCTATAAGCAGTACCATAAGAATGGTTTGTACAAGCAACTCTAGACAAGCCATATACGTTTGGAACGTTGTATGGGAAGTACATAAATCTTGCAGGTCTCCAAGTAAGGTCATCACCTAATTCGTTGTAAGCACCATGGTCAAGACCACAGTCCCATTCAGCCCCTACAATTTTGCCGTCGTTGTTACAAGCAAGACGAGTATTTGTATAAGCTGGAGCACGTTTCCCAGAGAATGCCATAAACTGGTCATATGTCATGGAGAATGCTACTGGCATATCATCACAAGCAAGACACGCAATTGCAGCTAGTGAATATGTAGCGGAGGCAATACCCCAACCAAATGTTCCTCCAGTTGGATTTTCAACAACTCTAACTTTATCATCAGGAACGCCAGTAGCTTCTGCAATATCACCAACGTTGGCATAGATTGCCATGGCTTTACAGTGCACAGTAAGCATTCCATCATCTCCCCAATAAGCCTGAACAGTATCCCCCTCAATGGACATATGTGGCTCTCTTGAAGAGTAGAAACTTCCTTCTACGATATGATCTGCGTCATCGATCATCTGAGGAATATTTGGAACATCATCTCCCTTAATTGTAGGTTGTTGACACCAAACGTTGGGATGATCATCATGAATACGCATAGCATCTGGCATAGCAGCTTCTAGATAGTTTAAGTACTCAGGTAGCTGTTCAAATTCAATAGTTACTTTTTTAGCAGCTTCCTGGGCTCTTTGTTTAGTGTCTGCAGCAACAAGAGCGACGATATCACCATAGTTGAAGATTTTATCTTCAGCAAGAAGGATATGAGTCTGCTCAGTAGCTAGACATCTTTCATTAAACTGGAAGAAGCAAAGTCTATTTGAACCCTTTACATCTTTGTGTGTAATTATTTTGTAAACACCAGGCATTTTTTCAGCCTCAGCTGTGTTAATGCTTAAAATCTTCGCATGGTGAGCAACCTTAGGTTGTACCATAACAACATGTAATGTGCTTGACGGCATCTTAAGTTCGATGTCATCGCCGAAATCGGAAACTCCGCACACCTTTGCAAGAGCAGCAGGACGAACCATAGGTTTGCCGTAATACTCCCCATCTTCAACTTTATCAATACGAATATCATCAATTGAACATTCTCCACGGAGAACTTTTGCTGCAGCCATAACGGCGTCAACGATTTGTTTATAACCAGTACAACGACAGATGTTTCTGTGCTTTTGGAACCAGTCACGAACGTCTTCTCTTGATGGATTCTTATTTTCATCAAGAAGTGCGTAAGCAGATACAATGAATCCTGGAGTACAAAATCCGCATTGAACACCACCATATTGCATCCATGCTACCTGAAGAGGATGTAGATAGTTTGGTGATCCAATTCCTTCAATAGTAGTTACTGTGCTGTATTCTTCAATAGTCTGTATTTTCTTAGTACAAGAACGGATTACTTTACCGTTCAAAATAATTGAGCAAGAGCCGCAAACGCCTGTGCCGCAACCAACTTTTGTGCCAGTTAGACCAAGACGTCGCACCACTGTGGCCAGGGTGTCCTTTTCAGGATCGCAGATAAACATACGGTCAGCGCCGTTAATGTTTAACGTCATTTTCCTTAGTTTCATAATTTGCCTCCAAATATTAAATCAGATATTAACGTAACCACAATAATCGGAAAATTATGTGATTTAAGATATACGCTAATTTTATCAGGTTTGTTGTGGGCTTGCAACTGGATATAGAAAGGAAAATGACACTAGTTTGCGATTTTGCTCAGACTAAAGAGTTTACTTATAAAAAATGAGGGGAGGGGCTGTTTTCTGCCCAATAAAAAATAAAATCTGTTATAATTAAGGCAGGAATTTACAGAGGGAGAACACTAAAATGAAAGAATTAAATTGGACGCAAAGTATATGCCCCGTGTGTAAGAAGCCTATTAAAGGAGTCTACAGGCAAGAAGGGGATAAGGTATTTTTTGTAAAGGAATGTTCAGAGCATGGAGAGTATAAAGCTCTGGTGGCAAACAAGGCAGAGGATTACATTAACTGGACTAAAAGCGCAGTAATCAATATTCCACCTAAGAGACCACTTACTAAAGGAGCAAAGACGGATGAAGAATGTCCACTCCATTGTGGCACATGTGAAAATCATTTACAGACTGCCTGTTGCGTTATAATTGACATTACAAATAGGTGTAACCAGCATTGTCCCTATTGTTTTGCTCGGGCAGAAATGGATACAATGGATCCTGGAGAGCCAACCTTGGCAGAACTTGAAGAAAAGTTTGACTTTCTTGTAGAGTTAGGTGAAGAACGGCCTTTTAACATTCAGCTTTCTGGTGGAGAGCCAACAGTCAGAGATGATCTTCCAGAGATTATTCAAATGGCTAAGGCCAAGGGATTTGATTATATTCAGATAAATAGTAACGGGCGGAGAATCGCTCAAGAATCAGGATACGGAGAAATATTGCAGCAAGCAGGTGCCTCTGTAATATTCATGCAGTTTGATGGAACCAATGATGACATCTACCTTAAACTTAGAGGAGAATCTTTGCTAGAAGAAAAAAAACAGGCCATAGATAACTGTAAGAAAGCAGGACTTCCTGTGGCTCTAGTGCCAATGGTTGTAAGAGATGTTAACCTAGATAATGTAGGAGAAATGATGAAATTTCTCTTAAAAAACCTTTCAGTAGTTAAGGGAATTCACTTTCAGCCAGTTAGCTTTTTTGGCAGATATCCAGGGGAAGAAACTCCTAGAGAAGATCACGGCCGAGTGACTATGTTTGATGTGCTTCACGCATTAGAAGACCAGTTTCCGGAGTTTCATTATAAAGATTTTGCGCCAATTGTAACAGGGCACACACTATGCTGTTTTTATACTACCTATTTAAAGGAAGGTGACAAGCTTACCTGCATGGTTACTGGAAAGCAAAAAGAGGAGGGTGTAAGCTGTTGTGATAGCGGAGCTTGTGGAAGTGTAGACCCTTTGGAGATAATTGAAAAGGACAGGGATTATGTGGTGAACAAATGGGCCATAGCTGAGGATGCAGGCTGTGATTGTGATAATAATGACCAGGATTTGGGCTGCTGTGAGAATGAAGATAAAAGTGATCAACCTATGGACTTAGACCAATTTTTGAAGTATTATAAAAATAATACCTTTACGGTAACGGGAATGGCCTTCCAGGATTCTATAAACTTGGACGCAGAGCGACTTAAGCGGTGCAGAGTGCAAGTGCTTTCGCAAGACAACAGGCTAATTCCTTTTTGCGGATATAACAGTATTTACAGAGGAGATAACAAATGAGTTTATTTAGACCAGGAGAGTTTAAGATTACAGACAGGGCAATGGAATTTTGCCAGTTTAAAAAAGGGGACAGGATTTTAGATATTGGCTGTGGAGATGGAGAAACCGTAGAATACATCCAAAAAAAATACGGTTGCCAGGTTGAAGGATTAGATACCATGGCGAGAATGATTGCAGAAGGAAAAAAACGAAATCCAGAACTGAACATTAAAATTGGAGATGGAGAATTCTTAGAAGATTATTCTTCAAGGACCTTTGAGGGGATAAACATGGAATGTGTTCTGTCAATAATAAATTTGGCGGATGAAGCTCTTCATGAAGCCCTTTGTGTTCTTAAAAAAGGTGGCAAATTAATGATTAGCGACCTTTACATGAAAAATCCAGACCCTAAGCAGGTGGAAGCCATTAAAATTGAGGCGGAGCGTCTTAGCAAAGTACCACACAGCGGCGGAGAATGTAGTGACCAGTGTGCTGATGATCATAAAGCTAGATTTCTAGATTTTCGATTTGAGGGACGTTTTATTAAAGAACCACTGATTAAGACCTTACAAGAACTGGGATACAAGATATTACTTTGGGAAGATCGTACACCAGATTTAGATACTTACGTTGCAGAGACCATACTTAAAGACGGAAATCTAGATAATTGTATGACTTGCGTAAAGGAGAAAAAAGGTACAGGATATTTTCTTCTAGTAGCGGAGAAACTGTAAGTAGGTGAAAATAATGAGGCAAGAAATAATAGATTTAAGGTTAAGAGGTTATTGTTGCTCACAGATTATTGTGGAGATGGGGCTTGCAAGGTTGGATAAAGAAAATCCGGATTTGATAAGTGCCATGGCGGGTCTTTGCGAAGGATTATGGTCAGGAAAGACTTGTGGAGTATTAAGCGGGGCAATTTGTCTGCTGTATTTGGCTGACCCTAAGCAGGCGGCTTCTTCCCACGTAATAGAGCTTACTGATTGGTTTGAGGCAAGTTTTAACAGTGCTGATTGTGATGACTTATTAGAAGCAAACCCACTGAACAAAATAGAGAAGTGCCCAATGATGATCGATGCTACTTTTACTAAGATAGAGGAACTGCTTGAATGGGACGAATAAAAAACCGGCTTGATATTTGGATTGAAAATATAATCTGCCCGGGGAGAAAGATTACTAGAGATGAAATAGAATCCTACCAGTGGGAAAAAATTAAAGAAACTGTTGATTGGGCAAGGAGCAACAGCCCATTTTACAAAGAAAAATATGAAGGATATTCTTTGGAAACCAGGGAAGATTTCGCTAAGCTACCCTTTATATCGGCAAAGGATGTTCAATCTAAAAGTCGGGAAATGGTCTGCGTAGGTCAAAATGAAATTAGTAGAATTGTTACTTTACAGACAAGCGGAACTACGGATTTGCCTAAGCGAATTTATTTTACCCCAGAAGATCAAGGGCTGACTCTATCATTTTTCCATGAAGGTATGCAGCTTTTTGTGGACAAGAGTGATAAAGTAATGATTCTTATGCCTTGTAAGAGGCCAGGATCCATTGGAAAGCTGCTTGAGACAGGGATAGAGGAATATGGGGGTAAGACTATTAGCTACGGACTTCCTCAAAGGGATATGAAGGATGGACATAGAATTTTGGAAATCATGGAAAAAGAGAAGGTTGCTTTTGTAGTGGCGCTGCCTAGCCATATGGCGGCATTAGCAGACATGAGTAAGGGGAGAAATATTTCACTTAAAGGGGTACTTCTTAGTGCTGAATATGTTTCTTTTAAAAATAGACAACAGATTGATCAGGCGTGGAAGTGTAAAATATATGAGCACTATGGAATGACGGAAATGGGTCTTGGGGGAGCAGTGAGCTGTGGCGAATCCTCAGGATATCACCTTCGAGAAAATGACTTGTATGTTGAAATTATCAACCCTTTAACAGGGAAAGTTGTCCCTGATGGAGAGTATGGGGAAGTGGTATTTACTACTCTGACTAGAAGAGGAATGCCGTTTATTCGATACAAAACAGGAGATAAAAGTAGGTGGCTAAACGGGATTTGCCCATGTGGTAGCATACTTAGAAGGCTTGATCGGATAGGCGATAGAGAAGAAAAAGGTAAAAAACAAAGTGTTATAAATGAAAAGAGGTAAAGAGATGTCAAATAAGATTATATATTTTGCAAGGGATTTATTGGAACAGGGAAAGGATTTTGTCATTGCCAAGGTGGTAGATACAAAGGGCTCTACTCCTAGAAAAAAAGGGGCATGGCTTTTAATGAAAGAAGATGGAACTCGTCTTGGAACTGTAGGTGGTGGACGACTTGAAGCGGTCACGGAGGAGCTTTGCAAGGAAACTTTTAAGACAAAGGAAAAGAGTAAAATTCATCATTTTAAATTAAATACAGAGGAAAAAGATGCTTTGGATATGGGTTGTGGTGGTGATGCGGATGTTCTCATTGAATACATTGATGCTGCTCACCCAGAAGAATTTAAGGCAGAATTTAACTTAAAAAGTGCTGCATATATTTATGGTGCAGGCCATGTAGGTCTAGCACTAGAACCAATTCTTAGATATGTAGATTTCCAAACTGTAGTAATTGATGACAGAGCAGAATACGCAAACAGAGAACGTTTTAAAGAGGCAGATGAAGTGAAGGTGATTTCCTCATTTAAGGAGCCATTTAAAGAAATTGAAACTAATGAGGACAGTTATATTATTATTGTAACTAGAGGCCATATGGGAGACTTAGACGTGCTTAGAGATGCACTTCGTCAGAAAAGCGCATATGTGGGAATGATTGGTAGTAAAAGCAAGAATAAGATGTTATTTGACATGCTGAGAGAAGAAGGATATTCAGAAGAAGAACTAGGAAAAGTATACGCTCCTATAGGTCTATCTATTCACGCAGAAACTCCAGAGGAAATTGCCATTAGTGTTGTAGGCGAAATGATTCAGGTAAGAGCAGGTTATGGGAAATAAGAATGTAGGCGTCTGTATTTTAGCAGGAGGATACTCTTCTAGAATGGGCGCCTTCAAACCGTTATTGCCATTAGGCGATGAAACAGTAATTGAAAGGCTTATACATGTGGCGAAAGGGGCAGAAATTGGTCACATTGTGGTGGTCACTGGCCATGAAAGAGAATTAATTCAGCCAATTATTTTCAAAGAAAATGTATTGGAAGCATATAATCCTAGGTTTTCCAAAGGGATGTTTACTTCCATTCAAAAAGGTATAGAAAAATCACTTAACTCTTTAGACGGAGTTTTTATAATACCAGTAGATTGTCCTTTGGTTACCAGCGATATTTTAAGGCAGATGATGGAACATTTTAAACCAGGGGAAGAAGATTTTCGTGTACCATGTTATAGAGGGAAAAAAGGTCATCCCTTGCTTGTTCCAAGTAGGTACCTGAAGGATATTTTATCCTATGATGGGAATCAAGGGCTAAAGGGGATTACTGATAAATATTTTTCTAAAATGATGAGAATAGAAACGGGCGATGAACGGGTTTTACTGGATATGGACACTCCAAAAGAATATGAGGAGATTAAGGCCTTTTATGAGGGGGGATGTAAGCCTGACTCTCTGGAAGACTTAACTTTAGGGCGGAGATTTTTTCTGATAAGGCACGGACAGATTTGTCAGCACAAAGAGAAAATATTTTTAGGGCAGACAGATGTGCCCCTAAGCGATTTAGGGAAAGAGCAGGGGGCAAAAGCCAGAGAAATTTTACAAAGCTATGACGTTTCTATAGATAAAATTTATTCTAGCGATTTGAAACGAGCCAAAGAAACAGCCCAGGTCATATGTGATAATGTGATTCTAAAAGATTCTCTTAGGGAGATGAATTTAGGCATTTGGGACGGAAAATATATTAATGAAATCAAAGAGGCTTACCCGAAGGAATATGAAATTAGGGGAAAAAACCTTATGACATATAAGCTTGGTCATGGAAGTGAGAATTTTTATGATCTTCAATATCGTGTGGTCAAAGGTTTGATAGATATCCTGAAAAACGATTCATCTAGAGATGTGATTATACTTTCTCATAGTGGTGTGCTTCGGGTGATTTTAAATAATATTAAGGGAAAGGATGTATCGGATCCTTGGGATAAAATGGCTAACGGAGAAGTTCGAGTTGTAGAAATGAAAGAAGGCAAAACATCATGAAAAAAAGAGTGATTAGTGTTTTTCTTATTTTAGCCATCCTAGCTTCTTGTCTTATGGTAGGGTGTAGCAATAAGGACGCCCAGGAACAAAGGATGAAGGGGTCAAAAAATGTGACTATTAATAAGAATATTAATAGTGATTACGCAATTGTAATGGATATTACAAATAATCATGTAGTGTTTGAAAAGAAGGCAAGGGAAAAGACTAAGGTCGCATCCTTAGTGAAAATTATGACAGGGATCGTAGTAATAGAAAACCTGAAAGATTTAGATAAAAAAATCAGACTTTCTCCGAAAGTATCTTCTTATCTTAGCAATAATGGATCTGGAGCATCTCATTTTCAAGAGGGGGAAAATCCAACAGGTAGAGATTTGATCTACGGTATGCTTTTCAACTCAGCGGCAGAGTGCTGTCTAGCATTGGCAGAGGAAGTATCAGGATCTGAGCCAGCATTTCTAAAGCTGATGAATAATAAGGCAAAAGAGCTGGGAATGAAAGATACAACCTTTGGAAATACCATTGGCAACGATGATCCACCTTGCTATACTACTGTATACGATATGGCTGTGCTTTTAAAATATGCCTTGAAAAACAAGACATTTAAAAGGGTTGTCACAGATAGCACTTACACCATTGATTCTACAAATTTAAATAAAGAGAGTAGAACAATTGAAAATGATACTTTAGCATTATTTGAGGGGGATTTGGCGGGAGTCATCGGAGGAAAGATTGGAAATACAGAGGAAGCGGAGCTTTGCTTGGCCACTTATGCAAAAGTAAATGGAATAGAATATATTGGTATCACGAGCCATGCTGCTTCAACTCTTATTAATAATAATGGTCACATAGATGATGCCAGAACCTTGTATAACGCAATTGGAGCATCAGGTCAGGGAAAATAAATTAGGAAAAGAGGAGTTGTCAAAACTGTCAAAAAATATTGAAGCACCACCTTTACAGGTGATGCTTCAATATTTTTATTTTACTTTTATCATTTTACGTATTCATTCATGGGTTTTACCATGTATTTGTTTACAGGCATTTTATCCGTAGTGATATAGCCAGGCTCTGAATTTAAGAGCTGTGGTATTCTGTTTATAATAACAGCGCAAGTGAGTTCAACCGTAGCGGGTCTATTGACAATGATTGTAGTTTCAGGCTCCCCTTCAAGAATCCACTGGTTTTTATCAAACTCTTCAGGCGTGTAAACCTTACCGATACATTCGGTTTCTAGGGTGATGCCTTCTGCTGTTTCGGTAGTTACAATAGCGCTCATACCCAAGGAATCTCCCGCTTTTATAGTAATTCCTAAGGTGGAGGAAACAATGTCTGTATCATAAGTATGTGGTACACATTTTTGTGTCTGGCTGACTACGGTTAGACCAAGTTGCTCACACAGCCAACCGTTTTGATTCCACATATATGACGGAACATATTGTCCGCTTGTGATTAGCTTGCTTATTTCTGCTGATGAAAAATCATTGTAGTTTCCTATCTCCTTATTGAATTGTTCTATTGTAAGCCCTGCACCATGGCCTTCTGCTAGCGCAATTCCATAATCCTCTACATTGTAGCTGCTGCTTCCCTTTATATTTTTAATATGTGCCGATGTGCCGGCTAATGTTGTAATCAATGTGCCCCAAAAAGCATCAGGATAGCCACTTCCGCAAATTGTACATTTCCCCTGTTTTGCAATTTTATCAATTTTAGCTGTAATATCAGGTGAAGAATTCCAAGGGTAAAGGGCTTCTTCACATGTAGAAATTGCATTAATTCCAAGCTTTCCGCAAATCGAAAAAATTTCTTCCAATTCTGCTACGGTGCTTCTGGTTGCGCAAATGCACACATCGGGTTTTAGCTGGGATAAAATTTTTTCTGCATCTGCTGCTGGTGAAATTTCGACGCCTACATTTCCGTCGCCTATAACTATCCCTACGTCTTTGCCCACTATGGCAGGATTCATATCAAAGGCCGCTACCAATTGCCCACCTTTTTCAATAGAATACTTCATAAGCCACTGGCTCATCTTACCGCATCCATACTGAGCAATTTTTACTTTTCTGTTCATAATTTACCTCCTCAATTTTAGCTACGTTAATCCTATGATTTTATTATATCAGATTTATCAAAAATAGTCTTGACCTTGCTAGAGAATATACTTTATATTAACGGAGTTTTTTAGTTTGAAGGGAGCGCATGGAGTTTAATATTGCAATTACGCAAACCCCCACATCGGCAAAGACTGCTTCCCACATGGAGGCCATTCCTAGGGTGCCTAATATTAGTACAATAGCTTTTATAGTTAAGGCAAAGATTACGTTTTGTTTTGCAATGGATAAAGTCTTTCTGGCAATAGTGATTACGGTGGATAGCTTTGATGGTTTATCGTCCATTATAACCACATCTGCTGCCTCAATTGCAGCCTGAGAACCTAGCCCTCCCATGGCTACTCCAATGTCGGCTCTAGCAAGAACAGGTGCATCATTGATTCCGTCTCCTAGGAAAACTACGTTTCCTTTAAGGCTTTTTTCATCAATTATTTTTTCGGCAAGCTCCACCTTATCTCCGGGTAGAAGCTGGCTGTGAAATTCATCAATACCAATGGTAGCGGCAACTTTTTTGGCTACTTCTTTTCGGTCTCCTGTAAGCATAATAGTAGACTTAACTCCCTTAGATTTCAGCTCCCTAATAACATTTTTAGCATCAGGCTTAATGGTGTCAGATATGCATATGTAGCCCATGTATTTTTCTTCTACAGCCAAATGAACTAAGGTTTCACTATGAGTTACCTCAAGGTTTTTAATGCCAATTTGGGCCATTAATTTTTCGTTTCCTACATAGACTGTTTCCCCTGAAATTACTGACTTGATCCCTTTTCCGGCGATCTCTTTTACAGAGGATATTTTGTTTTTATCAATAGGTCTTTTAAAGGCTTGCCTAATGGAAAGGGAAATTGGGTGGTTGGAGTAGCTTTCACCGTAAGCGGCTAATTCCAAAAGCTTGTCTGGGGGAATCTCCTTGCTGTTTATCTGGGTCACGGCAAAGGTGCCAGTGGTCAAGGTGCCAGTTTTGTCAAAAATAACAGTCTCTACATGAGCCAGTGCTTCTAAATAGTTACTACCCTTTACTAAAATCCCACATTTTGAAGCACCGCCTACTCCACCAAAGAAAGCAAGAGGAACGGATATGACCAAAGCACAAGGACAGGAAATCACTAAGAAGATAAGTGCTCGGCCTACCCACTCTGAAAAAGTTTGACCCGGAAGTATAAGAGGTGGGATAACAGCCAAAGCTAATGCGGCAAATACTACAATTGGAGTGTAATATTGTGCAAATTTAGTGATGAATTTTTCCACTTTCGCTTTTTTGTTTCCTGCATTTTCAACCATATCTAATATTTTTGCTACGGTACAATCCTCAAAAACGCTAGAAACTTTAATTTTAAGCATTCCGGTAATATTAATACATCCACTAGTAATAGGTTGGCCTTTGGAGGCGTCTTTAGGTAAGGATTCTCCAGTAAGTGCAGATGCATCTAGTGCAGAATTTCCCTCTATGATCTCTCCATCTAGAGGAACTCGCTCTCCTGGTTTTACAATTATAATATCCCCAATATTCACTTCATAAGGATCCACTTTTTCTTCCTTGCCATCCCTTATTAAATTTGCAAAGTCCGGGCGAATGTTCATTAATTCTGCAATGGAAGCCCTGGACTTATTTACTGCAAATTCTTCAAACATGGTTCCTACAAGGTAGAAGAGCATAACAAATACGGCCTCAGAATAATCGGTAAGAGCTAAGGCTCCAATGGTGGCAATGGTCATGAGAAAATTTTCGTCAAAGACTTGCCCATGTAAAATGTTACGCATAGCGGTAAAAAGTGTATCGTAACCGGCGATTAAATATGAAGTTAACAATATTCCAATAGATATCCACTCTATCATAGGAATGAGGGAGCCTATTAGGAGAAGCGCCCCGGAAAGAATGATCCTGGTTAGCTGGATCTTCTGCTTTTTATTCATGATATATCCCTTTCTTTAATAGCTGTTTTATCTTTTGATTTTGCAGTTTGATTCTACTTTGCTAATGGCTGCTTGAGCTTTGTCTATGGTCTCATTAAAAGTCTGGTCATCAGCAGTAATTGTAAGGCGTGCGGCCATAAAGCTGATGGTCGCTTCCTCTACAGTATTAAGCTTGTTAATAGCCTTTTCCATTTTTGCAGCGCAGTTTGCGCAGTCCAAATTTTCTAGCTTAAATGATCTTTTCATAAGTAAATTCTCCTTTACATAAATAAATCTTCCTTTAAATAGATAAGCAATCGTTTAATCATCGGGTAAAAAACGCCATATTTACAACTTACAGTTCATATTAAAAGTGATGTCCACAATTTTATGAATTAGATCAGCTTCTGGTGTAGAAGCTAAGGTGTAATAAACCTCTTTCCCATCACGGCGCACCTGAATGAGTTTGGCTTGCTTCAGCACACGTAGGTGGTGAGAAACAGCAGGAGAACTCATATCAATGGCAGCAGCAATATTTATAACGCATTCTTCACTATGGCACAATAGCCATAGAATTTTTAGTCTGGTGTTGCTGCTTATCAGCTGGAAAGTAGAAGAAACTTCATCAAAAATTTTTTGATCTGGCTGTTGATCTAATAGCTCTTGTGTATGACCACCATGGTCGTGGGGAAGTGTAACTTTATTTTTACTCATAATCTTTGCCTCTTTTCAAAATACGATTAAGTAGTTGTTTAATCGTTACCAATAATATAACTTTTTTTTTAAAGGCTGTCAATGTTTTTTAAGGCTTTATGGAATATTCACGATAAAATATGGGCAAAATCAAGATTGCTAATGGAAAATTTATACAGCAAATTAGTTGGGAATATTCAGAAAAATGAATATAATCTAGGGGAATAATTGATAATTATTCCCAAACGTACAGGATTTATCATTAAGCAATGTTATCATATGTCAGAATTGTGTGAATAGTGGCTCTTATTTTTTATTAGGTAAAATACTATTATATCCACTTATGTTTTGGTAACATATATATGTAAGAATTATTATTTTTAATAAAAGTGACGGAAGGAGGGAGTGAATATGCAGGAAGTTATTGATAAAATAAAAGAAGCAGAGGCCATGGCAGAAAATTTAAAGCAGATGGCAGAAGCTGAAAGTGATGAATTATTATTAAAGGCAAAAGCAGACGGAAAACAATTAGTGGAAGACACTATCAAAAGAGCAAATCAGAATGCCAAAGATATGATTGATAGAGCGGAAAAGGAAGCTCAAAGTCAAGCAGCGGAAAAAATTGGCATGGCTGAAAAAGAAGGTCAAGATATTTTAACGGTTACTGAGAGTATAGTCGACCGAGCGGCACAAAAAATTGTAGAGAGGATTGTGGGAAGCATATGATTGAAAAAATGGAAAAAATCTATGTCTACAGCCTTGCAGAGCAGTCCACAAGTATCCTTGCAGACATGATGAAATGTGGAGTGGTGGAAACCACGCAGGCAGAGACCATGTTAGAAGATGAAACTATGGAGAAACTGACTACGAGCCATACTGTGGATTTATCCAGGGAAGAGGAGTTACTGGAGAGACTAGAAATCAGCATAGGGGCACTAAAACCCTTCGCAAAGAAAAAAAGTCTTTTCGATAAACGTCCTAGAGTCACCTATAGTGAATTAGTTGACCCACAGGTTTTAGAGGAGACAATGAAGCTTTGTGAAAAAGTGGGTGAGGTGGCAAAAGTCAGAGGCGACTACGAAAAAGAACTTAAGCGACAAGAATACTTAAGTGCAGGGCTTATTCCGTGGGAATCTTTAGATGTGGATGTGTCGGATTTTAAGACAAATAGCACGACAACATTATGTTATGTATTGGCAAATCCTAGGACTTTAGAGGAAATAGAGGAAGCAGCAGAAGAAAAAGAAGCACAGGTGTGGCTGCGTCAGGTTTTCGCTGACAAGGAAAACAGTTACTTTATGGCTCTTGCTCACAACGACAATATTCAGGAAATACGGGAAATTATCAGTATGTTTGGGGTAAAGGAATTCTCACTAGATCAGTACCAAGGTAAGATAAAAGACAACATGAAACAGTGCCAGGAAAATATAAAAGAGTTAACTGAGAAAATCAAGGCTCAAGATGAAAAACTAGCAGTCCTAGTGAATCGAAAACAGGAGTTGGAACTAGCCTATGATGCAGTTACAGTTGGCATGGACTGTTTGAGAAATCGAGAAAAGCTTGCTCACACAAAGACCATAGACATTATCACTGGGTGGATTCCTGAGAAGCAAAAAGAGTTGCTAAATGAAAAGCTAACAAGCTACACATGTTACTGTGAATATAAGGTGCCAGAAAAGCAGGAAGAATATCCAGTGCTTATGAAAAACAGCAAGCTTGTAGAGCCATTTGGTGCGATTACAGAAATGTATTCCTTGCCAAATTCAAGAAGCATGGATTCAAACTGGGCCATAGGATTATTTTTCTTCATATTCTTTGGAATGATGTTGTCCGATTTAGGTTACGGATTGCTACTTACCATTGGAGGATTAGTCGGAGCCAAGTTGTTAGACTTAAATCCAGGAGGAAAGAGATTTTTAAAGATGCTGGGAATGTGTGGAATATCTACAATGGTATTTGGATTTATTTATGGCAGCTTTTTTGGAGACGTTGTTCCTAAAGTAGCGGAAGTATTCTTTGGGAAGTCAATTGTGATTACGCCAATAATCGATCCACTAAAAGAGCCGATGACAGTGCTTGCATTAGCTTGTGCACTAGGCGTGGTTCACTTGTTTATAGGTATGGGCTTTAAAGCATATATGCTGATCAAGCGTGGACATAAATGGGGAGCACTTTTTGATGTGGGATTTTGGTACATCTTCCTTATAGGATTGCCGCTTATGATCTTACCTGGGACGGTAAGAACGATTGGCATAGCAATGTCTATTGGGGGAGCCTTAGGACTAGTCCTAACTCAGGGACGAGATAAGCCTACCTTGTTTGGAAAGATTACATCAGGAATCATGAGCCTTTACGATGTAACAGGATATTTTTCAGACGTTTTGTCTTACTCAAGAATTTTGGCTCTGGGTCTTGCCACAGGAGTTATTGCTGGGGTAGTGAATACCATAGGTAGTCTTTCAGGGGGAAGCATCATCGGTGCAATATTGTTTGTTGTCATCTTTGTCGGAGGGCATGCGCTAAACTTGGCTATAAATGCATTAGGTGCTTATGTTCATGCTGCTAGACTACAGTACGTTGAATTCTTTGGAAAATATTATGAGAGTGGCGGACAAAAATTTGATCCGTTAACACCAAAAACAAAATATGTGAATATCACGGAGGAGAAATAAAATGGAAACTTTTGCAACACTATTTTCAAACGGCAACTTCTACGCATATCTAGGAGTAGCATTATCAGTTGGACTTTGCGGTATCGGCTCTGCTAAAGGTGTAGGTCTGGTTGGTGAAGCATCTTCAGGAGTATTGAGCGAAGATCCTGAACGTTTTGGACAATGTTTAGTATTACAGGCACTTCCAGGTACACAGGGTATCTACGGATTCCTTATTGGATTTATTATAATGTTAAATACAGGAATGATGAGCGGAGATGTTCAGTTATCAGTTGGAACAGGCGCATATATTTTAGCAGCATCACTTCCAATCGCACTAGTTGGATTGCTTTCAGCTATTGCTCAGGGTAGAGTAGCAGCAGCAGGCATTAATATAATCGCAAAGAAGCCAGACCAGCTTTCAAAAGCTATGGTATCAGCAGCCCTTGTAGAAACCTATGCGATTTTAGCATTCTTGATTTCAATGTTATTGATCTTCAATATAAAGATGTAGTTTAGGGAAGGTAAATATTATGGACAATATGGAAAAGATATTGGTAGCCATCAAGAAGCAAGGAGAAGCTGAGGCAGAAAAAATTCTTCAGGCAGGTAAGAAAAATGCGGACGGTATATACAAGCTTTATGGAGAAGAAGCCAAAGTGGAAGAGGATGCTATAATGAAAAGGGCGGAGAAGGAAGTTGCGTGGATACAGCAAAGAAATCTTTCTCAAGCAGGCATCGGAGGCAGAAACATTAAGCTAAAAGCTAAGCGGCAAGCATTGGAACAGTCCTTTGATTTGGCGGAAGAAAAGCTTATCCGGCTACCGAAAGAGAAAAAAGAGGAATTATATAAAAAATTAATCGTCACTTATACAAATGGATCTGAGGCGGAAATTGTATTTAACAAAGAAGACAAGCAGACCATAGGAAAGAAGCTTTTGGAGGACCTTGAGAAAAGGGACAAATTAAAGCTTACCTTATGTGAAAAACCAGGTGACTTTAAGGGTGGCCTGATAATCAAGGAAGGTGACGTGGAAACCAGCTGTACTTTTGAAGTATTGAAAGCAGATGGAAAAAAGGTAATGGAATCAGAGATTGCTGAAATGCTGTTTTCTTAAAATTGAAAGGAAGGTATGGCATTTATGGAAAATAAAGACACACAATACCTACATGCCGCGGCAAGAGTCAGTTCCTTGGAAAATCAGCTGATTACACAGCAGGAGTTGGTCAAGGCCATTGAAGCCCCATCGGCAGAGGAGGCATATAAAGGATTATCAAATAAAGAACTATTTAAGGGATTCGCTTTAAAAGAATATGAGGCGGCTTTTGAAAAGAATTTAAAGGAGTCTTACGCATTAATTGAAAAAATTACAAATGGCTTAGGACTTACAAATATTTTCAGATATCCTAGTGATGGCCATAACTTAAAGGTACTTGTTAAAGCCAAGGAGGCAGGTGGTGACTTTAGCTACTTGTTTAAGCATGATGGAACGGTTCCTCTGGAAGTGCTTCAGGCAGAGCTTGACAATGAGAAGTTTGATAAGCTTCCAAGAGCCTTAGGAGAAGCAGCCCTTCAGGCTATGGATCAACTGGCAAAGACAAAGGATGCCCAGACTGTAGATTTAACCGTAGACAAAGTGGTTATCAAGCTTATGGTAGAAAAGGCAGAAGAAATTGGAAACCCTTTACTTACACAATACGTGAAAGCCAAGGTTGACCTTATAAATATTAACACAGCCCTTCGGCTTATTGGAATGAAAAAGGATGCCTATGAAGTGCGATCCATCTTTTGTCCTGGTGGCACATTGTCTCCAAGAGATATTGAGGAAAATTACTCTTCAGGCTACGAAGGAATTAACAAACTAATAGATAAGGCTGGTCATGGAAAAAGGCTTCTGGCAAGTGTTAATGCAATAAAGCAAGGAGAAACGATTACTGCATTTGAACAAAACTTAGACGGTTGTTTTAAGGATTTGCTTTCTAGAAGTAGAATCATCCCTTTTGGTATCGAACCGATAATCGGATATTTGTACTTAAAAGACAGAGAAATCAGGGCCACTAGAATGGTTCTTGCATCTAAAGTATTCGATATTCCAAAGGAACAGATTGGAGAAAGGTTAAGGTATATCTATGCAGAGTAAGATCGCAGTATTAGGTGACCGAGGCAGTGTTCTAGGATTTCAAGCTATTGGCTTTGATGTAATCGAAGTGAAGCCAGAGGAAAATATAAGCAAACTGGTCGCTAGATTAGCTAAGTCAGAATACGGAATCATCTTTGTTACAGAAGAGGTAATCGCAAATAACCTTGATGTTGTAGAAAAATATAAGGACGATATGCTTCCGGCAATTATTCCAATCCCAAGTAAAAATGGAAGTTTGGGAATTGGAATGGCAAACATTCATAAAAACGTGGAACGCGCAGTAGGTGCGGACATCTTTAATAATTAATAAAGTAGGTGAAAAATATGGACCATGGACAAATAATTAAAATATCAGGGCCCTTGGTTGTAGCAGAAAACATGAGAAACGCCAATATGTTTGACGTAGTTCGTGTAGGAGACATGGGGCTTATCGGTGAAATCATAGAAATGAGACAGGATAAAGCTTCAATTCAGGTTTACGAAGAAACGGCAGGATTGAAGACTGGAGACAAAGTTGTTTCAACTAAGGAGCCTCTTTCAGCAGAATTAGGCCCAGGAATCTTGGAAATGATATTTGACGGAATTCAAAGACCTCTTGAGATCATCAGAGAAAAGACTGGAAGCAATATCGCTAGAGGTGTTGAGGTAACAGCACTTGATCATGACAAGGAATGGGATTTTAAGCCTACAGTCAAAGTAGGTGATGGGGTTGTTGCTGGGGATATCATCGGAACTGTTGATGAAACCAAACTAATAATTCATAAAGTAATGATTCCTGTTGGTGTTGAAGGTACTATCACGGAAATCAAATCCGGGATGCATACTATTGTGGCACCTATTGCTAAAGTGAAGAAAGATAGTGGGGAAGAAGTGACTGTGACCATGATGCAAAAATGGCCAGTACGTAGACAAAGACCATTTAAAAATAAACTGTCCCCAGAAGTCCCAATGATTACAGGACAACGTGTTATTGACACACTTTTCCCAATCGTACGTGGTGGAGCTGCGGCTGTACCTGGACCTTTTGGAAGCGGAAAGACAGTAGTTCAGCATCAGCTTGCAAAATGGAGCGACGTGGATCTAGTTGTTTACGTAGGTTGTGGGGAACGTGGTAACGAAATGACAGAAGTTCTTATGGAATTCCCCCAGTTAAAGGATCCAAGATCAGGGGAGTCCTTAATGAACAGAACTGTGCTCATTGCTAACACATCAGATATGCCCGTAGCCGCTCGTGAAGCATCAATCTATACTGGTATAACCATTGCGGAATATTTCCGTGATATGGGGTATTCTGTGGCCATCATGGCTGATTCAACATCTAGATGGGCAGAAGCTCTTAGAGAAATGTCTGGACGTTTGGAAGAAATGCCAGGCGAAGAGGGATATCCAGCTTACTTGACTTCAAGGCTTGCTCAATTTTACGAACGTGCAGGAGAAGTTGCTTGCCTTGGACAGCAAAACAGAACTGGAACCTTAACTGCCATCGGGGCAGTATCTCCGGCAGGTGGAGACAACTCAGACCCGGTTGTACAGTCCACGCTACGTATTGTAAAAGTATTCTGGGGACTTGATTCAGGCCTTGCTTATAAGAGACATTTCCCATCTATCAACTGGCTCACATCATATTCACTTTACAGCGAAACAATAGGAAATTGGCTTAACAAAAATGTTGCCGATGACTGGACAAAGTGTATTACAGAAACCACCAACCTATTACAGGTGGAATCAGAGCTGGAAGAAATCGTTAAGCTGGTAGGATATGATTCACTATCCCCTTCTGACAGGTTGATTCTTGAAGCTTCAAGATCAGTAAGAGAAGACTATTTACAGCAGAATGCGTTTGATGATGCCGATGCATATACTTCCTTGAAAAAGCAGTATAGCATTCTTAAAATGGTACTCACATTCTACAATGAATCAGTTGCAGCTCTTGAACAAGGGGTGCCTATTGCACGAATTTTGGAAATGCCAGTTAGAGAAAAGATTGGACGTGCAAAATATGTGGAAGAAGAAAAAATCGATGAATATATGAAAGACACAGGAATAGAACTTACCAGGAATTTGGAAGAAATAAGGAAAGAGGAGGTATCTGCGTAATGTTAAAAGAGTATAAGACCATAGCAGAGGTCGCAGGCCCTCTAATGCTAGTAAAAGACGTGGAAGGTGTTGCTTATGATGAACTAGGTGAGATCCAACTACAAAACGGAGAACGAAGAAGGTGTAAGGTTCTTGAAGTAAACGGAAATGATGTATTAGTACAGCTGTTTGAAAGTTCGGCAGGGATCAATTTAGAAGATAGCAAAGTTAGCTTTTTTGGTAGAGGACTAGAGCTTTCTGTATCTGAAGATATGTTGGGGAGAGTATTCTCAGGAATGGGTGAGGCCATCGATGGTGGTCCTGAGCTGATTTCAGAGAAGCAGGTTGATATTAACGGTCTACCTATGAATCCCTCAGCCAGAGTTTACCCAGACGAATTTATTCAAACTGGAGTATCCGCTATTGATGGACTTAATACCCTGGTAAGAGGCCAGAAGCTTCCAATATTTTCAGGTGCAGGTCTGCCTCATGCCAAGCTTGCGGCACAGATTGCAAGACAGGCTAAAGTGCTAAAAGGAGAATCAAACTTTGCTGTAGTATTCTGTGCTATTGGTATTACCTTTGAAGAATCAGATTACTTTATTTCTGACTTTAAAGACACAGGAGCTATTGACCGAACAGTAATGTTTATAAATTTGGCAAATGACCCTGCTATTGAAAGAATTGCCACACCAAGAATGGCACTTACAGCGGCAGAGTACCTTGCGTTTGAAAAAGACATGCATGTGCTAGTTATTTTGACAGACATTACAAATTACGCAGAGGCTCTTCGTGAAGTATCTTCTGCAAGAAAAGAAGTACCAGGACGAAGAGGTTATCCTGGATATTTATATACAGACCTTGCCACCCTATATGAGCGTGCAGGAAGAAAGGCAGACAGCGAAGGATCTATTACAATGATTCCTATTCTTACCATGCCAGAAGATGATAAAACTCATCCGATTCCTGACCTTACAGGATATATTACAGAAGGACAAATTATTTTGTCCAGAGAGCTATATCGTAAAAATGTTATGCCACCAATAGATATTTTGCCGTCTTTATCTAGACTAAAAGATAAGGGTATTGGGCCAAAGAAAACAAGAGAAGACCATTCTGGCACCATGAATCAACTTTTTGCAGCATATGCTAGAGGTAAGGATGCCAAGGAGTTAATGACAATTTTAGGCGAGGCTGCTCTTTCAGACACAGATCTTCTCTATGCAAAATTTGCAGAAGAATTTGAGCGAAAATATATTTCTCAAGGGTTTACAACCAACAGAGAAATTGCTGAGACATTAGATATGGGCTGGGAATTATTGTCCATATTGCCAGAGAGCGAACTGAAGAGGATCAAGCCGGAAATGATTGAAAAATATGGCGTGAAGAAGGACAAATAGGAGGTGGGGACATGGCAGTTTTACAAGTAAACCCGACCCGAATGGAGCTTTCCAAGCTGAAGAAGAGATTGACGACATCCATGAGAGGACATAAACTTCTCAAGGATAAACGAGATGACCTGATGAAAAAGTTCCTTGAACTGATTAGGTCTAATATGGATTTGCGAAAACAGCTGGAGGAGCGAATGGCAAAAGTCTACCAAGGTTTTGTAATCGCTGGTGCCACTATGGAAGATGCTGTCCTAGAAGAGGCTTTAATGTTGCCTCAAAGGCAGGTATTCACCCAAGTGGAAACAAAGAATGTAATGAGTGTAAATGTACCAAACTTCCAGTTTACCGATACAGGTCAGGAAGGCAGAGATGTTTATCCTTATGGATTCGCCTTTACCTCCGGTGAACTTGATGCATCAGTAAATGCATTGCAAGAAGTTTTACCTTTGATGCTTAAACTTGCTCAAGCGGAAAAAACAGCTCAGCTGCTGGCGGAGGAGATAGAAAAGACTAGAAGAAGAGTAAATGCCTTGGAATATGTACAAATTCCTACGTTGCAAGAAACCGTAAAGAGTATTACAATGAAGCTAGATGAAAACGAGAGAAGTAATTTGGCTAGACTTATGAAGATTAAGGATATGATGATTGCCCAACAGAGGGAAGCATCACAGGAGTAAAATGGATTTAAAGTACATCATTGATGGAGAAAACTTTGATATGGCGGGAGAAGCATCAAGCTCAGTAAAGAAAATTTTGACTAAGCTTGGTGTCAGCCCGCCAAAGATTAAGAAGGTGGCCATTTCCATGTATGAAGCAGAAATAAATGCTTTTATTCATGGCGGAGGAGGCACTGCATTAGTTTCTATTGACGATGAAAAGATTCAGATTATCATTAAGGATAGTGGTGTTGGAATTAAAGACCTTGATTTGGCTATGGAAGAAGGTTACTCAACGGCTAACGAGAAAGTGCGGAAATGGGGATTTGGCGCTGGAATGGGTCTTCCTAACATTAAGAAAAATACAGATGACCTTCAAATTACTACAGGCGAAAACGAAGGAACGGAAGTTAAAATGGTTATTGAGTTAACTTAAGGAGGAATGGATGACAGTAAAAGAATTAGTAAAAGCCTTGGAAATGACTGTACTAAGCCAGCCTGAAGAGGATCGGAATGTTTCAGGTGCCTATGCTTGCGATTTGCTTAGCAGAGTTATGACCGGATGTAATAAGGATGATTGCTGGATTACAGTGCAGACACATCTAAATGTCCTTGCTGTAGCTGAGCTTAGTGAAGCGGCTTGCGTTATTATTCCTGAGGGAATCTCAGTAGAAAAACCAATTATAGAAAAGGCGAGGAATAAGGGGATTTGTATTTTGACTAGTGAAATGAATGCGTATCAATTGTGCTGGAGAATCCATGAACTATTATTATGATCTCCATATTCATTCAGTCCTTTCCCCTTGTGCTGAGAGCGATATGACCCCAAACAATATTGTGAATATGGCGGTTGTAAACGGCCTTGATGTCATTGGAGTAACAGACCATAATTCAGCTAGAAATTTGGCGGCTATAAGTCGTTGTGCAGAAAAACAACATATTTTATTTATTCCAGGCATAGAAGTAGAAACTGTGGAAGAGGTTCATGTGGTATGTATGTTTTCTTCCTTAGGTGGAGCAGAGGAAATGGGCCGGTACATAGAGAGTCATTTACCTGACATTCCAAACAATGAAGATATCTTTGGCGTTCAGCAGATTTTAGATGACATGGATAATCTGATGGAAAAACAACGAAAGCTGCTTATAGTTTCAACAGATTTAACAATTGATCAAGTGATGGATAAGGTTGAAGCTTTAGGAGGAGCAGCTTATTTTGCCCATGTAGATCGAAAATCTTACGGAGTATTAGCTACCTTGGGCACCTTCCCTGATAACAGGGAAATAAAGACGGTGGAAGTAAGCAGTGGCAAAGATGGAGATGCATTTTTAGGAAAAAACCCTCAGCTTAAAAGCTACAGATTAATTCGCTCTTCTGATAGTCATCAGTTAAATCATATTAACCATAAAGACAATTATATTACAATTGAGAAAGACAGTTTAAGACCTGAGGATATTATTAATTATATCAAAAGAATCTAGGAGGTAATCTATGAATGAATTATCTTTGCACGTTATGGACATTATTCAAAATTCCATAGATGCAGATAGTACAATAATTCAGACAAAAATCCAAGTAGATGAAGCGGGTAAGAAAATAATCATGGTCATCAAAGATAATGGTTATGGCATGGATAAAGATACTTTGAGAAAAGTGGTGGATCCTTTTTACACTTCAAGAACAACAAGGGAAATCGGATTGGGAATATCGATGTTTAAAGGAGCGGCAGAGCTTAGTGGGGGAGATTTTGACATCGCCTCTCAAAAAGGGTTGGGAACCCAGGTTACTGCCACATTTAACAACCATTCTATTGACAGACAGCCTATGGGCAATATCGGAAATGTATTTTTCCTACTTTTATTATCCCATAGCAAGATAGACATGAAATTAGAGCTAGCATCTACTACAGGAAGCTTTATCTTTTGTAGTAAACCTTTTATCAAGGCAGTGGTGGCTAGTGGGGAGTCCAATATGGAGGCGGCCTTTAAATCTGAAACGTTGATTAATAATCAACTTCAGGTAATATTCCAGGGGATCCTACCAGAATTGGAGGCTGAAAATGAGACTAAATGAGTTGAATCGCTTGATTAATGGAACCCTTGTATATAAAACCGAGGAAGTTTTGGCAAGGGATTATTCTCATGCTATAGCATCAGACCTTATGAGCAATGTTATGCTTGAGGTGGTAGATGATAGCGTACTTATTACTAGTCTTGTAAACCCTCAAGTAATTCGTGCTTCGGAAATGATGAATATTACATGTATTGTTCTTACCTGTGGTAAAACGGTAACAGATCTAATGGTAGAACTTGCAAAGACTCGGCATATTGCACTGATTCAGACTAACCTGACCACATTTACTGCCTGTGGCAAACTACATAGTAGAGGTCTTACTGAGGGACCAGTGTCTAGGGCAGATGGACTGCATCAAGTAACATCCATTACTCTTGAATCAGATCATTGTAACGGGTGTACCCACTGTATGAAAAGTTGTCCAACAGAAGCAATTCGTGTTAAAGATAGGAGGGCATCTATTACGGCGGAAAGGTGTATAGATTGCGGGATGTGTGTTAAAGTTTGTCCTAGATATGCGGCAAGGCCTATGGTAGACACCCTCGAATCTCTTAATGATTATGATTACAACATTGCAATTCCATCCTCTGCTTTTTTCGGACAATTTGAGGCAGTAAAATCTAGAAACCACCTTTTGACTGCATTGAAACAGATTGGGTTTGACGATATTTATGAAGAGGCTATTGGGGCAGAAATGATCAGCTACGCTACGAGAAAAATGATAAAAGAAGAGGGGAGGCCATATCCGGTAATTTCTTCTGGATGCCCATCTGTGATGAAATTGATTCAGATAAAGTTTCCCAACTTAATTGAGAATGTGTCCAAATACAGACCACCAATTGAAGTGGTAGCAAACCTTGCAAGAAGAGAGGCAGAAGAAAAGTATCCAGATAAAAACATTGGCATATTCTTCATTGCACCTTGTACGGCTAAGATTTCTTTTATTAAAGAAAGCGATGAATTAATGGACACAGAAGTAGATAAGATGGTGGCCATTTCAGGAGTTTATAAACAGGTTTTATCGAATCTTAAAAACCTTCAAGATGATCAGGTGGAGGATCTTGAAAAAACGGGGGTGATGGGTCTTAGATGGACTAACCCAGGAGGTGAAAGCCTGGCTTTGCACACAGACAAATTTATTGCAGTGGATGGTATAGATCAGATTATAGATATATTTGAAAAAGTTGAAGATGAAAAGCTGACAGAAGTGGAATTCATTGAGGCGGAGGCTTGTATTGGAGGCTGTACAGGAGGTTCACTCACTGTAGAAAATGTATATTCAGCAAGGACAAATATAAAAAAAATAATAGATGAAGCCAAGGAAAAATATGGGGAGAAATTCCTGAATACATGTGATAATGAAGAGAATCTGATGCTAAACAGAGGTCTGGTATATAGGCCAGTCTTGCAGCTTGATGCAGACTTGTCCATATCCCTTAAAAAGATGGAAGAGATGTCAAGGATTGTAAGGGATCTTCCAGGGATCGACTGTGGAGTGTGTGGAGCACCTACGTGTAAGGCATTTGCAGAGGATGTAGTCAGAGGGTTGAGCACAGAGGAAAGTTGTATTGTAAATAATATGGATAGGAGGTAACAGGATGAAGACATTAGAAGAACTTGAAAAAATCAGCGCTGCTGAAGAAGAGGCCGAACATAAAAAGGGAATGAAAAGAATATCAGTAGGTATGGCTACCTGCGGGATTGCAGCAGGAGCAAGACCTGTGATGAATGCTCTTGCCAATGAAATACGCACCAGAGGGACAAAAAATGTGGAATTATCCATGATGGGATGTATTGGAATGTGTAAGCTTGAACCTATTATGGAAGTTTGTGATGAAGATGGAACTAAAACCATATACATTCAATTAACCCCAGAAAAAGCAGTGGAAATTTACAAAAAACACATTGTGGATGGATGCATTTGCACAGAATTTACCGCTAAATAATGAGGAAACAACTGGAAAAAAGTCGCTTTAAAAAAACATAAAAAAACAAGAACAGCACGAAAAAAAGTGCTGTTCTTTCTTATATATAAGCACAGATTGGGGTGAATAAATATACCAAACTAATATGGAAAAACCCAATGATATGTGATATTATGAACCAGTATGTAAACAAACTTTGGAAAGGGAGGATTCAAAATGAGTCAATCAAAAAAGCACTTGAATAGTATTCCAGTAAGTCATGAAAAGCACACAGCGGCTAGTCAGACAGAGATAATGCCTATTCCAGATGCTGTATGTATTTCCATGTCTCAACATATCGGAGCCCACTGTAAACCTTTAGTTAAAAAAGGAGATTACGTAAAGGTAGGTCAACCAATAGGGGATACAGATGCTTTTGTAAGTGCACCTATTCATGCTAGTGTTTCAGGCGTTGTTAAGGCCATTGACACTATCCGTTCTGTAGCAGGAGGAGACGATCAGGGAATTATAATAGAGCCAGATAAAAAACAAGAGATCTGGGAAGAGATTAAAGTTCCCACAATAAATACCAGAGAAGAATTTGTAAAGGCTGTTAGAGATAGTGGATTAGTTGGTCTAGGAGGAGCGGCATTTCCTACCCATATTAAATACGCACCAAAGAACTTAGACCAGGTGGATACACTAATAGTTAACGGGGCAGAATGTGAACCATTTATTACATCAGATCATCGCTTGATGTTAGAAGATACTCAGGATATTATTGACGGAATGGTCGCAATAATGAAGTATCTAGAATTAAAAAAAGGATACATAGGCATTGAAGAAAATAAACAAAATGCTATTGATAAATTAAATCAAATGTTAAAGGAACAAAATCACCAAGAGATTGAGATTGTAGTATTACAAAATCGTTATCCTCAAGGAGCGGAGAGAGTAATGATTTATGAAATCACTGGCAAGACCATGGATGCAGGAGTGCTTCCCGCTCAGTTAGGCGTGATTTTATCAAATATTACATCCGTTGCATTCTTAGGAAAATACCTTAAAACGGGGATTCCACTGATTTCAAAGAGAATCACTGTAGACGGGTCAGCAGTAACAACACCTAAGAATATTATTGCACCTATTGGGACGATGATTTCGGATATTATAGTATTTTGTGGAGGCTATAAAGAGCCGCCAAAAAAGATTTTAATGGGTGGTCCAATGATGGGAAGAGCGGTATTTTCAGATCAGACTCCTCTTATTAAAAACAACAATGCTATTTTGGCATTTTCTGCAGCTCAGGCTTTGGTTCAGGAGGAAACAGGGTGCATCAATTGTGGAATGTGTTTTAGAGCATGCCCATTTAATTTGCTACCTACAGCCCTATCTGCAGCCTACGAAGCCAAAGATGCTGAGAAGCTAGAAGCACTTAAGGTAAATCAATGTATGGAATGTGGAAGCTGTGCTTACGTATGTCCTGCTAAGAGACCTCTTGGGTTTAACAATAAACTTGGGAAGGCATTTTTAAAGGAGGCGAGTAAATAATGGAAAAACAATATTATGATAATTTAACTGTTTCAGCAGCGCCTCACTTGGTGTCTAAAATAAGTACGCAAAAGATTATGAGTCTTGTACTCATTGCTCTTGTTCCAGCCTTTGGTGTAGGAATCTACAACTTCGGATACAGAGTTATTACTTTGACCTTAGTATGTATTATTGCTTCTGTGGCATTTGAATGGTTGTTTAACAAAGCACTTAAAAGATCTCAAACGGTAAGTGACTGTAGTGCAGTACTTACGGGCGTATTGCTTGCATTCAACCTTCCGTCTAATTTTCCATATTGGATGGCAGTAATTGGTTGTTTTGTAGCAATAATTATTGTAAAACAATTATTTGGTGGAATAGGACAAAACATAGTAAATCCGGCAGTAACTGCCAGAATTGTTTTATTTATTTCTTTTTCAACTGAGATGAGCACTTGGCCACTGGCTAGAGGCGCAGCAGCTGGAACAGATGCAGTGACAGGTCCTACACCTCTAGGCATCGCCGCACTTGGCGGAGGAGAATTACCGTCAAACATGAGCATGTTTGTAGGAACCATAGGCGGTTGTATTGGTGAAGTAAGTGCATTAGCATTATTAGTAGGAGGGATTTTTCTAATTTGGACGAGAGTAATTTCTCCAATCATCCCAATTTGTTTTCTTGGAACTATGGTTATTATTTCCTTAGCAGCAGGTGTTGATCCAATCTTCCACCTTTGTGCTGGCGGTGCTATGCTGGGAGCATTCTTCTGTGCGACAGACTATGTAACATCACCATTACTACCAAAGGGTAAAATTATCTTTGGCATTGGCTGTGGAATATTTACCATGATCATTAGATTGTGGGGATCGTATCCAGAAGGGGTTTCATTTGCAATATTGCTGATGAACATTTTGACTCCACACATTGATAACTTCTGTACAAAACATTTGTATAAAGGAGGTAGTGACAATGAAAAATAATACATTTAAAAACAACATTGCACCAGCCTTAGTATTAGTGTTAATTTGTCTTGTGATTACTGCGGCTTTGGCAGCTACCTACAACGTAGCGTCACCTATTATAGAGGCCAATACAAAAAAGGCAGCGGATGAAGCTCGAGGAGAGGTTCTACCTAAAGGTGACAGCTTTAAACAGTACGATGGTAAACTGGCAGCTGGGGTTACAGAATGCTACATGGCCGACAATAAAGAAGGAATGGTAGTGACATCCACAGCAAAGAGTTACGGTGGTACTATGACGGTAATGGTAGGTATTGATAAAACTGGCAAAATGACTGGCGTTAAGGTTACAGGACATGCGGATACACCAGGACTTGGTACGAAAGCTATGACTCCAGAATATCTAGCCCAATATAAGGGGCTTGATAAGACGGAAGACAAGGCAAGCATTAAGGACGACAAATCTTTAGATGCAATTGTTGGCGCAACGATTTCATCTAACGGTGTATACCAAAATATTAAAGAAGCGCTCCAGCAGTATAAAGAATGCGGAGGTGTAAAATAATGAACAGTAAATTAGGGATTTTAACAAAGGGCATTATTAAAGAAAACCCAGTATTGGTTTTACTACTTGGTACTTGCCCAACTTTGGCAGTAACAACTAGTGCTATTAATGGTCTTGGAATGGGCGTAGCAACCTTAGCGGTGCTTGTGTGTTCTAACATTGTAATTGCAATACTAAAGAGAATTATTCCTAGCAAAGTCAGAATTCCATGCTACATTGTAGTAATCGCTGGCTTTGTATCAGTGGTGCAGATGATGCTTAAAGCGTACCTTCCGGCTCTAGATGCCGCTTTAGGACTGTTTATACCACTAATCGTAGTAAACTGTATTATTCTAGGCAGAGCAGAAATGTTTGCAAGCAAAAATTCCATTGTGGATTCAGCTTTAGACGGAATAGGTATGGGTATAGGTTTTACTCTTGCATTGTTTGCCATGGGTTTCATCAGAGAACTTTTTGGTGCAGGAGCAGTATTTGGTCACGTTTTATTTGAAGGAATACCTCCAATGGGCATCTTAACTTTGGCTCCAGGTGGATTCTTTGTATATGCCATTTTAGTTGCAGCAGTTAACTGGATATCCAAGGGTAGAGCGATCAAGAAGAAAGAATTCGGATGTACAGGTTGCCCTATGGCTGAAGATTGTGGCGGAACCTGCGAAGAAAAGGAGGCTAATGCATAATGAAAGAGATTATAATAATAATGATGAGTGTTATACTCGTTGATAACTATGTACTATCAAAATTTTTAGGAATTTGTCCTTTCTTAGGAGTTTCTAAGAAGTTAGAGTCTGCCAATGGAATGGGAATTGCTGTAACATTTGTTATGGTTCTTGCTACAGCAGCTACTTGGCCGATTCAACATTATCTATTAAATCCATATAACATTGGATACTTACAGACAGTTGTGTTCATTTTAGTTATTGCCTCATTAGTACAGCTGGTGGAAATGATCCTGAAAAAGTATATGCCACCTCTATACAAATCATTGGGAGTATTCCTTCCTCTGATTACAACAAACTGTGCGGTACTTGGTGTAACTATTAGTAATATTGATGAAGCATACACTTATATCCAAGCACTATTCAACGCTCTTGGCGCTGGTATTGGATTCCTTTTGGCCATGGTATTGTTTGCAGGCCTAAGACAAAAATTAGAAAGTTGCAGATTAGTCCCTGTAGCATTTGAAGGAGTTCCAATTACACTTGTGACTGCATCTATCCTATCACTATCCTTTATGGGATTTAGTGGTGTTGTAGATGGAATATTTATGTAAGGAGGTAGGTGAATATGAGTATGTTAATTCCTATTGCCGTTGTAGTCGTTATCGGCTTGGTGGCAGGCATCATTCTTACAATCGCATCAAAATTAATGTTTGTACCTGTTGATGAAGTAATAGCTTCAATTAGAGAAGCATTGCCCGGCGCCAATTGCGGAGCCTGTGGCTATGCAGGATGTGATGATTATGCAGCCGCACTAGGAGAAGATCCAGATAAAAACTTAAGCACTGCCCTTTGTCCTGTCGGTGGACCGGATTTAGCGGTTGATCTAGCAGGAATATTAGGTGTAGAAGTGGATGATGCAGAACCAAAAACTGCCATGGTTATGTGTAACGGCACATCAGGCGTAGCGAAGCAGATAATGGAATACAGCCGTATAGGCACATGTAAAGCAGCGACTCAGTTTTATGGGGGACAATGGGCCTGTGCCTATGGTTGCCTAGGGCTTGGAGACTGTGCCATAGCTTGCCCTTATGACGCAATCAAGGTATCCGATGGACTTGCACGAGTTGATCGTGACAAGTGTATAGGCTGTGGGCTTTGTGCGAAGGTTTGTCCAAAGCATATTATTTCCATACAGAACAAAAAGAATTTAGTTTACGTTGCTTGCACATCAAACACACCGGGAGCTGCCACTAGAAAAAGATGTACAGTGGGTTGTATTGGTTGTATGAAGTGTCAGAAGGTATGTAAATTCGATGCTATCTTTGTAGAGAACAATTTGGCTAGAGTAGATTTTAATAAATGTGTTAATTGTGGGCTTTGCGAAAAAGAATGTCCAACTAAGGCGATTATAAATCTAAGACCCAAGAAGATTATAAAATCAAAAACAGCAGTGGAAGCTAAAGAGACAGTCGAAGCCTAAAGGTTAATACGAAGAAGCCTTGATGGAAGTTTTTTCAGGATGAAATAGGCAATAATGCCAATGAAAATCCCAGTAAGTATGCCAGAAAAAACAAGAACAGGAAAATAGAAAAAAACTTTAAAATTGGAAACAAGAAGGGCAGCTACTAGTAGTTGCCCTAAATTGTGGGCAACACCACCAGCCATACTAACCCCGATAATACTAAATAGACCTGTTTTCTTAAGAAGATACATAACAGCAAAGCTTAATAAGCCTCCAGAAAGGGAATATAGTGCGCCAAATATCCCGTTAAATAAAAGACCAGCTACTAGTATTCTCAGTACATTGATTGAAAAAGCATAGCGACCTCCAAGTAGATAGAGGGCAACGATGATAACCAAATTTGCAATACCCAGCTTTACACCAGGGATACCTAGGGCAAAGGGAATAATCGCTTCGATATATGAAAAAATCAATGCTAGGGTGGCAAGTAATGCAGAGAGGGTCAGCGCATATGTAGTTTTACTATGGTTTTGTTTTGTCATTAATCTACTGAGATACAGAATCGTACTCTTTTTCTCCTCCCTGAATTTGGATTACCAGCTTATGAGGAAGGCAAATAATGCTTTCCGGAGCTTTGGAAATCTTTCCTTGCTTGATACAGTCATGATTTTTACAATTGGAATAAGTCATTGAAACTTCACCATCTTTTATGTTAATCTTATTTATGGAATTTCCTTCTTTTACAGTGAAGCTTTTGTTTTCTGCTAGACTGTAAATGGCGTAATCCTTACCATTCAGCTGTATAGACACATCTTGACCAGGCCCCTTATCAGCGGCCAAAACAAAAGAAGTGGCTAGACCAAACAAAATGAGAATTACTCCAAGAATAATATCCGCCTTTTTTATCATAATAACTCCTTAGAGGTGACTAATGAATATAAAAAAAAGAATTGCATTAGCAATGCTATGTATAATGGTGATTATACCACAGACAGGATGCTCAAGTGAAGAACCTGTTTCTAAGACGGAATTTTACTTAAATACAATGTGTACCATATCTATTTACAACATGAAAAAAACTGAAGCTGAGGATTTGATCAAGAAGGGCTTTGACCAGTGTAGTAAAAGTGAAAATATGTTTAGCAAAACAATCAAAGGCAGCGATGTTGAAAAGATCAATAAGGCCAAGGGAAGACCAGTTTCTGTTAACAAAGAAACTTTAGAAGTCGTCAAAAGGGGCATAGAGTATGGCAAGCTGTCCGGTGGGATGTTTGATATTACAATTGGAGCGGTTAGCCAGCTGTGGGATTTTAATGGAGATAACCCTAAAGTTCCAAGTAAAAAGGATATCAAAAGGGCATTGAAGACTGTAGACTATAACAAAATTCAAATTGTAGGCGACAAGGTTTCCTTAAAGAATCCAAAAGCCCAGATGGATCTAGGGGCCATTGCAAAGGGGTATATAGCTGATGAAGTGACTAGAGTTTTAAAGGCGGGTGGAGCCAAACAGGCAATAGTTAACTTAGGAGGTAATATTGTTGCAATAGGGGAAAAGGATAAAGGGATCCCATGGAACATAGGCATAGAGAGGCCATATTCACAGAAGACAAAGGTTATTGGCTCTGTGGATGTTACAGACCAGACAATAGTAACTTCAGGCATATATGAGCGAAAATTCATCCAGAACGGGAAACTGTATCATCATGTATTAAGTCCAAAGACAGGATATCCAGTAGAAACTGGATTGGAAGCTGTTACAGTAAAAATGGACATGGGTAAATCCATGGATTGTGATGCTTTTAGTACAATGTGTTTGCTCCTAGGGGAGAAAAAGGCTAGAGGGTTAATTGAAGAAAGAGATGGAGTAGAAGGGATATTTATAGACAAAAATGACCGGGTTACAACCACGAAGGGTATTCAAGTAAATCCGGCCAAAGAATAATTTAATTAAAGTTTGTGTACAAGGTTTAGCTCAAACCAAAATGTAGTGCCTTCACCTAGTGTACTATGAACCCCATAATCAGATTTTTGTAAAGTGAGAATTTCCTTTATAATAGAAAGACCTAGGCCAGTTCCAGTGGTGGATCTAACCATATTGGAGCTGGCTTTGTAATACCGTTCCCAAATATGGGGAAGTTCATCAGGATGAATACCCACTCCGTGATCAATTACCTGACAAAGAACCTTTCGACCTTTTCGTTTTATATTTACCACAACGGTTTTATCATCTCCACAGAATTTCAGCCCATTGTTCAGCAAATTATAAAAGACTTGCTTGGTCTTTTCAGGATCCCCATTGACTATAAGATTTTCTTTACAGTTAAGCTGGATGTGATATCCTTCGGTTTCTTCCATAAGAGCATAGGTAGTAAGGATATTTTTTACATCAGTAGTAAGGTTGAAGTCCTCTTTATTAAGTATGATGGCATTAGATTGCATTTTAGATATGGTCAACATATCGCTTACTAAAATGTTGAGCCGGTCTGCTTCATCGATGATTACCTGTAAGTGAGCTTGCCGTTTACTTGGATTATCCCCAGACAAATCTCTGATCATTTCAGCATAGGATTTAACCATAGTAAGGGGGGTTTTCAAATCATGAGAAACATTGGCAATTAAATCTTTTTGCAGCATATCAGACTTTTCAAGCTCTATTGAAGTACGGGTCAAAGTGTCCGCAAGGTTGCTAATCTCCGTATAATATCCGCCTTTGAATACAATGCCATACTCTCCTTGGCCAAGCCTGCTTGCTGACTTTGTGATGGCACGAATAGGCCGTGTGATTCTGTTAGACAGATAAAAGGATAACAAGAATGCAAGTATTAAGGATATTATAGTAACGTATATTAGTTGATTAGTAAGGATCTTTAACGTGGAAGATACAGGAAACAGAGGGGAAAATATATATGCAATGGCATATTCAGTAGTGGAGTCAGTGAGAATAGTACCCCAAGCTAAAGTTCGGCGCCCCGTTTCTGGGGATGTAAGGCGAATAGAAACGGATTTCAAATTTTTCCCCAACAATCGTTCTTTTACAGAACTCATTTCCTCAACATATGAATTACGCTGTCCTCCATCAGTTGACGGAGAGAAAATAGTGGTGTTTCCATCGGCAGAAGAGATATAGATATACATGTCGTTTGCATCAGAAATCGCTAACACCTTTTTTTGAAAAGTGTCAGAGCCACTGTTTGCATAGGCATTTTCAATGCTTTTTGAGACTTGCTCCGTCTGATGGACCTTCATGACTTCATAAAAATTGTTCAGGAAAAAAACCTGGAGAAACCATAACACAAGCATGAGTATTCCGGCAAAGAGAACAAAGTATAGCCATACCTTAAATTTAATGCTATGTGAATCAAATTTAAAATTCAAATTTATAACCTACCCCTCTAAGTGTAACGATATAGTCTCGGTAAGGCCCTAAGTTATTTCTCAGATTTTTAATATGAGTATCAATGGTTCTGTCGTCTCCAAAGAAGTCATACCCCCAGATGTCAGATAGCAATTTATCTCTAGACAGGGCAATGTTTTTATTTTCCACTAGATAGAAAAGAAGGTCGTATTCTTTTGGAGTAAGCTCAATCTTTTCATCGTCTACAGTTACTGTTCTAGCAGAAATGTTTATAATTAATCCGTCAAATTCCAAAATGGAAACCTGAGGTTGAGCAACAGTGCTTCTTCTTGTAAGAACTGCATTTATTCTCGCCATAAGCTCCTTTGGGCTGAAAGGCTTAACTACATAATCATCTATTCCAAGTTCAAATCCAAAAAGCTTGTCATATTCTTCGCTTCGAGCGGAGAGCATAATTACAGGAATATCTTTTGTCTTTTTAATTTCCTTACAGGCAGAATACCCGTCTAGCTTAGGCATCATAATATCCATAATAATTAGGTCATAGTCATTTAACTTACATAGTCCCACAGCAGTCATACCATCGGCAGCCTCTGTCACCTCAAATCCGTTAAACTCAGAATACTCCCTAATTACTTCTCTTATTTTTTGTTCATCGTCAACGACGAGTATTTTCTTCATATATATTCCTCCTCAAAGTGTGTTTCTTTCAACACAAGATTACAAGATTTGTGTGTTTTTTTCGTGACGTTTATATAGTAATTGTAACACATTAAGGTGAGAATAGTTAACAAAAATGTTTACGTTGCATATTGACAGACAAAAATCAATATGATACACTTAAAAATTAATTCGCTTGACATACGGGGACTTGGTAGACTATACTATATCTAGGTATAGAGTGGAGGGAAATTTATGTATGACATAGGTGATAAGATTGTGTATCCCATGCATGGTGCAGGGGTAATTGAGAAAATTGAAGAAAAGAAAATTCTAGGGGAGGTTAGGAAATATTATATTCTTAACGTGCCGTATGGTGACATGAGAATCATGATCCCAGTAGAGAATAGTGATGATATTGGTGTAAGAACAATAATGACATCAGAAGAATTAGACGATATTGTAGTTGTCCTCAAAGATGTTTCAAGTACAATGCCAAACAACTGGAACAGAAGATATAGAGAAAACATGGAAAAACTAAAAACTGGAAGTGCTACAGAAGTGGCACAAGTAGTACGTAATCTAATGCGTACAGATAGAGAGAAAAAACTATCTACAGGTGAAAAGAAAATGCTGACCAATGCAAAGCAAATATTGCTTAGTGAGATTATCTTAGTTGGAGGAATGGACTCAGTGGCTGCAACCACACTTATTGAAGAAGCCGTTTAATTTTTAAACGGCTGGTTTGTGTGTTAGCATATATTAGTATAGCGAATTTTAAGGGAAAGGAGGAGGTGAGAGAATGCTAAAAAAACTAATGCGAGTAGTGTTTACCATGGTAGGCATCATAGTTGGTTATGGTGTATTTTTATTGGGTAAATCTCTATTAAAATTTACAAGCTTAGGTGAGGATTTCACACTTACAGGCGTCCAGGAAACTATTGGGGCTCTTGTTTGCGCAATTATTTTTGGAATAATATTTTTTAGGTTAACACCTGCGCTTGGAAAACAAAGTAGTAAAGTTGCAGACAACATAGAATTGGATTTACAGAAAATGTCTACTAATGATGTTGTTATGGGTACAGCAGGACTTACTATAGGGTTTATTATTGCATTTTTGATTAGCCGAATTTATGGGATTATTGATATTCCATTTTTAGATATTCTGCTTAATGTAGCTACTTATATGATTCTAGGATACCTAGGTGTAGTTATCGCAACCAAAAAGGGTGCAGATATACGATCAGCATGGGCGGCGAACCGAAAAATTTCCGCAGTAGGCGGCAAAGGGAAAGGGAAGGCGCTAGGTGCAGAACCTAAGATTTTCGATACTAGTGTAATCATTGATGGCAGAATTGCAGATATTATGAAGACAGGCTTTATCGAAGGACCCATTGTGATTCCCGAATTTGTCCTAGTAGAATTAAGACATATTGCAGATTCGTCAGATTCGTTAAAACGAAATCGAGGCAGAAGAGGCCTTGATATTTTAAACAAAATTCAAAACGATTACGGAATAGAAATTTATGATACTACTGCGGAAAAAGATTTAGATGAGATTCCAGAAGTAGATGTTAAATTGTTAAAATTAGCCCAAATTATGACCGGAAAAGTAGTAACCAACGATTTTAACCTAAATAAGGTTGCAGGAATTAAAGGTGTTGATGTACTTAACATTAATGAACTAGCTAATACATTAAAACCAGTAGTCCTTCCTGGTGAAGAAATGGTTTTATTTTTGGTAAAGGAAGGAAAAGAAAGTCATCAAGCGGTAGCCTACTTAGATGACGGCACGATGATTGTCGTAGAAGAAGGTCGTAAATACATTGGAAAGACCATTAAGGTTTTAGTTACCAGCGTACTTCAGACTTCAGCAGGAAGAATGATTTTCGCCAAGCCAAACGTAAGGTAGGAAACGATTATGTATAAAAAAAAGAAAACAGCTGTAATTATTGCCGCTGCCGGTTTGGGAAAGCGAATGGGTAGCGGTATTCCTAAGCAGTATTTAAAAATTCATGGAGAGCCAATTCTTTTAAAGGCACTTCGTGCTTTTTGTCAGAATGAATATGTGGACTATGTTTTTTTGGTTACAAATAAGAATTACATTGGTCAGTGTGAGATCATGAAAAAAGAATACGGTCTGGAGAAGCTAGTGGATATTGTGGAAGGTGGCAAAGAGCGACAGGACTCAGTTTATCGTGCTTTGCAAGAGATAAACCGTATTAAACCCGGGGTAGAGTACGTTTTAGTTCACGATGGAGCAAGACCTTTTGTGAGTCAAGAAACTATCAATTATATTGTGGAGGCTACAGCAGGTGTAGGGGCGGCAGTAGCAGCTGTTCCTGTGAAAAATAGTATCAGGCAAGGCGACTATAAAGCTAGCAAGAATTTAGAACGGCAAAATCTGTACACAGTACAGACCCCTCAGGGATTTCGCAAGGCGGTTCTTATGAAAGCTTATGAACAGGCATTTTACGATGGCTTTTATGGGACGGATGATGCAGGCTTAGTAGAAAGACTGGGACATCCAGTAGAAATCGTTATGGGAAAGTATGACAATATTAAAATCACTACGAAAGAGGATATGCCAATGGAAAGCAGAGTAGGAACAGGATACGATGTGCATCAGCTGGTTGCTGATCGAAAACTGATTCTAGGTGGAGTTAATATTCCACATGAAAAAGGGCTTTTAGGCCATTCAGATGCAGACGTATTAGTACATGCCATTATGGATGCCCTTCTTGGGGCAGTAGGCCTTGGAGATATTGGAAGACATTTTCCAGATACAGATGACGAATATGAAGGAATTTCAAGTCTTATCTTACTGGAAAAGATTAAAGAACTCATTGATGAGGAATACTATACTATTGGAAACGTGGATGTGACTCTTATGGCTCAGGAACCAAAGGTAGCAATCTTAATAGACGATATGGAAAAGAACATAGCTCAAGCATTGCATGTAGAGCAGCTGAAAGTAAATATTAAGGCTACTACCACGGAAAAGCTAGGATTTGTAGGAAGAGAAGAGGGAATTGCGGCACAGGCAGTTTGCTTACTTTATAGATAAAATAGAAGGAGAAATAAAGACATGAAACTATCAAAAATGCACTTGAAGACCTTGAGAGAAGTACCTAACGAAGCAGAAATATCAAGCCATATTTTACTTCTCAGATCTGGAATGATTAAAAAACTAGTTTCTGGCGTTTATGGCTTCATGCCACTGGGATGGCGTTCAGTGCGAAAGATAGAAGATATCATTAGAGAAGAAATGGACCAAGCAGGCGGGCAAGAAATTCATATGTCAGCAGTGCAACCAGCGGAACTTTGGGAAGAATCCGGGCGTTGGGGTGCATATGGACCTGAACTTTGGAGATTGAAGGACAGAAATGGTAGAGACTTTTGCTTAGGGCCAACTCATGAAGAAATTTTTACTGACCTTGTTAGAAATGATGTAAATTCCCATAGGCAGCTGCCACTAAATTTATATCAGATTCAGACAAAATACAGAGATGAAGCAAGACCCCGTTTTGGACTTATGAGAAGCAGAGAATTTATTATGAAGGATTCATATTCCTTTGATAAGGATCAAGCAGGCTTAGATGAAAGCTATAATGAAATGTACAAAACTTATGAAAAGATATTCACTCGTTGTGGATTGACCTATAGACCGGTAGAAGCAGATACAGGCGCCATTGGAGGAAGTAATTCGCATGAGTTTACGGCACTTTCCAAGGTTGGAGAAAGTGAAATTGCATATTGCACAAAATGCGACATGGCAGCCACAGTTGAGCGAGCAGCTTGCGTAGATGCAGAGCCTTCTAAAGAAGAGATGTTACCAATGATGGAAGTTCATACTCCAGGAACAAAGACCATTGAGGATGTAGCTAAATTCCTAGAGATAACAGAAGACAAAACTATAAAAGCACTTCTCTTTGTAACATATGACAATGAGGAAAAAGAAAATGGATATGTTGCTGCATTTGTTAGAGGTGATAGAGAACTTAACATGACAAAGCTAGTTAATGCTCTTGGTATTCCTGAACACGCAATCGCATTTGCAGATGAAGATGAGATGGGAAAAGTCACTGGCTGTGTTGGTGGCTTTACAGGTCCAACTAAGCTTCACGATTGTAAAATGGTTGTAGACAGTGAGTTACCAGGATTAAAAAATCTTTGCGCTGGGGCTTGCATGACAGATTACCATATTAAAAATGTGAATTTTGATAGAGACTATAAGGCAGATATCCTTGTAGATATTAAAAACCTCCAAGAAGGAGATTCTTGCCCTGTTTGTGGCACACCAGTGAATCATGCTAGAGGGATTGAAGTGGGCCAAGTATTTAAGCTAGGTACAAAGTACAGCGAATCCATGGGGGCTACTTACAAAGACGAAAATCAGAAAGATCAGCTAATACTTATGGGTTGCTATGGCATTGGAGTGACCAGAACTTTAGCAGCAGTAGTTGAGCAACACCACGATGATAATGGCATTATTTGGCCTATGGCTATAGCTCCATATCATGTGATAATCACTTTAATGAAACCAGATGATGAAGTTCAGGCAAAGATAGGTAGCCAGATTGACAAACAGCTAGCAGAAGCTGGTGTTCAGGTTATGCTAGATGATCGAAAAGAACGGCCTGGGGTAAAATTTAAAGATGCTGATCTCTTAGGTATTCCAGTGAGAATTACTGTAGGCAGAGGCGCAGCTGAGGGTCTTGTAGAATACAAGCTGAGGCGTGATACTGAAAAAGAAGAAATTCCAGTGGATGTTGCAATAAAAAGAGCTATCAAAATTGTAAATGAGGAAAAATAATCATTGAGGATCGCCATGAAAGAGACGAGAAAGAATTGGATTAAAGAACACATTAGTTTGTTTTGGGAATTTTTCAAGATTGGCTTATTTACAATAGGCGGTGGTATGGCTATGCTGCCGTTGATCCAAAAGATTGCCGTAGAAGATAAAAAGTGGATGTCTGAAGAAGAAATGGTGGATTGCCTTGCAATTAGCCAGGCACTTCCGGGGGTAATAGCCATAAATAGTGCTACCTATATTGGGAAGAGAAAATGTGGGATTAGCGGATCCATTGCGGCTACTTTTGGAGTAGTGCTTCCTTCCTTTACAATTATTATTTTAGTGGTAACCCTTCTTGGAACTATTGGAGATAATTCACATATTGATGGAGCATTTATGGGAATAAAGGCAGCAGTATGCGGCCTAGTCATGGTGTCAGCCTATAGAATGGGCAAGAATATTCTTACCGGGCCATTTCAGTGGATTGTTGCAATCCTAGCCTTTGTTGCTATTGCGATATTTAGAATTACCGCTTTGTGGGCTATATTATTTGGAGGCTTAGCAGGAATTATTTTTTTAGTAATCAAAGGGAATAAGGAGGGAAAATCATGATTTACCTTCACTTATTTGGAATGTTTTTTCGTATTGGACTATTTGGATTTGGCGGAGGTCTAGCCATGCTCCCACTAATATTTCAAAGCGTTCAGCAATTTGGGGTTATGAAGCCATCAGAGTTTTCTAATTTAGTGGCCTTGTCACAGGTTACGCCTGGGCCTATTGCCGTTAATGCAGCTACATTTGTGGGACTTAACTACGCAGGAGTCTTAGGGTCAGTTATAGCCACTTTAGGTGTGTGTTTACCTTCTTTCTTTTTAGTCCTTATTGTGATAAAATTTACGGATAGATTTAAAGAGAGCAAAGGAATGCAGGGAGCACTCTTTGGAATAAGACCAGTAACGGTAGGTTTAATCGGTGCGGCAGCCATATTTATAGCAGAAACATCACTTATAAATGGAAATTTATTTTCCACCGAGTTATTTACAAATATAGGGGAATATGTAAATATTATCCCTTGCATCATATTTTTAGTCACCTTAATTTTGGCAGGGAAATTCAAAGTAAGCCCCATTAAAATAACAATAATCATGGGGATATTAGGAGGGGTTTTATGTGGATAGGCGGAGTAAGGGTCATTATCTTAGATGAAGACAAGCGAGTACTTATGGTTAGACAAAACCACGAGGGCAAAGACATATGGATGGTTCCCGGAGGTGGCATTGAAGATGGAGAGACCTCTAGTATGGCAGGCGCTAGGGAAGTAAAAGAAGAAACAGGTATAGATGTGACAATTGGCAAATTGATTTGGCATGTAGAGCAAGTCACTGAGGATAGAGGGCAACGATTCGTAAATTTCTTTTTAGGGGATATTATTGGTGGCCATTTAGCCCTTGGAGAGGATCCAGAGTTTGATGAAAATTCACAAGTTTTACAGGAAGTGGGATTCATGTCTAAAGAAGAAATGTCAAATCTTGAAGTCCTTTACCCAGAATATTTAAAAGACGAACTTTGGAAGTTCTTAGAAGAAGATTACTATGGCTATAACGCATTTAAAATAAGAAGATAAGGAGAGAATTATGACAATCGTAAAATTTGAAATGGAAAATGGAAATGTAATGAAGGGAGAATTATACCCTGAGATTGCACCAGAAACAGTGAAAAACTTTGTTAAGCTAGCTGAAGAGGGCTTTTATGATGGACTGACTTTTCACAGAGTAATTCCAGGCTTTATGATCCAAGGCGGATGTCCAGATGGAACAGGAATGGGAGGACCAGGATACAGCATTAAAGGAGAATTCTCTGGAAATGGTGTAAAAAATGACCTAGCCCACACAAAAGGTGTATTATCAATGGCAAGAAGCATGGATCCTAATTCTGCAGGATCACAGTTCTTTATAATGGTGGAAGATGCGCCACATCTTGACGGACAATATGCCGCATTTGGTAAAATCACAGAAGGTATGGATAATGCCGATGCGATTGTAAAAGTTAAGACTGGTGCTGGCGACAAGCCAAAAGAAGATCAAATCATGAAAAAAGTAACTATAGAAGAAAAATAAATCTGTAAAAAGAATAATAGTTATTCCTATTGGGTAAATTAAAAAAAAGATAGGAGATGATTTTTATGAAAAAACTATTGGTGGTTGTTCTAGTGGGTATTATGACTTTGGCTATGGTGGCTTGTGGATCAAATGATGATCAGGCACAAAAACAAACTACTCCATCAACTGAAGGGACAACTCAGGCAGCTACTGAGAAAGTTAAAATTGACGAAGCAAAGGCGAAATCCATGGTGCTTGCAAAAGTTAAGGGTGCTAAGGACTCCGATTTGCGACTAAAACTGGATACAGAAAATGGCAAACAAGTATATGAAGGAGAGATTCTTCATGACGGTAAAGAATATGACTTTGAAATGGATGCCAATTCAGGAGAATTTGTAGAGTGGTCAGAAGAAGCAGCTAACAAATAAGAAACAAAAAAACTAAAGTGCCGACCTAATTTAAGTAGGTTGGCATTTTTACATTGGAGGATTAAAATGTACGATATAATTATTATAGGAGGAGGGCCTGGTGGGCTTTCTGCGGGAATCTACGGAATTAGATCTGGACTTAAGGTTTTAGTTTTAGATAAAGCCTCATGGGGCGGGCAGACTATAATGTCGGCAGAAATTGCTAACTATCCAGCTGTACCATCGGTGACTGGACCGGATTTTGCACAGAAAATGTATGAACAGTACACCCAGTTAGGTGGAGAGATATCTTTAGAGGAAGTAAAGAATTTAAGCCTTCAAGACGAGGAAAAAATTGTGGAAACCAGTAAGGGGAAATACAGTACAAAGACAGTAATCATTGCTGCAGGCTTAACTCGAAGAAAATTAGGTTGCCTAGGAGAAGGTAGGCTTCTAGGAAGAGGTGTATCCTATTGTGCCATTTGTGATGGAAGGTTTTTTACGGGAAAAGATGTGGCTGTAGTTGGCGGTGGGAATACTGCTATGGAAGATGCTCTTTATATGTCTTCATTTTGTAATCAAATTCACATTATTTGCCGAAAGGGAGAGCTAAAAGGTGAAGGAGAACTCAAAGAAGCAATTGAGAAGAAGAAAAATATCCATATAAGCTACAATAAAACTGTTGTGGAAATTCATGGAGAAAATATGGTGGAAGAAGTGATGCTAGAGGATGGGAACTCACTAAAGGTAGCGGGTCTCTTCGTAGCTATTGGATACAAGGCGGATAGCGGAATCTTTAAGGGTAAGGTTGAAATGACAGATCAAGGATATATAATAGGCGGGGAAAATTGTGAAACAAATGTAGCAGGAGTATTTATTGCAGGAGACCTGAGAACAAAAATGGTAAGGCAGATTGTTACTGCAGCAGCAGACGGTGCAATCGCAGCCCTGGGAGCTGCGAATTATATATTAAAATGTAACTAGTATCAAAAAAACAGATTTCCTACTTGTAAATTTGCTCATAACGTGGGATAATATTATAGAAATATTCTGAAACTTTAAAAGGTGAGTTAATAATATCTATGAAAAAATCACTAAAATAGCATCCCAACTGAGGCCACAAATGATTGAATTTTGTCAGCAACTTATTTGTACTCCTGCTTTGTCAGGAGATGAAGAGGCTATAGGAATTATTTACGTGACTGAAATGAAAAGGCTTGGCTATGACCAAGCCTTTTTTGACCCTTGGGGAAATGTAATTGGTGTCGTGGAAGGATCGTGAAGGCTATATATCAATTTATTTATGTGTATCCAACTAAATTAAGACAAGAGGAGAGGGAAAAAGTATGAACATACGCCATATTGCGAAGACGGCAGGAGTATCGGTAGCTACTGTGTCTAGGGTACTTAACCACCCAGAAAATGTAGCCCCTCGCACTAGAGCTAAAATAGAAGAAATAATTGCAGAAATGGGATATACGCCTAATTGGTTTGCTAGAGGGTTAAACTTTAATAAGACGGGAACTATCGGATTGATGATTCCCCATATTTTAAATTCAGTGTATATGGAAATAGCAAAAGGAGTAGAGGATGTGGCACACCACAAGGACTACATTACATTTATGTGCAATGTAGAAAATGATGCAAAAAAAGAGCGAAAATATTTGGAGCAGCTAATCAAGCGAAAGGTAGATGGAATAGTATTGATTTGTTCTTCCCTAGAGAAAAAAGACCTGGATGGAATTGCAGAACAAAATATTCCTTTGGTACTAGTTGGGGAACATAAAAATATTGGAGGCTTTCACGTAGTTAGTGTGGATTGTAGATTAGGAGCCAGAACTGGAACGAAGCATTTGGTAGATACGGGTCATAAAAAAATTGCAATGATATATGGATCACACCCAGAATTTGAAAACGAATTTAAGATTAAAGGATATCAAGCTATTTTAGAGGAGGAAAATATTACATTTCGAAGGGAATATTTAAAAGAAGTGGAGAATACTATAGAGGGAGGCTACTTGGGGGCTAAGAAATTACTCGAACTGGAAGATCCGCCTGACGCCGTATTTACAAGTAGTGACCTTATCGCATTTGGCGTAATGGACGCAATTAAGGACAAAGGACTGAATATACCTGAGGATGTTGCAGTGGTCGGATTTGAAAATGTAAGAATGTCAAATTTGGTGGAGCCAAAGCTGACGACAATAGATGTTCCCCTTCATAAAATGGGAGTTTATGCATCAAGACTTCTCTTTGATATTATTGAAAATGAAGAGGATATTCATGGAGAGGCAAAAGAAATTCTCCTTCAGTCAAAGTTAAAGATAAGAAAATCCTGTGGTCATAAGGGAAGAATTGGAGAGATGTTTTAATGTTAAAGACAAATTTTTTAGGAATGAAGCTAGATACGCCAATTATTGTTGCTGCTGGCCCGTGGAATAAGGATGGGGAAAGTATAAAGAAAGCATTACAAGCAGGAGCGGGGGCTGTTGTTACGGAAAGTGTAGTTAGTGATACTCTTTTAGATGTTAGGCCAAGGATTGCCTATGATGGAAGAGGAGCCCAAAATATCAGGCTATATAGCGATATTCAAATTGAAGGTTGGGAACGAGAACTTAGTATAGCAAAGAGCCAGGGAGGGAAAGTTATTGCAAGCGTTTCGGCTCATACTCCATCAGAAATCGCTTATCTAGCAACAAAGATGGAGCGTTTTGGTGCGGATGCTATAGAGCTAAGCGTGTCAAATCCTATGGGAGAATCATTAGAAGTAGTGGCTTCTCACCCTAACATAGTTTATGAAATGGTGAAAGAAGTGGTTTCCGACGTGAAAATTCCTGTAATGGTGAAATTATCTCAAAATACTACGAATATTTCTTTAGTAGCCAAAGCCGCAAAGAACGGCGGAGCTGCTGCAGTAAGTGCAATAAATACTATAAGGTGCATTTTGTCAGTAGATATTGAAACTGGAAGACCATCCCTTGCCACATATGGTGGATATTCGGGGGCGCCCATAAGACCTTTAGGACTGGCATCAGTAGCTACGATTGCCCAGTCAGTAGATATTCCAATCTGTGGAATTGGTGGAATTACATCTTCTGAAAATGCATTGGAGTACATAATGCTAGGGGCACAGGCTGTTCAGGTGGGCACAGCTGTCATGGTCAACGGTGCTGAATATATTACAAAGCTGGTAGAGGATCTTAACCAGTGGGCGGCAGGGAAGAATATAAAAAATGTAGATGAGATTAAAGGTAAGGCTCTAAAAAATCTTAAGTCTTTTGATGAAATGAAAATCGAACCAGCAACAAGCACAATGCTGGGAGCACCTTGCACAGCAGAGTGTGACAAGTGTATGAAAGCCTGCATGTATCACGCAATAGATAAGGAAGACGGGACAACCTTCGTGAAAAAAGAGTTATGTACTGGATGTGGATTGTGCAGTTTTGTCTGCCCTTCAAAAAAATTAAAATTAGATTGGTGAAAACTCTTGAAATTTTCTGAATATATGTTATATTATGATTATGTAACCAGTTACACAAGCTGGTCAGATTGGTAACTATCATTAATAAAAAAGGAGGATGAGTATTATGTTTACTTGCAATTTAGGAAGAATGACGGACAAAATTAAAACCTTTAGTACCTTTGGGGATGCTGGACACGGCGGGATTACAAGGTATTCACTGTCACCTGAAGCGCATATGGCGAGGGATGAATTTGTAAAGAGAATGAAAGCAATAGGCGCAGAAATTGAAACCGATGATGTAGCAAATATTTATGCTACACTTTCTGGCTCAGACCCTAATGCCAAAAGAATCGTAATGGGTTCTCATTGTGATTCTGTTAAAAATGGTGGTAATTATGACGGTATCCTGGGAGTCATGGGTGCAATGGAAGTTCTTGAAACAGTTGCAGACGAGAAAATCCCCCATAAGCATCCGCTAACAGCAATGATTTGGACTAACGAAGAAGGATCACTTTATCCACCAGCAATGATGGTATCAGGTATCGTTTCCAACAAATATCTTCCACCAGAAATCGGAAAGAATTTTAAAGAAGAAAATATGCTTAAATCTATAGCTATTGATGGAGATCCGGTTTCATTTGGTGAAGTGCTTGCAAAGAGTCCATACAAGGGAGAAAAGAAAAATAGACTAGACAGAGATAGATATAAGGCAATGTTTGAATTACATATTGAACAAGGTCCAATACTAGAGGACGCAGGAAACGATATAGGCGTTGTTCAGTGCGTACTGGGTATGTTCAACTATAGAGTTAAATTCTATGGGTTTGCCGCTCATGCAGGAACTTTCCCAATGGCAAAGAGACATGACGCATTGTTTGCAGCATCTCAAGCTCTATGTTATCTTCACGAAGAAATAGACAAACTAAATAGACCTGAATTAGTTTATACTACAGGTGAAATTGTTTGCCATCCATGTGTGCACACAGTAATTCCTGATTATGTGGACTTTTCATTGGACGTAAGGCATGAAGATCCCGATGTTAGAGCAGCAGTGCTTAATATTTTGAAGACATTGCCTGAAAAGACATGGGCAGGTTGTAAGTGCGAAATCGTAGAACAGTGGAAGAGAGATACTGTGTATTGGGATAAGGACTTAGTAGGATTTGTTGAAGAAGCGGCTACAGAAGGAAACATTTCTCATCAGCCAATAAATTCAGGAGCTGGACATGATGCTCAATTTGCATCATACGTTATCCCAACCACAATGATTTTCGTTCAGACCAAAGATGGTTTATCTCATTGTGAGCCGGAATATGCTTCGCCGCAGCATTGTACAGAAGGTGCTACAGTAATGCTTAATGCAGCACTAAAAGCGGATAAATTTTATGACTAGTATTAAGGCCTAAATTAGAACCATAAAAATAAAGCTGTATTTTCATTGACCAAAAGCCAGAGAGGATACAGCTATTTTTTTCTCAAAGGATATATGCGAAGGAGGAATTGAAATTGAGTAAAGTAGTAAAAGCAAAATATGGGGCTGAAGCTGTAGCTGGATTTACCCACAGAACAGCATTGGAAGAAGCCGCAAGATGTCTTTTGTGTCACGATGCACCATGCAGTAAAGGGTGCCCGGCAGGAACCGATCCTGGAAAGTTTATTCGCTCCATTAGGTTCAGAAATCCAAAGGGTGCTGCAGAGACAATTAGAGAAAATAATGTTCTAGGGGGCAGTTGTGCTAGAGTTTGCCCTTATGACAATCTCTGTGAAGAAGCTTGCAGCAGATGTGGTATAGATAAGCCTATTCAAATCGGCTTGCTACAAAGGTATGCCGTGGAGCAGGAAAAAGCTTTTAAAATGAAGACTTTAAAAGCACCATCAAATAAGAAACCAGGTAAAGTTGCTTGCGTAGGTGCAGGGCCTGCCTCCCTTGCATGTGCAACTGAACTTGCAAAAGACGGTTATAAAGTTACCATATTTGAGCGTGAAGCCAAAGCAGGGGGAGTTTTGACTTATGGAATCGTTCCAAGCAGACTTCCTCAGGCAGTTGTGGATCATGATATAGCGCAAGTCAAAGGATTAGGCGTGAAATTTGAATTTGGGAGAGAAGTAATAGACGGAGATTTAGAGGATTATGATGCTGTGTTTATAGGCACGGGCTTATGGGGCACCAATCTTCCAAAGATTAGTGGAATAGACCTTAAAGGTGTCTACGCTGCGGCAAACTTCCTTAAGGAAGCAAGAGTTAAGAAAACCGAATTTGATCCAGGTAAAAAAGTTGTAGTTGTAGGCGGAGGAGATGTTGTAGTAGATTGTGCGGTTTCAGCCAAATTACTAGGGGCAGAGGATGTTCGAATCGTTTATCGCAGAACCCTTGAAGAAGCGCCAGGAAATATGAATGAATTTCAGTATGCTTTATCTTTAGGTATTGGAATAACAACAGGCATGGCACCAGCATCCATTGAAGGCAGCAAGAAAGTGAAATCTGTGTCATTTACTGGATTTAGAGATGAAGGGGCAGCCCTTACAATTAGTGCAGATACAGTAGTGTTTGCAACTGGTCAGGGTGCAGAAGATATGTCCAAAGTGGCTCCTGTAAAATTAACAGAAAAAGGAACCATTAAGGCAACGCAAAATGGCAAGACAAATGCTGGAAAATATTTTGCAGCAGGAGATATTGTAAATGGTGGAAAGACTGTTGTAGAAGCAGTTGCGGCAGGTAAAGAAGCTGGAAGTGCAATGATTGCATATCTTGCAAAGAAAGGAGTGAAGTAGAATGGCTGTTAAGAAAGATTTATCAATAAACTATTTAGGTGTTGAATGTGAAAACCCATTCTTCCTTTCATCCTCACCAGTTGGAAGTAATTATGAAATGGTTGCTAAAAGCTTTGAAGAAGGCTGGGGCGGTGTGTTTTATAAGACTATCGGAATCTTCGTAGCCGATGAATGTTCTCCTCGATTTGACCAAGTAAACAAAGAAGGTCTTCCTTGGGTAGGTTTCAAAAATATGGAGCAGATTTCCGACAAACCAACAGAACTTAACTTCGAAAACATGTTAAAATTAAAGCGAGATTATCCAGATAAAGTGATGGTTTCATCCATTATGGGAAGTAACGAAGAGGAATGGAAACAGCTTGCTAAGATGTCTGAACAGGCAGGAGCAGACCTTATCGAAGGGAACTTCTCGTGTCCTCAGATGACCAGTCACGATATGGGTTCTGATGTAGGAACAAATGTAGAACTTGTTCGTTTATATTCCAAAGCAGTTTCTGGAGCCACAAAAATCCCGTTCATCGCAAAGATGACACCAAACTGTAAGAACATGGAAGAACCAGCAATAGCAGCAATTGAAGGTGGAGCAGCTTCTGTTTCAGCTATCAATACAGTGAAATCTATCACCAATATTGATTTTGAAAACATGACGGCAATGCCAGTTGTAAACGGACAATCCTCTATTTCAGGATATTCTGGAGCAGCGGTAAAGCCAATTGCACTTAGGTTCATCGCTCAAATGTTGCAAAACGAGAAGCTTAAACATCTAGAAATTTCAGGTATTGGCGGTATTGAAACTTGGAGAGACTGTGCAGAATTTTTAGCCCTGGGTTGCAGGAATGTACAGGTTACAACATCCATTATGCAGTATGGCTACAGAATCGTTGAAGACATGGCAAACGGATTGATGCACTTTATGGACGAGAGAGGCTACAATAAGTTAGATGACTTTATTGGCCTTGCCCTTCCAAACATTATTCCAGCAGAGGAGCTAAACAGAGGATTTAAGGTTCTTCCAGATTTTGATGATAAGAAATGCATTGGATGTGGAAGATGTTATGTTTCATGCTACGATGGAGGACATCAGGCTATTGACTGGGATGAAAAGAAGAGAAGACCAAAATTAAATGATAACTGCGTAGGATGTCACCTTTGTCTCAACGTTTGCCCAGTGCAGGAATGTATTACAGCAGGGGAAATTGAGTGGAAAGATGGAAGAAAACCTATGGATATTAAAGTGAAAAAACATTACGATTAAAATTCCAAAGAAAAGTTACCATACAAGACATAAGAGCCTAAATAAAAGGGCTCTTTTGTCTTTTTTGCCATAATTAAATATATAAATGGATATGATTAAAAAGGAGTCTTCAATAATGAGAGGGAAAGTTGTATAATAAGAAAAAGAAGATAAATGGAGGATTAAAGATGAAAATAGAGTTTTGCGGGGCAGCCTCAGGAGTTACAGGTTCTTGCCATCTAATTACTACAAAAAATCATAAGATTTTGCTCGATTGTGGTCAGTTTCAAGGGGGGAAAGCTATGGAGGCATTAAATGCTGAGGCATTTCCTTTTGACCCTGCACAAATAGATTGCGTAATTCTTAGCCATGCACATATTGACCATTGTGGAAGAATACCTCTTTTAGTCAAACGGGGATTTACAGGCGAGATTTACTGCACCGATGCTACGGGGGATCTGTTAAGCGTAATGCTGAAGGATAGCGGGTATATTCACGAAAAAGAGGCAGAGTGGAAGAATAGAAAGAATGAGCGTGCAGGCAGGTCTTTGATTGAGCCTCTTTACACCTGCGCAGATGCTGTGGACTCTTTAAAATACATTAAGCCGATTCTATATGACCAGTTAGTAGAAATCAATGATTCCATGAAAATTGTATTTAATGATGCGGGGCATATTTTAGGATCAGCTATTACAGAAATCTGGGTAGAGGAAGATGATAATGTATCTAAGATAGTATTTTCAGGGGATCTAGGTGTCATGGAACGACCTATTTTAAGAAATCCTACCATCATTAAAAAAGCAGACTATGTGATTATGGAAACAACTTACGGAAACAGAGTTCACCCGGAAAATTCCATGGATGTAACAGCCCTTATGGACATTGTTATTAAAACTATTAAAAGGGGTGGCACTGTGGTGATCCCATCCTTTGCAGTAGGCAGGACGCAGGAATTAATCTATGAATTTAACAGGTTTTATGAGGAAAATACTCAGTATCAAAATGAACTTGAAAATCTTATGGTATATGTGGATAGCCCTATGGCAACTACAGCTACAGAAGTATTCAAGAAAAACGCCCAGGTCTTTGATGATGAAATGAAAGAAATTATCACAAGAGGGAATAATCCTCTCGATTTTAAGAATTTAAAATTCACACGAAGCAGTGAGGAGTCCCAGGCTCTAAACCTAAATCACAGCCCTAAAATAATTATTTCCGCAAGTGGCATGTGTGAAGCTGGAAGAATAAGACACCATCTTAAACACAACTTGTGGGATAAAAGGTCAAGCATTATTTTTGTAGGGTATCAAGCCGAAGGAACCTTAGGTAAACTTTTAGTGAATGGAATAAAAACCGTTACCCTCTTTGGGGAAGAAATTCACGTTAATGCAGAAATTCACAACCTAGAAGGATTTTCTGGACATGGGGATAGAGACGGCCTGTTAGGCTGGTTAAATGGTTTTCAAAAAGAGCCAAAGCACATATTTCTAGTTCATGGGGAGCCTGATGCTAAGATGGATTTTGCAAAGCTAGTAAAGGAAAGTTTAGGATATGAGCCAATTGTAGTGCAGGGACATTCTGAATTCATATTGGAGAAAGATGAGATTATTAATAAGGATCAGGCTATGAGAGAGGCAATGGATGATGAAGCTATGGCCGTGACCCGAAATCATATTGGAGTGATTCACAGACGGCTTGAGGATATTTTATACAACACAAGGCTGGCTCTAAATGAGGATCTTCCTTCAGAAAAATTAGCAGAGATAAATAATTTAGTATTGGAGCTTGATAAATACTCTATTAATCTGGGAGAAACCATTTCTGATTAAAATATTAGAATATGTATTAAGAATGAGAAAAAAATCTTAAAAATCATATTTAAAAGAGAAAATTTATGCTATAATGTGCTTACTAGAGAAAAAAGTGAGGAGAACTAATATGTCAGTATTAGTAGGTATGTCAGATGGTGTAAAACAAGTTGCAGAAGCGATTAGTATTGCCGTAGGTGTAGAAGTTGAAATTGTAGATACAGACTTAACTATTATCAGTGGAACTGGTATTTATACAGGACGAATTGGACAAAAAGAAGAGGCAGGAAATTTAGAAAGCAATTATTTATATGCTAGAGTATTGAGAAGTGGTGTGACTGAGTATATTGAGGATGCACGAACTTCAGAAAATTATGATGAAATGGGAAGAGGCATGACTCACAGTGGTGAGCTAGCTGAGATTTGTACACCCATTAAAATGGGAAGCAGTATTATTGGAGTCATTGGTTTGATTGCCTTTAATGAAAATCAGAAAAAAGTACTACTAGATAAAGCAAGAAGTATGGTTACTTTCGTTGAGAAAATGGCGGATTTACTTGCAGCTAAAGCTATGCAAGAGGAGATCCTTGCGGGTGTAGAGGTTTCAAGAGACGAAATATCTACAGTCCTTGAGACAACCCATGAAGGAATATTTGCCTTAGATAAAAGTGGATATATTAAACATTGTAATAACATGGCAGCAACATTATTTAAGACAACAAGAGCAGACATTATAGGTGGGCATATTAATGAATTCATGGTAGATACACCTGCCTTAGAAGTAATTGAGACGGGTAGGGGTTATACAGAAAACGAAGAAATATTTAAAGGAGCAAGAGGACAGCTACATTTTATAGTAACAGCTAAGCCATTCATGTCTAAAGATGAAGTTGGCGGTGTAGTTATTTCTTTTAGAGATATTGAGGAAGCACAGAAGTTAGTATATAATATAAACACAAGGGCGCTTAAAAACACCTTGGATGATATTATTGGTAGCAGTGAAGAAATAAAGAGGGCTAAAAAACAGGCACTAATTACTGCCAGGGGTAACTCTACTGTACTTATTACAGGTGAGAGCGGAACGGGCAAAGAGATGTTTGCAAAGGCCATTCATTACGCAAGTCCTAGAGGTGATGGAGCATTTATCACAGTTAACTGTGGTGCTATTCCAGAAAATCTTTTGGAAAGTGAACTTTTCGGATATGAGAAAGGTGCATTTACTGGAGCTAGCGACAAGGGGAAGTTAGGCAAGTTTGAACTTGCCAACGGGGGTACCATATTTTTGGATGAAATAGGAGATATGCCAGCCCATTTACAAGTGAAAATCTTACATGTGTTGCAAAATATGCGATTTGAGCGTGTAGGAGGCAATAAAAGTATTATTGTAGATGTTAGGGTCATTGCGGCCACCAACAAAAACTTAGAAGAGATGATCAAGAATGGAACCTTCCGGGAAGACCTTTATTACAGATTGAGTGTTATACCACTTATGATTCCACCGCTTAGAGAACGACAGGACGACATTAAACTGTTGATGCATCATTTCTTAAGGAAGTATAATACATTTATGAATAGAAAAATTACAGGATTCAGTGATGAAGTGGAGCAATTGTACTTAAGTCACGACTGGAAAGGGAATGTTAGAGAACTGGAAAACGCTGTAGAGTATGGAACGAATATGGCATTTGGAGACACCATAGGCATGGACGAAGTTCCTGCTAGATTACTTAAAAATGAAGATCATATGATGCGGTTCCAAGATACAAATCTACCTTTGATAGATCAAGTAAAACAGTATGAAAAAGAAATCATTTCTAGAAAGTTGAAAAAATATGGAAATAGTGGAAATGCAAAGGATACGGTAGCTAAAGAGCTAGGCCTATCAAGAGCCACACTTTACAGAAAACTTTCAGAGCTGGAGATAACATAAAATTCTCAAGGGTGAGACCCTAAAACTCATTTTTGAAAAAGACTGACATTTCTGTGAAAGAAAGATCAACTGATTTCAGCGGTTTGGGATATTCGAAGATGAGAAAAACATGGCATATTACTTGCGTTATAAATACGTAAGTTAATATTTGATAAATTTTTTTATATAACCAATATTATGGAGGAAATGAAATGTTAAGAGAAGCACTACCTAAAATTGTTACAGCTTTACCAGGACCTAAGGCTCAAGAGGTAATTGCAAGAAGAGAAGCAGCAATGCCAGGGGCGATTAAATGTTCGTATCCTTGTGTAATCAAACGTGGCGAAGGTGCAATGTTTGAAGACGTAGATGGAAACATATTCTTAGACTGGATTGGCGGCGTAGGCGTATTAAACATTGGATACAGCCACCCTGAGCTAATTGAAGCTGTAAAGGAACAGTCAGAAAAATATTTCCATGCAATGATGAATATTACTACACATGAAAGATACATAGAACTAGCAGAAAAAATGAACCAGCTTGTTCCAGTGCAGGGCGATAAGAAAATGACTATGTTTGTTAACTCTGGCGCAGAAGCTGATGAAAATGCAGTAAAAATCGCTAAGAGCTACACTGGTAGACCAAATATCATCGTATTTACAGGTGCATTCCACGGTAGAACACAGATGACAATGGCAATGACAGCTAAGAAAGCTTATGCTATCGGCATGGGTCCATTCCCAGATGGTATCTACAGAGCAGAATTCCCTAACATGTACAGAAAACCAGAAGGTTTAACTGAAGCAGAAGCAATTGAATACTACATTGGTAAGCTGGAAGAAGTCTTCATTGACGCAACTCCAAAGCAATCTACAGCAGCAATCGTATTCGAACCGATACAGGGTGAAGGTGGATTCGTTCCAGCTCCAATCGAATGGGTAAAAGCAGTTAGAAAAATTTGTGACGACAATGGAATTTTAATGATTACAGACGAAGTACAGTCCGGATGGGCAAGATCAGGAAGAATGTTTGCATCAGAATACCTTAAGGAAGCAGGATGCGCACCTGATATCATGACTACTGCAAAATCAATTGCAGGAGGACTTCCTCTTTCAGCAGTAACTGGAAGTGTAGAAATCATGAGCAAGGTAACTGGCGGTACTATCGGCGGAACTTACTGTGGTAACCCAGTATCTTGTGCAGCAGCACTTAAGGTTATTGAAGTAATGGAAAGAGAAGACTATCCAGGAAAAGCATTGACTATCGCAGATAAATGCATGAAGAAGTTCAATGAATGGAAAGAAAAATATGATGTTGTTGGCGATGCTAGAGGCGTAGGCTGTATGATGGGCGTTGAGTTTGTTACAGACAAGAAGAGCAAGAAAGCAAACCCTGAAATCGTAGGCAAAATCATAGCAGCAGCTACTCAGAAGGGATTACTATTAGAAGCAGCAGGAACATACGGAAACGTAATTAGATTCTTGTCCCCACTTTGTGTAACTGATGCACAAATTGATGCTGGATTAGCAATTTATGAAGATGCAATTAAGGCTAGCTTATAATCAAAACACAATAAAATAAAGACAAAAAATGAGAAGCAACTAAATGTTGCTTCTCATTTTTAATTATGGTTAATAACCTTATAGCATGATATTCTTTTCTGAAAGTGCAGCTTTGATTAACTGAAAATCCCCCTTATTTTGGCAACCAATTCGATGTAGGTGTATTCCGCCAGTTAAAAAACTAAGAGGCTTAGCGTTTTCTTCGGCAGTTACTTTTTCAGTAAAAAGATCCACATCGTGGCGAGAACGGATGTTCAATGTTCCAGAAAGTTGTCCGTATATTAAATGATCAATTGTTACATCGATGACAACGCCACCAAAGTCCACTATCGTATAAAGCTCTTCAGCCAATTGGGCTGTAGAATGTTTGCAGGCGATAAGTCCTTCAAAAGGAAAATCCAAAGCGGTATTTTGGCGATAAACATATCCCCTTGGAGTAGCGGAAATCTCTGCACCTGCAGCACGAAGGATTGCTACGTCTCCTACGATAATTTGCCTACTAACAGACAATTGCTGTGCTAGAGTCGAAGCACTAATAGCCGATTCTTTTTGTTTTAATATCTTTAAGAGTTCATCTCTTCTCTTACCTGTATCCATATTAATTCTCCTTTAAAACAATAATATCACAACCGGTACAAATAGGTCAATAAACACTTTTGTTGATAGGTGTCTTGACACATATATACAACCACTGATATAATCAAAACTGTCGTAAAAATTAAAACACATTATAAGGAGAAAAATTATGGAAGAAAAACAGAGTTTTCTGAAGCGTAAGGACATAGAGTTTTCTGCAAAAAGATATTTTCAGGACGCACTGTCAGCTATGGCTTTAGGACTATTCGCATCACTTTTGATCGGTTTGATCATAAAAACTTTGGGGGAACAGACCATTAATCTGTTTGGAGAGAATTTAATCTCTACGTTTTGTATAAATACAGGCACCACAGCCATGGGACTCATGGGTGCAGCTGTAGGCGTAGCCGTTGCTTGGGGGCTTAAATCACCACCATTAGTTCTTTTTGCCAGTGCGGTGACAGGAATGATGGGCGCAGACCTTGGTGGCCCTGCAGGAGCGTTTTTGGCTGTTGCAGTAGGTGCAGAACTAGGTAAGCTAGTGTCAAAAGAGACTAAGGTAGATATTTTAGTTACACCAGCAGTAACGCTAATAGGTGGAATGCTTTCTGCTACCCTTTTAGGGCCTCTAGTTGGAAAACTAATGACAGGCTTAGGGCAGATTATTATGACAGCTACTGATTGGCAACCATTTGTCTTTGGCATTGTTATTTCTATTATTGTTGGACTTGCACTTACTGCACCAATATCAAGTGCAGCTCTTTGCATTATGCTTGATCTAAGCGGGCTGGCGGCAGGAGCGGCAACTATAGGATGCTGTGCACAGATGGTAGGATTTGCGGCAATTAGTGTAAAAGAAAATGGAATAGGTGGTATTGTAGCACAAGGAATAGGAACATCAATGTTGCAGATTTCCAACATTTTTAAAAACCCATGGATTTTAGTTCCACCAACATTGGCAGGAGCTATAATTGGACCAATAGCTACAGTAGGCTTTAAGATGACCAATATTCCTGCTGGTGCAGGTATGGGAACCTCTGGACTAGTTGGGCAAATTGGCACGTTTACATCAATGGGATTCACAGTTCCAGTATTACTAGAAGTACTCCTATTACATATTGTACTTCCAGCAGTACTAGCGATTATCATAGACAAATTTATGAAGATGGCAGGTCTTATAAAAGTAGGAGACTACAAATTAGATTTATAAAATAAACCATTATAGAACATTAAAAAACCATATCCGCCTTTTTAGGCGGATATGGTTTTTTGTGTTATGTCTTATTGTTTGCAAAATTGTTAAACCTTACTATTTTCAGCGCCGTCGTCTTCAGAAGAAGGGGCTTGAACCCTTTCCATCTTTGCCTCTTGACTATTTGCCCATTTCACGACGAAGACTTGAACGATTCCCGCAAGAGGAACAGCCAAAAGCATTCCTATAATGCCAGCAAAATATCCGAAGACACTGACTGATAGGAGGACGACTAGGGGATGAAGTCCAGTGCTGGATCCTACAATCTTAGGATAAAGAATGTTTGAATCAATTTGCTGAACCACTAGCAAGATGACCACAGCAATTACACCAGTAGTGAGTCCATCGGTTAAGAAACCAACAATGAAGGCTGGAATCATACCCAGTACTGGGCCAAAATAAGGAATTACATTGGCAATACCTGCAAAGACACCAATGAATACACCAAATTCTAAACCAGCAATTGAAAGCCCTATGGAGGATAGAATAGCAACACACAATGCGTCTAGTAGGGATCCTCTGATAAAACGAGAAAGAACATTATCAATTTCTCCTAAGGCCTCTGTAACAATAGCATTGCCACGTTGGGGCAATGTAATGTGAAGGAACTTTCGCCATAAACCGACAAAGAAATCTCTGTCATTCATAAGATACATGCTGATAATTACACCAATACCGATATTGACTATACTACCACCTGCACTAGCAAAGAAGCCAACTACAGCTGAAGCACTGAAATTATCATTAAACCATCCCATAGCAGATTGAGTAATTCCGGACATCTTATCAGAAAGAAATCCATTAGGTAAATTACTAGATATCCAACTACGTATGTCGGCCTCGTACTGAGTAAGACTATTAATCAAAAGGTCAATCATGTGTGAGAAATCAACTAACACAAGTTGTCCCATAATCATTGCAGCAAAACCATATAAAATGGCTACGATAGCAGCAATAATGATTAAAAAAGTCAAAAGAACACAGATAAAGCGACTTGTCTTTTTTTTCTTTTCTGCCTTAATGGGGTCGTCAGGCAATCGGAAAAAGAACTTTTGCATTAACTTTCGATCGATGATTCCCACTAAAGGATTCAAAATATAGGCAAGAACTAATCCAATAAATAGGGGGGAAAAAGCGGATAAAAGGGCACTAATACCCTTAAGACCATATATAGCGATATAGTCAAAATTTTTAATGATAAAATATAAAGCATAAAGAAGGATAGCGTTAACCACAAGGAATAGGCTACAATTCATAAACTTTCGGTCTTGAAACACTTCTCGGAATTTAGACATACTTGCACCTCTTTCATAATAAAGGTATTATATACTATAGAAAAAGTAATATCAATTAGAATAGTGGAGGAAGTCCCCAATGATAAATAAAAAAGAACTGTTGGCCCCAGTAGGTGGTACAAAACAACTGATAGCGGCAGTGCAAAACGGTGCAGACGCTGTATATTTAGGTGGTCAAAGGTTTAACGCTAGGGAAAAAGCGGACAACTTTACAAAAGAAGAACTTGCCTGGGCTATTGATTATGCCCACATGAGAGAAGTAAAAGTATATATTACAATAAATACCTTGCTAAAAGACCAAGAACTCATTCCAGCTCTTGATTATGCAGGAGAACTTTACACAATGGGCGCAGATGCCCTGATCTTGCAAGATTTAGGATTCTCATCCTTAGTGAAAAAACACATACCCGATTTGCCAATGCATATGTCTACCCAAGGAAGTATATATAACCTTTCTGGGGTGGAGGCCGCTGAGGAATTAGGCTTTTCTAGGGTGGTTTTGGCTAGAGAACTGTCCCTTCAGCAAATTTCTCAGATAACCCAAAACACTTCATGCCAAATTGAAACCTTTGTTCACGGTGCGCTATGCATGTGCTACTCTGGCCAGTGCCAGCTTAGCAGGGCTCTAGGAGGAAGAAGTGGAAATCGTGGCCTGTGTGCACAACCTTGTCGCTTGCCTTATGAAAACGATCAGAAAATGACAAGTCACTGGCTCAGTCCTAAAGATATTTGCACTGTGAAGCATTTAGGTGAATTGCATGATGCTGGCATAACCTCACTGAAAATTGAGGGGCGAATGAAATCTGCAGAATATGTGGCCTTAGTAACGGGCATTTATAGAAAATATTTGGATAGGTATGAACAGTATGGGGAATACACAGTTTGTCAGGAAGACTGGAAAACTCTCAACCAAATTTTCAACCGAGGCGGCTTCACCACAGGATACCTTCTAGGTAATCCAGGAGCGGAGCTGTTATCAGGGGAATTACCAAAGCACCAAGGCGTGTGTATAGGTAAAGTAGTAAACAAGCCATCTAATCAGGATTTGATTGATATTGAAACAGAAGAGCCAATATTCATAGGGGATGGTGTTGAAATTAGAAGCCACACACTCACAGGCAACCTGGTTACTTACGTTGAGTCGCTAAAAAATGGAAGGACTAGAATTGGTGATATTAAAGGGAACGTTCGCCCAGGAGATAAGGTGTACCGAATAACTCAGTCGGCCCTTATGGAAAAAGCTAAGCTGACTTTTTGCCAAAATGCAAATACAAAAAAGATTCTAGTGAACCTTAAAGCGAGTATTTCCTTAGGGAAAGTGCCAGAACTTACTATTATTAGGGGAGAACAGGCGGTTACGGTAAAAGGTGATGTAGTTACAGAGAAAGCCATTAATCGGCCTTTAGGAAAAGAAATGGTGGAAAAACAGCTAAGAAAAACAGGTGATACCCCTTTTGCCATAGATAATCTAGAAATATTTCTAGAAGAAGGCATAAGCCTTCCCATTTCAGCCCTAAATAAATTGAGGCGAACAGGCCTGGATAAATTTTCAGAAAACAAGTTAACTCGTCCATTACCTGTGAACCTACCTAAATCGGTAAATCCGGTTAAAGTGAATCAGAAGAAAACACTAGCCTTTTACTTTCACCAAGGGAAGAAAGCCAAAGCTTACGATTACGGAAGATTCATGAACCATCTAGGATTAAAAGAGGCAAAAGTATATCTGCCCATCTATGACTTCCTCAAAGGCTCAGTGAAGAAGGAAGGGCTACAAATTATCCCATATCTGAGTCCCATAACAGAAGATGGCCAGGACGAATACATTCATAAACATTTTACAGAAATTTGTAGAAAAACCAAAGAAACTGGAATATCAGTAGGAAATCTAGGCTGGGCCAGAAAGTTTATAAAGGCTGGAGTAACAGTTTTTACAGATTACGGTTTGAATATATATAATGAGCAGTCCATAGCCCAAGCCCAAGCTGTGGGAATGGTTTTCACCTCACCGTCAATTGAAGATAACGACCAGGCCCTAGGTCAGATACCTCTTATGATTACCAAGCATGATTTGAACACAAAAACATTACTGGATCGAAAAAAACAGGCCTATAAAATCATGGAAAATCAGTGGCAGGATAAATGGATGATCGTGAAAAAAGACGAGTGGGAAAGCAAGGCAGGCTTAGAAGAACAATGGAAGAAAACCACTGGAGAATTGCGCATATACATCGGTTGAAGCCGATAGATTTAAAGGAGAAGCCATATGACCACAGGAAAATTACATTCTATAGAAACATTTGGCGCTGTTGATGGGCCAGGAATCAGAACTGTTTTCTTTTTGCAGGGATGTCCAGCTAGGTGTATCTACTGCCACAACCCAGATACATGGAACACCACTGGCGGCAGAGATATTACAGTAGAAGAAATAGTGAAGACAGCAAAACGCTCTCTGCCGTATTATGGCCTAGAAGGCGGAGTTACTTTTTCTGGAGGAGAACCCCTTATGCAAGGGCAGTTTTTAATTGAGGCCATGGAACAACTAAGCTCTAAAGGAATAAATTCTATTCTGGATACTAGCGGTACATATGTTGATCAGTATACCCAGGAAGCCATAGCTAAAAGCCAGATGCTTCTGCTAGATATTAAACACCAGGAACCCGAAACATTCATGGGTCTTTGCAACCTAAACCAGAGCTCTCTATTGCAAGTCATAAGGATGGCTAACGAAGAGAAAAAACCCGTTTTGGTTCGTCAGGTGGTTATCCCAGGAATAAATGACACAGAGGCAAATGTAATATCACTTAAATCCTTCGTTAATGAGAAGATCGACAACATCTACAAGATAGAGCTATTAGGCTACCATAATATGGCTATTGAAAAGTGGGCGGATCTAAAGATACCATACAAACTAGAGAGGGTTCCCAACATGGATAAAAGAATCCTAGCAAAACTGGCTAGCTTGTTGTAGGAAGCAAGAAAAGAAATCTAGCAGCTTCTTTTTTAGCTAAAAAAACGGCGAGACCAAATCTCGCCGTTTAATAATACTATTTTCTATTTTCTATTTTGTTTATGCCTGTGCAGCCTTTAGAGCAGCAGCTTTTTCTGTTTCTCTTTCCTCTAGAACTGCGGCGTATTCTTCATCAGTCATTTTGGTCATTGAAATTCCTGTGAATCCATAGAATATGGAAACTAAAGGATTAATCAAGTTTAAGTATGCATATTTAAAGTATTCACCAGTAGGAACTCCTAGGAAGGTGGACATTGTCGCACCACAAGTGTTCCAAGGTACTAGACATGATGTAATTGTACCTGAGTCTTCTAGACATCTTGATAAGTTCTTTGGAGCTAACCTTCTGTCTTCAAAAGCTTCCTTATACATTCTACCAGGAAGTACGATTGATAAGTATTGGTCAGCAGCAATAACATTCATGAAGAAACAGCTAAATATTGTAACTGTAACTAGCATTCCTGTGCCCTTAGCAATCTTAAGCATTGCGCCAGCAAGAGTTGATAACATTCCAGAAGCATCCATGACACCGCCGAAACACATTGCGCAAATGATTAGGTTGATTGTCCAAAGCATTGAAGACATACCACCACGAGTAAGTAACTGATTCAAGTTGAATTGAGTTTGCTCAGCAGCAGTGAATCCAAGTTGGTTTGAAATTGCAGCAAATACATCAGAATCAAGACCTGAAATATCGCCAGCACGTAGGGCAGCTTCTCCAAGTGGATCGGCACCTACCGATTTAAGTGCCGAATCAACAGCAGCAGGATCTAATGCAGTAACCGTGGACGTGAATCCATCACTTAATGAAAATTCATATCCATAATGTAGAATTCCAGGCCAGTCTGCAAGATTTATACCCTGTAGGATAGCGCCTAGCACGCAGGCTAGAATAATACCGCCCATTAAGCCAGGGAGAGCTGGTAGCTTTAATGCTACGATTAAAATTACTACAACCGGTGGAAGTAATAATATTGGATTGATTACAAAACTATCCTTAAGACCATCTTGCAATGCTGATACAGTAGACATATCTACAGCATCGCTCGCACCAGCACCCATAATACCATAGATAATTAAAGCAATTATCAAGGAAGGTGTTACGGTCCAAGTCATGTGTCGGATATGATCAAACAAGGTGGAGCCGGCCATCGCTGGTGCCAAGTTAGTTGTATCAGACAATGGGGACATTTTGTCTCCAAAATACGCACCAGATACAATAGCACCTGCGGTCATTGCAGGATTCATATCTAGTCCTTGCCCAACGCCGATAAGTGCGATACCTATGGTGCCAGCAGTGGTCCAAGAGGATCCAGTTGCTAAAGATACTATACAGCAAAGTATGCAACTTGCAATTAAGAAAATACTTGGTTTTAAAATCATAAGTCCGTAATAAATCATTGCTGGAACAACGCCAGCTGCAATCCAAGAACCAATTAGTAGACCTACAGTCATCAAGATGAGCATAGCCTGCATGGAACGGTTAATAGAAGCTAGAATACCTGATTCTAAGAATGACCATTTGTAACCATTAGCAATTGCTATGATTGAAGCGAAAATAGCCGAACAAATTAGTGGAATATGTACTTCTCCATATTCACAAGCCCAGGCATCGCCAAAGAGTTTTCCGAGAATGCCTAGTGAGTAGCAAAGCGCAACCAATGTAAATAACATTGTAATCAGGACTTGCCACATGGGAATCTTTCTACCCATAATAATCCTCCTTTAAGTAATAAATAAATAAATAATTGCCCACTTACTTGTGCGCAGAATAATTATATCGCTTACAAAAAAATTTGTCAATGAAGAAAGTCATAAAACCGAGCATTTGTAAGCCATAGCAATATATATGCAGACTAGAGTATTCATATAAAAAGTTAAATCAGCACATGAATTGATACACATTAATAAGGGAAACGTTGGATTAAAAAACAAGATAGTATAGTGGATCATTCAAGCCAAAGAAATTAAAATTCACCTTTTTGGATTGCTGCAGGTAAATGTATTTAGGGTAAGGAAAAGAAGGGGCTTCCAAATTAATAATTGCCTATATAATGTAAAGAAAAGAAAAAAAATAATAAATGGAAAAAGCTATTGACAGAACAGCTTGTCTTTGGTAATATAGACAAGCTGTTACAAAGAGCAGAGGAAACGTAAAAACAACAGACAAGAAGAGAAAAGACACTTCAAAG
>JAVXGM010000002.1:0-268058 GCA_036657395.1 Anaerovoracaceae bacterium
CCGGCTCAAATGTGAAAGAATGGGAAACCGCCTTATCGAGATCAGGGGCATCTAACCCTGTTTTTATCGTAAACAATAAATATGGAATATATAAAAGTGACGGAAATGTTTATGAATGTAATGAAAACGCAGAGGCAACCGCAACGATTGTCGACCCAAAAGCACTTACCCAGCTTTTCATTGCAAGTGATGTCGCCAAGATTAAAGACAGTGCTTTTTTTGGGTGCAACCAATTAATTGATGTTGATTTTTCAAAGGTAGCAAACCTTAAAACTATTGGAACATCAGCCTTTTCTGGCTGCACCGGTCTTGAAACTATAAGGGATTTTCCCCAAAGTGTGACGGAGATTAATGCTAACGCATTTGCAAATTGCAAAGGCTTAGAGAGTTTTGATTTAACAAATGCAAAGAGCCTAACTTCAATGGGGGACGCAGCTTTTAGCGGCTGCGAAAGTTTAAAAACCATGGCAATTCCAGATAGTGTTAAAACAATCGGCGTACTTGCGTTTGGCACCTGCAAAAATCTCACAAGCGTCACTATGCCAAAAAATATTACAAAAATGGAAAATTCAACGTTTTTTGGGTGCAATAAGCTAGAAACTATTGAGATCCCCAAAAATGTTACAGAAATCGGCCACTATGCCTTTTATAACTGCCAAAGCCTATCTTCGGTGAACTTTTTCAATCAAAACCCGCCAAAATTCCAAGAGAATTCACCAGATGTTCCACAAGGGGCTTCATTTGGAAACACTAAAGACGGAATAAATGTTTTCCTTCCTAGTGGTGCAAATGAAGATAATTGGCGTCAAAAACTTATAGCCGCAGGAATGACAAATCCTATTTTTTTTACAGTGGACAGAGTCCCACCAACTGCTAGTATCAAAGTAGGGGACAAAGCCTATAACCAAGTAACCGACCCTATCACTTTTGACACGCTGTTAAAAGACAAAGCAGAGATTACAATCACCGCAAATGATACAGACTCTGGAATAAAGAATATAGAGTATCAAGAAGTGTCTAGCGAAGCTGATTATAAGGCAGAGGGGACATGGAAATCATACACGCAAAAGTTTGATATAAGTAATAGGGGTAAAAATATAATCTATGTAAGAGCCACAGATTCCGCAGGTAATCAAACGATTATAAACACAAACGGATTTATAATTTATAACGATAGTCAGCTTCAAACAGAGATTACAGAGTTTGATAAAAAAGAAGGAAATCAAAAAGATATTTTAGTAAAAGTTAATCTAAATGGCAACACCTTGAAAAATATTACAAATGGCGAAACTGTTTTAAAAAGCGGATCAGATTACATTATAAACGATAGTTCTCCTGCAAAAAATTCGGTGTCGTCCCCTGAAAGCGGCTTAACGCTTGCTATTCAAAAAAGCTACCTTGCAAAGCTTCAAAGCGGAATTCAAACCCTAACCTTTAATTTTAATCCATACGGAGTTGAAGGCGGTTTAGTGCTTAATACTCCTCTTGAAATCACAATTAAAGAGGCAGGGCATACTCACGAGTTTAATGCCGAGTTTACAATTGACAAAGCTGCCACCTGCACACAAAAAGGCAAAAAGTCAAGGCATTGTAAGGACTTTGCACTTTGCGGTGGTAAAACAGATATAACCAAAATAGAATTAGCCCCACACACTGGCGGTGTTGCAAACTGCCACGCAAAAGCTATCTGCTCCGTTTGCAATAATGGGTATGGCGAAATTGACCCAAACAAACACGATGGAGGAACAGAGGTTAAAAAAATAAAGCTTCCAACCCATAAAGAAGAAGGATATTCAGGAGATACTTATTGCAAAGGCTGTAATGCAGTGCTTAAATTAGGCAAAGTATTTTCGAAAACTCCACATACAACTTTGCCCGGATGGCACCATGATGAAAAGTCACATTGGCATGAATGCCAGGACTGCAAGGAAAAATTTGAAATAGCCGATCATACCTGGGTAACTGAGGCAAGCCTGTTAGCAAAACCAGATTTGGCAAAAAATAAATACGAAATTATCACAGAAGACTTGATTAATATAATTCCGGGTGAAAAATCACAATTGGTGAAATATATCTGCAGTGTTTGCGGTACAAAACAAACAAATGAATTTCAGTTTTCCCGCAAAGTTGAAGAAATGAAAACAGGCATGGACCTAATCTATACAATTGGAACAGGAGACGGTGCAACCTTCACTTCTGATGCTAATATAAATGGCTTTTTAGGTGTAGGAATTGACGCTAAAGCAATGAAATCTGAAGATATAAAGGTAAAAGCAGGCAGTACAATAGTTACAATAAGTAGCGAATATATGGACACTCTCTCTAATGGAAAACACACAGTATCAATATATTCAACAACAGGTACAGCTACTGCAACTTTCACAGTTAAAGGAGAAGAATCTTTAAATCCAATCACAGGCGACAATGGTAATATGCCACTATGGATTAGCCTGCTATTCGTTTCAGGCGGTGCATTATTACTGTTTGGAATAAGCAAAAAACGCAGAAAAGTAAATGAAAAATAAAAAAAAGCAATAAACAAAACACAGGCAACATCAAAAGTATGTTGCCAGTCTGACAGACCCTATATAGGGTCTGTTTTCTTGTTTTGTAAACTAGGAAATTCAAGGGTTGTAGCTTGACAGAATAGTAGGTTTATGATAGCGTATTGAGGTAGTTTCAAAAGGAGGAACAGTATAATGATTAGAGAAAGCAGCAAGAACTTAAGAACCATAGGGCGGTACGCACTGGAAGGCAATTGGAAAATAGCAATAATAGTTGTACTCATATACGAAGTTTGTATAAGTCTTCCACCAATGATTCTTAATTATCTATTTGGGATGAATCTTTTGGAAAATTACAGTGATGGAAATGTTCCGTTGGCGGCACTTTACATATTTATTGTGCAAGGTCCACTCATACTGGGGATAACAATTTTCTTTTTAAACTTGTTTAGAAAAAAACCTGTAGAGCCAGCAATGGCTTTTGTTGGATTTGAATATTTTGTTAAGGCTTTTTGTGTTTTATTTATGGTTGGCTTATTCACATTTCTATGGTCACTATTATTTATTGTTCCGGGTATTATTGCAGCAATAAGGTATAGTCAAGCAATTTATATTATGGCAGATGATCCGACAAAAGGTGTAATGCGGTGCATTGATGAGAGTAAATGGATGATGAGAGGTAATAAAGGCAAGTTTTTTGCCCTTAATTTAAGTTTTATTGGATGGTATATAGTTGGAATTTTACCGACAGGAATTGTTGGATGTATCATAGAAAATGATTCATCCTTTTGGAATGCTTTTGTTATCTGGATTTTCAGTTTATGTGTGATAGTGGTTACAACATATAGGCGGTCAACATGTACAGGTTTTTATGAAATTTTAGTTGGTAATTTAAAGCAATCCGATGAATATATTTCACAAGAAAGATAAAAATACACACGAGGTGTGAAAATGAGAGCAGAATTTGAAACGGAAAATTATAAATTCTTTTGCCACGAAAAATGTGAATGTTTTCCATGTCATGAAGTAAGTGACTTAGAAAAGTTCAACTGTATATTTTGTTTTTGTCCACTTTATGCGCTGAAAAAAGAGTGTGGTGGAGACTTTGTTTATACTGAGAAAGGCATTAAGGATTGTAGTAATTGCACTATCCCTCATAATCCCGGAGGGTATGATCGCATTATCGAAAAGTACAAAAAAGTTGTAGCAATGACAAAAGAAAAATAATCAGTAGGCTGACCATATCATTATAATCAGGTCAGCCTCTTTTGATTTTTTGGAACTATTGACAATCCCGTACGCATACCATAAGGAAGATAAGGAAAAAAGGGGGATTTTCATGAAAGGAATTAAGCGACACATTTATCCAGGAGGTAATACACCGGAAGGTTTTTACTCTTATTACCAGTATATACTTGGGCAGAAGGAGGCTAATAGGATTATTTGCCTTAAAGGTGGACCGGGTGTAGGGAAATCTACTTTTGTTAGAAGTGTAGGAGAACACTTTTTAGATCAAGGGGAAGACGTTGACTTTATGCAATGTTCTTCAGACACTGATTCCTTGGATGGCATCGTTCTAAAAGGGCGTAAAATTGCAATAATCGATGCTACAAGCCCACACATGGTGGATCCTGTGAATCCTGGAGCAGTAGACAGTATTATTCATCTAGGAGAGTTTTGGGATGGGGAAGCAATTAAAAAAAATAAAAGCCTTGTGATGGAAAGTAATAGGAAGATTAAGATGTGGTTTGGCTATTGTTATAACTATCTTAAAAGTGGAGCTAGTCTTTATGATAACCTGGCAGACACTTATGAAAGCGCTATTGAGGATGGAGAACTTTACAAGATTACCGCTAAGATAGTAGGAGATGAACTAGGACATAAAGAAATAACCTTAAACCCAGGCCAGTTAAAAAAATACTTTGCAAGTGGAATCACGCCAACAGGTTGTCAGCATTACCTAAAGACTCTCATAAGAGGCTATAAAAAGATTTACTTACTCAATGGGCCTGTAGGGCTTAGCAATCAGAGGATGTTGAATATTATTACTGAAAGCGCTATGTATAGAGGAATGGACGTGGAAGCATATTATTGCCCTATGAAGCCAGAAACAAAGATGGAGCATTTGCTTATTCCAGACCTTGATATGGCATTTCTTTCATTAAACTCTTACCATGACATTGAACTTTGGGAGTTGGATGGAGATGGAGGATTCTCACCCGAGATCAAGATGGTAGACATGAATGACATGATCAACTGGAATGACTTAGAAGAGCAACAGGATATAATAGAAAACAGCAGACAAAAACTAGATGAAATGATTGATAACTGTGTTAAATGTATAGCTAAAGCTAAGAAAGAACATGATATTTTAGAGAACTATTATATTCCCAACATGGATTTTAAAAAAATAGAAGTGTTGCGAGATGAAATCATTGGCAAAATAGAGAAAAACGTATTATAATATAGGTTAAAGGTTTATGCCTTTACAAGAATATACTAATGAGGAGAATACAATGAATAAAAAATTCATACCATTACTTTTTGCAGGAGATATTAATGTTTGCAGTGTAGCAAGAGCATTTCATGAAGAATACGGCATTTCTGTCAACGTGTATGGCAAATACCCAACAGGGCCTTGTATGAGCAGTAAAATTATGAATTATAAAGCTAACGAAAAAGCAGATGAACAAGAAACTTTTTTGAAGCTAGTAAATGACTTTGCGACGGCGCATAAGGAGGAGACAATCCTACTTGTGGGCTGTGGCGATAGTTATGTTCAGCTTATGAGTGAAAATAAAGGGGATTTTCCAGACAATGTTATAGCACCTTACATTAACATTGATTTGATGAACGATTTAATACACAAAGAAAAGTTTTACGCTATGTGTGAGCAGATCGGAGTAGACTACCCAGATACTTTTGTACACAAAAAAGAAATGGGAACTGAAGTTACCCTTCCATTTGCTGGCCCATTTATTTTAAAGCCAGCAAATGGGATTGAGTACTGGAGACATCCTTATGCTACACAGAAAAAAGTGTACAAGGTTGACACCATAGAAGAGGTAAAATCCGTATTAAATGATATTTACAATTCAGGATACGACGATTCAGTGATTATACAAAATTTCATTCCTGGAGATGACACATACATGCGTGTGCTTACTAACTACTCAGATAAAGAGGGTAAGGTGAAAATGATGTGCCTAGGCCATGTACTTTTAGAAGAACATACACCTCACGGCATTGGCAATCATGCAGTAATTATTACCCAGCACAACCAAGAGCTTGAAGAAAAGTACAAAAAGCTTTTAGAAGATATAAATTATGTGGGATTTTCCAACTTTGATATTAAATATGATCAACGAGATGGGAAGTACAAGGTATTTGAAATAAACACAAGACAAGGCAGAAGCAACTATTATGTTACTGGTGCCGGAGCAAATGTGGCAAAGTATTTAGTTGATGACTATATATTGGACAAGCAATTAGAATTTAAGTCTGTGGATGTAGAGAGTATGTGGACAGTAGTACCAGAAAAGGTGGCATTTGATTTTATAAAGCCACAGGAATACAAAGAACAGATGAAACGGTTGATCAATGAAGGAAAGTGTGTGAATCCGTTACTATACAAACCGGACAATGGGTTTATCCGTAAGCTTAGAATCAAAAAGAACATGAATAGACATTACGCAAATTTTGAAAAATACGTAGGAAAATAATTTGATTTGGAGAGAAGGATGAGAGATAAATTATTAGGGGTGATTGGCGGCATGGGGCCTTTGGCTACGCAGCTATTTTACAAGATGATTATAGAAAAAACAAATGCTCACAAAGATCAGGAGCACATTGATATGATTATCCTAAACCATGCAAGTATGCCGGACAGAACCAAGGCTATATTTGATGGAGCAGAGGACGAATTGCTAGAACACTTAGAAGAGGACGCTGACTTTTTAGAAAAAGGTGGAGCAGAATATGTGGCAATTCCATGTAACACTTGCCATGTTCTAGTAGACCGACTTCAAAATAAGACAGACCTTAAGATTATTAATATGATAAATGTAACAGTTGACCATGTTAAGGCTCTTTATGGTAGTGGATGTAAAGTGGGTATTATGGCCACAGATGGCACGGTTAAGATGGGACTTTATCAAAAAGAATGTGAAGCAAAAGGACTGGTGCCTATAATACCTTCAACGGCAAACCAAAAAATAGTGATGAAAATTATATATGAAGGCATAAAGGACGGAAGTCCAATTGATCTTTCAGAATTTAAAAAGGTGGAAGACCAGTTTAGAAAAGAAGATTGTGACTGTGTAATTATGGCGTGTACAGAGCTTTCCTGTTTTAAGGAAATGTACAATCTGCCCGAATATTTTGTAGATGCTATGGAAGTAATGGCGTGTAAGGCGATTACCTTATGCGGAAAGAAAATTAAGGAGACAAAGAATGATCAATAGATTACACCTTATGGAAGAATACGTGGAAGCATTAAAAGCACAGGATCTAGTTATAGAATCTAATTTTGAAGTTAAACTTATGAAGAAAAAAGTAGGATATGTTTCTTTTAACTCTCAAGATATTAAATACGATACCTTGTTTATCTGTAAAGGAGCCCACTTCAAGGCAGAGTACCTGAAAGGTGCATTAGAAGAAGGAGCGTTTGCTTATGTAAGTGAGAAAAAATATGACATTAAAGAAGATACGCCATATATTATAGTCAATGATATGCGCAAAACTATGGCTCTTATTGCAGATATTTACTACAACCAGGTGTGGAAAGAACTTTCACTAATTGGGATAACAGGAACAAAGGGAAAATCCACCACCACATACTTTATGAAGTACATCCTGGACGATTATCTTAAAGCACAGAAAAAACCCAGGAGCGGAGTCATTTCAGGCATTGACAACTATGATGGAGTTGTAAATGAGGAGTCTCATTTGACTACACCGGAAGCCTTGGATCTTCAGAGACATTTTGATAATGCAGTAAGAAGTGGAATTGAATTTTTATCCATGGAAGTTTCCAGCCAGGCTCTGAAATATGATAGAACCCTAGGAATTACTTTTGATGTAGGTTGCTTTTTAAATATTGGGACAGACCATATTAGCGATATTGAACACACTAGCTTTGAGGATTACTTAGCATCTAAGATGATTCTATTTGGTCAGTGTAAGACAGCTTGTATCAATTTGGAAAGCCAATATGCCCAGAACGCTTTAAATGCAGCTGAAGGCAATGCAAAACGAATAATCACTTTTGGATATACGCCAGAGGCTACAATATATGGATACAACATTAAGACATCAAAGAAAGATATTACTTTCTCAGTAAAAAGCGATAGCTTTGATGAAGAGTTTAAGATTGGAATTCATGGACTTTTCAACGTGGAGAACGCATTAGCAGCAATTTCAATTTCCTACGGCTTAAACATTCCTTTGGAATACATTAAATCTGGACTTAAAAAAGCTCAAGTAAGTGGAAGAATGGAGATTTACACAAGTAAATCAGGAGAATTAGATGTAATTGTAGATTACGCCCACAACCAGATGAGCTTTGATTCACTTTTCAAATCAACTAAGAAAGAGTATCCAGGTAAGAAGATTACAATCGTTTTTGGTTGCCCAGGGAAAAAAGCTTTAGGGCGAAGAAAAGAGCTTGGAGATTTGGCCGGGGAATACGCAGACAAAGTGTATATTACAGAAGAGGATGCAGGAGAAGAGCCAGTAATGAAAATTTCTCAGGAAATCGCCTCCCATGTAAGTAAATTTGATTGTGATTGCCAGATTATAAATGACAGAGAAGAAGCCATTAAACAGGCCATTGAAACGGCTGACGACAATACAATCATACTAATTACAGGGAAAGGAAGAGAGACTAGGCAGAAAAGAGGAACCCAGTATATTGACTGTATATCTGATGTAGAATACGTACAAACATTTCTTGCAGAAAAATAAGGAGTGTTGTAATGAAAAAACACAAAATGAAAAACCTGGCTTTGTTTGTGACATTTGCAGCGAGTCTAGGAGCTGTGGCGGGAGCTGTGGTTTGGGGACTTCTAAGAGTCATGGCCATAGGCATAAATTTTGTTTGGACTACCATTCCAGCTGGAGTTGGCAATGAAAAGGTGTATACATTGGCAGTTTGCCTTTTAGGTGGACTTATCATCGGCCTATGGCAACGAAAGTTTGGAATACTTCCTGATTCATTAGAGACGGTAATGACCCAACTTAAAGAAACCGGGACTTATCCGTATAATAGGCTGCATATACTAGGTGTATCCGCATTACTGCCCCTGTTTTTTGGTGGAAGCCTAGGGCCAGAAGCAGGACTTACAGGAATCATCGTAGGGCTTTGTTGTTGGATCGGAGATAATCTGAAATATAAAAGTTCAGAGGTTAGGGAACTAGCCAATGCTGGGATGGCTGCAACTTTAGGGATAATTTTTAACGCACCATTTTATGGAATAGCCAACAACCTAGAGGAAAAAGATTTTTCTTCTTTTGGAGGAAAAAACAAAGAAAATGAAGAAAGCATATTCGATGACCAAGAGAAGAAAAGGGTAAAGATTATGATCTACATAGCAGCCATACTAGGAGGTTTTGGAGCTATGGGAGGCCTAGGAAAACTCTTTGGGGGTGGCATGGGAATACCCCGTTTCACAGCTAGTGTAATCCCTACATTTCACGATTGGATATGGTTTGTTCCGTTATTAATCCTAGGAGTCTTATATGGTATGATCTATGTGTTTATAGATAGATTGACAAGCCGCATAGGAGAAAAGTTAGGAAAATACAGGATAATAAGCTGCATATTAGCTGGTCTTTGCCTAGGACTTATGGGAAGTTTTTTTCCACTTACAATGTTTTCTGGTGAAGAGCAAATGGGCGAAATTATGAGATCTTGGACTACAATGTCAGGAGCATTTCTAATTGGAATTGGGCTGCTTAAATTGATTACACTATGTATATGTGTAAATCTAGGATGGAGAGGCGGAAATATATTTCCTATTATTTTTGCTGGAACCTGCTTAGGCTATGGAATGGCAGCCATTACAGGTATTAACCCTATATTTGCTGTAGCAGTGAGTACCGCTTGTCTTTGTGCATATGTTATGCGTAAGCCAATGACGGCAGTGGCAGTACTGCTCCTATGCTTTCCAATTAAAATCATTATACCTTTGGCCATAGCCGCATATGTGGGAAGCACCGTTCCAATACTTAAATTGTTAATGCAAAAGAAGGAAATGGAGAAATAGTATAGAATAATTAATGAGATACAAATAGAAGGAGGATAAGAGATGAATGTACTTATTGCGTATGCAAGTAAAACAGGGACCACAGAAAAGTGCGCTAAAATATTAAAAGCGCTTGTAGATGATGCAACACTTTGCAACTTAGCAAAAGAGAAACCAGCATTAAATGAATATAATTTTATTATTATTGGTGGAAGCATTAGAATGGGGAAGTTACATAAATCAGCTAAAGAGTTTATTACAAAAAATAAGGACACTCTTATGGATAAGAAAACTGCATATTTTATATGCAACTGTTTTCCAGACAATGTTGAGGATATTATTCAGAAGAATATCCCTGCCGATTTGTTGAAAAAAGCCATAGTTGCATCAAGTTTTGGTGGAGAAATTGATCCTACAAAACAAAAGGGGATGGATAAGTTGATTACCAAGATAGTAGCTAAGAGTGGGAAAAAGACTGCTGAAGATACAAGTGGTGCAAAGTCTTTGAGCACAAGATTCCAAATCTCTAGTGAAGCAATCAACAAGTTTTCAGAAAAAATCAAATGAAAAATTTGCTTTACTGCTAAATATAGAATAATCGGAAATGAATTTCCGATTATCAGGAAATAAACTTCCTAACAATAGAAATAAATTTCCTGAACACATAAAATATGTTTTCTATATTTAGAAATAAAAATACAATTAAAAACATTTGGATGGGTGAACCAGTAGGTTTACCCATTTTTTTCACCCTTTTAATTGTTAAAAAAATAACCTGGCATGGTTTTTGTGTATTATAGTTAGTGAAAAGCGAAATGAATTTCCATTTCATAATTTATTAAGAAATTTGTTTCAAGCAATAATTATTTTATTTGTAAAGGAGAAGAAAATGGCTAAAAATAGCGAAAGACAAGAGCTGAAAAAGTCTCTTAGTATGAAAGATGTTCTAGCTCTAGCCTTCGGCACGATGATCGGATGGGGATGGATTATGCTAGCAGGAACATGGGTAGCTAGCGGCGGTGTTGTAGGCGCATTAATTGCATTTTTATTTGGCGCAGTAATGTGCATGTTTGTCGGCTTGGCTTATGCGGAGTTGACACCCGCATTACCACTTGCAGGTGGAGAACTAGTATTTTCATTTAGAGCAATGGGATATAATGCATCATGGCTTACAGGCTGGATGATTACCTTTGCATATGTAGGCGTAGCAGCTTGGGAAGGGCCAGCACTTTCTACAGCAATTGGGTTCCTCTTTAGCGGGAAATTACCTACTCTTGGCACTCTATATAATGTAGCAGGGCAAGATGTAACAGGCATGTTCTTGTTAATCGGTTGCGTTGGCGGACTAATTTTATCTTATGTAAACTTTAAAGGAGCTAAGGCTTCAGCAATCTTCCAGACAACTGCAACACTTGCAATGGCCATTGGCGGAGTTGCATTCTTCATTGGTGGAGTAACAGCTGGCAGTATTGAAAACATGATCCCAGTATTTACTAATGGAAAAGGTGTAGTAGCAGTTGTCCTAATGGTTCCAGCTATGTTTGTTGGGTTTGATGTAATTCCTCAGGCAGCAGAAGAAATGAACATTCCTCTTGGGAAAATTGGAAAAGTAATAATTATTTCCATTTGTATGGCAGCAGTATGGTATATGTTGATGATATTCAGTATTGCATTATCTGCACCGGCAGATGTAAGAAGTGCAGCTGGAATCCCTGTAGCAGAGTCATTTGCCTATGCACTTGGAAGCCCAGTATTTGGTAAGATTATGATTATAGCTGCAATGTGCGGAATCCTAACTTCTTGGAATGGATTCATCGTAGGAGCAACAAGAGTATTATTTGCCATGGGAAGAGCAAAGATGCTTCCTCAGATATTTGCTAAAGTTCATCCAAAACACGGATCTCCAGTAGCAGCAATTATTCTAGTAGGTATAATTACTATTGCATCACCACTTCTAGGTAGTGGAGCATTAAGCTGGTTCGTAAATGCATCTGCATTTGGTACAGTAGTAGCGTACTTCATGGTAGCCTTATCATTCCTTATTTTAAGAACAAAAGAACCAGAGTTAGCAAGACCGTACAAAGTAAAAGGAGGCAAAATAGTTGGCGTAGCAGCCGTAGCAGTTGCCTTATTCTTTATCGCTCTTTATCTACCAGGAATCAGTCCTAATCCTCTTGGAAAAATAGAATGGTTTTTAGTAGGCGGTTGGGTTGTTCTAGGTGTTATTCTCTTTATTGTAAACAAGATGCAAAATAAAGATGTTACTGCTTCAGAAACAGAGTACTTAATGTTCGGTGACGAATATAAAAGATTTTAGAATCTTCTATAAGAAAATAAATAAATACAGTATAATAAGGCAATGGGAAACTTTCCCATTGCCTTATTACTGAATCAGGAGAAATAATGACAGAAAATAAAAACAAGTTAAGCAAGGTACTTGGGCGTACAGATGTAATCGCCTTAGGATTTGGAACCATGGCTGGGTGGAGCTGGGTAATGTTAGCCACTACTTGGCTTTCTCAGGCCGGATTTTTGGGGACGATTTTAGCATTTGCACTTGGTGCTTTGATTATTTTAGGCATAGGACTCACCTATGGAGAATTGACAGCAGCACTCCCCATTGCTGGGGGAGAATTAGCTTATGTTTATCGAGCCTTTGGACAAAAAATTGCTTGGGTTGTAGGATGGGTATTATCTCTTGCATATTTAGGAGTAGCTGCTTGGGAGGGGATTGCCTTGGCAACAGCTATAAATTGGGTTTTTCCTATTACAACTTGGGGGCCTATGTGGGAAATTTTCGGATATACCGTATACTTTTCTTGGGCTGTGGTAGGTATGATTGGTGCGGTAGTTATGCTGCTTCTCAACTTGTTTGCAGCTAAGCCGGCCATGATTTTTCAGGTGATGGCCACTGCCGCATTGCTGATTTTAGGTCTATTACTTCTATTTGGAGGAGTTACCTTTGGCAGCTTAGCAAATGTGGGGGAAAGCTTTAAATCAACTCAAGGATTTGTATATGTATTCTTAATGGTACCGGCCATGTTAGTTGGATTTGACGTAATTCCACAATCGGCAGAGGAAATGAACCTACAGCCAAAATCCATTGGTAAAATGGTAGTTGTCTGTATTACCCTTAGCATTATTTGGTATTTAATCGTAATAGTCGGTTTAGCATTATCTGCACCTATAGAAATAAGGTCATCTGGAATGATACCAGCAGCAGATGCAATTTCTTATGCTTATGGAGATGCCATCTTTGGAACTATTTTGGTTACTGGGGGAATTCTTGGAATTCTAACTTCTTGGAATGGATTTTTCATGGGATCTACAAGGTTGATTTTTGCCATGAGTAGGGCAAAGATGCTCCCGGCATTATTTGGTAAAATTCACACCAAATACAAAACTCCTTGGGCGGCTACTATATTGGTAGGTGTTGTGTGCATTGGGGCACCTCTTCTTGGAAAAAATGCACTTGTATGGTTTGTTGATACTAGTAGTCTATGCGCCTTTTTTTCCTATTGCTGGGTTGTGGCAGCATTCCTTGCCCTTAGGATAAAAGAACCAGATCTTAATCGCCCATGGAAAATCAAAGGAGGCATTCCTTTAGGATTTACCATTATGTCAGGAGCCATTATTTATTTTGTTATGTTTTTACATGATGCTTTTACTACGACATCATCATATGTTAGCGAAATGTATATCATAGGAACCTGGGTAGTATTGGGAATAGTTCTGGCGATTTGGGCCAGAAAAGATATAGGCAAAGTTTCAAGAGAAGAACAAGAAAGATTGATATTTGGGGACAAACTAGCAAGGAGGAAATTATAATGAAAAAACAGAAATGGGAGCCTATTATAATTTTTCTTCTTGTTCTTGCTATTATAGGTATTGCTGTATATCCTTGGTTCAATAATCCTCTTAGAATAGAAAAAAAGAAAGTTGTAAAAACACATTTTACTCAGGCGGAACAAAACACACTAGATAAAAAAGAAGAAATAAAGATTGGGGTTTCCTCAGAATTTAGCTACTTAAAAGATGGATTCCTGGAGGGATACGTAGGAAAATTACTTGAACCTTTGGGGAAAAAAATAACTTTAGTGTCTGAAAATGATAAAAATGCAGAAGGGATTATCACTACCATGAATGATGATCTACGAAACAGTGATAAAAGATTTTTATTTACTACTCCGATTTTCCAAACAAATGGGAGAATATTTCTCAAAGAGGGACGGTTTGCAAAGTTAACAGGTGTAGTCAAAAAAGGAACCTTTACAAAGACGGAAAAGAAACATCTATCCTATGAAGGAGAGAAAATCAAGATTCAGGAGACTGATTCTGTTGAAGATGCGGTGACTTTGGCTAAAGAGAAAAAAATAGACTGTATTTTGGGAGATCAACTGGAAGTTACATCTTATCTAAAAGCTAAAAATATGGAAAAAGAATATTTAGATTTAGGAGAAACTCTTTATGAAAATAATGTGTCTATTGTTGTAAAAGCTGAAAATAAACAGATGTACAACATTATGAATTTGGCAATTTACAATGGGGACAAGTATAATTTGATGAATCAGGCAAAGGAAAATTGGTACGGAATATCTGAGCCTTTAGTAAAAGGAAATGGATATGAAGACACAGCAGGCTTACTGTTTGTTATATTTGCAGCAGTACTTTGTGTATTCTTTTTATATTATCAATCTAATAAAAACCTATATATGGAGCTTACTAATAGAATGAACCAGCTTCTTGAGAGTAAACAAGAGCTACAGACTACATTTAACGGAATGCCATACTATTTGGCAGAGCTTGATACTAGTGGGATAATTATGGATATTAACAGAGCATTTCTCCAGCGTGTCAGCCGAGAGCCCATAGGAAAACATATTTCGCAAGTTTTTGATTTTCCAAAAGAGGTGTTAGATGCAGGGATTAAAAGTGCAGTATCCTTAACAGAAAGCGATAGTATGGAAATATCAGTGAAACAGAATATTTTTGAGGTTGATTTTTTTCCAATAGAAAATCAGCGAGGAGAGGCAGAGAAGATACTCTTTATGGCAATAGATGTAACCAAGGTGAAGATGGCAGAAAGACAGATGCGTCAAGATAATAAGATGATTGCCGTAGGCCAGCTTGCTGCCGGAGTAGCTCATGAGATCAGAAACCCACTTGGAATTATTAGAAACTACTGCTACATTCTTAAAAACATAGATAACGAAAATACAAGAAAAGATGCAGTTAAAAACATAGAAAAATCAGTTGAAACTTCTAATAATATTATAGAAAACTTGTTGAATTTCTCTCGAGTATCTACAGGGGCCATAGAGTGGATCAACATGAAAGGCCATTTAGAAAACCTGTTGGTTATTAATGAAGGGAAATTAAAGAAAAAACATATCCAATCAGAGATTTGCTGCGAAGAAGAATTCAAAGCAAAGGTTCAGTTAGAATCTTTTGACATGGTACTGATGAATTTAATTTCCAATGGTATTGATGCCATGGATGAAGGGGGTATCTTTACCGTAAGATTAACCAAGGATGACCAGGAAAAAGAGTTCATATTAGAAGTTACAGATACAGGTGCAGGTATTCCACAGGAGATTGTTGAAGAGATATACAATCCTTTCTTTACAACCAAGGGAGATACCAAGGGTACGGGTCTAGGCCTTTATATAGTGTATAATGAAGTAAAGAAAATGAACGGAGATATAACAGTAAATAGTAAATTAGATGAAGGAACCACATTTACAGTGCGATTCCCATTGGAGGCAGAAAATGACTAAGGAAAATTTAAGAATTTTAGTAGTAGATGATGAACAAGAATACTGTAATGTGCTTACCATTATCTTATCGGAAAAAGGTTATAAAGTAGAAAGTTGTAATGACGGGAAAACAGCACTAGAAATGTTGGAAAAATCAAATTTTGATCTGGTTATTACAGATCTTTGTATGCCAAAAATGGATGGGTATCAACTCCTTGAAAAGATTAAAAAAGCAGAAATGGATGCAGAAGTTATATTACTAACAGCTCATGGTACAGTGGAGAAAGCAGTATCTGCAATGAAAGCAGGAGCATATACCTATGTAACCAAGGGACAGGATCCAGAAGTGCTTCTCATGGAAGTTAAAAAGGTAAATGACAGAAAGAAAATGCTTATTGAAAACCAGATTTTAAAGCAAAAAAATGACTCTAATATCTTCATGCTTGAAAGTAAAAACCCTAAATACAAACAGATGTTGAAGCTAGCCCAAAGAGCGGCTCAAAGTGATTCTAACATTTTGATTTTAGGAGAATCTGGAGCAGGCAAAGAGGTATTAGCCTCATTTATCCACAACGAAAGCAACAGAAAAACAGAGAATTTTTTAGAACTAAATTGCCAAGCACTATCCGAATCCATTTTAGAGTCGGAACTCTTTGGACATGAAAAAGGTTCATTTACTGGAGCTAGCCAAAAGCGAATTGGCCTCTTTGAGGCATCGGACCGAGGATCATTGTTTCTAGATGAAATCGGTGGTATCTCTGTAAACCTTCAAGCCAAGCTGTTAAAAGCCATAGAAAACAAGAAAATTTATCGTATGGGAAGCAGTCGGGTTATCGATGTAGATTTCCGACTTATCACTGCCACTAACAGAAATTTGCAGGATGATATGGAAGATGGCTCTTTTCGTAGTGACCTTTTTTATCGAATCAGTACTATTGTTTTAGAACTTCCACCCCTTAGAGAAAGGCAAGAAGATATTCCTCTTTTCATTGAATATTTCATGAAAAAGTATGAGCATGAAATGAAGAAAACTATTACGCAGATTGAACCTAAAGTGACAGAAGTTTTGCTATCTTACGATTATCCAGGAAATGTGCGTGAATTGAAAAACATTGTGGAACGACTTATAGTCTTATCAACAGAAGGTGAGATTTTAAAAGAATATCTACCATCAAATATGATGAAAGGTAAGAAGGTGGAAAGAAAAGTTGAGGAAAGAGAGCTGGATTATACGGTTAGTTTAAGGGATTATAGACACCAAGTAGAACGAATTTACATTACGGGTCTTTTAGAAAAGTATCCAAAAGACCTAAATGAAATAGCTAGAATTCTGGACATTTCAAGAAGACAGCTATTTAATAAACTAGTAGAATTTGACTTAAAATAATCAGGGGAGTTTATTTATTTTATTTTTTCAATAAGTTTTAGAATATCTTCAGGAAGGGGAGCTTCGGCGGCAAGTGGCAGTCCTGTCACCGGATGGGAAAGGGAGATGCTTTTTGCGTGAAGGGCTTGGCGTTCAATGAGAAAAGCATTGCTTTGTCCGTAGAGATGATCTCCAACAATAGGGTATCCAATATGGGACAGGTGGACACGAATCTGATGAGTTCGCCCTGTTTCTAGACCTAATTCTACCAGGGTATACCCAGAATCATATCGTTTTAGTACAGTATAGTGGGTGATAGAAGGGGAACCCCCTTCAACAACGCCTCTTCTTACGCTGTCTGGATCAGGCTGTCCAATAGGACAATCAATAGTTCCTTCGTTTTCTGCAATAATTCCCGTTACAACGGCAATGTATATTTTCTTAACCTTATTTTCCTGGTTTTGTTTCATAAAACTAGCTTGTCCATGGGAGTTTTTCGCCACTAGAACTATTCCAGAAGTATCCATATCAAGCCGGTTGATAAATCTGATTTTATAATTGTCTCCATTATCTAGCATATACTTCATAATACCATTGGCAAGTGTGTGGCAAGGGTGTCCCTTGGTAGGATGAACAACTAGTCCAGGCTGTTTGTCCACAATTAGCAGACCCTCATCCTCGTAAACTATAGATACCGGAATATCTTCTGGTGTGAAATTACTAGATTCTTCAGGGAGATTTACAGTTATCACATCTCCAGGATTTGGGATCAGATACGTGACCAGTTGTTCTCCATTTACAAAAACTAATTTTTCCCGCTTTATCTTGTTTCGAAGTCGGGTAGAAAAAGAAAACTTTTTTCCTAGAAGAATTTTTATAGACATACCCTTATCTTCGCTTGTAACCGTATAATTAAATTGACTCATAATGTCCTTTCTTTTGGCAAAATAAAGGGGCTGACCAATATTAAACAGGGCAGCCACCTAATACATTTATTTCTAGAGGAACTTGGATTTTACCTTGTCCCAAAAATCGTAAGATTCAAATCGTAATAGATTTACCACTTTTTCTGAAAACTCAACCTTAATAGAGCTTACATTTACATAGTCGGTTTCAATACCGTCATTTAATATGAACAAGTGGTTGTCCTTAGGGTACTCAGGAATAACGTCTAGTGACAGGTCTGAGGGAAGGAGCATGCTAGATGTAAAAGACCTGTAAGCAGTAGTATTCATAGGAGCCATGGGTGTAACTTGAAGCAATTTAAGTCTAGGGTCTACAATAGAGCCTCCCAAGGAATAGTTGTAAGCTGTACTTCCTGCAGAAGTAGCAACTACAATTCCGTCTCCGCTAAACCTTTCAATAGGGCTTGCTCCAATAGAAATGTTTAAGTGGACAGAGTAAGAACTCTTTCCCTTAATTACAATCTCATTTAACCCACGGTGAATCTGTTTTTTTCCAGATTGGGTAGTTACAGTAGCTTTAACCGTATTTAGGGGCTGCAAAGTATATTTTCCATAATTGTAGCCTTCAATGAATGTATCTAAATTATCAGGAGATACTTCCTGAAAGAAACCTAAATGTCCAGTGTTAATTCCCACCAAAGGGATGTTAGGAAAATCATATGTATGAACGGCCTCTAAAAGAGTACCGTCTCCACCAATACAGACAAGCAATTCACAGTCTTCAGAGTACTGCTCATCTACTGAAAAGCCGCTAGCTTTTAGCTTTTCAGTGAGAACATTTTGGGTTTCTTTTGATATGGCTGTACCATTTGTAAATAGATTTATTTTTCTCATCATTAGATACTACACCAGTTTCTCAAATTCATCAACTAAGTTCTTAAAGGTTTCCATAGCTTTTTCAATTGGCTTGGAACTGCTCATATCCACCCCAGCCCCCTTTAAAAGATTAATAGGGTAGTCGCTCTCACCAGTGGTTAAGAAGTGAACATAGGCATCTCTTGCTTCTGGTCCTTCATTTAATATTTTCTCTGAAAGAGCCGTAGCTGCAGAATATCCAGTAGCATATTTATAGACATAAAATGCATTATAGAAATGAGGAATTCTAGCCCATTCATATTTAATAATATCATCTGTGCCAAGAGCCGGTCCAAAATACTTTATATTAAGTTTTTCATACTCGTTGCACATCCAGTCGGCGGTAAGAACCTGACCTTCTTCAATGGCATTATGGGTAAGATGCTCAAATTCAGCAAACATAGTCTGTCTAAACAAAGTTGTTCTAAACTCTTCAATATATAAGTTGAGAAGATATTTTTTCATTTCAGGATCTTTTTCTTTTCCCAATAAATGATGCATAAGAAGGGATTCATTCACTGTAGATGCAACTTCTGCAGTAAAGATAGAGTGGCTGCCATAGCTGTAAGGCTGAAATTCCCTTGTATAGCTAGAATGCATGGAGTGACCCATTTCATGAACAATAGTGAATACATCCTTAAGTGTATTAGTATAGTTTAATAAAATGTATGGCATACTGTCATAACTGCCAAAACTGTAAGCACCGCTAGTTTTTCCTTGGTTTTCATATACATCAATCCAACCAGCATCAATCCCTTTATTCATTCTATCAATATACTCTTTTCCCAGTGGTGCAAGGCCATCTCTCATAATGTCTAAAGCCTCTTCGTAAGAGATAACCTTCTTTGGTAATTCCACAAGAGGCACATAAATATCATGCATTTGTAGTTCATCCACCTTGAGAAGTTTTTTACGAATTTCCATATATTTATGAACAGCAGGAAGATTCTCATTAACTACCTTTACAAGATTGTCATAGACCTCTTCATTAATATTGTCTCCCGAAAGGGAAGCCTGGCGAGCAGAATCATATTTTCTAATTCGAGCGCTGATCACATCAGCCTTTGTGTTGTAGTTATAAGCAGAGGCAATAGTATTTATAAGTGCCTTGTAAGAGGCATACATGCTGTTGTAAGCTGCTTTTCTAACAGACCTGTCGTGACTTTCCATAAAGGTAATATAATTGCCGTGAGTCAGTTCTACTTCGTCACCATCTTCATCTATAATAGTACCAAATTTAATGTCTGCATTATTAAGCATAGTGAAAATATCATTTGTAGCACCAGTAATTTCTCCCATCTGAGCCATAATGTTTTCTTCAGATTTTGTAAGGATATGCTCCTTTTCTCTAAGAAGATCTAGAATAATAAAAGAATATTCACAAAGTCCGGGAACCTCTTCAATATATTTAAGGAGTACATCCTTAGGGGTATCTAAAATCTCTGGTGTGAAAAAGGACATGGAAGCGGACACCTGAGCGATAATAGAATTGCATTTATCCGTCATAGCTTGATATTTTGTATCTCGATTATCTTCATCTCGGCGCATTCTAGCATAGACAAACACCTTTTCAAGCTTTTGCCAGATTTCATCACGATCCTTAAAAGCATTTAGAAGTGTAGCACCATTCTCTGTTAACTTTCCAGCATAGCTACTGTAGCTTTTGGTCATTTCAAGAACCTTATCTATGTCAGTTTGAATAACTGATTCATCATGAAACATATCTTCAATATTCCATTTGTATTTTTTGTTTATTTCACTTCTGTTTTTTAACGTTTTATCGCTCATTATTAGCCTCCTAAGCTTAACTATTTTACTTTATATTGCACATACTGTATAATATCAGTTATTATATCATAAAGTTGAAAGGATTATTTGCATAATGGATAACAGACCAATAGGTTTTTTTGATTCAGGCTTGGGAGGACTTACTTGCATACCATATTTAATGGAAGCACTTCCTCAAGAGAAGATTATATATTTTGGAGATACAGCAAGGACACCATACGGCTCAAAGGCTACGTCAACGATTAGAAGCTTTTCCTTGCAGATTGCAGATTTTTTAGTAAAACACGATGTGAAAATGATAGTTATTGCATGCAACACTGTAAGTGCCACTTGTGTAGATGATATCCAATTTCGTTTTCCAAAGATTCCTATTATCGGAATTATAAAGCCAGCAGCAGAGAAGATTGCCAAGAGCTGTTCCACGATAAACAAAATAGGCATTATTGGGACAAAGGTAACCATACAAAGTAACGCATATGCTCATCAGGTAAAAAGGCTCAATGCAGATTTAGATATATTCGAAACTTCATGTCCTGCATTTGTACCACTTATTGAAGAGGGAATCATTGAAAATGACATTATGGATTTGACTATACAGTATTATATGAAGGATTTCGTTATAAAAAATCGATTGGACACCATAGTACTTGGCTGTACTCATTATCCACTAATAGAGTCTAATATTAAAAAACTCTATCCTAACATGAGAATCATAAATCCTTCTGCGGAAATTATATCAACTATTAAAGAGAGGTTGGAGACAAATAATCTACTTGCAAAGGATTCAAAATGTGAAAACGTTTTCTATGCAAGCGACCTTTCGGAAAACTTTATTAATATGATAAATAGCATATTCGATGATACCAAAGCCAACGTGAAATTTATAAATTTAGATTTAGAAACAGTAGAGGAAGGGAAAAAATGAAATTAGAAAACCTTTTAGATTATTTAAAATTGGAAGAACCTGGAGAATTTCAATTCTTTGAGGATTTTGCAGATTTAATTGAAATGGATACAGAAATTGATTCAGACACTATGTACAGCTTTTTATCTCAAGTAGATTTAGCTACATTTGCACAGCTTATTAACAGTTATTTTGAGGAGGCTTTAGAATCCTTACCTGAAGATGCTATGAACATATACACACTTCTTGACACAGCGAAAATGTCATTTATAGGTATGGCAAACCACATAGAAAAAGAGGGGGATTTAGTTCTCCTTTCAGAAGAGTTTGCTCGATTTAAAACTTGGTATGCTTTAGACTCTAAAGTGAAAGTAATATCTCTAGATAAGCAGAACAGACTTTCCAAGGAAACTTCAGTAAGAGATGCCATTGTCTTAGCTAGGCTTGAGCGACTAGGACAAGAGCAGTTTGAATATATATTTAGTGGTGCACTCGATTTTAAACTGGATCAATATACAATTGACTTTGCAGATTTAGCAGCCATAGACCTTCAAGAGAAAGAACTGGAAAATGATGAAGAGCCTGAAGATATTAAACGTGGTGAAAGAATAGACTATTAAGTAGGAACCAATAAAGGAAAACTTGCATAATATATATTATCTTAAATGTATTATGGAGGTTTTTTTTATGGATGAAAGAGAATGTTGTGAAAGAGAATGTATGAGAGATTGTAAGGAAAAATGTTTTGATGATTGTTGCTGTGACAACAATAATGGGAGTTCCATTTGGATTTTGATTCTTGTCGTTATACTACTTTGTAACAATAACGGCGGAAAAGGTGGTATCCTAGGTGGCCTTTTCTAAAGGCAAAATCAACATACGGTAACATAAAATTATAGTAAACAATAAAGTTTACTATAATTTTTTTGCCATATGCTACATTAGTTACGCTTTGCGAAAGAAAAATGAAATAGCATAAAGCCCAGCAAGACCTACAAGCGCAAAGATAATTCTACTTACTATTTCAAGATTCGGACCAAAAATACTGGTAACAAGGTTGTATTTAAAAAAACCAACTAATCCCCAATTTAATGCACCAATAATAATCAGTGCAAGAGTTAAATTCCTCAAAAATATCACTCCTTTCAAAGGATATTTTACCCATTATCTAAAAAAATATGAGACACTTGCTTTTGACTTGTTTTGGTGATAGGATAAATTGTTAATTTAAAAGGAATTTTAGGGTGAAAAATGAGACATATTGAAAAAAGTTTAAAAGAGAAAAAACAATATAAGGTGGGCATGATTTGTGCACTTCTTTGTTCTATTATATGGGGAGTTTTGCCCATTTATTGGCAAGCACTTAGACCAATTGATTCTTTTGTAATAATATTTTACAGAATATTTTTAGTAGGATTGGTTTGTTTTTTGGTTGCATGGAAACTATATGGCATAAAGGGAATAAAAGCACCTTTAAAAGAAAAAGGAGCAATGTTAAAATTCTTCTTAGCCGGACTGTTAATTACAGCAAACTGGAGCATATATATATGGGCTGTCAATGCGGATCATGTTATACAAACCTGCATAGGATATTACATAGAGCCATTAATGGTATGTGCATTTGGCATTATACTCTTCAAAGAAAAATTATCAAAATATAAACTAATTGCCTTTGTTGCAGCATGTATAGGGGTAGTAGTAATTTTGGTTCACTTTATGGAAATTCCATTTATTGCTCTTAGCCTTGGAATCACATTTGCAATATATGCAGCTATAAAAAAGAGTGTACACGTACCAGCCATATTGTCACTATTATATGAAACAATGTTGCTATCGCCAGTGGCATTAGCAGTGATTATATATTTAGAAGTGACAGGAAAAGGGGCAATAGGCGTGGGACAACCCTACCAGTATATGCTTTTACTTCTTGTAGGAATTTCAACAGCAATTCCTTTAGGATTGTTTGCCGTGGCAGCTAGTAAAATATCCCTTGTATCCCTAGGAATTATGGAGTATATTTCTCCGACGATTTCGTTAGTAATTGGTATATTCCTACTTGGGGAAGCATTTGATTTGGTTCAGTTTATAGCATTTGCCATTATTTGGGTTGGGCTGATTTTCTTTACATTTGGAGAATACAGAGAAAACAAAACAACTGTTATTGATGAAAAATCATAAGATGGGTATTTTCCCCGTAGCCATTATGTATGTGGGGACGATTATGGGAGCTGGATTTGCATCGGGTAGAGAAATTTGGCAATTTTTTGGAGTCTTTGAAGAACATGCATATACAGGCATTGCTTTAGTGGGTACACTCTTTGTAATAGTCGGAGTTATGACTAGTATTATCGCACGAAAGCTACATACAAATGATATGGGACGTGTGATCGTTCCCAGTAACCACAGAGGAGTGGAGAATTTCGTCGGATATTTTATGGCAGTAATACTGTTTACCGTATTAATTACTATGTCTTCTGCTGGAGGAGCTCTTTTTAACCAACAATTTGGTTTGAGCAGAATTCTAGGAGGGGCAGTAATTATTTTTCTTGTGATTATTACTGTAATTGGTGGCTTTAATAGAGTCTCAAAGGTATTCCATTACATTATGCCAGTGCTTATGACAGTCGTAATTGGAGTATGCATCCTTGTTATCTTTAAAGATCTGCCCCAACATCAGGTTACTGTAGAATTAAATCCTAGTCCACTGGCACCTACTTGGGCGCTATCAGCAATTCTTTATCTTTCGTACAATATGTTGGCAATAGTTCCAATTGTTGCTACCGCATCTATTAATGCTAAATCAACTAAACATGCAGTTTTAGGGACAGCCTTAGGAGGCATACTTCTAGGTATTCTGGTTTTCCTTCTAGTTACAGCGATGAAGACGGATCAAAATTTTTCTCAGATTATGGACATGCCAATGTTAGGATTTTCTGAAAAGTTATCCCCGGTTATTAATGGAATTTACATAACTGTACTTTTTTTTGCAATATACGCATCAGCCACAAGCAACTATTATGGCTTTACTACAAAACTAAAGACCTCTCCTAGAAAGAATATGCTTATAATCATAATTGGGGTCATAGGTTTTTTATTTGGACTTATGGGATTTAAAAACGTAGTTGCATATATGTTCCCAATAGAAGGGTTTATTGGGATTGCTATTATCATTATGGTGATAATTAATTTTGTGAAAGTAATGAGGATGAAAAAAATGGGATTATTTAATAATCTACTTGGGAGTCATGATCGGTTTGATTTTCCAGAAGGAATAAAAAGAGTTACAGCAGGCCATGGAGGAGAGTCAATTCTTGTCTTTGGCAGTGAAAAGACTGCACTTATGGACTGTGGCATGGCATATTGTGGATCTCAGCTTGTAGAAAATATAAAAAGAGAATTAAATGGGAAAACTTTAGATTATGTCATACTTAGCCATACCCACTATGATCATATCGGTGCATTGCCTTACGTGAAAGAAGCATTTCCACGGGTAGTTATTTATGGTTCAAAGAAGGGACAAAGAATTTTAGAAAGACCAGGAGCCATAAGGCTAATTAAAGAACTAGGAGAAACAGCTCGTGCTGATTATGCAGAGGATAATACAAGGGAAATATTAACCAAAGACCTTGAAATTAATGTTGCAGTAGAAAATGGTAGAGAAATTTCTCTAGGTAGGGAACATTTTCTTGTACTGGAAACAAAAGGCCATACAGACTGTTCACTTTCCTACGTTTTGGAGCCACAGGGAATCATGTTTGCCAGTGAAAGCACAGGAATCTTAGAGAGAGAAGACTTTGTTCACACTGCCATTCTTAAAAGTTATGATGATGCAATGACATCTCTAAGAATATGCCAAAATTACAACCCTAAATATATTATCTGCCCTCACTATGGGATTTTGCCTGAAGATTTTAATGATAGGTTTTGGCAACTTTTTGTAAAAGCTGCAGAGGAAAAGCTAGAATTTGTCCGCAAGCTAAATGAAAAAGGGCTAAGCCTTGATGAAATGCTTATAGCTTACAAAGAAGAGTACTGGCAAGAGGAGAAGGAAGAAGAACAGCCTTTAAAGGCATTTATGATTAATGGAAAGAATATGATAAAAGTGTTGTTAGAAAAAATAGAATAATAAATTGCATTGTTAGACGAGTTTTATGTATAATTAAATGGCAAAATAAATTAATTTACAAAATTAGAGGGAATAAACACTCTTATTTTGGCATCGTTTCGTAAAAAAGCGTGATAAAATTATAAATATACATTTGACACATATAACAAAGCCACATAAACTAGTGTATCAGTTTATGTGGCTTTGAATTTATATTATTGCCTTAACAGCCTATCTAGCTATCTTCGTGGCCTGCCGCCGCAAGGGTCGCAGTCGCATGGTTCAGGTTTTGGTGGCTTTGGTTTTGGTTTGGCTGGTGGAGCACAATCACTACACCCTGTTTTGCAACCACAGTCGCAAGGATTGGCCTCAGCAATTTTCGGACCGCTGCATGGATTGCAATCGTTATGTCCGTGATGGCCATGATTGTTTTGGTGGTCACAGTTAGAGTTACAATTTTCACCTGGGTTTGGGAATAGGGAAGGGAATGACGTGCAAATTGGATTAGTCTGAGTTGGAACATCAACAAGACCAGAAGACAATACGCATAGTTGAACAGGAAGAACAACCTTCTTTTCACAAGTTACACATAAAGCGACGATTAAGTTTCCAGTGACTTCTCCATCACAATTCACAATAATATCTCTGCCACAATTGTTAGTTGCAAGACGACATTCACAAGCTGTATTATTCAGTTCTGTAAATCTAGGCAAGAATGTAGCTTCAGTTACGCTAGGCATGCTTATTTCAAAGAAATTTGTCAACATAAGTGGGTGGGCAGCTGTAGCAACCGTGACTTCAGCCCATACAGTGAAGACACGCTCGTGATTACAATCATCACATAAGAGCAGATCCACATAGACGATTACATTCCCAGTAATCCCTATGTTTTGTGTACCGAAAATCGGTGTGCATAAACCTTCCTCATCTCCTGGACAAGGGTCAGCATATAAAATTTTCTGTGATAATGTACCGTCAGGACCAACTACCTTGAGGGGATCCCCATGGCAATCCTGTAGGAATGTAGCCCCAGAAATGCTGGTATCTACATCTAAGCATAAATTTCTTGGATCATCCACATTGTGTGGATTAAATACCCTTTTACAACGAATATCTACCACTCTAGAAACAGAATGGCCGCAAGGAATATCAGGACAGAATCTTTGGTTCTGCACTGTCTTCATTCCTTGAAGATTGAACATTACCGCATCATACACACTTTGTGTATATATGGGAGCGCTGACAATGTCGTCAAGATCCCCACTAAATTCACAAAGATGGCTTCCCTTGCAGCAATTTTCGTAGATGTCCGAAGCGGGTCTGTTACCGAAACAAGACATATATTTACCTCCTTTTATACTTCAAAATCTTTCTTGAATAGTATATGAAAAGAAAATAAAGTATGTTACAATAAACGATATTAAAGAAAAATAGAGGTTTATATGGAACAAGATAAGAAAAATGAAAGCAGCCAAAAGCTTGAAAATACTACAGAAAAAGAACAAGAAATGAAACAAGGTGTTGCCAAAAAGGCAAGCCTTGCTATTTTTATTTTGGTGGTTTTACTTTTTTTAGGGATAATATCTGTAACTGATATTATTTCGGTTAAATGGGGAACCGCTGCGGGTACCATAGGACTTGTAATTATTGCTGCTATTTTGGCTATTTATTTGTATAAAAATGAACTTATTGAAAAATTGAAAAAGAAAAAAGGTGATTGAGATATGATAAAAACAAAGACACTAGATTGTGGGACAACCGTTGTAATGGAACAGATTCCTTATGTGCAATCTGTATCCATTGGAGTTTGGGCAAAAGTGGGAAGTGTAGATGAGCCAAGCAGATTAGCTGGAGTTTCACATTTTGTTGAACATATGATGTTTAAAGGAACAGGTAAAAGAACAGCAAGGCAAATAGCTTCAGATGTGGATAAGATTGGTGGTCATATGAACGCATTTACGGGTAAAGAAGCCACTTGCTACTACATTAAAACCTTAAGTGATAATTTGGATCAAGCAGTGGAAATTCTCTTGGACATGGTTTTGAATTCTAAGCTAGATAAAGAGGAAATGGATAAAGAGAGAATGGTTATCTGTGAAGAAATTAAAATGATTCAAGATAGTCCAGATGACGATGCTCACGATACAATTTGCGACTTGATTTTCAAAGGAGACCCACTTTCAAAATCTATTATTGGTACACCTTCTTCTCTAGATAATATTACTTCCAAATCCATGAGAAATTACATAAAAAAAGAATATACTAGGGACAATGTAGTGATTTCAATAGCGGGAAACTTTGATGAATACAAGATTTCGGAAATGCTTAGTGAAAAATTAGATAAGCTAAACCCTACCAAGGAGGAAAGACCTAAAGTGGATGGAGTATTCGCTCAAAACTTTAGAGTCAAAGTCAAGGACATAGAGCAGTCTCATATTTGCATGGGTACTAGAGGTGTCAAACTAGAGGATGATAGATACTTTGCCCTTGCTCTTTTAAACAATGTCTTAGGAGGGAGCATGAGTTCTCGTCTATTTCAGAGTATTAGGGAACAAAAGGGGCTTGCATATTCTGTTTATTCTATGGCTAGCTCATTTTGCGAATCAGGTTACTTCAATATATATGCAGGTGTGGCTCATGGTAAAATTAGGGCAACAATTGAAGCAATTAAGGAAGAAATGGCCATCTTAAAAAAAGATGGAATAACTCAAGAAGAGCTTTCCACGGCCAAGGAACAGATGAAAAGTGCATATACATTTGCCCAAGAAAATGTTAATGGAAGAATGGTATCAATAGGGAGAAATATGACTCTTTCAAGAAAGATACATACGATGGAAGACGTTATTAAATCATTTAACAATGTAAACATGGATCATATAGGAGAAGTTATTGACCTTATTGGTGAACCTAGAGAATATTGTGGCGTTGCTGTAACTAACAAGAAAATCCCATTAAAATCAATAATACAAGGGTAACTGATCTAAAAATTGAGAGGGCAGTAGATGAAAATAAAGATTAAAAGTGAAAGTGGAAGCTTGCCTACTTATGAAACTGAAGGATCGGCTGGCATGGATATTAGAGCAAAATTAAGTGAACCTATTACGTTGATGCCTGGAAAACGTAGCCTTATTACTACAGGGCTCTACATAGAACTACCTCAGGGAATGGAAGCTCAAATACGAGCCAGGAGTGGTCTTGCTATAAAAAAAGGTGTAGGGCTAGTCAACGGCATTGGCACAATTGATAGCGACTATAGAGGGGAAATTAAGATACCATTGATCAATTGGGGCGAAGAGCCATTCGTTGTGAATGATGGGGAACGAATTGCTCAAATGGTAGTAGCTGCATACGAAAGAGTCTTTTGGGACAAAGTAGATCAACTTACGGAGACAAAAAGGGCTGAAGGTGGTTTTGGCCATACTGGTGTATAATAACGAAAAAGCAATCTGTCACATATATTGACCTAAAAGGGAGGGCAAAAATTTGCTGACAGATTTTTTGTTGCCAAAGAGAAGAAAGATTTTTAGGAATCTAACTAAGGTAACGCTTATAGAAGGACATATAAAAAAATTAAAAAGTGGCGTGATTTGTCAATATTTTGGGAAATGTGACAAAAAGATTTAAAACTTCAGGGGGAAAACTTTACATTAAGTTAATAAACGAGTATTATTAACTGGTGATTAAACAAAAGAAGAGGAGATTATTCATGATCGGTGTGAAGAAAAAGGAAGATGTTTTTTTCCAATTACTAAATGATTTTGCCAGCAAAATTGTTAAGGTTGGAGAAGCTTTTGTAGATTTAGTCAATAATTATGATGACGTGACAGCGAAGGTAGCTAAGATCAAAGTGTTAGAAACAGAATGCGACATGCAGGCTCATAAGATTTTATCCGCCTTAAATGCATCCTTTGTAACCCCATTTGACAGAGAAGATATATATGATATTACAAAGGAAATGGATGATATCGTAGATTCTTTAGAGGAAGTGGCCAATAGATTTATTGTTTTTGACGTAAAGGAGTTAAGACCAGAATCCTTGAAGATGGCTAGCTATATCATGCAGGCAATCCTTGAACTTCAGATTATGTTTGAACATTTGTCAGAAGTAAAGAAGAACGGTATTGCACATGACCAAATAGTAGAAGTTAATCGAATAGAAAACGAAGGAGATATTCTGTATCGAAAAATACTAACCGATTTATTTAGAAAAGAAAAAAATCCAATTGAATTAATTAAGTGGAAACATTTATATGAACAGCTTGAGACTTGCTTAGACTCTTGCGAAAGTGTTGCAAATATTGTTGAAGGCGTGGTAATGAAATATGCTTAGTGGTATTTTAATTGCTGTAATTGTAGTTGCACTCATATTTGAATTTATCAATGGATTTCATGATACAGCTAACGCTATTGCCACATCGGTTTATACAAGAGCATTAACGGCCAAAAGAGCTATTTTATTAGCCGCTGTTATGAACCTTGTGGGGGCTATGGTAAGCGAAAAAGTTGCAATGACTATTTCAACTGGATTGGTGAGCATTGAATTAGAACAATATGTAATTTTGGCAGCATTAATAGGTGCTATTATCTGGAATTTGTTTACATGGTGGAAAGGCATTCCAAGCAGCTCTTCCCATGCTTTAATTGGAAGCTTAGTAGGGGCGACCATTGTATTTACTGCTTCTACAAAGTATATAAAATGGGATGGCATTTTAGAAAAAGTAGTCATTCCCCTTATTGGATCACCACTGATAGGGTTTGTCATAGGATTTGGTGCAATGAAATTAATTTTCGTATTGCTAGCAAACTGGACACCTCATAAAGTAAATAGTGTTTTTAAAAAATTACAGGTATTTTCTGCAGCTTTGGTGGCGTTTGCCCACGGTAATAATGATGCCCAAAAGACAATGGGTATTATGACTTTAGCCTTGATTACAGGCGGCATGGTTGAACAAGGTGGAGGGATTCCTCTTTGGGTTAAGATTTCCTGTGCAGTAATGATGGCATTAGGTACATCAATTGGTGGTTGGAAAATCATGAAAACCATGGGTGGAGGAGTTACAAAACTAGAGCCAGCTAGCGGATTTGCAGCACAGACCGCATCAGCTATTGTAATGGAAAGTGCATCATTTTTAGGTGCACCAATTAGTACAACCCAGGTAATCACAACATCAATTATGGGTGTAGGTAGTGCTAAACGAATTTCTGCAGTAAAATGGGGAATTGCCCAAAACATTATTATTGCATGGGTAGTAACTTTGCCAATAACAATGATTTTAGGCGGAGGCGCTCTTATGGTAATCAGGTTGTTTATATAAGAGGAAAAATGATTATTAGAGAAGACTTGGAAAGAAGAGAATATGAAATACTTGATTCCCTAGGGTCAAAATCAGCAGAGACTGTAGGGAGGCAGATTCCTGAGGAAAAATGCAAGGTAAGGACTGAATATCAGCGAGATAGAGATAGGATAGTTCATTCCAAAGCCTTTAGAAGGCTAATGCATAAGACTCAGGTTTTTTTGGCTCCAGAAGGAGATCATTTCAGGACAAGACTTACTCACACTTTGGAAGTGTCCCAAATTTCAAGGACAATAGCAAGGTGTTTAGCCCTTAATGAAGACTTAACAGAAGCTATTGCCCTAGGCCACGATCTGGGACATACCCCCTTTGGACACAATGGAGAAATGGTTTTGGATAGCATTTATCCCGGCGGATTTCATCACAACAAACAAAGCCTTCGAGTAGTTGACATTTTAGAATCCACAACTAGAAGACAAGGGATGAACTTAACAGGAGAGGTGCGAGATGGTATTCTTAACCATACAGGAAAAGGAGTTCCATTTACATTAGAAGGTCAGATTGTGAAAATAAGCGATAGGATAGCATACATTAACCATGACATTGATGATGCCATGAGAAGTGGAATTATTGTCAAGTCAGACCTACCAGTAGAATGCCTTAAGTACCTAGGTGGTGACCACCGTACCAGAATCAATACTTTAGTTATGGACATAGCAAAAAACAGTGAAGGAAAAAGTCATATTGTACAAAGTGAAGAGTGTAAAATGTATATGAACCGATTACGGGAGTACATGTTTACAAACGTTTACCATAACAATCGGGTAAAGAAAGATGAGGATCTAGAAAAAGTTAAAAATATAATTGTTTCTTTGTATGACCATTTTCTAAACAATGAAGAACAGCTTCCTCAGGATTTACAAGCCATGGTTGGTGAGTTTTCACTAGAGGAAATGGTGAAAGATCACATTGCTGGAATGACAGATAGATATGCCATTAATCTTTATGGAGAGTTATTTGTACCTAAAGGGTGGAAATAAAAAAGGAAATCAAATACTTTTGTCGAATAAGTATAAGGCTAGAGGAAAATCAATAGAAAAGAGGTGCATAACTGGGTGACGAATAGAGACAATGCAGTTGATGAAATAAAAAGCAGGTGTGATATTGTAGAGGTTATTGGACAAGTTGTACCCTTAAAAAAAGCGGGCAGCAACTACAAGGGAAATTGTCCATTTCATAATGAAAAGACACCTTCTTTTGTTGTTTCGCAGACAAAACAAATCTTCACATGCTTTGGATGTGGCGTCACAGGAGATGTTATCGGTTTTGTCCAACAATATTATCAACTTGATTTTATTGGAGCAATGGAAAAACTCATGGCAGATTATAACATTAATATTCAGCTTAACTTTAATAAAAGTCCACATAAGGACGAATCCTATAGTATAAATAAAGAAGCTGCAAAATTTTTTTATAAAGCACTTAGAGCAAAGGAAAACCCTGCCTTTTCATACATGGAAAAGAGAGGGATTTCCACAGATACTTTAAACTTATTTGGTATTGGATACGCAGATGACCAGTGGAATAGCTTGCATGATCATCTTAAGAGTCTGGGCTTTGAAGATAATAAACTTATGGATTTAGGATTGATTTCTCAAAGTAAGGGTAAATATTACGATAAGTTTAGAAATCGAGTAATGTTTCCTATTATTAATACCAGTGGTAAAGTTATTGGGTTTGGTGGAAGGATACTAGATGATGGAGCACCAAAATATTTAAACTCAAACGAATCCGATATTTTTCTTAAAAAGAATAATTTATATGGACTGAATTTGACACGTCAAGATATTAGCAAGGAAAATGAAGCTATTTTAGTAGAAGGGTATATGGATGTAATTTCTCTTTATCAAGGTGGGGTGAGAAATGTTTCTGCTTCACTTGGGACAGCCCTTACAGAGAGCCAAGCTAAGATGTTGAAGCGTTACACCAATCAAGTGGTTCTAGCCTATGATTCGGATCAAGCAGGTATTAGTGCTGCACTAAGAGGCTTAGATATCCTTCACAAAGAAAATTGTAAAGTAAAAGTGCTTCAAGTGACAGAGGGAAAAGATCCAGACGAATATATTAAGAGCCATGGAAAACAAGGGTTTTTAAATCTGGTTTCTCAGGCACTACCGTATGCAGACTATAAGTTTAGCTTGCTAAAGAAAGAATATGATTTAGACACCACACAGGGAAGGGTAGATTTTCTTCAAAGTGCAGTTTCAGTATTGCAAATGCTCAGCCCAGTGGAGGCTGATATATACATAAGAAAATTGGCAAAGGAAACAAATATATCGCAAGGTGCTATAAGACTTGAGCTTGATGGTAATAATCGTCAAGAAAAGCCTTCTCAATTACGACCAATAGTAGAAGATCACATACCAAAACAAGCTTCCATGCTTGAAAAAAATGTGATTAAACTCATACTTACAAGTAGCGGGTATTTCCCAAAATTTGATATCTATGCAAATGCCGTTTTTATAAGTGAATGTGGACAAATGATATATGCCGGAATTAAAGGGCTATATAAACAAGATGAAGAACTAGACGTGAAGAAATTGGCAGATTCTCTAGATACAGAATATGTAGATGAGCTTCAGGATATTTTAGACAATATACAATTAGCCCATAGAGAAAAAGAAGTCTATGGACAATGTGTCCATACTATTAAAACCAAGGCTTTGGCAGCCAAAGAGAAAGAATTAATTTCAAGACTTTCCATGGCAGACGAAGAAGAAAATAAAGAAAATATTGAGCACATCACTAAAGAATTGATGGAGATTCAAAGAACTATGAGAGGCAATAGGGGGTAAATTACCAGATGACGAATGTTGAAACAATGCAAGATAAAAAGAAACAATACGTAGCAGAGCTAATGGAAAAAGCCAAGATAAAAACTAAGGGAAAAGGAAAGGCTAAAACTAAAGGCTCAATTACCTATACAGAGGTTTCTAGCCACTTAGAAACGGCCCAACTGGACAAAGACCAGATGGATGATATTTATGAGGAACTGATTTCCAAAGGGATTGAAATAATTTCAGAAGTTGAACCAGATGAACTGGAGCTTATAGAAATGGATGATGAAGAAGTAGATGATCCAGAAGTAAAAGCTGTAATTGCAGAGAATAAGTCGGCTAAAGAGATTGACTTAGAGTCGACTATTCCAAAGGGTGTTGCAGTAGATGATCCAGTAAGAATGTACTTAAAAGAAATCGGTAAAGTTCCACTTTTGACAGCACAAGAGGAAATTGATCTAGCTAAGAGAATGGAAGCTGGAGACAATGCTGCAAAACAGAAACTTTGTGAAGCAAACCTTAGATTAGTGGTAAGTATTGCCAAAAAATATGTTGGCAGAGGTATGCTTTTCTTAGACTTGATACAAGAGGGAAACCTAGGCCTTATTAAGGCGGTAGACAAATTTGACTGGACCAAAGGGTATAAATTTAGTACTTATGCCACATGGTGGATTAGGCAGGCCATTACAAGATCCATAGCCGATCAAGCGAGAACCATTAGAATCCCTGTTCACATGGTTGAGACCATTAACAAATTGATCAGAATTTCACGACAGCTTCTCCAGGAAAAAGGAAGAGAGCCTGCACCAGAAGAGATTGCCGAAGAGATGGGAATTTCCGAAGATAAAGTAAGGGAAATTTTAAAAATTGCTCAGGAGCCGGTATCACTTGAAACACCTATTGGTGAAGAAGAAGACAGTCATTTGGGAGATTTTATTCCTGACGAAGATGTGCCTGCACCAGCAGAAGCAGCAGCCTTCTCAATGCTTAAGGAACAGCTAGTAGAAGTTTTAGACACGCTGACAGAACGTGAACAAAAAGTATTGAAATTGCGGTTTGGTCTTGAAGATGGCAGAGCTAGAACCTTAGAAGAAGTTGGAAAACGTTTTGATGTTACAAGAGAGCGAATTAGACAAATTGAAGCCAAGGCTTTAAGAAAGTTAAGACACCCAAGCAGAAGTAAGAAATTAAAGGATTATTTAGAATAATGATTAAGCTAAGCGATAGATTAAAGTTGATTGCTGACCAAATAGAAAAGAATCAAACCATGGCCGACATTGGAACCGACCATGGTTTTTTACCTATTTATCTTTGGGAAAGAGAAATCTGCCCCAAGGTAATTCTAACTGATATCAGCAAAGGCTCCCTAGAAAAAGCTCGCATAAATTGCATGGAGCAATACCCAGATATGAACTTTGATTTACGTCTTGGAGATGGAATAAAAAACATTAAGACAGGTGAAGTGGATGTGCTAGTTATAGCAGGAATGGGGGGAACTCTTATGACTGAGATTTTAGGATTTGATATGGAAAAGACTCGCAGCTTTAAAAAGATTATTCTTCAGCCTAGAAATAGCCAAGGATCTCTCAGGCACTGGCTCATCACAAATGGCCTGCCCATCACTAAAGAATCACTGGTCAGAGAAGGAAAGTATATATGCGAAATAATCACAGCCATACCTCATGGTCAAGGAATCAGCCATGAGATAGAAGGTTGCAATGAGGCGGATATGGAATACGAAACGCCAACTTGGATTTTATCCACAGGAGATCTTGCCCATGAATTTATTGAAAACAAGCTGCGTATTGAGGAAAATATTCAGAAAAATTTATTAAAGGGAAAGCGCCCCAATGATGAAAAGACAAAGTTTACAGAAAAAAGAATCCAGTATTTAAAAACACTTTTGAGAGGTGAAAAATGTCTATGAAACTTGAAGAATTAGTAGCAGTTATTGAAGAAATTGCACCGTCAAAGCTACAGGAAAAATGGGACAATAACGGGATTCAGATAGCAGCAGGATCAGAAGACATAAACAGAATTTTAGTATCCCTTGAAATTAATGATGAAGTTATAGAAGAAGCAAAGATGGACGATGTGGACATGATAATTACCCATCACCCCCTTATCTTTGGCAAACTTTCATCGGTAGACTACAGGCAAATCCCAGGAAAATACATAGCAAAGCTCATTTCCCTGGGCATATCTGTTTATTCAAGTCATACTCCCTTTGACAAAGCAGAAGGAGGAAACAACGATTACTTAACAGAGCTTATTGGACTTAAGGATACTAGTAGTTTAAGCTATCCTGACGGAGAACTAGAATCAATTGGTAGAATAGGTCAATTTATAGTGCCCTACACTTTAGAACAGACTATTTTGCTTGCCCAAGAGCGACTGGATTTAGAACCGGAACAAATAACAGCAGTAGGCAATTTAGATACCTCTATAAAGACGGTAGCTGTCTGTACTGGAGCAGGAGCAGATTTTATAGATGTGGCAAGGCAAAACGGTTGTGAGCTGTTAATCACAGGAGACCTTAAGTATCACGAAGCACAAAAAGCCAAAGAAATAGATTTATGTGTAATTGATGCAGGCCACTACGGCACAGAAAAATTTTTTGGGGAGAATATGGCTATGAAATTAATACATAAGCTAGAAGGTCAGATAGAAGTGATTACTTCAGTGGTGGATTTGGATCCATTCTTGTCCATAGTCAAGTGAGTCAGGCAGAATACCATAATAAAAATAATAAAGTAGAAATATTACCTTGATTGAAAAAATATTATCATGTATAATAAAAGTCCTGTCTTAAAGTATATTTGATTCAGTAATTTGGGAAATTTTTGGGTAGTTCAGGCAGTTGCGTGTATCATAAGGATGCATGAGGAAAGTCCGGGCTCCATAGGGCAAGGATGCCAGATAACATCTGGCGTAGGTAACTATAGGGAAAGTGCAACAGAAACACACCGCCGAAACGGATAATGCCGTGGTAAGGTTGAAATAGTAAGGTAAGAGCTTACTGGGTAGTATGGTAACATACCACCCGTGTAAACCCCATTTGGAGCAAGACAAAATAGGGCATAAAAGGTGGCGGCCCGTCACTGCCCGGTAGGTAGGTCGCATGAGCATGTTGGTGACAATGTGCCAAGATAGATGATTGCTTAATACAGAACCCGGCTTATAGAGCTGCCCAATTTTTTATTTTCTAATCTGGAGCAGGAGCAATAAATTGAAGAGAAAATTAGTATTGTCTTGAAGTGTAATTTAAATATGAAGCAACGAGGATTAAAAGTATTTAAAATAATAACAGCCCTCTTTTGTGGAGGGCTGTTTTACGTTTACATAGTATTAAATTTTGGATTTTATATACCTTGCATGTTCAATACATTTACCGGACTTCTTTGTCCGGGGTGTGGTGTATCCAGAATGTTTTTAGCACTTTTACGCTTTGATTTTGCTGAGGCATTTTCATGGAATCCAGTTGTATTTCTTTCTTTGCCTATTCTAGCCTATCTCATAGGACGGATAATATATAGATATATTGTGTTTGACGATAGTAAAATCAATAGGTTTGAAAGAGTTTTGACGTGGACGATTCTTATTTGTTTACTGTTTTTTGGTATATGGCGAAATCTCTAATTTATTTATCTTATAAAAAATTTACACCTTCAAGTGAGGCAATAAAATGTGCATATTGTGTTGATTGAAAAAACATTATAATATATAATAAATGTAAAATTTAGTGATTGAAAAATGGAGTAGATTAGGGGGGACAAGATGAATAGAAATATAGGATTATCAATAGTTTTTTCAGTAATTACTTGTGGTATTTATAGCATATACTGGTTCGTAGTTTTAACTGACGAATTAAATATTGCCAACGAACAAAAAGACCAGACTTCGGGCATTATCTGTATACTGCTTTCTGTTGTTACATGTGGCATTTATGGCATATACTGGGCCTACAGGATTGGTGAAAAGACGGATTTGCTGAAAGCAAACCAAGGTATTATGACCGATCATAATTCTAATATCTTATATATGATTTTGCAAATATTTGGCTTGAATATTATAGTGCTCGCTTTATGCCAAAATGAAATGAACAAGATTTACCCTGTAGCTTAATTTTAAATATTAAGTAGTAAATATTACAAATAATTTTCAAAAAAATACTTCATATGAATTATATCTATCCTGCATGATTGACATAAAAGTATGAAGACCAGTAGGAGGATAAAATGAATAGTAAGAAAATAAGCAGCAGGATTATAGCTATCCTGGTAGCTCTTACATTTGTCATACCACAGCTAGCAGGTTATGACAATATGTCAGTTTGGGGAGATACAGACAAGAGTAAAGAGGCATCTAAAGCAACTAGCCAGCCAGCCAAAACACCTTCTAAGGTGGAGTCTATAAAAAATCCTACTAATAAAAGTGGAGCATCCCAAACAACTGAGCCAAGGATCAAATCAAAGAAGACAGTTGTAAGACAGGCAAAGGACTGGACATTTAATACTGAAGCCCTAACATTATCCCTTGAAAAGATTTCATATAAGGAAAATGATAAAGAAGTAAAAGTAAAGGCTCGTGAAAAAGATAGTATTAGAGAATTTGACCTTTCAGCCGCCAAGGCAAAGGATCTAGCAAGCTTTAACGTGGAGCTTGCTTTTGACTTTAAAAATATAACTAAGGAAAAACTGTTGAAAGCAGGAGATGAATTTTCTTTTGAGATTTCAAAGGATCAACTTTCTTTGAAAGACAAGGATGAGGCTGTCCCTGTAAAGACTTGTGACAAACAAGAATACTACAAAGATAATGGGTCTAACTCTACAAATGGCTCTCCCATTGGCGCCTATGAGATAAAAGACAATGTGATAACAGTTAAATTAAATGAAAAAGCAGAAACTCTTACAGGAGAGGTCTACGGAGTGATTAAATCTGTTGCTACATTAAAACAAAATCACAGTAGTAAAGGGGAAATTACGTTACAGAATCATAATAAATATGCTTTGATTTTCCCGGCAAAGGAAAAGATAGACAGAGAAACAGATAAAGACATAGTACAAAAATCAAGAAATCCTTATAATTCAGGGCTGACAAAAGAAGCTGATATGACAAATTCACGTTCCAAAGGAACCGGATCAATATTTGGAACTATTTTTGCTGCTGCTGGCAATAATACCGTGGACGACTTTGACAATTTATCATATGTCACTAAAAATTTGACGAAAACTCCACCAATATCTAAAGGTACTATTAAAATAGCATCTAACAAAGATGGGTATGGGGTTAATGACTCTAATCTTAGCATTCGCTTTCAGACACAATTTGATTTAGATGTAAATTATTTAGGAGATATATATGAAAATAATGTAAAAGCTATTACCAATGCTCCCGGCTATGTTGATGCCATGGCATTTGCTCCAGCGGGAGAAGTATGGATAAGCTTTTTGAATAATCTTCCTGATGATATATTGCCACAAATAACATATGTGATTGATTTAAATAGCAGTCAAGATAAATGGATATCCGTACCGACTGAGCTTGAAGGTGTAAATAAACCTTTAGTAGATAACAGTGGCGTACAGCTAGGTACTTACTCTGTAGCAACGGATGGAAAGGTTACATTTGTCCTTAACAAAAGCCTATATCTTTCAAGCAACACAAGTGTAGGTGTGGGATTTGACCTTTTAGTAAATAGCGCCAAGTTAAATGACAGCACAAAAACGGATATAACATGGGATGATGAAAAGCAAACTATTGTAGGAACCCCACACACCGATGGTGGCATTATAGATCCTATAGACAAGAAATTTAAGGTTACGAAAACAGCACCGACATTTGTAGATACACCTTACATTGACTACACCATACGTGTTCAGGCTCCAAAAGATGGTAACCTGGGAGGAGTGACATTAAAAGACCCAGTACCAACAGATTTAAAATTACTTTCAGGAGAATTGAATAAAAACAAACTTGATCCCATCGATACGTATATAAAAGCTGGGAGTTTTGAGTATAAATTTCCTGAGGATTATAACAAGGCGTCTGCAACATTTACCCTTCGAATGGGAATTGATAATTATACTAAAGATTATTCTAATAAAGAATTTAATAATATAGCGACCCTATATGGTAAAGATGAAACAACACCGGAAGCGGTTTCTGATAAAATAACGACAAAAATGAACTTTCAATTAGTTAATAAGAAAGGGACAGAAAATTCCCAAAATGGAACCAAATATGACTGGGTTGTAGATGTAAACACAAAATTTTCTGACACATTAGGCTCATCATATCTAGTAGACAGGATATGCCTGGATGCACAGACATATGATTTTAATTCAATTCGTTTGTATGGTAATGACCTGGGAGCTGTCACTCATTTAGCTAATGGTCCGGCATTAGATAGTGGTATGAAACCCTTGTCCGATGTGGTACTTGACAGTATGAATATCAATCAAATAACACCTTCATACTATGAGTATACAGATCAAACAGACAGCAAAACATATGGCGTCCTTATTGTTCCTTTTAATAATTACGCAAATAAACATGTGAAGATGACATATACCACTACTATTAAAAAAACAAGCGAAGAATTATATGAGCCAGGAGACACTAAAGTGGGAGATTTAAAAAACGATGTCAAATTCTACTATAATAAGCTGACTAGTTTAGGCATCATAGGAGACCCTCCAGAGCCAGATTTAGTGTCGGCTACAAAAACATTCCCTGATAGTGTACCTATAGGAAACAAGTATCCAGGTGAATATGAAAAAGATACCCAAATGCTAAGCTGGGAATTTAAGCTAAACTACTACGCTGCAAATGTGAAGGACCTTGATATTGAGGAAACTTTGGATCCTAGTGTCTATGATTTAGATACTCTTCAAGTAGGGTATAGGAAGGCGATTAAAGGCAACGTAGGTGCATATCAATCCTTGAGTGAGATTAAAGATCAAGCTGGGCAAGGATATACTATAGATAAAAGCAGTGGGAAAATGAAGATCTCTATAGGAGATATATCAAAGGAAGAGCTTTACTATCTAACGTTAAAAGCCAAAGTTGTTGATAAGAATTTTCTTACTGAGCAGAAGTCAAAGGTGTTTACGAACAGTGCAGTAATAAAAGGTACCGTAGGTGATAATTTACAGATCAATAATGCAAGTGGAAGTAAAGCTTTAGATAATTCACTAATTAAGAAATCAGTTATAAATAACTACGATTACAAAGATCATACGATTGAGTGGAAGGTGGTTGCAAACCCTGATCATAAGCCAATTACAAATATGAAAATGAAAGACATACTTCCGGAGGGTAATGTATGGGATACCCTAGTAAGTATTGAGCAGATCAAACAGGGTGGAGGCGTTGATAAAAAAAGCGCTAGTGGATCAGGAGATTCTGGCAGTGTTACATTTAATGATAACACTAAATTTACATACGCTAAAGGCACTAAGGAGGGCAATAGTGATACGCAGGTATTTACTTTAGATCCTGGGACAACAACTACTGATGCTTATACTTTTATTTTTAAAACAAAAGTTACAGGTGATTATCTAAAGCAACAGGCGCCAATTAGTAAAACAGGTAGTGGCAGCAGTTCAATTAAGTCTGACTATAGTTTTACCTGTCTTAATAAAGGGAAACTGGGTGGTGAAGTATATGGAAAAGCAATCCTTGCAGACGCTACTTCAACGACAAGTGCTATCAATAATGATATTATTGTAAAAAGAGGAGAATATATTAAGAAAGATGGCTTGGTTCATTGGACTGTAGATGTAAACAAGGAGGGTATAGACCTTACGGATTGCAAAATAATTGAAAAGATTGCAAGTGAATATATTGAAATGGTTGGAGGAACTGTTAAAATACATGCCGCAACTGTTTCACCTAATGGAACCCTGGAAAAAGGCGAAGATATTACTAACGGCTTCAAGCTTAGCCAAGTAACAGACAAAGGATTTGAAGCTGCTATTCCAACGAATTATAAGAACACGCCTTTAATCCTTACATTTGATACACAGCTGATCAAAGAGTGCGCTTTAAAAGATGTAAAGAATACCATAAGTCTTCAGCATGGCACTGATACACCTATAGATTCTAAAGAAGCAAGTGGTGGCAATAGCGGTAATTTTAATATGGAAGATTTTATAAAAAGTTCTCCTTCTCCAACCATTTTACTTAAGAAAATCAGTGTTAATAGTGTTGCACTGCCTATTGGAGGTATTAAGTTCTCATTGATAGGGGGAACTGAAAATAATGGTGTATATTCATTTGATAATAGTGGAAAAGATAGAGTCACATCAGATGGTACAGGATATGCCCTATATACAAGACTTGAGAAAGATAGGGTGTTTAAAATAAATGAGGATACAGGCATAGCAGATGGACAAGGCTATCAAGGTGGTGAGGTAAGATATATAAAAATGTCATCAGAGGCGAAAGACACCCCTTACAGGGTAACATCGCAAATACAGGTTAAAAGTGGTAGTGGTAGTGATAGTGTAAAGACAGCAGAACTTATCACCTTATACCCAGATATGAGTGATAAGTATGCCAGCGATATCAGTGAAGCGGCAAAGGCAAATAATATTGTTTCAATAACCAACACTCCTAAAAGTGCAGGTGAAATTAAGTTTACAAAATTAGGTGACAATGTAAATCCAACCTCTGGAACAAAACCATTAGAAGGTGTAAAGTTTAAAATCCACAAGGATGATGATCCTAATTGGAAATTGGATTCAACCACTGGCAAGGAGAATATAGAAACTTCAAATGATAGTGGGATTGTGACATTTAAAAATGTGGATCCAGGTACATATACCATTGAAGAAATTAGCACCACATATGGTTATTACAAAACTGGAGGCCAGCTTAAAGCAGTAGTTTCTTTAGACACAAATAATAATTATCAAACTTCGCTGCAGATGAAAGGAACACCGAAATTTGAATTATCAGGTACTACAGTGACAGACAAGCTAGTTACAGGCGATATAACCCTGAAAAAAGTAGACGTAAAAACTGATACTCAAGGTTTAGCTGGAGCAAAGTTTGTACTTTATAATAATGAAAGTGCAGCCACTAATCTTAGCAAAGAATCAGGCGATATTGTTACAAGAGCCACTAGCGATGCATCAGGAAAAGTATCTTTTAAAGATATACCATATGGTAATTACTGGGCAGTTGAAGAAACTCCACCTCAAGGGTATGAGAAGAAGACTACTCCAATAGCCATTACAACTGAAAGTATGACTCTTGACCATGGAGTAAAATTTACCTATACACCTGAACCAAATATTACCAATACACGTGTAAAAGGAAATCTTACATTGCATAAGCAAAATAATAAAACATTGCCAGAAAATTTGATGGATAGGGTATTTCATTTAACCCCTAAAGATAACCTTACAAAGGCATACCTTAATACAGGTCAGACTTATTATGAAGCAACAACAGATAGTAACGGCGACTGTTCCTTTAGTGATATACCTTGGGGAAACTATGAAGTAACAGAAGTGCTCAAGGATAACACTGATCCATATAATATAGAAGGCATAAAGATTAATATTAATCAGTCAGACATAAAAGTTGATTATACAACATCTGGAAAGACTCAGGGGACATTTACCCACGTTATCGAATCTAATAAAAATTCCGGTGTGGTAACTAATACATTATTGACCACTAACTTGAAAATAAACAAGACCGTATTAAATAATGACACGAATAAAGACACCTGGTTCGATGGTGATAAAATTAATGGTGTGAATTTTACATTGACAGGAAATAATTTCTATGGTGAAGAGATTACACCGATAACAGGAACCACAGCAAAAGATGGAACTGTCACTCTTAGAAACATACCACTAGATAGCCAAGAATCAACATCAACATATACACTTACGGAAACTAGAAAGGCAGGATACCAAACACCTGACAGCTGGACATTTAATGTAGTTGTAAAGAATGGAAAGGCAGAGATAGAAGACTTTACAAAGATTAGTAGTGGGACTAGTACATCTTCATTTACATACACTAGTAACCCAAATACGGTTAACATTACTAATAAGCCTATAAAAGGCTCTGTTAAATTTACAAAAAAATCAACAGCTAACTTGGCAGGACTGAATGATAAGCCGTTAAGCGGCATCAAATTTGACCTATATGCAGTAAAGGATAACCAAAGTGAAACTAAAGTAGATGAAGCGGCTTCTGATAAAGATGGAGCTATAAGGTTTGATAATGTTATTTATGGACAAAAATATAAACTTTATGAAGTGGCCCTTCCACAAGGATACAAGTCTGCTGGTAATTTTGTAACGGGTAAGGGATACTGCTTGAAGACGATCACAGGAGATAATCTTTTGTCAAGCGAGACAGGGGCTGCCCCAGATAGTTTTACCTATGAAGATACGTCAGCAATAAAAAACATACTAATTGAGGAGAATTTTTCATTTAAGAAAATGAATGAAAATAAAGAGTCTCTTAAGGGTATTGACTTTAAGATTTATAGACGTAGTAACAGCCCCATTGCTGATACTGCCACAGGCGTTGTGATTAATGAACCTGAAAATACATCAACATATTATCCATATACGCCAAGCAGCAAAGTTACATCCGATACTAGTGGTATATTTAAGTTGGATAAACTCCCATATGGAGATTATTTACTAGTGGAAGAAGGTAGTATCAAAGATGATCTTCGTGATGGTTATAAAGGGGAAGCTATTCACATTTCCATGAGAGATTCCAATAAAGATGGAAAAGCAGAAAACACAGTGCAAGAAAATAAAAACTTTCAAGGCACGGCAGATGTAACTACAAAAGCTTATAATATAACAAGCAGCGACCTTGCTGATGCAGCCTGGGCAGAAATAACAAAATCCAATAATAACTATGAAATCATCAATAAAATTAAATACGGCTTTGTTCAGATGAATAAGGTCACAGCCAATAAAAATACTGGAGGTACCTTATCTTCAACACAAAAACCACTAGCTAATGCAGTGTTTGAGATCAAAAAAGATGGCGGAACGGAAGTTTTTCTTACCCTTAAGACAAATGAAAAGGGAAATTTTGAAAAACCTATTGATGGAATATATCAAGGTGTAAATGGAGAGAAAAAACGTCTTTTTTACGGAAAATACACAATAAAAGAAAAGGTGGCACCTAAAGGATTTAAAGTAGATGATAAAACATATTCATTTGAATTAAATAAAAATAGTACAGGACATGAGGGAACAGCATGGATATCAACGAGCACAGATTCAACTGTATATGTGAAACAAAATGAAGCAGCGCCTGATCAAACAATAAATTACTTTGCAGACCCTATTGTTCGAGGCACTGTAACAATAGACAAGAAAGATGAAGGGGGAACTACCTCATTATCTGGTGCCAAATTTATTGTAGTTGATAAAAATGCGTCAAATGTGTCAGTGGCAAGCCTTATAGAAACTTCATCTAAGGGTACCTATAAACTAACAGATGAAGCTATAGAAGGATATATTTTTACCAAGACGGATGCTGTGACAGGGGAAGACTATCTATATAAGACAAATGACAACTTTCAACTAGTGGAGGGACAATACGCTATAAAAGAAGTAGAAGTCCCAAAAGGATATGTTGTTCCTACTTCATATGTTGCTCAATTTGCTATTGATAAAAATGGAAGGACAATAGGGACAAATGGGACAAGTGTAGAGGAAAATACAGGCAAAATAACCGTAAAAAATACATCCACCAACTTCAGCTTAAAGAAAATGGATCAATTGGGAAAACCAGTACCAAATGCAGAACTTAAAATTACTGGAAACTTCGCAGATAATACGGTAGAGAAAGCTTTAAGAAGCGATGCAAAGGGAGTGCTTAAACTAGGTAATAGTAGCTCCATAAAAGCCCTACTTATCTCTGGAGAAGAATACACTATATCAGAGCCAGCTTCACCACAAGATTGCTACAAACCTTTAAAGGCAAATGTTGTATTTAAACTTAACGCTGATGGAGCTATAGACCGGGTCAATCTTGCAGCCGGTTCAACAGGGGTAGCTGAAAAAGATGTTTTCAAAGTGGGAACAGGCAACACCTCATTAACCTTAATTGACGAAAACTTATTAGGTAGCGTCCAGCTTATAAAACATAAAACCGGAGACGAAAACACACCTATAGAAGGTGCTGAATTCACATTGTACAAAGTAGAAGGCAAGATAGATCCTGGCACCGGATCAGAAAATAATGATATTAAGATTTGCGAAAAAATCACAACAAATGCAAGTGGCAATTGGAACTCTGATGATGTAGGAGAGAGTATCAAATACACAGCAAACGGAGAAGAATGGAAGCTAAAGGATGGCCTTCTATTTGGAGATTATTATTTTCTTGAGACTAAAACTCCAGACGACTACTACAAAACTAGCCAGCCAGTAGGTAGATTCACAGTCAACAAAGAAAATACTGCGCCTAATGAGATTATCAAAACTAAAGTAGGAAATGATCTATTTAAGACAACCATTCAAATCAGCAAATTGGATGCATGGAATAAAAAGGGTTTAAAAGGGGCAACCTTTACCCTGTATAAAAAGAATAATGATGGTTGGAATGTAGTTAAAAATGACATAACCTCAGGTGAAAGTGGAGAAGCCAGATACGAGATAGAAAGCAAAGGAGACTACAAACTAGAAGAAAATAATAAAAAAGGCTATATGGTTACTACCCCAGCCAATAATGATCGATTCACCTGTACATTTACTATAGATGATAATGATAATGATAAAGTTTTAGAAGTGACTAATGGCAATAATAAATTCACCAATAAGACGCCTGAAACCAATAGTGGCATCTTTACTAAAGATGGAATTCTAAACAATAGACAAGAAGCAACTTTGAGAGTAGATAAGATCGTAGAAAAGTCTGAAACCCCAAAAACTCCAGCAACCTTTAAACTTTACGAAAACAACAATAATGCCCAAGACAAACTAGTTGGTACATTTAAAACTGGCATGGATTATACTTGTAATCAAAAAGTAGAAAGTTCAGATTATACATTCACTGAAACAGCTGGAACCTCTGGCACTTATGGAAGCTTTAAAGTAGATAAGATTCCATGGGGGGAGTACTATCTAGTAGAATCTGAGGCGCCAGATGGATATGCACTGGACACACAAAAAAGAAAAGTGACTATCAATAAGGATAATTTAGAGTGTAATTTTACAAAAGAAAACAGTATTGAAAATTTTAAAAATGCACTTAATATTACTAAAATAGATCAAAATGGTGCATCTCTTAATGGAGCCAGCTTCAAACTAGAAAAGCAAGAAGACGATGAAAAATGGACAGAAATATGGACAAATACTGGCGATACAGATAAAAATACATGGAAATTTGGAGGAGGATTAACGCCAGGAGCAACCTATAGGCTGATAGAAACAAAATCGCCAGATGGATATGTGCAACCAGTTCAGCCAGTGGAGCTTGAAATGAACGTTAATGGAGAATTCGCCATAAAGAATTCACCATACTATGCTAAAATTGATGGTGATAAAAAAGGAGTAACAATAAAGAACACAGCCACAAATATCAACTTTAAAAAGGAAGGACTTACTACAGAGCTGTGCTCAAATCCTGATATAACTGGTGGAAATGGCCCAGACAACAAGATACCATTAGTAGGGACGACATTTACCATCTATTCTGATGCGGCGTGTACTAATGCAATTCAAACCGCCCAAAGTAGTGCCGATGGTTCAGTTGAATTTAGCAATATGCCAGCAGGGGCAACATATTACATTAAAGAAACCACCCCAAGTCTTGGGTACAAAGAAAACAATACTATTTATCAGGCTACTCTTGATAAAAATGGAGTGTTTAGTGGAATACAATTAGCCGGCGGAGAAATGGTTGAAGACAGGACAATTATAAATGATTTGTATAGGGCAGATATTGTAATTAAAAAAGTATCAGAAGAAGATCCAGACAAAGTATTACCAGGATCCACTTATGGACTGTACAAACAGGCAGAAGCTACAAAGAAGGAATCAGTTAAGGCGCATAAAGTAACAAAAGCGGCAACAGATGATTGGGTGCTTATTGCAAAAGCTACAACTGACAAGGAAGGCCAGCTTGAGTTTAAGGGAGTGTTAGCAGGAACAAAATACGAAATACGAGAGCTTGTAGCGCCAAATGGAAGTCAAATATCAAAGTACCCAATTAAAATTGATTTCAATGTTGATGCCAATGGTAAAGTTGTAATCGCTTCTTTTGATGATGGTAAGGGAACTGCGTCCTTAGACCCTGATACAGGTGATATAATATGGCTTGAACCATCGATTGTTTTAGGATTAGCAAAAAAGGATACCAGGGACAATATGATTCAAGGGGGAAAATTCCAACTTGAAGATATGAATGGCAAGGTTATCCAAAAGTGGACATCTACCAAAGATATATATGAGATTATAGGCGATAATATGAATGGATTGATTAAAGCTGGGGAGCAGTATAGAATGAGAGAAATGAAAGCTCCAGAAGGTTATTCAATTGGAAAGCCTATAGTATTTACTGTAGATGCAAAAGTTGTCAAGCCAGGTGAACGATTTGTACAATCAATTGAAATGGTTGACCAAATTAACTCATTTAAGGTGAACAAAGTATCATCACACGACAATAAAAACCTTAAGGATGCTATCTTATGTATCTATAAAGATGGTACAAACAAAATAGCTAAAACGAGTAAAGGTAAGAGCCTTGAATGGAAAACAAATGGTAAGACTTATGCTATAGATGGTCTGGCCACTGGAAGCTACACATTACATGAAAAAACACCGCCACAAGGATATGATAGAGCAAAAGATATTTCCTTTACTATTGATAAATCCGGAAATGTGATTGTCTCAGGTAGGGCCGTTAAGGAAAATTTAATTATCATGAAAGATAAGAAAACAGCATATAATAATAATGTTTCAAATAGCAACGGAACCGGCACTACTGGAAATGGCAGAAGTGGTGATGGCAGTGCCAAGACAGATGACTCAACAAATCTTATAGGATTGATGATCTTAATGCTTCTAGGAGCAGGAGGAGTATTCATCTTTAGAAGAAAAAGATAAAAAAAGACTAAAAAAGCAAATAACAATTGACTAAAATAGCAGTTCTATTTAAAAGAGAACTGCTATTTTATAGTGATAAGAAAAAAATACATTGTGAAAAAAGACAAAAAAGTGTATAATAATTGTTTGTAAATAAGTGAGGTAAGAAAGAAATGAGTGAGAAAATTCAGGAAAATAAGATGGGTACAATGCCCATAGGCAAATTAATTATATCTATGTCCTGGCCAGCAATTTTATCTATGATGATACAGGCATTATACAATATCGTAGACAGTATGTTCGTATCCATGATTGGAGAAGAAGCATTATCGGCTGTTACATATATTTTTCCAATACAGATGCTAATTATTGCAGTTGCAGTAGGTACAGGGGTAGGAGTCAATTCCCTTATTGCGAGAAGATTAGGTGCACAGCGATTTGAGGATGCAGACAAGGCTGCTAGCCATGGGTACCGTTTAGCATTTTTTAATTGGATTGGGTTTGCCTTAATAGGCATATTTTTATCCAGTGTATTTATGAATTTCTTTTCGGACAATACATACATCGTAGAAAATGGGACTAGTTATATGAGAATCATTACTATTGGTTCATTGTTTTGCTTAGTGCAAATTTCTACAGAAAAAATACTACAGGCTACAGGAAGTATGGTTTTACCAATGATTTGCAGTATTGCAGGGGCATTTGTAAACGTAGTTTTAGACCCGGTATTGATCTTTGGTATAGGGCCTTTTCCAGAAATGGGTGTTACAGGTGCGGCAGTTGCGACTATCATTGGGCAGTTTGTTTCCATGACTCTTGGACAAATTATTTTATTTAAGAAAAGCCATCTAGTGACGGTGAAAGCTTACGGCTTCAAAATGGAGAGGGGAATTTTGCGAGATATTTATGCAGTAGGGCTACCTGCAATTTTGATGCAGGCAATTCTTTCCATTATGCAATTTGGTGTTAATGGAATATTGTCAGGTTTAACAGAAACTTCAGTTGCGGTTAACGGTATTTATGGCAGGTTGCAATCATTTATATTTATGCCTGTATTTGGACTAAACCAAGGTGCTTTGCCAGTTATGGGATATAACTATGGGGCCAGGAATAGATCTCGTTTGATCAAATCCTACAAAGTGGCACTTGCTATTGCTGCAGGGATTATGTTTTTAGGACTTTTACTATTTCAGATATTCCCTCATGCACTTCTCAGCATATTTAATGCAAATGCAGGAATGTATGAGATTGGTATTCCGGCACTTCGTACTATTAGTTGGTGCTTTCTACCGGCGGCATTTGGGATTATCTCGGCAGGGTTTTTCCAGGCCACAGGTCATGGTGTAATGAGTCTATTAGGGTCACTTATTAGACAGTTAATAGGTATTTTGCCTTTAGCCTTCATTTTCTCCAAAATATGGGGAGTCGAAGGTGTTTGGTGGGCATTCCCATTTGCAGAAATTTTAGGGCTTACATATTGTATCCTAGCCGTTAGACTTGTGTACAAGAAGGACATTGTTCGTCTTACAAAATAGGAACAAAAGAGGAGTGTGGTAAAAATCACACTCCTCTTTTATTTGATTACTATTAAATCCATCCAGCTTCGGTCATCAGAATCCATTTTTACAAGATCGTATATTAGTGGATCTTTAATCAGCCGTTTCCATACTGTGTAGTTTGCCTGAATAAAGTCGGCATTTAAAGTCATTTTATCTTTGATTAAAGGGCAAGAATATGGAAGCTCCCCGGGAAATATAATAAGCTGTAGCGCTCCATTTTCAGTGAGATGGGGGGATAAGGGGAAAAATCGGCACTGAAGAGGTCGCCTATCTCTTGGGCAAATAGGTGGAGTTTTGCAACGTATAAAATACACATTTCCAGTCCATGACTTTGGAAAATCATAGTTTTGAGCAGGCTCCTTGTTCCAAGTAATCCATTCATCAGTTTGGTTGAAGATCTTTTCTTCTCCTGGTAGTAAATATATACCTAACTGAAAGTCATTTGGATCCTCATCGGCACCACAAGAACAACATGCAGCATTACACAACTTGCCACAGTCTTCTTTTATAGGTGAAACCTTATCTAAAAGACGGTAAATTGCTTCGTATGTAGTTTTTCTGATTATACTTTTCATCATATGTGTATTATATATCAAAGAGATGTAAGTGGATAGGAGAATTTTGCGGAATCAAATACAAAGAGCTAGTCTTGTATGATATAATTAATGATTAGTAACAAGAAAAAACGAGGTGAAAAACAATGAAATTAGGCATAGATGTAGGGTCAACCACTGTAAAACTGGTCTTACTAAATGAAGAAAATAAGATAATTTATAGCAGATATGAACGACATATGTCAAATGTGTTTGAGGCAGTAGTTAATCTGCTTAAAGATATGGAAAATGAGTATGGAGATATACAGCTAAAGGCGGTAATTACCGGCTCTGGAGGTCTGTCTTTATCTGCATTACTTGGCATACGTTTTGAGCAAGAAGTTGTCACTTGTAGTACAGCAGTAGAAAAATTAATACCACAGACAGATGTGGCTATTGAATTAGGCGGAGAAGATGCCAAAATGACCTTCTATGGTCAGACAGTTGAGCAAAGGATGAATGGAACCTGTGCAGGTGGTACAGGGGCGTTTATCGATCAAATGGCGGTTCTACTTAATACGGATGCAGCAGGACTAAATGAAGCTGCTAAAAATCATAAGATGATTTATCCTATCGCTGCTAGATGTGGTGTATTTGCAAAGACGGATATTCAACCGCTTATCAACGAAGGGGCTAATATTGAGGATCTTTCTGCGTCAATATTTCAGGCAGTAGTAAATCAGACTATTAGCGGACTTGCCTGTGGCCGTACTATCAAAGGAAACGTAGCATTTTTAGGAGGACCGCTATCTTTTTTATCCCAGCTTAGAGAGCGATTTATTAAGACCTTACACCTAAAGGATGAGGAAGTGATTTTTCCTGAGGATTCCAAATATTTTGTTGCCATTGGTGCAGCTCTTACAGCTGAAAAATGTGAGGACGAATCTTTTGGTGCAATTATGAAAAGAGTGGAAAATACAGATGCGGATATGATGTCTGACACCAAGTTTGCAGATCCACTTTTTAAAAATCATAACGAATATGCATCCTTTGTTGAGCGTCATAGAAAAAATGCTATCAAAAGGAAAGACATTAAAAAGGCTAGAGGTAAGGTATTTCTAGGCATTGATGCAGGTTCTACAACTACTAAAGCCACATTAATTGATGATGAGAAGCATCTACTTTATTCATTTTATCGAGGAAATGAGGGGAGACCTCTTGAAGCCACTATGACTATGCTAAAAGAGTTATATAGCTTACTGCCAGATAGTGCTTTCATCGCAAATACCACCGTGACAGGGTACGGTGAGGGCCTTATTAAAACAGCTTTTAAAGCTGACCTTGGTGAAATTGAAACCATGGCTCATTACAAGGGGGCAGAAGAATTTTTACCTGGGGTAGAATTCATTTTAGACATTGGCGGTCAAGATATGAAATGTATGCGTATAAAAGATGGTGCAATTTACAACATCATGCTTAACGAAGCCTGTTCCTCAGGATGCGGATCTTTTATTGAAACTTATGCAAAATCCGTAAACATGGACGTAATAACATTTGCAAGAGAGGCACTATTTGCAAAGACTCCTGTAGACTTAGGTACAAGGTGTACCGTATTTATGAATTCTAAGGTTAAGCAAGCTCAAAAAGAAGGAGCATCCATTGGAGATATTTCTGCCGGACTTTCCTATTCTGTAATTAAAAATGCGCTATATAAGGTAATCAAGCTACGTAATCCTGAAGAAGCTGGAGATAAAGTTGTAGTTCAAGGGGGTACCTTCCTAAATGATTCAGTGCTTAGAAGTATTGAAAAAATCATGGATAAGAATGTAATAAGACCAGATATTGCAGGACTTATGGGAGCCTACGGGGCAGCTGTTATTGCCAGGTCAAACTATGTAGAAGACACGGAATCTTCCATTATCGGCCTTGACGAAATGGATTCATTCACTGTAGATAGTAGTCACACTAGATGCAAAGGCTGTGAGAATAACTGCCTTCTTACTGTTAATAAATTTAATGATGGCAGTCGTTTCATCACTGGAAACCGATGCGAAAAAGGTGAAGGCAAAGGCTCTAGTGGAAGTGGAATTCCAAACCTTTATGAGTATAAATTTAAACGTCTCTTTGATTACGAACCGCTTAGCGAAGAATTGTCTACTAGAGGTACTGTTGGCATTCCAAGGGTTTTGAATATGTATGAAAATTACCCATTTTGGTTTACATTCTTTACAAATCTAGGGTTTAGAGTTGTTGTATCGCCGCCATCTACAAAGGAAATGTACGAGGGAGGAATGGATACTATTTCTTCGGATACAGCTTGCTATCCAGCCAAACTAGTTCATGGACATATTAGCTGGCTTGTGAGCCGAGGCATCAAATGGATTTTCTATCCTAGTATTAATTATGAGCGTATTGAGGATGAGGAGGCACCAAATCATTATAACTGCCCGATTGTGGCTACATATCCAGAAGTAATAGCTGGAAATATGGATGATGTTTTCGAAGATAACGAAGTGCTTTTTTCCCATCCATTTTTGCCTTATGATCACGATCAATTTTTGAGCAGGGAACTTTATCGAGAGCTTAGACGTACAGGTGTTACTAGAACAGATGTTAATAACGCAGTAAAAGAAGCTCGAAAAGAAGATAAGAAATTTAAAGATGATATTAAAAAACAGGGAGAATATACTCTGAAATATTTACATGAAAATAAGAAAAAAGGCATTGTTTTATCTGGCCGTCCTTATCATTTAGACCCTGAGATTAACCATGGAATAGACAAAGTTATCAGTTCCTTTGGAATGGTTGTATTTACGGAAGATTCAATTGCTCATCTAGGTCAAACTAGAAGAGTTCTTCGTGTTCTGGATCAGTGGATGTATCACGCAAGACTGTATAAAGCAGCCCAATTTGTAGGAACTACCGATGATGTGGAGCTAGTTCAGTTAAATTCATTTGGATGCGGCCTGGATGCGGTAACTACAGACCAAGTGGAGGAAATTACAAAGAGTAATAACAAACTCTATACAGTGTTGAAAATCGACGAGGGCTCAAATTTAGGGGCTGCAAAGATTAGAATCAGATCCCTTAAAGCGGCAATGGAAGAACGAGAGAAAAATGATATTCATTTTGAGGAAAGCGAAGACCTTTATTCCAGGAAGCTTTTCACAGCCCAGATGAAAACAGATTACACTATACTGATACCGGAAATGTCTCCACTTCACTTCCAGTTTCTTGAAACTGCTTTAGGGAGAGAGGGTTATAAAGCGGTGCTGCTGCCTACAGTAGATAAAAATGCTGTGGACGAAGGTCTTAAATACATAAACAACGATGCTTGTTATCCAACTATTGTAACCTTAGGACAGATTATTTCATATTTGAAAAAAGGGGATTTAGATCTTAATAAGACGGCGGTTTTCATGAGCCAGACCGGTGGTGGTTGCAGAGCCAGTAATTACGTAGCATTACTGCGTAAAGCACTTAAGGATCTAGGAATGCCGCAGATTCCTGTAGTGTCTGTAAATCTAGCAGGAATGGAAAGTAATCCAGGGTTTAAGTTGACTGTTGGTGTTGCAAAGAGAATTCTTATGGGCTTTGTTTTTGGAGATGTGTTAATGCGTGTCCTCTATGCCACAAGGCCTTACGAGCTTGAACCAGGCTCTGCAAATGAGCTCTTTGAAAAATGGTCCAGGGTAGCTAGAATGGTTATTTATAAAGGCAGTGTAAGAAAGTTTAAACAAGTTACAAAGGAAATTGTAGCAGACTTTGATCAGCTGCCCCTTAGAGATGTGAAGAAGCCTAAAGTAGGTGTTGTAGGTGAGATTTTAATTAAATATCATCCTAATGCTAATAATGATATAGTTGGAGTTATTGAAAATGAAGGAGGAGAAGCGGTTGTTTTAGACCTACTTGACTTTTTCATGTATGGAATGCACAGTAAGGAATTTAATTTCGCCCATTTGTCTGGGACTTATGAGACGATGATTATGAATAAGATGGCGATAAAACTAATTGAATACTTTAGAAAATGTGCAGTTATTGCATTTAAAAACAGTGATAGATTTAACCCTCCAATTCCAATTGAGGAAATCGCCAAAAAGGCTAGTGAAATTGTTTCTCTTGGAAACCAGTGCGGTGAAGGATGGCTGTTGACAGGAGAAATGGTAGACTTAATTGACGGTGGCGTTGAGAACATTGTTTGTATGCAGCCTTTTGCTTGCCTTCCAAATCACGTCACAGGAAAAGGCATGATGAAGTCTCTTCGCAAGCGAAACCCAAAGGCTAATATTGCAGCTATTGACTACGACCCAGGAGCAAGTGATGTAAATCAACTTAATCGAATCAAGCTGATGATGTCAACCGCTTATAAGAACATGGAAAAAGCGGCGGAAAAAGATGACCTCCAAAAGCTAGAAAAGAATACAGAAAGTATATAGTATTTGAAAAAAGCTAAGCTATCATGTATAATGGAACGAGTTTGAAATTTTTAAGAAAGTTAGGAGGTGTCTTGATGGGAAGACACGGTACAATCGCAGGAAGAAAAGAAAAACAAGATTCAAAGCGAGCCGCAATATTTACTAAATATGCTAGAGCCATTACAGTGGCGGCGAAAAACGGAGGCGATCCAGATTACAACGTTTCTTTGAAGCATGCAATCGACAAAGCAAAGAGTATTAACATGCCAAATGATAATATTAAAAGAGCTGTGAAAAAAGGAACAGGAGAGCTAGCAGGTGAAACTTATGAAACAGGCAGGTTTGAAGGTTACGGAGCAGCTGGTGTTGCAGTTATTGTCGATATTTTGACGGATAACAAAAATAGAACGACAGCAGCAATGAAGCATGCTTTTGATAAATATGGAGGCAATCTAGGATCTCCAGGATGTGTATCTTATATGTTTGAGGAAAAAGGCGTACTGGCCATTGAAAAAACTGATAAGGTAGATGAAGATGCTCTAATGGAAGCAGCACTTGAAGCAGGCATGGATGACATGATTACATATGAGGATTGGTTCGAAGTGCAAACGGATCCTTCTGCATTTGATGAAGTAAAGGAAGCTTTGACAGCGGCCGGATATGAATTTGTAGAAGCAGATATTGAATATTTACCATCTATGGAAGCAACGCCAACAGAAGAATACGATATTAAAAACTTAAAGAAGATGATTGATATACTTGAAGATAACGATGATGTTCAGAAAGTTTATCATAACAGTACAGTTGATTTGGAGGATTGATTTTTTCCATGTATTTCTTATGTATTTTGGTTGAAGTAATGTATCGATTTTGATATACTACAGATAATAAATACATCCTGAAGTGTGCGTTATAGGACTATAATTCAACCTACGATATGACCTTGGGAGCTTGGAGTTTTTGCAGCCTATGTCATGCCTCCTTTGGGTGGAAGACAGAAGCGGAAACAGGGCACCCCCCTATTGTAAGATAGGGTATGAATTATATCCTTGACGGCATGTCGGGATATAAAAAAAGAGCTAATGCTCTTTTTTTTTTACACTTTTTATGCTAGACACTAGTTTGTTTTTCCACTAAAAAAACGATGGGAGACACTTCCATCGCTTTTCTTGCTCATAATATTAATGTGCAGGTACGCTTAACTTACGTACGGTGGGGACGGGTGAGACTAATTGGCTTGCGCCTTGTTGAATCTCTTTGCTAATCGAGATACTTTTCTAGATGCAGTGTTCTTGTGTAGTGTATGCTTTGAAACTGCTTGCATAAGCTTTTTCTCTGCTAACACTAACTTTTCTTTTGCTGCTTCCATGTCGCCAGCTTCTATAGCTGCGTCAAAGTTTTTTAAGATTGCTTTCAAATGTGATTTAACACGTCTGTTTCTTGCAGTCTTCTTCCCAATAACTAGAATTCTCTTCTTTGCGGATTTAATATTTGCCATTAAATTTTCCCCACTTTCATAATCTTTAGCTAAAACTCGCAGATATAAGTATATATGAATAAAAAACATTTTACAAGGGGAAAATGAAAAAAAGAAGGATAAAAAAAGGGGATTTGAAAGGTGGGAGGATATTGAAATATAGAACAGATCTAGCAATTGAGAGAAAAGAAATTTTGGAAGAAGAACAAGGGGATGGAAAAGCTATAGAAGGAGTGTCCATAAAGAAAATAAATTATGATCAGGATATCATGTCTACACGAATTGAAATATTAAATTCTTTAGGAGAAAAGCAACTTGAAAAGCCTATTGGAAATTACATTACAATTGAGGTAGACGGCATACTGGATGAAAAGGAAGGGATAAAAGAGCGGGCTGGCAAGGCGTTAGCCGAGGAATTGACCCAGCTTATTGATTTTCATTATAATCTAAAGGTTTTAGTGGTCGGTCTTGGCAATGATAAAGTGACCCCTGATGCACTAGGCCCGTATACGGCTTCTAAAATTAAAGTGACCCGTCATCTTTTTATTATATATGAAGCAGATGGAGACGAGGAACTAGGGTGTGTCAGTTGTTTTATCCCGGGAGTGACAGGTTCTACGGGGATGGAGACTGCAAGCCTTGTTAAAGGAGCAGTAAACCTAGTTGACCCAGAAGTAGTAATAGTTATTGATTCTTTAGCAGCTAGGGATATTCAGCGAGTAAGCACCACCATTCAGATCAACGATACGGGCATTTCTCCCGGAGGTGGAATGGGCAATGTGCGAACAGGCATTTCTATGGAGACTTTAGGCAAGAGAGTAATTGCTATCGGTGTGCCTACAGTGATAGATTCTAGAACTCTAATTAGGGAGGCTTTAGTGGAAAATATCAGCGAAGCTGAGAAAATCGATAAATATATTGAAGAAAAAGGACAAGATATGATTGTTACTTCTACTGACATTGATCAGATTATCAAAGATTTTTCTGATATTATTTCAAACGGAATTAATAAAACTATCCATCCGGGCATATATTCATAACAGTACCGAATGGAGGAAACTCATGAATATAAAAACCGTGGTAATTTTATGTCTAACAATCTTTATAGGGTCTACTTGTGTTTTTGGGCAAGCTGTTATTAAGGGTCAGCTGCCGTCACTTAACATTAAAGGGGAGCAGCTTGGCAAACTTTGCGTTTCACAGGCTTATCCCACTATTACAAAGGGTGTAGAGAGGCCATCTAAGAAAGAGGTGAAAACTCAAGATGTAGTGCCAAAAGTAGAGAAAAAAGAAGAACCCAAAAAAAACGCTAAAATTGATGAAAAAGTGGATAATTCAAAACCAGAAGTGATTATCTATCACACCCACAGTACAGAATCATATCAACCTTACGATAAGGGTAATTTTCATAGGACAAAATATAAAGGAACGGTTCGGGAGCTGGGACGCATCATGAAAGACGAATTAAACAAGCTTGGGGTAAGCGTAGTCCACAATGAAAATATTCACGACAGACCCTCATATAATCAGTCATATGATAGATCAATGGAAACCATTACTGCCTTAATGAAAAAATACCCTTCAGCAAAATACATTATTGACCTTCATCGAGATGCAGCAGCTTATTCTGGAAATGTGGGAAAAACCATTAATATAAAAGGGGAAAAAGTAGCAAAATTCAGTATGGTTATTGGTAAGGGCAATGCCAATTTCAATCAGCTTACCAACTATGCAAACAAGGTGAATAACAAAGCAGAGGCCATGTATCCTGGGTTTGGCGGTCGAATCATCAACAAGGAATACAGGTTTAATGAATACATTTCTGACAGGTGTATGCTTCTTGAGGTAGGAAACAATCAAAATGACATTAAAGAGGTGAGACGGACATCCAAGTATTTTTGCCAAGTGCTAGCATCTGTAATAGAAGAGGAGAAAAAATGAAAAATTCAGTAGTCAAATCAATTTTAATCCTGCTTGTCTTCTTCTTGGGGACAAGTGGTCTTATAATGGTTGACACATATTGCAGTGAAACTACTAAGCAAGGAGGATTCATGTCTTTAAATATTGAAAAAGATACTCATGGAGGGGTGACTTTATCAATTTTCAATCAAAACTATGAGATTTGAACCTTGAGACTACACAATAGCCTTGAAATTTACCCCGCTTTAAAGTAAAATGATAAAGATTAACATTTAGAAAATAAAGTGAGGAAAATATGAATCCATATCAACAATACATTAGAAATTTCAGTATTATCGCCCATATCGATCACGGCAAGTCTACCCTTGCTGATCGTATTATCGAAAAGACTGGTCTAGTTTCCAAAAGAGATATGAAAGAACAGTTTTTGGACAACATGGATCTTGAACGTGAGCGAGGTATTACAATTAAATTACAGACAACAAGGCTTATCTATGATAGTCCCGATGGCAATGAGTATATATTTAATCTAATTGATACTCCAGGACATGTGGATTTCACCTATGAAGTGTCTCGAAGTTTAGCTGCCTGCGAAGGAGCTGTACTTATTGTAGATGCAACACAAGGAGTAGAAGCTCAAACATTAGCAAACGTTTATCTAGCCTTAGATGAGGATCTAGAGATACTACCTGTGTTAAATAAAATAGATTTACCAAGCTCAAGACCAGATGAGATCAAAGCTGAAGTGGAAGATGTAATTGGGATTGATGCCCAAGAAGCGCCACTTGTTTCTGCCAAGGAAGGAACTGGAGTCGAAGAACTTCTAGAAGAAATTGTGAAAAAAGTTCCTGCCCCACAAGGAGATGTAGACAGTAAGCTAAAAGCGTTGATTTTTGATTCATATTATGACAACTACAAGGGTGTAGTTATATATACTCGTATATTTGATGGGAAAGTAAAGCCAGGGGACATGATTCTTATGATGAATACAAAGAAGTCATATGAAGTTACAGAAGTGGGATTTTATTCTCCAGGGCCAGTAGCAGTAGATGAACTTAAGGCAGGAGAAGTAGGATATATTTGTGCTAGCATTAAACAAGTGGCAGACGCTAGAGTAGGTGACACTATAACTTTGCAAGAAGAGCCTACTAAGGCGGCTCTACCAGGATACAAGAAGGTCCAACCTATGGTTTACTGCGGAATCTATCCAGCAGAAGGGGAAAAGTATGAAAGTGTAAAGGATGCTTTAGAAAAATTACAAGTTAATGATGCTGCCTTTCATTTTGAACCAGAAACGTCTACAGCTTTAGGTTTTGGTTTCCGTTGTGGTTTTTTAGGTCTTTTACATATGGAGATCATCGTTGAACGTCTTGAAAGAGAGTTTAACTTAGGGGTGATCACCACGTCTCCAAGTGTAATTTACAAGGTAGTGATGAATGATGGGACTGTGAAAATGATTCAGAACCCTTCAAATCTACCAGATATTATGGAAATACAACATATTGAAGAGCCTATTGTAAAGGCAGACATCATGATTCCAAAAGATTACGTAGGAAGTATTATGGAAACATGTCAGGAACGACGTGGCAAGATGATCCATATGGAGTATCTTACAGAAACAAGGGTACATCTTCACTATGAGATGCCTTTAAATGAAGTAATATATGATTTCTTTGATGCCCTTAAGTCTAAGACTAGAGGCTATGGATCTTTGGATTACGAATTCATACGCTATGAAAAATCAAACGTAGTAAAGATGGATATTCTCCTAAATAAGGACTTAGTGGATGCTTTCTCTATGATTGTTCATGAATCAAAGGCTTATGGACGGGGCAGATTTGTTTGCTCTAAGCTAAAGGAAGTAATTCCTATGCACCAGTTTGAAATACCTATTCAGGCATCTATTGGACAGAAGGTAATTGCCAGAGAGACTGTACGGGCTTATAGAAAAGATGTAATAGCCAAGTGTTACGGAGGAGATATTTCCCGTAAAAAGAAGCTTTTAGAAAAACAGAAGGCTGGTAAAAAAAGAATGCGACAATTTGGCGCTGTGGAAGTTCCTCAGGAAGCATTTACTGCCGTGCTTAAGTATGATGAAGATAAATAAAAATTTAACCAAAGGAGAGCCCTTCGGAATTTACATCCACATACCTTTTTGCCAAAAAAAATGTGAATATTGTGGATTTCTTTCCTTTGAAAAATCCACTGAAAATATACGGGATTCATATGCCAAGGCATTGACAAGTGAGATAACTACACAGGGATTAAAACACAGAAATAGAGAAGTTGATACTATCTTTATTGGAGGGGGCACTCCTTCATTACTTTCCAGTAATGAGATATCTAAAATAATGGAAGCCTTAAAGGATAATTTCGCCATATCCACAAACTGTGAAATTACAATAGAAGCCAATCCAAAGACCTTAGATGAAAAAAAACTGACAGGGTATTTATCTTTTGGGATTAACCGACTGAGCATAGGAGTACAGTCTTTAAATGATGAAATGCTTAAGGCATTAGGTAGAATACATACAAGGCAGGATTTTCTAGACAATTATAATTTGGCTAGAAAAACAGGATTTACAAATATTAATATAGATTTAATGTTTGCTATTCCGGGCCACACCAAAGAAATATGGGAAAAGACAGTAGAGGAGGCTATTTCACTTGGGCCAGAGCATATTTCTTTTTATAGCCTACAGCTAGAGGAGGAAACCCCCTTTTATAAAGCATATAAACATGGTTTTTTGGAGCTTAATTCCAATGAAGAAGAAAGACAGATGTACCATGGTGCTATAGAAAAATTCAACAAGACAGGATATGATCATTATGAGATATCAAATGTCAGCCTTCCTGGATATAAATGTAGACACAATTTAAAATATTGGAATCTTGATGATTATCTAGGCATCGGCCTTGGAGCCCATTCTTACATTAATCAAACTAGGTATAACAACGTAAATACCTTAGAGGAATATTTTAATCTTGTAGCTAATGGGCAGCGTCCTATTGAAAGAAAAAGCAAGCATATTGATACTATGAAAGACGCTATGTCTATTTATGCTTTTACCTCTTTACGAAAAAGAGAAGGTATAGATTTAACTGATTTCAAAAGACGTTTTAATAATGATTTTTTCAAAGTATATGTAAAGGAAATCTTACAAATTAAAAAGTATGAGAAAGCAGGATTTCTAACTAATGACGAGAAATATCTTGCGCTTACACAGATAGGAATAGATCAGTCCAATGAAATTATGGCAATGTTTGTATGATTGGAAGGTGAAAAAATGGAAAAGTATGTTATGGCATTAGATCAAGGGACTACTAGTTCAAGATGTATCTTATATGATAAAGAAGGCAAAATCGTCAGTGGGGCTCAGAAGGAATTCAAACAAATTTATCCACAGACTGGCTGGGTGGAGCATGATCCTATGGAAATCTGGTCGACTCAAATGGGAGTTGTCCAAGAGGCAATACTAAAAATCGATGCTACATACAAAAATATTGACACTATAGGAATTACTAATCAGCGTGAGACTACAGTAGTTTGGGAGAAGAGTACAGGAAAGCCAATATGTAATGCTATCGTTTGGCAGTGCAGAAGAACGGCAAGCTACTGTGATAAATTAAGAGCAAATGGTTTTACGGACATGATTCGTGAAAAAACGGGTTTGCTCTTAGATGCATATTTTTCCGCAACAAAGTTGGCATGGATTTTAGACAATGTAGATGGTGCTAGGGAAAAGGCAGAAGCCGGAGATTTGCTCTTTGGCACAGTTGAAACTTGGTTGATTTGGAAATTAACAGGGGACAAGCTTCATATTACCGACTACTCAAATGCCTCAAGAACCATGTTGTTTAATATTAACACTTTGACTTGGGATGAAGAACTTTTAGAACTTTTTCAAATTCCTAGATCCATGTTGCCAGAGGTGCATCCTTCAAGTGAAATATATGGAATTAGCGACCCCAAATTATTTGGAGGCGAAATTACTATTTCTGGTATTGCAGGAGATCAACAAGCCGCATTGTTTGGGCAAACATGCTTCAAACCGGGAGAAGGAAAGAATACTTTTGGGACAGGCTGTTTTATGTTAATGAATACAGGAGAGAAGCCAGTTTTTTCACAAAATGGACTTTTGACTACTATTGCCTGGGTAATTGATGGAAAAGTGACTTATGCATTAGAAGGTTCGATCTTCGTTGCTGGGGCTGCAATTCAGTGGCTTAGAGATGAACTTGGTATTTTAGAAAAAGCCTCAGATTCAGAAAGGATGGCTAAGGCAGTAGAGGATAGCAATGGTGTCTACATAGTCCCTGCATTTGTAGGTCTTGGAGCTCCACATTGGGATCCATATGCTCGTGGTGCTATGTTTGGACTCACTCGAGGAGCCAACAGAAATCATGTTGTAAGAGCTACCTTAGAATCATTAGCCTATCAGACCTATGACTTGTTACAGGTAATGGCTAAAGATACAGGCATTGAAACACCTTTATTAAAGGTGGACGGAGGGGCCTCTACCAACAACTTTTTATTACAATTCCTAGCAGATGTGCTAGACAAAGAAGTTCAGCGGCCAAGATGCGTAGAGACCACATCGCTGGGTGCTGCATATCTTGCAGGACTTGCTACAGGGTATTGGAAAGACAAAGAGGACATTATTGAGAATTGTCATATTGATAGAATATTTAAGCCGGATATTAAGGATTATAAGCGAAAGGAGATTTTGGATGGTTGGGAAAGTGCAGTAAAAGCAACACTTAGCTGGTCCAAATAGAGGTGAATTATGACAACAGAAACACTTAGTGGAAAACAGCAAGCAAAAGAACGAAGCTATTTTTTTGATACATTTAGAGGGTTGTTGATTTGGACAATTCCTATATCACATTTTACAATGGTAGGAGGACATTATACATCAGACTCCTTTGGGGGAGTAGTATATATAACTATTAATGTATTTGTAATGCAAGCATTCGTTTTTCTGTCTGGATATTTTTCTAAAAAGCCAGACAGAGCACGACAAACTGCATTTAAAACATTCCTATTTCCATATATACTTTTAGTCCCTTTTTTCTATGGAGTAAGATATTTAATAAATGGGGGTGCCCATTTGACTTGGGTTGATCCACCCTTGGCACTTTGGTATCTAGTCGCTCTTTTCCTCTATAGATACTTCTTAGTTGATATGGTTAAAAGTAAATACATACTTCAAATTACCATTATAGTTTACCTTATTGCAGGTCTTATACCTTGGCTTGATGAAACCTTTTCAATAGGAAGAGTAGTTTCATATCTACCCTTTTTCATGCTAGGTTATTTCTGCCAAAAAGAACATATTGGAAAGATTCAAAGTTTGAAAAACTGGCATTGCGCAGTCTTAGGCGTAGTTCTTGTCGCAATTAGTGTAGTTTTAGCATACTGGGGACCTGTGCCAGCTGAATTTTATCTTCTTAGAGGGCCAGGTGCTGCATTTGGTTTGTCTTGGTATATGGACATTATAATGCGAATCGCAGATTTTATAATCCCGTGTGGCTGGATTGTTCTCATGCTGAACATTTTGCCAAAGGGAAAGAATTACTTGACCTACGTAGGAATGAATACTATGTCCGTATATATTCTCCATTTAGTTGTAAGACAGGTTGTAAAAAAGTTTAGCTTGCCAGATCCAAATATGTTTGTTTACTATATTTGTTTATTTGGTTTTGCTAGCCTTTGTGTAGTGGTTTTCTCAAGTCCGCCTGTATCTAAAGGATACAACGCAGTCTTTGCTTTCTTATATGACAAGATTTACATTAATCTAAAAAAAATTATAATGTGGGCACTTGGAATAGAAGGAAAACCAGTAGCATAACAAATATAAAATAAGGGAAAAATATTCAAGATATGTGTTGACAAGACTTATTAAGAGTGTTAAATTTAGATAGTGGTTAGCACTCGATCGTAATGAGTGCTAACAGCAAGTAGGAGGTTCTATGAATTTAAGCGAAAGGAAACTACGAATATTACAAGCAATTATAAGTGATTTCATCAGGACTGCTGAACCGGTTGGATCTAGAACAATTTCCAAAAAACATGACTTAGGAATTAGCCCGGCCACTATTAGAAATGAAATGTCTGATTTAGAAGAGCTTGGATATTTGACACATCCACATACTTCTGCGGGACGTGTGCCTTCAGAGCAAGCGTATCGTCTATATGTAGACGAACTAATGAAAAAAAAGGAATTAAGCCAAGAGGAAAAAATAGAGATTTCGGGTAAACTATATGAGAATGTAAGAGAACTAGAAAAGACTATGCAGCATGCTGCAAAGGTTTTATCAGAAATTACAAACCTTACATCTTTTGCCTTAACGCCAAACCAAGATGAAGACGTATTAAAATATGTAAATCTACTCCCTGTAGATGAACACACTTTAGTCCTCATGATTGTGTCTCAGAGTGGGAAAGTGTCAAACACTCCACTAAAAACAAAAATACCATACAAAAATGAGGCTTTAGAACTGCTTTCTAAGTCAATGACATACAATTACAAAGGCAAGTCCATTAGCAATGTTCTTACTCTAGATATTATTGAAACTATTGAAACGGATATGCAAACTATGAATCTTTTGACTAACAACGTTATGCCAAACTTCATGAAGACACTAGAGGAAATGCTTGATGTAAACTTATATATGGATGGATTGACCAATATATTTTCTATCCCAGAATATAACGATTTGGATAGAGCAAAGAATTTTCTGGAGATACTTAATAATAAAGAAGATTTTACCAATACACTGATTAATAGAGAAAACGGTGTGATTATTACAATAGGAAATGAAAACGTTGAAGACCTTATGCGGGACTGTAGTGTTATTACAGCGACTTACCATGTAGACGGCAAATTAGCTGGCAAATTGGGGGTTATAGGTCCTACTCGGATGAAGTATGGTGAGGTTACTTCTGTTATAGAGTTCCTAACAGATAATATTAGCAATGCATATAAAATTTCAGAAGGAGGAGAGGATGACTAAAAAGAAAGAAGACATTTTGGAAGAAGAAAATCTAAAACAAGCCGAAACCTTAGAAGAAGAGGCAGAAAAATGCCAAGAGGATAAAGAGGAAAAGGTTGATATTCCAAAAGAGAAAAAAGAGGAAGAAAAGAAGGAACCAGAAGAGGATGAAAACACAAAGTATATGCGTCTTATGGCCGACTTTCAAAATTATAAAAAACGTTCTGAAAAAGAAAAAGGTAATATTTATGCCTTTGCTAATGAAAAGATGTCAATTGAACTGTTAGCAGTAATGGATAACTTTGAGAGAGCTCTAGAACACGAAGCCAAAGGAAATGAAAATTTCAAAGAAGGCATGACCATGATATTCAAGCAATTAAACGATTTGCTGAAGAAAACTGGAGTGGTTGAAATACCAGCTCTAGGAGAAGAATTCGATCCAAACTTTCACAATGCAGTCTTAACAGAGGATAGCGAAGAATTGGACAGCAATAAGATCACTGCGGTTATGCAAAAAGGCTATACATTAAACGGCAAAGTGATCAGGCCATCTATGGTAAAAGTGGCCAACTAAAATAGTTAATTATTAAAATTAAAATAAAATTGAATTAATAAAAGGAGAGATTAAAATGGGAAAAGTAATAGGAATAGACTTAGGGACTACAAACTCATGCGTATCAGTATTAGAGGGTGGAGAACCAGTAGTAATAGCTAATGCAGAAGGAAATAGAACCACACCATCTATAGTTGGCTTTGCAAAAAATGGAGAAAGATTGGTGGGAGAGACTGCTAAAAGACAGGCTATCACAAATCCAGACAGAACAATTGCATCAATTAAAAGATATATGGGCGAAAACCATATTACAGAAATTGATGGGAAAAAATACACACCACAGGATATTTCAGCAATGATTCTTGGTAAGTTAAAAGCTGATGCTGAAAGTTATCTTGGAGACAAAGTAACAGAAGCAGTAATCACTGTTCCTGCATACTTTACTGATAGCCAGAAACAAGCGACAAAAGATGCCGGTAAGATTGCAGGTCTTGAAGTAAAGAGAATTATCAACGAACCTACAGCAGCAGCACTTTCTTATGGTCTTGATAAGGATGACACACAACATAAGATCTTAGTTTATGACCTAGGTGGCGGTACTTTTGATGTATCCATCCTAGAACTAGGCGAGGGTGTATTTGAAGTACTTGCAACAAGTGGTAATAACAAACTAGGCGGAGATGATTTCGATGAAATCGTATTAAACTTCATAGCAGATAGCTTTGCAAAGGAAAATGGAATCGATTTAAGACAAGACAAGATGGCTTTACAAAGATTGAGAGAAGCTGCAGAAAAGGCAAAGAAAGAACTTTCAAGTTCACAGACAACAAATGTAAATCTTCCATTTATTACAGTAAATCAGGAAGGTCCATTACACATGAACATGGATATTACTAGAGCTAAGTTTGACCAGTTAACTGCTGATCTAGTGAAGAGAACTATTGACCCAATGAACAAGGCTATGTCTGATGCAGGCGTATCCAATAGCGATATTGAAAAAGTAATCCTAGTTGGTGGTTCAACAAGAATCCCAGCAGTGCAAGATGCAGTTAAAAAGATAACAGGCAAAGAACCATTTAAGGGAATCAACCCGGATGAATGTGTTGCAATAGGTGCTTCTATTCAGGCTGGAGTATTGACAGGTGAAGTTCACGACGTATTGCTTTTAGACGTAACACCACTTTCACTTTCAATTGAAACATTAGGTGGCGTTGCAACTAAGCTAATCGAAAGAAACACTACTATTCCAACAAAGAAGAGTCAGATTTTTTCAACGGCAGCAGACAGTCAGACAGCAGTAGACATCCATGTAATGCAGGGTGAACGTGACATGGCTTCAGGAAATATTACATTAGGAAGATTCCAACTTACAGGAATTCCTTCAGCGCCTCGTGGAGTGCCTCAGATTGAAGTTACTTTTGATATTGATGCTAACGGTATTGTAAATGTACACGCAAAAGATACAGGTACAGGTAAAGAACAGAGTATTACCATAACATCCTCAACTCACCTTTCTGATGATGAAATCAACGCAAAGGTAAAGGAAGCTGAACAGTATGCAGAAGAAGACAAGCAGAAAAAGGAAGAAGTAGAAACTAGAAATCAGGCGGAAACTTTAGTATACGAAACAGAAAAGAATATGAAAGACCTTGAAGCACAATTATCAGATGAGGAGAAGGCTACAATCACAAGTGCGAAAGAAGAGTTATCGAAGGCACTTGAAGGTAATGACTTAGCAGATATTAAAGAAAAGACAGAAAAACTTACAGAGCAGTTCCATACTATTTCAACAAAAATGTATGAAAAGGCACAAGCAGCACAAGGTGGTGTAGATCCCAACATGGCAGGTCAGGATCCAGCTCAGGGACAGAGTGGATCAACTGATGACAACGTAGTAGATGCAGACTATGAAGTTGTTGACGAAGAGAAGAAAGACGAAAAATCAGAAGAAAACAAATAAATTGAAGACATAGTCCCTAGGCAAGCACTCCTTTTTTTAGGAGTGCTTGCCTAATTAACTACTTAAAGTGAGGAAAAGCGAATGGCGGAAAATAAAAGAGATTATTATGAAGTCCTTGGATTAAAAAAAGGTGCTAGCGAAGATGAAATAAAAAAGGCGTTTCGAAAGATGGCTATGAAGTATCATCCAGACAAAAATCCAGGAGATAAGGCTGCGGAGAATAGCTTTAAAGAGATCAATGAGGCATATGGAATTTTATCTGATCCAGATAAAAAGAATAAGTATGATCGCTTTGGCCATGCAGGCGTGGATCCAAATGCAGGTTTCGGCGGCGGCGGATTTGGTGGCAGCGGTGGCGGCGGCTTTGAAGATATCTTTGATATGTTTGGCGGAATGTTTGGCGGTGGAAGCGGCCGTAGCCAACGCAGAAGAAATGGTCCAGTTAAGGGTAATGATTTACAACAGCAAGTTACTATTACTTTTAAGGATGCAGCTTTTGGCGTAAAAAAAGATATTAAAATCACAAAATATGTAGAGTGTGAAACTTGTAAAGGTACAGGCGCAGAAAAAGGGACATCTAAAAAAACCTGTCCTAAATGCGGCGGCAGCGGCGAAGTCCATACTAGTCAGAGAACGCCTTTTGGTACTTTCCAAAGTGCATCTCCATGTGATCAGTGTAGTGGAACTGGTAAGATTAATGAAAAGCCATGTGGTGATTGTGGAGGCACAGGAAAAATCAGAAAAACAATGACTATTTCTGTAGATATTCCAGGTGGAGTGGATAACGATTCAGTTATTTCATTGAAAGGGCAGGGAGATCCAGGAAGCAACGGAGGGCCAAACGGAGATTTATACGTTGTGATCAGCGTAAAAGCTCATAAGTTCTTTGAACGAAAAGGTCAAGATTTATGGATTGAAATTCCAATAACCTTTAATCAAGCGGCGTTGGGTGATGATATAACAGTACCTACTTTAGAAGAAAAGGTATCATACAAAGTCCCTGCTGGAACTCAGCCAAATACAGTGTTTAGGCTAAAGAACAAAGGTGTTAAAAGCCTTAGATCAAGCAGGAAAGGAGATCTTTACGTAAAAGTGATCCTGGAAGTGCCAACTAAACTCAATGGCAAACAGAAAAAGGCAATTAAAGAAATGGGCAAGGAAGTGAGAACAGATTGTTATAGCAAGAAGAGTGGATTCCTTGATGCCATGAAAGAATTTTTCAAATAAACAAATTGCCAGGGAGCCGATTGTGCTTCCTGGCAATTTTAATACAATCAGAATTAAGAGGGATTTATGGAAAAACTCACACTTAAAACTAAAGTTGCATATGGATTAGCAGGAGTAGGAGACTCCGCTTTGTACACCTTAATCGGTACATTCCTTATTTTTTTTCTCAACGCAGTGGTTGGAATAAATCCGGCAATTTGCGGAACTATAGCTGCAGTGGGTGCCTTGTGGGAAACTATATGGGGAGCCATTATGGGATACATATCGGACAATACCAACTCACGATTCGGGAGAAGAAAGCCATTTCTTTTGGTTGTAGCTTTTCCACTAGCGGTGGTTACAAGCCTTCTATTTACTACGGTAAATTTAGACGGGAGCCTTAGGGTTACATATTACATGATTATGGTAATACTGTTTTGGAGTGGATTTGTTTCGTTTTTTGTTCCATATTTGGCTTGGGGAGCTGAACTTACTCAGGATTATGAGGAGCGAACAGTTCTTCGTGGATACACTTATGTATTCAATTCACTTGGCATGGCTCTAGGAATGGTTCTTCCTACCGTCATTGTTGACTTTCTTATGAATATGGATCAGACGCTGTCTCAAGGGTGGCAGGCTACAGGTATTTTTTGCGGGATCTGTTCAGGTATCACCATATTTTTAGGTGGATGGATGATTAAAGACAAGCATGAAGTTTCTAAGGCTGTGTTTAAGGCAAAACAAATAGCCAAGAAAAAATTCAACTTAAAGTCTGTGGGAAATGCTTTTGTAGACATGGGGAAAAATTATTGGCAAATTCTCAAGCTTCGATCTGTAAGATTTATAGTTGCCACTAGTATTTTTTACCTTATTGGATATGCTATTTTCTGTTCTAGTAGAATTTATTTTTTAACCTTTAACATGAAACTTGGTACAGGGCAGATTACCTTTGTCATGTCACTTATGACTTTTGCCTCCATACTATTTGTACCTTTGATATTAAGTTTAAACAAGAAGATGGACAAGCGAAGCCTATATATCTGCGGCATGGGAATTGCGGTAGTATCTATGATTACACTAGGCATTTTAGGTATTTATTCTATGGTTACAATCACCATTTATTCTGTCCTTTATTCCATAGGTAGTATATGTTACTGGCAACTTGTTCCTGCTATGATTTATGATGTTTGCGAAGTGGATCAATTAGCTAATAACACACAGAGAGCAGGGCTTGTTATTTCACTTCAATCTTTGGCCGAGTCAGCAGCTAATGCAGTAGGGCTTCAGATTCTGGGAATTATCTTGCAGTTTGCAGGATTCCAGGCAGAAGCAAAAGCCCAAGCTGCACATACGTTAACATGGATAAACCTATCTTTCAGTGTTATTCCTGCATTGTTTATGTTAGTATCCATAATTATGGTATTCAAATATCCAGTGACTAAACAGGTTTATAATAATGTGTTGAACGCACTTGATAGGAAAAAAAAAGGAGAACTAGTGGATTTAGATGAATTTAGTCCTTTGATTAAATTAAAGAAATAGAAATTTTCAAAGTGTAGTCATCATAGCCTTTTGCCGACATTTCATCTAAAAGAAGATCCTCATAGAAATATGGACCGGGAGTGTAATTGTGTTCTTTAGCATAAGCTATTAGATTAGCACAGTTTACCTCCATATTATCATAGCCGTGAGAATCATAACAAACGGCATAAAGACCTTTAGAACGCCGGAATGCTCCCTCAAAATCCGATTTATTCACCTTAGTATAAAAATGAGAATAGATGTAATTTCCAGCGGACATTTCTGCAGAAGGAATCATTCCTCCTATAGCATAGGCACTGTAAATATCAAGGTCGTGGCAGAAGTTTATGTGATTTGATACTCCAGTGGCAATATTCTTTTCCTCTTCATCACCTGCGTATTTAGTAATAACTAAATATTCTGCAGGGCAAGTCTGAATAGTGATTTCTCCAGACTTTACAGAGATACCTTCCTGGGTAATCTTTATTTTAGTCTTAATGTAATGCTTTAGCCAAACCAAATGCTCCATTTTACGCTCTACTTCTTTTTCTTGCATTTTAAGCAATTTAATAAACCCCTTAGGACTTCTGTTATCCATGTAGATTTTTATGTGTGAGAGAGGCATATCTAGCTCTTTAAGCATGGTTATGGTGAAAAATATATCTAGCTGTTCATAGGTATAATATCGATATCCATTAGCACCGACAATATGTGGTTTTAGTATACCTATTTCATCGTAGTGAAAGAGAGTTTGCTTTTTCACCTTGCAAAGGCTAGCAAATTCTCCTGTAGTAAAATAGTTTTTAAAGTCTTCTTTAATTTTTTTTTCCATCTTTTTTACCTTTTTTGCTTTTTTCTATTGACTATATGGTTACAATATACTTTATCATGAATATTAAGTAGTTACAACACACAGAAATATTAGGTCAGGAGTTCCATGGAACATTTATTTAAAGAGGAAGTAAGAGTCTCTCAATTCGTTAAATTTGTATCACCGTCAGTAGTTATGTTACTGGTCATAGGTTTGTATTATATTGTTGATAGCATATTTGTGGCCAATTTTGTAGGCTCTGTAGGTCTTGCAGCACTATCCATCGCATATCCTATTCAAGGTTTAGTTTGGGGAGTATCAATCATGCTTGCAGCAGGTTCAAGTGCCATTGTAGCAATTAAAATGGGGGAAGGAAAGCAAGATGAAGCCAACCAAAAGTTCACTTTGATATGCATTGTATCAGCAATTATCGGGGCAGTGTTCATTGTACTAGGGTACATTTTTTTAGACGAAATCGTTTCCTTATTAGGAGCAACAGACTTGTTAAGCGCCTATTGTAAAGACTATTTAATGATTTTAATTATAGCCACTCCAGCGGCATTTTTAGGAGTGTTATTCGAATATTTTATTAGGGTGGATGGTAAACCAGGGTTTACTCTTATCCTTTATATTTCTGGAGGCTTTGTTAATTTATGCCTGGACTACCTATTTGTTGCCCGCCTAGGGTGGGGCATGAAAGGCGCCGCTTGGGCGACAGCATCAGGAATGATAGTTGTAATGATAATGGGTATAGCATATTTTGTTTTTTGTAAAACAAAATTGAAACTAGTAAAGACAAAATGGGATGGAAAGTATTTGCTCCATACGTTTTCCAATGGTTCATCGGAAATGGTCTCTGAATCATCAGATGGTATAACGACTTTTTTCTTCAACATGATAGTTATTCGATTGGCAGGAGAAAGTGGAGTAGCGGCACTTAGTATTGTTTTAAATGTACACTATTTATTTATATCCATCCACTTAGGCTATATTACAGGAGTGGCACCGCTAATAAGTTATTATTACGGAGCAAAAGATTTTATTAAGGTAAATATATTTATAAAATATTCCAAAGTGTTTCTACTCGTATCTTCTATAGCATTAGCGTTTGTATGCTTCTTCTTTGCACCTATAGTAGTTAGAATATTTGAAGCACCAGGTAGTGCAGTTTACGATATGGCTCATACAGGAGTAAAATATCTGTCTGCAGCATTCTTGTTTACTGGAATCAATATATTTGCATCAGGATTCTTTACAGCTTACGGAAATGGGAAGATTTCAGCATTAATATCATTAAGCAGAGCGTTGGTTTTAGTACTTATAGGGGTCTTTGCTCTATCATATTTCTTCGGATTACATGGAGTATGGGCAACTTTGATATTCTCAGAGGTGATTACATTAGGCTTATCACTATTCATGTTTAATAAGTATAAGGACACTTACAATTACAAGTTACAATAGACTATGTCACAGCAAAATAAGTGAAAATCAATTCCGGCCAAGGAGCATTGTAATCTTGCATTGGTCGGAGTTTTTCTATATACTAATTACTAAGAAATATGTTGAATATAGACGAATTTACTATGAAATGCAAATAGGAGTGAAAATGAATTACATCAAATACACAATTTACACTAGTCGGCAGGGGATAGAACTTGTTACTGGAATGTTAATGGAGCAAGGCATCACACAGACAGTTGTGGAAGACCCAGCTGATGTGGAAGAAATGCTAGAAAAAAAGAATGACTATGATTGGGACTTCATAGATGAAAAGGTTATGGAAAAACAAAACCAGGAGCCTACGGTTTCTGTATATATTGAAGACAGCCCAAAGGGCAGGGAACAGCTAGGGCAGCTTAAGATCGCACTTATGATGCTAAAAAGCAAAGAGATGGAAGGTGACTTCGGTTGGGATGCCAATTTAGGCAGACTCTATGGAGAGGATACATTAGTAAAAGAAGATTGGAAAGATAACTGGAAGAAATATTTTAAACCTTCAAAGGTTACAGATAAATTAGTAGTAAAACCTACCTGGGAAGATTATGAACCAAGTGGTGAGGAAATGATAATTACCCTTGATCCTGGAATGGCTTTTGGTACAGGGACACACGAGACTACTTCAATGTGCCTAGAGCTTATGGAAAAGGCCGGTGTTTCGAAGAAATCCGTTCTAGACCTAGGTTGCGGTTCAGGAATACTGTCCATAGGAGCAGCCCTTCTAGGTAGCTGCCAGGTATTAGCCATTGATATTGACCCTAATGCGGTAAAGGTTGCAAGGGAAAATGTAAGACAAAACCAAGGCTCCGAAAAAATAACAGTAATGGAAGGTGATCTTACCAAAGGGATAGATTTTAAAGCAGACATTGTAGTTGCAAACTTAATGGCAGATTTAGTAGTTACCCTATCCGCAGATGTAGCAAATTACTTAAAACCAGAAGGAATTTACATTTCATCAGGAATACTTATTACCCAAAAGTCAGATGTTGTCACTGCCTTTGAAAAAGGCGGATTCAAGGTTTTAAAAGTAATAGAAAAAGGAGAATGGTGTGCTATTTTAGCCACTGTTAGATAATTATGAGTAGATTCTTTGTAGATACAGGACAAATAGGTGAGAACACTATATCAATAGACAATAAAGAGGATTTAAAGCATATTACAAAGGTACTTCGTCTTGTGCCAGGAGATAAGATTGACATTTCTGATTCTACTGAGTGGGAGTATGCTACTGAGATTCAGTTTATAGATGAGGATAGTGTAGTTTGCCGCATTTTAGACAAGCAGAAATTTGCAAGAGAGCCACAACTTCGAGTCACATTATTTCAAGGGATTCCAAAGCAATCCAAGATGGAAGTAATAGTACAAAAATGTGTGGAAATGGGAGTCTGGGATATTGTTCCTGTATTTACTAAAAGAACCGTGGTCACAGACAACGGGAAATTCAAAAAGAAGATTGAGCGATGGAACAAAGTCTCAGCAGAAGCAGTAAAGCAGTGTAAACGAGGGATTATCCCATTAGTTCAGGATGATATTTCATTTAAAGAGATGGTTTCCAGATTAGATTTTTATGATTTTGTTCTTTTCCCTTATGAAAATGAAGAAGACTGTACTATAAAGGCAGCACTTGAAAACCTACCTAAGAAACCGAGAGACTTGGCTATTATCATTGGCCCAGAAGGCGGATTCTCAGATGAGGAAGCAGAAATACTTAAAAAAGAGAAGGCTTGTTGTGTCACTTTGGGAAAAACAATATTAAGAACGGAAACAGCAGGGCTTGTTGCGTTAGCCATGACCATGTATGCCCTAGAATTATAACCGTTATATGATCTGCTTATTTAAGCAGTCAGAGTAGGAGGAAATATGAATTTTGGTTTGCTAAAAGACATTAAAAGCGGAGAATTTAGAACCGTTGCAACGCCAACGGAAATTCTGACTATTGTTAGGGCAGGGCACACAGCCTTGGTTCAAGCAAGCGCAGGAGAACGAGCGGGATTTGAGGACAAAGAATACAAATCCGCTGGTGCAGAAATCGTACCTACTGCGGAGGAAGTATTCAGGCGTAGTGATTTGGTTGCGAAAGTAAAAGAAATCGAACCGTCAGAATACCCACTTCTTCAAGAAGGACAGATTGTATTTACTTGCATTCACCCAGCAGCACACAGAGAAGAAGTTACTGCTCTTTTAGATAAAAAAGTAATCGCATTTACGGCAGAAGATTCCCATAGATATGGTTCACCTAACTGTGAGGCGGCGGGAAAACAAGGAGCCATTGCAGGACTTGAATCTATGCAGACCATCAATGGGGGAAAAGGCAAGTTTGTAAGTGGACTTGGCGGAGCTCCTGGTATGAATATTATAATTTTAGGTGCAGGAATTGTTGGAAAATCAGCACTTTCAGTTTTATTTGCCTTAGGCGCAAACATGACAGTTATGGACATTAATTTAGGCACCCTGCGAGAAATTGGCGCTCAATATCACAATGCAGTAAACACCATGTTCTGTACCAAAGAAAACATAAAGAAACTATTGCCAAATACAGACATGATATTAAACTGTGTAAAATGGCCTAAGGGAAATCCTGATTTCTTAGTAGACTTTGAAATGCTAAAATTAATGGATAAAGGGTCTGTACTTGTGGACATTAGCAATGATATTGGCGGTGCGATTGAAAGCTTTAGAGAAACCACTCATGAAGATCCAAGATATGTTGAGAATGGAGTAGTTCATTATTGCGTTAGTAATATTCCTGGGGCTATTGCAAATTCAACATCAGTGGCTTATGCAGCTTCAATGCTTCCTCATTTCCTAAACTTGCTGGAAAAAGGCACACAGGAAGCTTGCGTCGCTGATGGATTTCTTCGTAGAAGCATGACTACATATAAAGGTTATCTTACCCATGAAGAGACTAGCGCACTACAGAATAGACCATGGATTAGACCAGAGGATATCCTAGAAATTGCAGGCAGAGCTTTGGATCTAGCTCCCCCGGCAACAGTAACACGCTCAGATAATTTCATTAAGCTATAGACCCATGTGATCAAAAAAATCATCACTGGATTTGTTGGGAGGCCTTAGATATCGCTTTAATTCATATAAGCAATCTGGGTCTCCCGTTTTTAATTGACTGATTCCTTCGCCACATCCCAGGGATGCTTTAAAACCAAGGGATTGAATTATATTTGGAGAATTGGTGCTTATCGCACCAAAAGGATAGGTAAAGGTAGTAGGATAAATACCTGTGGCATTATGTATCTTTTCTTGAAGCTTCATAGTGTCTTTTTTCAAAAATCCTTGATAGTTTTCCAAGGACTCACCAGACATTTGGGATACTCCTTTTCTTCCTTTAAGGTTGTCATGACCATCGTAGGAATGATTTTGAATTTCAACCAAACCAGAACCGCACATTTCCTGAATCTGTTTCCAAGTCACATGGGAATATGTGGCGTGGTTGTCATCAACTTTACTAAACTCATCTGTATGCTTGCCAATGATTGAAATGACAGCTTTCATATCATGCTTTTTAAGAAGAGGAAAGGCATACAGGTAATTATTATAGTAACCGTCATCAAAAGTAAGGAGTATTGGTTTTTTAGGTAGGGGAGCACCTTTTTCCACGTAATCTATAAGATCTGCCATTAACACAGTAGTGTAACCATTTTTCTTTAAGTATTTCAGATCTTCTTCAAATCTATTAGGTCCTATAACATAATTGTTTTGCATCTTTGCATCTTTTAGCAAACTGTGATACATGACTACAGGTATATTAACACCAACAATTTTTTCGGATATAGTGGTTTTAGAAAAAGCCTCATGGAGATAGATTCCTTCCTCAAAAAACTTATATTTTCGCTTATATTCTCCTGTAGACTTATCTTTTTTAACAGAGGATTTGTGATTTTCAAGAAGCTGAGTGAGAGGATACATATCTATCCAAATATGATTAGGACTATCCTTTGTTTTTTCATCAAAAATAAGCTGCATTCCATAGTGGAGATTGGGAATATCAACGTTATTGACATTTTCTTTGATGCTATATCCAGTTTCTCCGCTGTAGCCTATTACATCGCCAGCAGTAACAGTTTTTCCCGGATAAAGGCCATCTTGATACGGAGAATCTTTTCTAAGGTGAGTATAGTAATAGCAACGGTTTTTATCAAAGCTACGTATACCTATTTGCCAGCCTGCGTACTGGTCCCACTCTAAAACCTCCACTGTACCACTTTCGGTTGCTACGATTGGGGTGCCAGTGGCAGTTAAAAGATCATGACCGTAATGTTTTCTGCTGTACCCATAGCTTCTTTCTGTAGCAAAGTCATCAGAATCAGTGTATTCAAAGTCTTTGGCAATAGGAGAAAACCCTTTTAGTCCATAAACCTCTTTCACTCTGATTTCACCTCTCCCGGTGGAAGATGAATCAGGAACCTCCACTTTGTATTTACCTATTAAACCCCTTAAAATGGCGCCATATATCTTCTGATAATGTGAAAAGGACTTCATGCCTCGGGTCAAGTTTGAAATGGATCCACTTTCTTTTAACTTTATGTAAAAGTCATCCATATCTTTTGGGCTATAATCATCAAAATCTCCTCCATATATTGCTCCAAGATATGCTAAAGTGTCTACCCAGTTCATATGAATGGGTTTGTCGTAAGTGTCAATGTCAAGTTCCATTGCCTTCTCAAGGGCAGAGTAGGGTACATTAAAATCCACCCACTTTATTGTATCCTTCTTTTCTCCCGAAAAGAAAGTTTGGTTAGTAGTAAAATTATAAAAGCAAAAAACAAATAAGCCTATAACTAGGCCCACTCCAATTAACCCTATTAGTTTCATTTCTTTTTTTCTCAAGATTTTTCCTCCTCTGTTATCATTTTCATATATCATATGAGAAAACATTAGAAAATATTATTGACATTGAATTGGGAGCAGATTAATATGAACAAAGTTATAGAAATGACAAGAAAACCAAAAGAGAGAGGTACAAGTGATGAAAGTTGCGTTCCATACCCTAGGGTGTAAGGTTAATCAATATGAAACCGAATCCTTAAAGATGAAATTTAAAAACAAAGGATACCAATTAGTGGAGGAAGATGATGTTGCTGATATTTATGTTATTAATACTTGTACGGTTACAGGCCTTGCTGATAGGAAATCTAGACAATATATTCGTAGAATGAAGAAGAAAAATCCGGATAGCGTAATGGCTGTCACTGGTTGTTATGCCCAAATTGATCCGGAAAAGGTCAAGTCTATCCAGGGTGTAGATTTGGTTGCAGGAACCAACGAAAAGAATAACCTTGTGGAGTATATTGAGAACTATCTTGTTACAGGGGACAAGCAGGTATATGTTCACCCTTATGAGAAGCTTACACAGTACGAGGAAACGGGGACTATAACTTCCATGGAGTCTCGGACAAGAGCCTATATAAAAATACAGGAAGGCTGCAATCGATTTTGTACCTATTGTGTAATTCCCTATGCCAGAGGGCAAGTGCGAAGTAGAAAGCCAGAGGAAATTTTAAAAGAAGCGAAAATGCTTATAGACAACGGGTTTAAAGAACTGATTCTAACAGGGATCAACGCTGCTCTTTATGGTCAGGAACCAGATTTTTCACTATCAGATGACTTAAAAACAATAACGGGTATACATGGTATCGAAGTTATTATTAAAATGCTAAATGATCTTGAAGGAGATTTTCGTATCCGCCTAAGTTCTCTTGAGCCGACGGTGATAAAGAAAGAAAATGTGAAAAGGCTGTTGGCTTACAAAAGGCTATGCCCACATCTTCACCTTTCAATTCAAAGTGGAAGTGATAATATATTAAAGACTATGAACAGAAATTACACAGTAGAGGAATACCTAGATATTGTGAAAATGCTTAAAGATCACGACCCAGAATATGGAATAACTACTGATTTAATCGTAGGTTTTCCTGGGGAAAGTGAAGAGGATTTTCAGGACAGCTTAGCCATTATTAGAAAGTCAGGATTTTGCAAAGTTCACGGATTCAAATATTCTAAGAGGCCTAAAACAAAGGCGGCGGATATGCAAGGGCAGATTTCCCCAGACATAAAGAAACAGCGAGGAGAGGCTCTAGCAGAAACAAGCGAAGAAGTTGCTTGTAAATTCTTCACCCAAAACATAGGCAAAATTCGAAAGGTTCTCTTTGAAGAATACGTACATGGAGAAAGTTTGATTACTGGATACACGGACAATTACATTAAGGTTTATGTAGAAAATAACAAGGATACAGACATTAATCAGTTTGCCCAGGTTCGCCTTGGAAGATTATTTCAAGATGGCATGATGGGAGAAATTGTGATATGATTAGTCTTAAATAAATCAGAAATTAGATAAGGAGTGATGGAAAAATGACAGACTGTATATTTTGCAAAATTGCAAAAAAAGAAATACCTTCAAATATTGCCTATGAAGACGATCAGATTCTTTGTTTTCACGACTTAGAGCCACAGGCACCAGTTCATGTGTTGATCATCCCAAAGAGGCACATAGCTTCAATGGACGATGTAAGCGAAGAGGATAAACCGCTTTTAGCTCATATCATGGTTAAGGTAAAAGACATTGCTAAATCCCTTGGTCTTGAAAATGGTTATCGGCTAGTGAACAACTGTGGAGAGGACGGTTTCCAGACCGTAAAGCATCTTCATTTTCATCTTCTTGGAAAACGAAAGTTGACTTGGCCTCCAGGCTGATAACAAAACATAAAAAAGCCTTCATAAGGAAGCGACACCTGAGCCAATCCCCCATTAGATTTTTTAAGTCTAATGGGAGATTGTTTTTTTATTCAGCCGGAACAGCTCATTTTCTTTTCATCGTGTATTACAAAGTGTTCAACTTTTCGTGTCTACTGTTATATACTAGCACCAACATGCCCTTGTTTTTTAAGCTATATGTAAAGATTTCTAACAATATCCTTACTGTATTCATATTGTTCAGGGTCATTGTTACTATTAATGGCTATAAGTGGTATTTCTCGTTCATGGAGAGATCCGTGGGTACGGACTTTATCTGAATGAAGAATGTGATTTTTCACTTCTCCAAAAGCGAAGTCCTTGCCAGCAAAGGCAACAAAATCTCCAATTGCATCTTGAGGAAGGTTATATTCTTTGGCTGCGGTCACAGCATCCAACACTTGTTCCACAGCTTCTTGGGTTCGAACAAATCTTAAGAATTTTTCTTTTTCACTTTGATTTTTCACATATAGATAGAGGATTCCTCCTTCTTGATATATATGATTTTCAATATATCTATCCTTTAAAGGTGGAACACATTTCACATGAAATCCTGCATCGTCCACCATTTCCTGAAGGTTTATTAATGTGGTTTTTTGGTTCATTCCATGGTCTGCAGTAATGTATATTTCTCTATAAGGTTCCAGTTCATGGATTTTGGCAACATAATCGTCGATAGTTCCTATTTGAGCCATTGCCTCATAAGTATCCGGCCCGTAGTGGTGCATGACGAAATCATTTGTAGTACAATAAACAAGGTCTGGGGATTTTTGTTTTATAACTTGGTAGGCCGCTTGAAAGATCCACTGGCTGCTTTCAATGCTTTGCACCTCAGGAGGAATGGATAAGCCTAGGTCATCTAAAATAGACCTATCTGGGGTTTGTACACTTATACCTAAATCCGCATCTTGGCCAAAGACTTGAAGGACTTTTCCTTTTACTGTAAGAAGGGCAGAAGTTTTTCCATTATTTTTGTATTTCTTAAAAATAGTTTCAGCCTTCATAAATTTACTATCTTCAATAAAGCCTTCTTCTTCAGTGTCAGGGTGGTAGTAGTAATTTCCGACAACCCCAGTATCTTCAGGAAAAAGTCCAGAAACGATACTAGCGTGGTTTACATTAGTAACCGTAGGAACTGACCCAAGAATCCTTTTGGAAAAGGATCCTTCCTTTTTAATCAGGCTAAAAATTTTAGGCGCTGTTTTTTGGGTTAAATATTCCGGAGCGCAGCCGTCAATCACAATTATCATTACTTTCCTCATTACAATCTCCTTTTTGCCTTATAGTTTACAGGAAATCATTTTTAATGTACAATAAAACTTAGTTAAATTTTTAGAAGGGGTTAGAAAGAAAAATTCCTTGCATAGTTGTACCAAAAATAGTATAATAGCAACGTTATAGGTAAAACCGTTTATAACATCTATGTATTTATAGATAGGTCAGGAGGTGAAACGGAAATGGCACAGGTAGTTGTACGAGAAAACGAAAGTTTGGAAAGCGCACTTAAGCGTTTTAAGCGTTCTTGCGCAAGAGATGGCGTTATGTCAGAATTGCGAAAGAGAGAGCATTATGAAAAACCAAGCGTAAAAAGAAAGAAAAAATCTGAAGCAGCGAGAAAAAAGGCTAAGAAGTTTTAGTTTTGTTGTAAAGGATTATTAAGAAGGTGTTTTAATATGGGTCTAAAAGAACAATTGACTGCTGATTTTAAAGAAGCGATGAAGTCTAAGGACAAAGTCGCAAAAGATACTGTGAATTTAGTGCGAGCAGGTATCAAACAATATGAAGTAGACAAACGTGAAGATATTGATGAAGAAGGCATTTTAAACATTATTGCTAAAAATGTAAAAATGAGAAAAGATGCACTTCCTGATTTCATTCAGGCTGGTCGAGAAGATCTTAAAGATGCTTATGAAGCGGAGATTAAGGTACTTGAAGGCTATTTGCCAGAACAATTGTCAGAAGAAAATATCAAAGAAGTGATTAAAGGCATTGCCGATGATCAAGGCCTTGAAAGGCACAATGAAAATATGGGCAAGTTTATGGGAGCAACAATGGCAAAGGTAAAAGGAAAAGCCGATGGCAATACAGTTCGAAAACTTGTTCAGGAATTTTTAAAATAACATAAACAGGCACTTAAAGAAACTATGATATGATCCCCATAGAGTAGGCACTTGAAATAAGAAAAGATTTCAAGACTATACTTTGGGGGTTATTTTATGTCAAGATGAAGGAAGAACAAAACCCAAAAGCCAATTTATAAACTGAATATTTTTGTTTGCCCACTTGACACGGGACACATCACTACCTCATTATGGGGTAGTTTTTTTTAGAATAAATTAAAAAAAGGTAATGATTTCCCTTAGTTAAAAATAAACTTAATTAATACATGCAGTGACCATGGAGGGATTATGACCATTAAAGATGAGCTTTTATTTGATTTCGCAATAAATATGCCAAGGATATTGGTCAGTGGCAATACAGCAGTACTAGACAACGTGAAGAAACTAGTACTTCTAAGTGAAGATCAAATCATTGTGGACAATGGCAAACGATTCACCTCTCTTATGGGCAAAAATTTAATCATCACAGAACTAAAGGATGAAAGGATGCTGATAACAGGTGACATGGAACAAATTCAATTTTATGGAACACTGGAAGAAGATTAGAGTTGAAGGCTTCTATCCAAACCAATTAATAGATCAATGTATTAAAAATGGAATCGACCTTAAGAGAATTCGATGGATTAATCAGGTTGAGATTACAGTGACCATAAGTGGAAAAGATTTCAACAAATTAAAAAAGCTAGCAAAGAGTAGATATAAAATTACACTATTGGAACAAGGTGGTTGTAAACTTTTTTTCCATAGGGTATGGATTAGAAAGACCACTTTAGTAGGCCTTTTATTTTTTGTGGCTCTCATTGTGTATCAAAGCCTGTTTATCGCTGAGATTCGAATAAATGGGTATGAAGAACTATCAGAACCTGAATTGCGCCAGTGTATGGAAGACAGTGGACTCTACGAAGGTTGTCGTAAAAAAGTTGACATAAGTAAGGTTAAAAGGGACATGTACAAAACATTTGATCAACTTTCCTGGGTCAGTGTTCGCTTTAATGGCCGTATGGCAGAAGTAAAAATTGTGGAAGGTGCTGGAAAACCTAAAATCAAAGTAAAAGATGAAAAGCCATGTAACATTGTTGCAGACCAGTCAGGGTACATTAAAAAAATAATTCCTACAGAAGGAATAAGAAGTGTAGAAGATAATACTTATGTGGAAAAGGGTGATATTCTTATAAAGGGTAAGATTCCGTTAAATAGCACTGCTTTTGGCACTCCAGATGAAAAGAAAACCAACACTTATGTTCATGCCCAAGGAATTGTAGAAGCAAATATACCTTATCATATGGTATATTATACAGAGAGGTATCAGAGAATAAAGACAAAGACAGGGAGAAGTTTCTTTGGAATTTCCATTAATGGTAAAAATATAGTGGGCAAAATGAATCATTATCCTGTTTCACAGAGGACATCTCATAACTTAATTAATATAGTAAAACCTATTCCCATTAAAATAGACCTTATTCAGGTGAATGAATTAACATTAAAACGGCGTGAACTTGATAAGAAATCTGTGGAAAAGGCAGTAAATGCTCAAATTAGGCAATTTGTCAAAGAAAACTTGGATAATAAGGCGGAAATTTCAAATAAAAGTTTGAATTTTACTCTAGAAAAAAATATAATGGAAATAAGTGTTACAATAGAGGCATTACAACAAATAGGCATAGAAGAGGAGATTGTATTTGGAAAAGCAAAAAACGACCATGGAAAACTTAAAAAAGATGGTGATAAGTGATCAGCTGGATCGAAGAGAGCTCTTTGGAAATTTAGATGCAAATCTAAAAATCATAGAAGAAAACATTGATGTGAAAATCGTTCAGCGTGATAATGAACTAATTCTAACAGGAAAAGAAGCAAATAAAGGAGAAATAGTACTTTCGGAACTGAGTCGTATAATACTTGGTGGTCAAACTTTAGATGAACAGAAAATTAATTATGTTATCTCATTAAATAAGTCAGGTCTGTCATACAATGATAGTAAGCTTGATAAAGATATCATTTGTTTTACAGAAAGAGGCAAGCCATTACGCCCTAAGACTGTTGGACAAAAAAAGTATGTTGACAGTATTAAGAAAAATGATATAGTTTTCGGCATAGGTCCAGCAGGTACAGGAAAGACATATATTGCCGTTGCAATGGCGGTCACTGCCTTTAAGAATAAGCAGGTTAAGAAGATCATTTTAGTAAGGCCAGCAGTTGAGGCAGGAGAGCGATTAGGATTTTTACCAGGAGATCTTCAAGAGAAAGTAGATCCTTACTTAAGGCCTTTATATGATGCTCTATATGACCTTCTCGGCAGGGAAAACACGGCTAAGCTTAGAGAAAAAGAGGCTATTGAAATTGTTCCTTTGGCATATATGCGGGGAAGGACATTGGATAATGCATTTATCATTCTAGATGAAGCTCAAAACACTACTCCTGAACAGATGAAAATGTTTTTGACCAGAATGGGATTTGGATCCAAGATGGTCATTACAGGAGATGTGACCCAAATAGATTTGCCAAGAGGTAACAGTTCTGGCCTAATTGAAGTTGAAAAAGTGCTAAAAATAGTTACAGATATAGATTTTTGTTATTTGAAGGATATGGATGTAGTCCGTCATGAGCTTGTAAAGAAAATTGTGGTAGCTTATGATCGCTATAACAAAACCAAAGGGGAGGAGTAAAAGATGAATATTTTATGGGAAGAAAATCGACAATTGCCCCAGGAGGTAGCGGACAAGCTAAAAGAAGGGGCAGAAATTTGTGTAAAGGGTGAAGGTATTGACCCTGCAAATGTAGAAGTGAGTCTAAGCTTTGTGGAAGGTGAGGAAATACAGGAGCTAAACAAGCTTTACAGAGGGACAGATAAGGTTACAGATGTCCTTTCTTTTCCCCAGTACAGTGATTTGTCCAAAATTGATAACAGCAAGCCTTTACTTTTAGGTGATGTGGTCATATGCGGAGAACAAGCATTGATTCAGGCTGACGAATTTGGACATTCTCCAGCTAGAGAAATTATATATTTGTTCATTCATAGCATGTTTCATCTTTTAGGATATGATCATTTAGAATCGGAAGATAAAAAACTTATGCGATTAAAAGAAGAAGAGATTATGAAAAAATTAGACCTTGAAAGGTAGTAGTCATGGATTATAAAAAATTATTTAACATGGCAGACAAGGCAAAGATAAATGCCTATGTCCCATTTTCACGATTTAAAGTTGGAGCAGCCCTTCTTTGTGAAAGTGGGAAGGTTTATATTGGTGTGAATGTAGAAAACTCTTCTTATGGTGCAACCATTTGCGCCGAGAGAACAGCCTTTGTCACAGCTATTGCACAAGGTGAGAGAACCTTTACAGCCATTGCAATAGCATCTAGCGGTGGAGAAGCACTTCCTTGTGGGATTTGTCGTCAGTTCATGTATGAATTTGGAGAAGAGATCGATGTTATTACAGGAGAAAATACAAATAGTCTTCGTGTGCAAAAGGTAAAAGATCTTTTGCCCGAAGGATTTAGATTATAGGAGATATAATGAAATCAGGATTTATAGGAATTATAGGCAGGCCAAATGTAGGCAAATCAACTTTGTTAAATGGAATTTTAGGTGAAAAGATTGCAATTACAACAGACAAGCCTCAAACCACCAGAAATAGCATTCGAGGAATTTATACAAAGGACGACCTCCAAATGGTATTTATTGATACACCAGGTATTCACAAGCCAAAAAACAAGTTAGGTGGCTACATGACTGATACAGCTATTAACACTTTTAAAGAGGTTGACGTTGTTATTTTTATTGTAGATGACAAGCTTAGCGCTGGGCCAGGGGACAGATATATTCTTGAAATGCTAAAAGAGATAAAGACACCAAAGATTTTAGTCATTAATAAGATAGATAAACTAGAGCCAGAAACTTTTCGTGAAATTTATGAAGAATTTGAGGAAACAGGCATCTTTGATAGTATCTTTGGAACCTGTGCTTTAGAAGGCAAAAATATAATAGATGTAGTAGACCAGTCAGCATCATATTTAGAAGAAGGGCCAATGTATTTCCCTGAGGACATGGTAACAGACCATCCGGAGCGATTCATTGTCAGCGAGATTGTTAGAGAAAAGCTTCTCATGTACCTTGAACAAGAAGTGCCTCACGGCATTGCCATTGAAATAGAAACATATGAAGAAACCCCTAAGATTACTAAGATAGGTGCAGTAATTTACTGTGAAAAGAAATCCCATAAGGGAATGATAATTGGTAAAGAAGGTAGAAAGCTAAAAGGCGTAGGTAAAAGTGCAAGAGAAGAGATGGAAGCTTTGCTAGGCACAAAAGTATTTCTTGAACTTTGGGTTAAAGTAAAAGAAAATTGGAGAGACAGCGATTTTGCCTTATCAAACTTTGGATATAAAGGTTAAACAGTTTAAACAACCTTCCCAAAGGACAGAAAGGTCGAGTTGATGATTACAGATACAGAAGGAATAATATTAAGACAAACAAAGATAATTGGCGGACGTCGTATGGTTTTGTTGTTTTCTCAAAAGTTTGGCAAGATCAGTGCATCAACAGGGATTAACGAAAGAGGAAAAGGGAAGTCAGCCTTAGCCATGAGACCCTTTACATACGGCAGGTACGAGTTATTTAAAAACCGAGATATGTATAATATTAACGGATTTGAAGTGAAGAAAAGCTACTATAAAATCGGAGAAGACATAGATAAATACATGAGTAGTGCATATGTGCTTGAATTGACAGAAAAAGTTTTAGTGGAGGAACACCCATCCCCGGCGATTTTTCGTCTAATCCTAGATTTTTTTGCTGCTATGGAAACCCGAAAACGAAAGCATATGACCTTAGTTTTGGCTTACGAAGTGAAGTTGCTTAAAATACTAGGTGTCATGCCACAGCTTGACCTGTGTATCAAATGTGGAGAAAACAAGAAACCTGCACTTTTCAGCGTTAAAGATGGTGGAATTATTTGTGAAAAATGTGGCCGAAACATACAAATTAATGGCAATGATACATTGATTTATCACGCTAAATTTGATATAGTAGACATATTGAATTATTTTTCTAGCAATTCTTTAAGTTCTTTGGAGAACCTTGCTTTGGAGGAGGCCATTCAAAACCAGCTGCAGATTATATTAAAGCAGTACGTGGCATACTATTTGGATATTGGAGAATTAAAAAGCGAAAGCTTTCTAATCAAAGAGTAAATAATGGGAGGTAGAAATATGGAGATTACGTTAGAAAAAATCGAACTAGTCAAAGACAGAACAGGCGTAAGCTATTCCGAGGCAAAAGAAGCTTTAGAAGAGGCAGATGGTAGTGTGGTAGATGCAATCATCAACATAGAAGAAACCATAGACCATCAGGAAGCAAAATCATTTAGCAAACAAGGCACAGCAGTTATAGAAAGTCTAAAAGATCTGATCAAAAAGGGTAATGTTGCTAAAATTTTAGTTAAAAGAGATGAAGAAGTTGTTTTGCAAGTACCAGTAAATGCAGGTATCCTAGGAGCTATTATTGCACCTTGGGGCGTTGTAGTTGGCGTTGTAGCTGCTTTTGGATTCAAATGCACTATTGAAGTGATTAAAGACGATGGTACAGTGATAGATGTTAGTGATAGCGTATCAGATACAATGGGAACTGTAGTAGAAAAAGGTAGTGTTGTTGCAGATGAAGTTAAAGAAAAGAGCGCAGACATTTACCAGAATGCAAAAGTTAAGGCAACAGAAGCAATCAATAAAGTAAAGAAAGATAGACCTGAAGATATTGATTTTTCCAGTTGTTTTTCAGAAGACATGGATGATATGGTTGAAGACACTGTAGATTCTGTGGAAGAAAAAGTAGAAGAAGTTAAAGATAAAATTGATGAATAATATGGAAATGGTAGGTAATTAGTTTACAATGAGCAATAATGTAACAATGGAGAAGATTACTGCCCTAGCTAAAAACAGAGGGTTCGTATACCCAGGCTCAGACATCTATGGTGGATTAGCCAACACATGGGATTACGGGCCTCTTGGCGTTGAATTTAAAAACAACGTTAAAAAGGCTTGGTGGCAAAAGTTTGTACAAGAATCAAAGTATAACGTTGGACTGGATGCAGCAATCCTAATGAACCCAAAGACTTGGGTGGCATCAGGGCACGTTGGAGGGTTTGCAGATCCTCTTATCGACTGTAAAAGTTGTAAGGCTAGATTTCGTGCGGATCAACTAATTGAAAATTATCTTAAGGAAAAAGGCATTGAAGACGTGACAGTAGATGGTTGGTCAAATGATAAGTTGCAAAAGTACATTGAAGACGAAGGGATTAAATGCCCTCAATGTGGAAAACAAGACTTCACTAGTATTAGACAATTCAATCTGATGTTTAAAACTTTTCAAGGCGTAACAGAAGATTCACAATCGGAAATATTCTTAAGGCCTGAAACGGCTCAAGGTATTTTTGTTAATTTCAAGAACGTGCAGCGTTCATCAAGAAAAAAGATTCCATTTGGCATCGCACAAATAGGTAAATCCTTTAGAAATGAAATCACACCAGGAAATTTCACTTTCCGTACAAGAGAATTTGAACAGATGGAATTAGAATTTTTCTGTGCTCCAGGTACAGATTTGCAATGGTTTGACCATTGGAAAAATTACTGTATGAACTTCCTTAAAAATTTAGGAATGAAAGAGGATCATATTAAATTTAGAGATCATGATGCAGAAGAACTTTCTCACTACAGCAATGCAACTACTGATATTGAGTATCTGTTTCCATTTGGATGGGGCGAGCTTTGGGGTATTGCAGACAGAACTGATTTTGACCTTAAACAGCACATTGAACATTCTGGACAGGAAATGAATTATGTGGATCCAGAAACAAATGAAAAATACGTTCCTTACTGTATTGAACCTTCACTGGGAGCTGATAGAGTTACCCTTGCATTTTTAGTAGATGCATATGATGAAGAGACGTTGACAGATGGAAAAGGAAAAGAAGATACTAGAATAGTACTAAGATTTCACCCGGCTCTTGCGCCGTTTAAAGCTGCAGTTTTACCTTTGGCAAAGAAGTTATCTCATATTGCTGAACCTATACATGAGGAATTGTCAAAGTATTTCCCTGTAGATTATGATACAGCAGGATCTATTGGTAAGCGATACCGGCGTGAAGATGAAATAGGGACACCTTATTGCATATGTGTGGATTTTGATACTGAGACAGATGGCTGTGTTACAATTCGTGACAGGGACACCATGGAGCAAATTAGAATTCCAATTGATCAGGTGAAAGAATATATCCAACAACAATTAACTTTTTAAGAACAAGGAGATTTGAAAAAGATGAAGAAGTTTGTTTACTCATTTAATGAGGGTTCAAAAGATATGAAAGATCTACTGGGAGGTAAGGGTGCAAATCTTGCAGAAATGACGAAAATTGGTTTGCCCGTACCCTTTGGATTTACTATTACCGCAGAAGCATGTAATAGATACTATGATGAAAATCAGACAATTGCACAGGATATTATTAATGATATTTTTGAGAAATTAGCGGATTTAGAAAATGTGACTGGCAAAGAGTTTGGAAGCGTAGAAAATCCACTTTTAGTTTCTGTTCGATCTGGTGCAAAGATTTCAATGCCAGGTATGATGGATACTATCCTAAACTTAGGATTAAATGATCTTACGGTTGAAGGTTTAGCAAAATTAACAGAAAATCCTAGATTTGCATTTGACAGTTACAGACGATTTATACAAATGTTTGGAGATGTTGTTTTAGAAATTTCCAAGGCAAAATTTGATGCCATCTTTGAAGGCAAAAAAACTGCAGATGGTTGTAAGGAAGATGTGAATCTAACAACCGAACAATTAAAGAGCATCATTTCAGATTACAAAAAATTAATAAAAACAGAAACTACAAGAGACTTTCCACAGGATCCAAAAGATCAGCTAGTGGAAGCAGTTATGGCAGTATTTCGTTCATGGAATACAGATAGAGCCATTCTTTATAGACGCTTAAATGACATTCCATCAAGCATGGGTACTGCGGTAAATATCCAGTCTATGGTATTTGGCAACATGGGAGATACTTCAGGTACCGGTGTAGCCTTCACAAGGAGCCCTGTGGACGGAGAAAAAGCTATCTTTGGAGAATTCCTAGTGAATGCCCAGGGAGAAGACGTGGTGGCTGGAATCAGAACGCCACAACCTATTACAGAAATGGCAGAAGCTTTCCCTGAAGTTTATGAAGACTTCATTCGTATTTCAGAGCTTTTAGAAAAACATTACACAGATATGCAAGACATGGAATTTACTGTTGAAAGACGTAAATTATATATGCTGCAAACAAGAAGTGGAAAAAGGACAGCAACAGCAGCAGTAAAAATTGCTGTTGACATGGAAGAAGAAGGCTTAATAGATAAGGAAACAGCTGTAACAAGATTAGAACCTGCGCAGATTGACCAGCTATTACATCCAAAATTTGATGATGAAGAGCTGAAGGCTGCTGAAAGACTAGTTAAAGGCTTACCAGCTTCACCAGGTGCAGCAACAGGTAAGATTTACTTTACTGCAGCGGATGCTGTAAGTGCAGTTGAAAATGGAGAAAAGGCTATTCTTGTAAGACTAGAAACTTCACCGGAAGACCTATCTGGAATGGTTGTAGCCGAAGGTATACTTACGGCAAGAGGTGGAATGACTTCTCATGCGGCAGTAGTTGCAAGAGGTATGGGTAAGTGCTGTGTATCTGGTTGCACAGATATTCAGGTGAACAGTGATAAGAAGACACTAAAAATTGGTGAAAAGATATTTAGAGAAGGAGACTTCATATCCCTCGATGGTACAGTAGGCGAAGTGTTAAACGGACAGATTAAAACAGTTACACCAGAGCTTTCTGGAGCATTTGGTATCATTATGAACTGGGCAGATGAAATTAGAACATTAAAGGTTAGAACTAATGCAGATAATCCAAACGATGCAAGACAAGCAGTTGAATTTGGAGCTGAGGGAATTGGTCTTTGTAGAACTGAGCATATGTTCTTTGAAGAAGATAGAATCCCAGCAATGCGAAGAATGATTCTTGCAGAGACAGAAGCAGACAGAAGAAATGCATTAACATACTTACTACCTTTCCAAAAGGCAGATTTCAAGGGAATATATGAGGCCATGGGAGACAGACCAGTAACTATTAGACTACTGGATCCACCTCTTCATGAATTCCTTCCCCATACAGATGTGGAAATTAGAATGTTATCAAAGCAGATTGGGATCCCTTATGAAACTTTATCAAAAGCAACAGAAGAACTTCATGAGTTCAATCCTATGCTTGGGCATAGAGGTTGCCGTCTTGCTGTAACATACCCTGAAATCGCTGAAATGCAAGCGGAAGCCATTATTATGGCAGCCATTGAAGTAAGAAAAGAAAAGGGTCTTGACATCATTCCAGAAATCATGATTCCACTTGTTGGACTTGAAAAGGAACTTGAGAACGTTAAGGAAACTGTAGTTGAGACAATTGAAAAATGCTTTGAGCGTGAAGGTACTAAATTCAAATATTTAGTCGGAACAATGATCGAAATTCCAAGAGCAGCCCTTACTGCAGATGAAATTGCAAAAGAAGCTGAATTCTTCTCATTTGGTACTAATGACCTTACTCAGATGACCTTTGGGTTTTCTAGAGACGATACAGGACAGATTATCAAAGAGTACAGAGAAAGACTAATATTTGAAGATGATCCATTCCAAACCATCGACCAGACAGGCGTTGGCAAGCTAATAAAAATGGCAGTAGAATTAGGAAAACAGGCAAGACCAAATATTAAGCTTGGTATCTGCGGCGAACACGGCGGAGACCCAAGATCTGTTGAATTCTGTCATAATATTGGCCTACACTATGTATCTTGCTCACCATTTAGGGTACCAATTGCAAGACTTGCAGCAGCTCAGGCAGTTGTGCATAGCAAAGCAAAAAAATAAATAAATATAAAAATAATGAACAGGTGTATCTTTACGGATTCACCTGTTTTTTTTGTTCATTTTGTAAATACGCATGGGGATAAATTTAACAAGTGAAAAAACAAGCATAAAACCTTGTCCACATCATAAGATGTATAAAACAAAGAAAAGAGGTATGTAAAATGAACAATGTAGAACAAATTCTAAGTAAATTGCCCCAAGCCATTCGCCAGCCTATTAATGACTTGCCAAAAGAGATGTTAGAATCCTTGGAAGAAATTCGCATTAAGGCATATAGTGATATACGAGTAGTCGTTAAAAACCAAGAACTAGTCGTAATCCTAGGAAAAGACGTGGAAATAGATAGACAAGTCATAGAAGAAATTTTAAATAATCTGCTTAATTATTCTTATTACGCCTATGAAGAAGAACTGGCAAAAGGCTACATAACTATTGAGGGGGGCCATCGTGTAGGAGTTTGCGGACGGGCTGTACTCTCTAAGGGGAAAGTCAGCCTGATTAAAGAGATTTCATCATTAAATTTACGCAGAAGTAGAGAGGTCATAGGAGTGGCTGAAAGAGTAATGTCACATATTTTAAATGAAGGAGAGATCAATAACACACTTATTGTTTCCCCACCAAAATGTGGCAAGACAACACTTTTAAGAGACATTGTTAGAGTTATTAGCCACAAAGGGTTTAAAGTAGGCCTTTGTGATGAACGGTCAGAGATTGCAGGGTCATATTTAGGTAAACCATCTTATGATTTAGGACCAAGAACGGATGTAATGGACGGGTGTCCTAAGGCGGAAGGAATGATCATGCTTATTCGTGCAATGTCTCCTCATGTAGTTGCTACTGACGAAATTGGCAAGAGAGAGGATATTGAGGCCATTGAAGCGGCTATTTGTGCTGGAGTGAAGATTATTACCACCATGCATGGAAACAGCTATGAGGATGTTCTCAGGTCTAACATGGGGTCTATAGTAAAAAATGGAGTATTCTCTAAACTTATATTCCTCACTAATGATCCTCATACTGGATCAATTGGAGAAATAATCAATGTTTAAAGGCATTTTGTGTGCTGTGATTGTTTTATCATGTGGTGGCCTTGGAATAGTCAAATCTATGACATTTTCTCAGCGGCTTTTGGATCTTTTGGACCTGAAAAATATGATTAAAATTTTGGAAACGGAAATTAGTTACAAGAAAGATCCGTTGCCAAGTGCATTTCAGAGAATTTCAACATACAAAGACAACCCAGCAATGAATCTTTTAAGCCAGTGCAACCTATTCATGAAGAAAAATATGGACTTCCAATGTTGTTGGAACAAAGGTATAGATGCTGTATTTGGAAAAAGAAGTTTGACCGTAGAAGATTTAATTTGTTTAAAAGATATGGGACTTCAACTTGGAAAAAGTGATATTGAAGGACAAAAGGCCATGTTTTCTGTAACTATGATTAAGCTAGAACAGCAGATTAAAGAGGCAGAGGAAAACAAGAAAACCAAGGGGAAAATGTACAAAAGTCTAGGGTTTTGTATAGGGGCTGTCATTGCCATAATACTGATTTAATAAGGAGACAAAATGGATATAGATATAATATTTAAAATAGCAGGTATTGGTATTGCAATTGCTGTGCTCAACCAAATACTCATCAGAGCAGGCAGGGAAGACCAAGCCATGATGACTACATTAGCAGGAATTATTGTAGTACTTTTCTTAATTGTACAAATGATTAGCGAATTCTTTGATACGGTTAAAACACTGTTTCAATTTTAGGAGCTGATATGGAAATTTTAAAAATTGCAGCAATAGCGATTTCTGGGGTTATCTTAGCTGCCCTTATGAAAAATATAAACAAAGACGTGAGTATGTATGTGGTTCTTGCCACTGTAATTGTCATTTTTGTTATGATACTTGATAAATTAACCATGGTATTTCAATTCTTGTCAACTATTTATGACGATATGACATACGGCAAAGAATTTTTCCCCATTATTATCAAGGTATTGGTGGTTGCATACATGTCTGATTTTACCGCCCAGATTTGTAAAGATGCAGGGGAGGGAGCCATCGGCAGCAAAGTAGAGCTTGGGGGGAAAATTATTATTTTTTATTTAGCAATGCCAATCATCTTGTCAATTTTGGAATTAATCAACTCAATACTGTAAGGGGACAAATACTATGGGTTACGAAGAAATAATTAGAGAACAAATGGAGGAAATGGATCTAAGTGAATTAGAAAATGTTATGGACGAGGCGGCAAAACAAAGCCATGGAATTATGTCATCCATTTCTACAGAGGACATTGTTCAAAGCTTCATTGATGGAAAACCAATTTTTCAGTCTGAAGTCATTATGAGGAATTTACTTGACGTATTTCTTTATGAAGTCAAAGCCGGAATTATCATGGGCATAGAAATCATCAGCATTTGCATTGTTATGGGACTTTTACAGAACTTGTCTAATTCTTTTGGGGAAAAACCAGTGTCCACTTTAGGAACAGTAGTTTGTAGCTGTTTAGTTATAACTCTTTGCCTTAAAAATTTTATGTACACTTATAATTCATGTTTTGACACTATAGGAACCATGACCCATACAATGCAAATACTACTGCCAATTATGATCCCATTACTTATTGCTATGGGCGGATTTTCATCAGGCAGCATGCTAAATCCAGCTATCGTTGGTGCTATTACTGTCTTTAATACAGCATTGCAAAAATTTATACTTCCTCTCATATTTATTTCCACTATTTTTATTCTAATCAACAGCATGACAGAGAAAAGTTATGTTGGTAAATTAGCAATATTTTTAAGAAGAATAGGAATTTTCTGTACTGGCCTTATCGTTACAATATTTACTGGAATCACTGCTATTCAAGGGCTGGTCACAAAGTCGGCAGATGGGCTTTTGGTTAATACGGCAAGGTATTCTGTGGACAATTTTGTGCCTATTATCGGTGGATTTGCCGCAGATTCTGTAGACATGGTTTTAAGCTGTGTTGGGGTTATAAAAAACGGAATAGGGGTCTTAGGAATCATTGTTATTTTATGCCTTATTGTAGCTCCTATATTAAAGATGCTAGCAGTAGCTGTAATCTATAAAGTGACAGCCATTATTGTAGAACCTATAGGAAACAAGTCAATTTCAGACAGCTTAAATGAAATGGGAAGTGCAGTGATTACCATGGTGGTAATTTTAGGATTATCAGCTCTAATGTTTCTCATATTCTTAACAATTATCATAGGCATTGGAGGTGGAACCTTATGGAAATAATGAAGGAATGGGTAAAAAATATTTTCATTTTAATTCTTGCCTTAACTTTTATTGAAATTCTCTTGCCATCTTCCCATATGGAAAAATACATTAAATTTATTTTTTCATTAGTGATTATGGCTACCCTATTATCACCACTTCTCAATTTACTGGAATAAGGCAGAGTACCTGGAAATATATATATAAGGAGATAATAAGTATGTTTGATAAATTTAAAGACAATCCAAGAATGAAAGACATGGCGATTAAAGCCATCGCCATAGTAATAGTAATCGCTGTTGCACTACTTGCTTTTGATGTAATGACTCAAAGTAAGGATGGGCGAAAACAAATTCTTGATGAAGACGGTGGAACCGAAGCCGCATTGTGTACTATTCTAAAAGATATTAAAGGGGTTGGTGCTGTGGATGTAATGTTGCAGCAAGATGATGAAGAGAAAATCTCTGGAGTTATTGTTACGGCTGAAGGGGCTAAGGATCCTATAGTGCGAAACAATCTAGTGAATGCGGTGAAAGCAGTGTTCAATATACCAGCTTCTAGCGTAATGGTATTTGAAAAAGAAAGTGAAGGGAGTAATGATGAATAAGAAAAATAGTTTTTGGGAGACTCTTAAGAAAAATAAAAAGAAGGTAAGTGGCTTGCTTGCCCTTTGCCTGTGTTTAGGCATTCTTACTGCTATTGGTGGGGTATTTCCGTCAGAGAAAACCAGTAGTAATCAGGAAATTCCTGAACATGATGGGGACGTTCTTGTAGATAGTGTAAAAGTTGAGGAAGAGACGGGAACAGAAGTTGAAAAAAAAGAGAGTAAAAAAACAAATAAGAAAAATGTTACTGTCACATCTGATGATGGCGAAGAACTAAGGAACAGCGATACATACTTTGAAGAAATGCGTGCAACTATCACTATGGATAGAAATCAGGTAATTTCAATGCTTACGGACACCCAAACTCAGTCGGAAAACACTACTGAAAAGGAAAATGCTAATAAGCAAAAGTTGAACATTTTATCCTATATGGAAATGGAACAAAATGTTGAAAATATGATTAAAACCAAGGGGCTACCACAATGCTTAGTAATGATCACAGATAGTGGTGTAAGTGTAACGGTTGACAAACAAAAATTAAACCAATCGGATGTGGCAAAAATCTGTGAAGTAGTAATGCGTGAAACAGGTAAAAAAGCTAGTGAAATTGTAATTCAGAGTAAGTTTTAAATAGGGAAACCTCATTGTAATTTCAAGGGAATTTTGATATAATAAATGCCGAGGTATGTAAATTGGATACAAAAAATGAACAAAAAATTGGCAATTTAAAAATTTCCGATGAAGTTATTGCTGTTTGTGCTGCAAACGCTACTTTAAAAACAAAAGGCGTAGCAGAGTTATTTGGCGGATTTACTAACATTATAGCTAAAAATATTCTAGGAAAAGAGTCTTTGTCAAAGGGAATAAAAACCTCACAAACTGATGAAGGTCTTATAATTGATATCTTTGTAGTTGTAGACTATAAAGTGAAAATTCCAGCTGTTGCCTGGGATATTCAAGGAAATGTAAAAGAAGAAATTGAGACCATGTTGGAAATGACTGTAAAGGCAGTCAATATTAATGTTCAAGGTGTTTATATCCCTCAAGAGGAGGCTTAAAAATTATGACTAGAAACGAAGCAAGAGAATTAGTAATGCAGCTTTTATTTCAAATGGAAGCACATAACGATTACAGTAACGAAATCCAGAAAAAACATTTAGATGACAATTTTACTAAAGGTGGTCAAAGAAAGTATGCTGAGGCTCTTTCCACAGCGATTATCACCAATTTGGATGAAATAGATAAGAAAATTGATAGAAGCAGTCACAAATGGTCCACTAAAAGAATGCCTAAGGTAGATCTTGCCATTACTCGACTTGCTGCTGCTGAAATTATTTATTTAGATGACATTCCTGATGCAGTAGCTATCAACGAAGCGGTTGATATGATCAAAAAATACAGCGATGAAAGTTCAAAGAAATTCATTAACGGTGTTTTAGGTCAGGTCGCTAGAATCAAAGACGAAGTTGAAGCCGAACTAGCTCCTGAAAGTGATGAACCCAAAAAAGAAGATGAATAAAGAGTATATACTAGGGATAGACACGAGTAATTATAAGACTTCTGTCGCAATTACAGACAGGGACAAAAATATTATTTGTGATTTGAGAAAATTACTCACAGTAAAACAGGGCGAACGTGGATTGAGACAATCCGACGCCCTTTTTCAACATATTGAAACTTTTCCAGCTCTTTTAAAAGAGGCACTAATTGGAGATAGAAATACCAATATCTGTGGAGTCGCTTATTCGGATAAGCCTCGTCAGATCCCTGGCTCATATATGCCTGTATTTAAGGCAGGAGAGAGTTTCGCACATACGATAAGCCAAGCTTTAAACATTCCCATCTTTTCATTTTCACACCAAGAAGGCCACATTGAAGCGATTAAAATCGGTAGTCCATTTGAAAAGATGGACAAATTTCTCTCGTATCATCTTTCTGGCGGAACCTGTGAGCTACTTAAAATAGGTCAAAGTAAAATTAATATTATAGGTGGTTCTAAAGATATTTCCTTTGGACAAGTTATCGATAGAGTAGGTGTTGCCTTAGGTATGGCATTTCCTGCAGGAGAGGAAATGGATCAACTGGCTTTAACTGCCACTAAATCCACTAAAGTATTAAAGAAAATCACAGTAAAAGACACATGGATTAACCTGTCAGGCATTGAAACTCAGTGCACTAGAGCGTCATCCATGGAAGATATAGATATCCAAGGCTTGATAAGAGAACTATTTGATAGAATTTCAGATTCCATCGTTGAGTTGACAGAAAACGCAATTCAGTTAACTTGCATTCATAATGTAATGTTTACCGGAGGCGTGGCTTCTAGTAAGTACATAAGAGGGAAAATTCAACTTTATTTTGAGAAAAGCAGCGTAAATATCCATTTTGGAGACCCAAAGCTATCTCAAGACAACGGAGTAGGCATTGCATTTTTGGGGGGAGATAAGCTATGGGGATGAAACCGATAAAAGTAGCACAATTAAATGGATATATAAAAAGGGTATTACAAACAGATCCACTACTTGGAAATGTCTCTGTTATTGGAGAAATCTCCAACTTAAAGTTTCATGGATCTGGCCATGTGTACTTCACCTTAAAGGATGATAAGAGCAAATTAAACTGTTTTCTGGCAGCAGAGAATTTAAAAAATATTCACTATGAACTTGCAGATGGTATGGAAATAACCGTAAGCGGTTATATTTATCTTTATGAACGAGGCGGCAGTTACTCCCTAAATGTTAAAGACATTCAAGTAGAAGGCAAAGGAGATCTTAATAAAGCCTTTGAACAGCTGAAGCTAAAGCTTTTAGAGGAAGGTCTATTTGAAGATAGACATAAAAAAGAGCTCCCTTTTTTCCCAGAGAGGATTGCGGTAGTTACCTCCCGGACTGGTGCAGCCATTGAGGATGTACTGCGAATCATTAAAAACAAGAACAACTATGTGGATGTACTCATTTATCCAGTTTTGGTCCAAGGTCCAAATGCAGCAGGTGAAATTGCAAGTGCAATTGACAACCTAAATGAAAATTTCACAGATATAGACTTAATTATTACCGGCCGTGGTGGTGGTGGAATAGAGGATCTTTGGGCCTTCAATGAAGAAATTGTAGCCAGAAGCATATTTGCATCACGTATTCCTGTTATTTCAGCAGTAGGCCATGAAATCGATGTGACCATTTCTGATTTTGTTGCAGATAAAAGAGCTGAAACACCTACAGCAGCAGCTTCTATGGCAGTTCCAGATATAGAAGCACTTAAAGAAGCTATTGATGCTATATGCCTTGGAATTAAGGATGGAGTACAGGAGAATATACATTATAAAGAAACCCTACTTGATCATTGTGGGCTAGATGTGTTTAAAAAAGAATTGAAGACTAGAATTTCTTTTGAAGAAATGGCAATTGAAAATATAAGGAGCAATAATGTTGCGGTTTTACAAGAGTTTATAAACAAAAAGAGACAACAGATAGAAATTCTTAAAATTAATCTAGAAAACCTTAATCCGCAAAACATTATGAAACGTGGATATGCGGCAATAACCAATGAAAAAGGAATGTTTGTAACGAGAGTGGACAAGTTAAATGTAGGAGAACACCTACAATTAGCTTTTGCGGATGGCGACGCCAATTGTAAAGTATTAGAAATAAATAAAAAATAAGGAGGAGATAATGAGCGAAAAAAAAATGACATTTGAAGAAGCTTTTGAGAAACTTCAAACAACAGCGAAAAATTTAAAAGCAGAAGACATTAACTTAGAGGACGCCTTAAAAAACTTTGAAAATGGGATTGAGTACCATAAACAATGCACAGACATACTAAACAAAGCAAAACAAAAAATAGAAACCTACGAAAAATAAGAGAGGGGAGAGTTCCGATGAAAGACAAAACATTTTTAGATTATAAGGATTTTTTTGAAGAGTATATGATGGATTTTCTACCAGAAATTGATAATAAAAGTATTACCCTTTATGATGCAATTAAATATAGTTTGTCTGCAGGAGGCAAACGAATTAGACCGGTATTGCTTCTTGCCACCTGTGAATTTGTAGGTGGAGATATTAAAGCTGCCATCCCTTACGCTTGCGCAATAGAGTACATGCATACTTACTCTTTAATTCATGACGATTTACCAGCTATGGACGATGACGAGCTGAGAAGAGGCCAACCAACCAATCACATCGTGTTTGGAGAGGCTGCCGCAATTCTTGCAGGAGATGGACTTCAGGCTGCAGCATATGAAACAATGTGTATTGATAAAATGTTGTATTTTGACCAACCAGAAGAATTGAAAAAAAGAATCAGAGCTGAATATGAGATTACAAAGGGTGCAGGATGTCGAGGTATGGTTGCTGGTCAACTTGCTGATATTGAATCAGAAGGTAAGGCTTGCTCAAAAGAGATGCTTGATTATATCCATTTAACAAAGACTGCAGCTCTAATTGTTGCCGCAGTAAGAGCTGGAGCACAACTTGGTGGAGCAGATAAAGAAATGCTTAACAACCTGACACTTTATGCAGAACATCTAGGGCTTGCTTTCCAGATTAGAGATGACATTTTAGATGTTGAGGGTAGTGAAGAAGAAATGGGCAAAAAAACTGGTAAGGATTTTGAAAAACAAAAGTCTACTTATCCGTGTGTTTATGGACTTGAAGAGTCTAAGGTAAAACTGATGGAGATGACAGAAAATGCAATTGCCATCCTTGCACCTTATTACGATAATGCAGAAGTCCTTACAGATTTAGCAAAAAGTCTAGCCATAAGAGATCAATAAAAAGCGCAAGGAGCATGTACAGAATGACTAAGAAACTTATAGATTATGATTTTCCAAGTGAATTAAAAAATATGACAAATTACGAATTAGAGCTATTATCCTATGATATTCGTGATTTTCTTATTGGCAATATATCTAAAACAGGTGGACATCTAGCATCTAATTTAGGTATAGTTGAACTTACTATTGCTCTGCATAAGGTTTTCAACACACCAGAGGACAAATTGACTTGGGATGTTGGACACCAAACATATGTCCATAAAATTCTTACAGGTCGTGCCAAAGAATTTTCAACCCTTCGAAAATTTGGAGGTATGAGCGGATTTCCCAAAGTAAAAGATAGCCCTTATGATACATTTGATACAGGACACAGTAGCACATCTATATCTTCAGCTGCTGGAATAGCTGCAGCAAGGGATTTATCTGGAGAATTATATAAGGTTGCTGCAATTATTGGTGATGGTGCTCTTACAGGCGGTCTTGCTTACGAGGCACTAAACAATGTTGGTGTATCAAAGACCAACGTAATTGTTATTTTAAACGACAATGGAATGTCAATCTCTCCTAATACAGGGGGTGTATCCAAATATTTAGGCAGACTGAGAAGTTCTAGTAAATACACTAGCTTTAAAAAGGCTATTAAGCAAAACCTTTCAAAAATTCCTGTAATCGGAAATGGAATGGTTTGCGGAATGCAGCATATGAGGGACTCTCTTAAATATGCTGTATTAGACGGTATTATGTTTGAAGAATTAGGTTTTAAGTATTTTGGACCTGTAGATGGTCATGATATTCAAGAACTTACCAAAACCCTTGAACTAGCCAAGGAGGTTAATGGGCCAGTATTCGTTCACGTAATCACTAAAAAGGGAAAAGGCTATCGTAATGCAGAGATGACTCCCAGCAAATTTCATGGAACAGGACCCTTTAATCCTACTACTGGAATTGAAAATAAAATTGGTCCTAAGGAAACATATTCCTCAGTATTTGGAAATAAGCTCCTTGAAATGGCTACAAAGAACAAGAAAATTCTTGCCGTTTCTGCGGCCATGATTGAAGGCACTGGACTAGAATCTTTTCAAAGACGATATCCAAAGAGGGTTTTCGATGTAGGCATTGCAGAGGCCCATGGAGTAACATTTGCAGCAGGCCTTGCAAGACAAGGATACAAACCCGTTGTAGCCATATATTCTACCTTCCTACAGCGATCATATGATCAAATTATGGAAGATGTTTGTCTGCAAAACTTACCAGTTGTTTTTGGGATTGATAGGGCAGGAATTGTAGGCGCTGACGGAGAAACCCACCATGGGATTTTCGACTTGTCATACTTAAGCCATATGCCTAATATGACTATTATGTCCCCTATGGATAAGGGTGAGTTAGAAGCAATGATGGAATATGCTATGACTCTGCCAGGGCCTTGTGCTATCAGGTATCCTAAAGGACAAGCATTTGGAGCTTCTTCAGATAGAAGCTTAGATAGTGGGAGTTATGTAATAAAAGAAGGAAAAGACGTTGAAATCTGGGCTATTGGAAACATGGCGAACACTGGACTTACTGTGTGCCAAGAATTGAAAAAAATGAACATTGATGCAGGACTAGTTAACGGAAGATTTGTAAAACCCTTGGACATTCAAGGATTACAGGATTCTGCAAATAGGACTAAACTTATTATCACTTTGGAAGATAATGTGCTTTCAGGAGGTTTTGGTCAGGCAATAAAGGTTGCTTTATCTGAAACTAATACTCCAGTGGAAAACATAGGCTGGCCAGATAAATTTATTGAACATGGCTCATGTGATGAGCTTTATCACAAGTATGGATTAGACCGACAAGGTATAACGGAAAGGATATGTGAATCGATTGAAAGACAGACTGGATGTTCTCCTAGTAAATAAAGGATTGTTTACTTCCCGGGAAAAGGCTAAAGCTTCTATTATGGCAGGCCTTATATACGTAGACGGACAGCGAGTGGATAAAGCAGGCACCGCTGTAAACCATGAAGCAGAGATTAAAATTAAGGAAAATCTTTGCCCCTACGTAAGTCGTGGAGGTCTAAAACTGGAAAAGTCCATGGTGGAATTTAGGTTTCGCCTTGATAATACCGTTGCTGTAGACATTGGCGCATCAACTGGAGGCTTTACAGATTGTATGTTGCAAAACGGTGCAAGAAAAGTGTTTGCAATTGACGTAGGATATGGACAACTAGACTGGAAGCTGAGAAATGACCCTAGAGTAGTAAACATGGAAAAAGTAAACATACGTTATTTAGACATAGATACTATAGATAAAGATGTAGATTTCATTAGTATTGATGTTTCCTTTATTTCGCTAAATTTAGTATTCCCAGTTGCTGCAAAGCTTCTATCACCAGAAGGTAATCTGGTTTGCCTAGTAAAACCTCAATTTGAGGCGGGAAGAGAGCAAGTAGGAAAAAAGGGAATCATCAGGGATAGAAATGTCCATGAGGAGGTTATTAAGAACGTTATTGCTTACGGGAAAAAACAAGGATTATATCCATATGGACTTACATTTTCTCCTGTGACTGGTGCGAAGGGCAATATTGAATACTTACTTCATTTAAAGAAAACAGCCCCCCTATTAGATATTGATTTATCAATTGAAACTCTAGTTAACCTTTCCCACGAAGAGTTGGAATAAAAATGATTTATTAGTAGAAAAAGGAGGAAAAATGAAATTATCAAAAAAAGTATTATCAATGCAGCTATCACCAATCAGAAAGTTTAATATTTTGGCTCAAGAAGCTAAAGAGGCTGGCAAGAAGGTTTACCAACTTAATATTGGACAACCCGACATTGAAACACCACCATGTTTTATGGAGGCCATCCGAAACTTTGATGATAAGGTTATTGCCTACGCTGAATCGAATGGAGCTACTATTTTACAAGATGCTATTATCCAGTATTTTAAAAGATATGATATGAATTATACCAGAAATCAAGTTTTGATCACCAATGGTGGTTCAGAAGCCTTAAATATGATTTTCACTTCCATTTTAGATTCTGATGAAGAAGTTTTAATGCCTGAGCCATTTTATACAAATTACCATACATTTGTTACTGGGGCTGGTGGTAAAGTTATGCCTATCACAACTAGCCCAGAAGAAGGATATCACTATGCAAACAAAGAAAAAATTGAAAAGGTAATTACCCCCCAAACTAAGGCAATATGCTGTATAAGTCCAGGAAATCCGACAGGTACAGTTCTCACAATTGACGAAATGAAACTTATCGGTGATATTGCAAAGGAACACGATTTGTGGATCATTGCTGACGAAGTTTACAGAGAATTTGCCTATGACAATAGGGATGCAACTTCATTTGGCATGATTGATGATATAGCAGATAGAGTACTTATTGTTGACTCTGTTTCCAAAAGATTCTCAGCTTGTGGAGCAAGAATTGGTTGCCTGATTTCAAAAAACAAAGAATTCATGGCTAATGTAATTAAAATTGCCCAGGGAAGGCTTTGTTGCCCAACGATTGAACAGATTGGTGCTGCTGCACTTTATCAACTTCCAACCTCATATTATGATGAAGTAAGGGTTGAATATGAAGGGCGAAGAGATGCTGTTTATGAAGAATTAATGAAGATTCCAGATGTTGTTTGCCAAAAACCTGGTGGAGCATTTTACATGACTGCAAAACTTCCTGTGGATAATGTGGAAAATTTCCTAATTTGGCTACTTAAAGAGTTTGATGACAAGGGTGAAACTGTAATGTTTGCACCAGCAGAAGGATTCTACGCAACGCCTGGCCTTGGAACGAATGAGATGCGTATTGCCTATGTTTTAAATAAGAAAGATATGGTTCGTGGCGTACAACTTATTAGAATGGGAATTGAAGCTTATAACAAGAAATAAGCCAATGAAAAGAAGGGAGAAGTAAATGCAATTATCACCTATGATGCAACAATATATGGATATTAAAGAAAAGCATAAGGATTGTATTTTATTTTTCCGCCTTGGAGATTTTTATGAAATGTTTTTTGAAGATGCATTAGTAGTCTCAAAAGAATTGGAAATAACCTTAACTGGTAAAAATTGTGGTATGGAAGAGAGAGCTCCCATGTGCGGGGTTCCTTTTCATTCCGCAGATTCATATATTGCAAGGTTAGTGGAAAAAGATTTTAAAGTAGCCATTTGTGAACAAGTAGAAGACCCTAGCAAAGCAAAAGGCATAGTTAAACGGGAAGTAATTCAAATAGTTACCCCAGGTACGGTGCTTAGCCAAACCATGCTCCAGGAAACAGAGAATAATTATCTTGCATCAATATTTTATAGTGAAGATGAGGTAGGACTTGCGTACTGTGACATTTCAACTGGGGAAATATGTGCTACTTACCTTACAGGAACAAGCAAACTGGAAAGTATGTTAAATGAGCTTGTCAAAGTGAATGCTAAAGAAGTCATTCTTAATGAGGATACCTTGGGGCTGGTTGATCCTGAGGATATTAAGACAATTACACAGGCATATTTTAATCCGCTAAATGATACATATTACACAGAAAAGGCGACTAAGGATGCTATTCTTCGTCAATTCAATATTCAGGCATTAAACGGTCTTGGCATTGAAGACGGGGATAGCGTACAAAAAGCCTTAGGATCACTTTTGCTGTATCTTTTAGAAACTCAAAAAAATAACCTAGGCCACATTACTCACTTAAAGCTTTACAATATGGGGGATCATATGTCTTTAGATAAATCCACCATAAAGAACCTGGAATTAACCGAAACATTATTTGAAAAACGAAAACAAGGTTCACTCCTAGGCGTACTTGACAAAACGCACACAGCCATGGGATCTCGAAAACTAAAGCAGTGGATTAGAGAACCTCTAAATAATGTAGAGGCCATAAATAAACGACTAGATGGGGTTGAAATCCTTGAAACCAATGTACTTATGCGAAATGATCTTAAGGAGAGCCTTAAAGGAATCTACGACTTTGAACGCCTTGCAGGGAGAATTGCCTGTGGCAGGGCAAATGGTAAAGATCTAATTGCCCTTAGAAATTCCTGCCAGAAATTGCCAGAGATAAAAGAAGAATTAAGAGGGTGTGGCAGCCAGCTTCTTGAAGAAATTGAAGAACGAATCCACAGCCTTCAGAATGTTTACGATTTAATCAACAAGGCTATCGTTGAAGAACCCTCATTCTTACTAAAAGAAGGTAATTTAATTAAAACTGGATACTCTAGTGCGCTAGATGAATTGACATTTTCAATAAAGGACGCTCAAAATTGGATCGCCGGACTTGAATCCAGTGAACGTGAGCGAACGGGGGTTAAGAACATAAAAGTAGGCTTTAACAAGGTCTTTGGCTACTACCTGGAAATCACAAAATCATATTATGATTCTATTCCTGACAACTATATTAGAAAGCAGACGCTAGCAAATTGTGAACGGTTTATTACCCCAGAATTAAAGGAAATGGAAAGCTTGGTTTTAAACGCTGAAACTAAGATTAACCAGATGGAATACACCTTGTTTACAGAGTTACGGGATGAAATACAAAAGCATATCAAAGAGATTCAAGAAACATCTTCAGCTATTTCTGACTTAGATGTCCTCACATCTTTTGCAGAGGTTAGCCAACAAAATGACTATGTGAAGCCTATTGTCAACGAAAGTGATCACATCACTATTGAACGGGGACGCCACCCCGTAATCGAACAGACTATTGGTAATGGTGCTTTCGTCTGTAACGATGCTTATATGGATACAGATAAAGACAGCATGCTCCTAATCACAGGACCCAATATGTCTGGTAAATCTACATATATGCGGCAAACCGCATTGCTTGTCCTTATGGCTCAGGCCGGCTGTTTTATTCCCTGTACAAATGGAACTATCGGTATTGTAGATCGTATATTTACAAGAATCGGTGCCTCAGATAATTTAGCACAGGGTCAGAGCACTTTCTTTGTAGAAATGAATGAGCTTTCATATATTCTAAATACGGCTACAAATAAAAGTCTTATTATTTTAGATGAAATAGGTAGGGGAACTAGTACTTATGACGGACTTTCCATCGCATGGGCCGTAGTGGAATATCTGTGTAATGAAAAAAATAAGATACGTACCTTGTTTGCAACCCATTATCACGAATTAACCGCTTTAGAAGATACTATTCCTGGGTTTAAAAATTTAAATGTAGACGTGGCAGAGGAAAATGGAGACGTGATTTTCCTACATAAAATCGTAGAGGGTAGTGCAAGCAGAAGTTATGGAATACACGTGGCCAAGCTGGCAGGAGCGCCCACTAGCTTACTAGAACGTGCAAGCTTAAAGCTTTCAGAACTGGAAAACAAAATGAAAGTGCCGGAGAGTACTAAACCTTTAAAAGAAAAAGAAGAAAACCAACTTTCCTTTTTTGACTTTGTGCCAAACCCAGTGATAGAAAGGCTTAAATCCTTGGATTTAATGGAACTCACTCCATCAGAGGCATTTAAAATTTTAGAAGAATTAAAAATGGCAGCAAAATAAAGGATACAATCATGATTAAAATATTAAGCAAAACAGTAGCTGGTAAAATAGCTGCTGGAGAAGTAGTGGACAGACCTTTATCCATAATAAAAGAATTGGTGGAAAACTCAATCGATGCGTGTGCCACTACTATTACTGTAGAAATTGAAAAGGGCGGTAAGTCTTACATACGAGTCACAGATGATGGTCTAGGAATCCCTTCAGAGGAAGCAGAACTAGCCTTTAATCGCCATGCAACAAGTAAAATTGTTACAGATTCTGATTTGAATAAAATTAAAACTCTAGGTTTTCGAGGCGAAGCTTTAGCTAGTATTACAGCCGTATCTAGAACAGAACTTTTGACAAAAACCCGTGAACAAAAAATGGGAACTATGTTGACTATTGAAGGTAGCATTGTCCTTGATAAAAAACCCACAGGATGTCCTGACGGAACGACTATTGTTGTACGAGATTTGTTCTACAATACGCCAGCAAGGCTTAAGTTTATGAAATCAAATGGAACCGAAAGCGGAGTTATTATCGATTTTGTTTCCCAGATGGCCTTAGCATATCCTAATATCAAGTTTAAACTGATTAATAACGGCACAATGCTGTTTTCCACATTGGGAAAAGGAGACCGTTACAAGGCTATTTTAACCATCTATAGCAAGGAAATTGGAAGTAGTTTAATTCCACTAAAGTACCAAAGAAATGATTTAATTGTAGAAGGATATATTTCAAGCCCTGGCAACACCAAAACTAGCAGAAGAAATCAGATTTTCTTTGTTAACGGGAGAGTGATAAATAGCAAGCTAATAGAGCAAAGCGTAAAAAAAGCTTACGCTGATAAATTGTTTGAAGGAAGACATCCTATTGTATTTCTATTCCTTCATGTGGATCCTAGCAGCTTAGACGTTAACATTCATCCAAATAAGAGGGAAGTTCGATTTAATGACGAAACTTTTGTCGAGGAAACAGTATACAAGGCCATTAGAAACGGATTGTTAACAAAGGAATCCATCCCAGAAGTGAATAAAAAAAATGCAAATACTTTTAGGGGAGAAATGTTCACAGAAAAATATTATCCACCTAAATCCAAAGAAAATAAGAATCAAATTCATAAAAAAGCCCAAATTGACATAAAATCGTTATTGTCTAAAGTGCGAGATGAGGAATCAAAATCACAAATGAAAGAAGATGGGATTCCATATTGTGGAGATGTGATACAGCCTATAAAGACACCTCCCCCTTTTGACTTTGATCTATTGAAAATTTCAGGAACTATCTTCAATACCTATATTTTAGCTTCTGATGAAAACTGTTTTTACCTAATTGACCAACATGCTGCTCATGAGCGAATCTTTTTTGAGGAGTTAATGAATGAGTATCAGGGAGAAGAAAAACATAGACAAAGCATATTGGTGCCTGTGACTATAACCGTTTCCTACAGAACAAAAGAAGACGAGTTTGACTGGATGGACTCTTTGACAGCAATGGGTTTTTCAATAGAAGAGTTCGGACCTAAAACATATATTATTAAAGAAATTCCTATGTTCATGGGTCTTAGTGAGGCTGAAAAATTTCTTGAGGATTACCTTGATGGACTTACAGAAAACCTAAACTTGGAAAATGAGCCTTTATTGAAAAAAATAATCATGAAATCCTGTAAGAGCGCAGTGAAAGGCCATGATCATCTTTCAAATGAGGAAATAGACAGGTTATTGCAGGATCTGAAAAAATGTGAAAACCCATTTTCATGCCCTCATGGAAGACCGACATTTATAAAGTTATCTCAATATGAAATTGAAAGAATGTTTAAGAGAGTATAGAATGAAGAAAATCATTGTAGTAGCAGGTCCAACGGCCGTTGGAAAAACAGAATATGCGCTTAAAATAGCCGAGGAATTTAATGGTGAAATTGTTTCCTGCGATTCTATGCAACTTTACAAATATATGGATATTGGAAGTGCAAAGCCAACAGGTGATCAATTATCTCGTGTAAAACACTATTTAGTAGACGAGGTGGATCCTAGAGACGATTTCTCAGTAGCAAAATATGAAGAAAAAGCTAAGAAAGCCATTAAACACATTCATGATAAAGGAAAAATGCCTGTCATTTCTGGGGGAACCGGGCTGTATTTAAATGCAATACTTTATGAAATGGATTTTGGCACTGTCCCCAAACAGGATGAATACAGAAAGGCTTTAGAAACTTTAGTTTTAGACCAAGGGAAGATGGCTGTATATGAGTTACTTGAAAAGCAAGATCCTCAGGCTGCACAACGAATACATCCTAATAATACTCAAAAAATTATCAGAGCCCTTGAAACTGTAAAAGCCACAGGAAAAGGAATGAAACCTTTTACTCAAGTTAATACTCCTGTGAAGGATTACGAGCCTATTTTAATAGGCCTAACACGGGACAGAAAAGAACTTTACAGCCGAATAAACTTACGTGTAGAACAATTAATGGACCAAGGCTTAGTTTCGGAGGTGGAATCTCTTTTAGACATGGGACTTACTGAAAATCATATCTCTATGAAAGGGATCGGATACAAGGAAATCATTGATTATTTACGTGGAAAATATGATTTGTTGACAGCAACGGAAAAAATACGGCAAAATACCAGAAATTATGCAAAAAGGCAGTTAACTTGGCTACGTAGATATGATACAATTAAATGGTTTAATCTTTCTGATTACGATACTGAAAAACAAGGGTTTAAGGAGATCAGCTTATGGTTAAATCAAAACAAATAAAAATTCACCATAAAAGTGATAAACCAGATAATATTTTGATGAAAGAATATGATATTATTAAGCAATGTGAAGAAATTCAAGGAGAACTTCCTCAGTGCTTAAAAAGTTTTTTCACTTACTTAAAAGGAAACGTACTACCTATGACTAGACTTGCCTATCTTCACGATATCAGATTCTTTGCAAATTATCTGATTAAGGAGACGACGCTTACTTATGGCGAGAAGCCAGCACAGATTACATTAGAAGAATTTGCCCAAATCAAAGCTTCTGACGTGAATTTATTCCTCGAGTATTGCCGCAAATATGAAGTTGAATCTGAAGATACCATTTATATTTACGAAAACAACAATAAAACTTTAGCAAGAAAAAAATCCTCCATTTCTGTAATGTTTAAACAGCTATATCGAGAAGAACTGCTCTTTAAGAATATTACAGATGGGTTTAACCCCATTAAAGTTCCAAAGGCTGGAGAACACGAAATCAAAGTATTACAAGATGACGAAGTTATGCGTATGCTTGATGCAGTTTCACAGGGAAGTTATTTGACAAAAAAAGAGCATGACTTTTGGGAGAAAACTAAAAAGAGAGATAAAGCAATACTAATAATTTTTCTCACTTACGGACTAAGGCTTTCTGAGTTACAACAACTCAATGTGTCCTCATTTAATTTTTCTCGAGGTGAGTTTAAAATATTCCGCAAACGTGGCAAAGAGTCTATTATGCCCCTAAATAAGTCTGTAATACTGGTGGTTTCAGAGTATTTAGATTGTGAACGGGCTAAGAATGAGACCCTAGAAGACATCCATAAAGATGCCCTATTTTTATCTTTGCAGGGCAAGCGTATGACAGAGCGACAGATTAGGGAGCTGGTGAAAAAATACACATCCATAGGACTTGGTACATCAAGAAAAACTGGATATAGTCCTCATAAACTAAGAGCCACTGCGGCAACTAGTCTTATTGGGAGAGGAAATTCAATTTTCGACGTACAGGCTCTTTTGGATCACGAACAAATAACAACAACCCAACTTTATGCAGCCCACAAGATGGACGTAAAAAGAGATCTTGTCAATGACATGGAATGGGAACTAGAACGGAAAAATGACAAGGATGATAGCCAATAGTCAACTGATGAATAATCAACCAAAGAAGAAGGAAGGAACGTTACTGATGAAAAAACAAATTGTTATTTTTGTTTCTATGGCAGCCCTGGTTTTGGGCAACTGTACATTTGCTTTTGCAGAAAACGAAACTATGCCTACCGGCGAAAACAAAGCTCCTAGTGTTGTACAAGAAGAGTCTAATGTTGTACAAGAAGAAATGCCAACTAATCCAGAAACAGTAACACCCACATCTGAGAATATAACAGCTCAGGATGAGACAACTGAAGATGGATTACCCCTTCTACAGCCTGAAACTGTAGAAGCGGACACTTCCTGGTTTGATGATAACCCAAATAAAAAAGAATTTAAATTAAGTACAGAGGCTCAACTCCTTGGACTTGCACAGCTTGTAAATACTCGAGTTTTAGAATGGCAAAAAAACGAGGCTCAAACCTTTAAGGATTGTACTATTAAATTAACTAAGGATATTGATCTTACTGAAGAATGGACTCCTATTGGCAATTCAGAAGCATATGCATTTGAAGGTACTTTTGATGGAGATGGTTTTACAGTTAACAATGTGTCTATTGAAAATAACACAAATTCCAACGTAGGTTTTTTTGGATATCTTAAAGGTACTGCGATTAACTTATCCATCAACGGTGAAATAACTTCTTTTGGCCGAAACATAGGTGGTATTGCCGGACAAATAGTTGAAAATGCTACAGTTGAAAATTGCATCAACAATGCCAACGTAACTGGTAACAACAAAGTGGGTGGCATTGTAGGTTATAATAATTTGGGTGCAGTAAAAGAAACAAGTAATACTGGGAATATTAAAGGAGCCTTTAAAGTAGGCGGCGTTGTAGGGGAAAATTGGGGAGGCACCATTAGTGAATCTTCAAATGTAGGAAGATTAACATCTACGTCAGCAGGGGTAGGCACTTATGGAACCGGCGGGATTGCCGGCAGGTCAGTAGCTGAGTCTGCCCAGATTAAAGAATGTTATAATTTAGGCGTAATAAGATCTGCTAATGAGTGTATTGGCGGCGTTGTAGGCTATGTTAACGCTGCAGGCTCCTCTGTTATTAGCAGCTATAATACAGGATCACTTACATCAACTCCAATTAAGTCTAATTTTACATTAATATCAATAGGTGGCGTTGTAGGGACTCAAGGAGAAGATGGGGTTGTCCTAAAAAACAACTACAATGGAGGCTTAATAAAAGGTGGCAATAATGTGGGTGGAATTCTAGGAACTTACATTGCTGACTATGATGACAAAATAACTACATACATATCCAATAATTATTATTTGGAAGACAGTGCACCTTCAGGTGTAGGAATAAATATTGATGCAAAAGGTGAAGACTACAATGGATCTTTAGAAAGACGGAATGCCAGAAAGTTTCGCTCACCAAGGATGGCTGCAACCTTAGGTCATGCTTTTGAAGCAGACACGTCAGGAATCAATCAAAAAAACAAGGGTTTCCCTGTATTTAAATGGCAAAAAGATGATTTTACAGGTAGAGACAATGCCATTAAAATGATGCCAAAACAATATCAAAAATCAATTAATGCTTTCTTTGAAGCTAATCCATATGGTATAAAGGCTGGGCAAACTATTATACAAATATGTAATCCAGACATTAAAGCTCAAGACAGTCTACAAAAATATATTAAATTTAAAGAACAATAGAAAGAAAGAGAATTTGACATGAAAAAAAATGCGACTTACGAATTGTTAACACAAGAGATGGGAATTACTCCTGCAATTTTAGACTTAATCAATGAGTCTGAAGGAGAGGTAACTCCTATATTTACTGGCCTTGATGATGTTATGGCATTTAATCAGTACAAAGTACTAGCGGCATTCCAAAAGAATAGAATCAGCGACATGCACTTTGCTTGGAATACTGGATATGGTTATGATGACCCGGGAAGAGATGCTATTGAACGAGTTTATGCAGACATATTTAAAGCGGAGGCCGCCTTAGTAAGACCGATTATAGTTAACGGCACTCATGCCTTAACTTTAACTATTACTGGGATATTACGTCCTGGGGATGAACTTATATATTGTACTGGAGCCCCTTATGACACCTTAGAAGAGGTTATTGGAATTAGAGGTGAAGGAAAAGGTTCATTAAAGGAATTTGGAATTTCATACAAGCAGGTAGAATTAACTGAAGATGGACAGATAGATTTTGAAGCATTAAAAGCTGCTATCACGCCTAAAACTAGAATGATTACAGTCCAGCGTGCCACTGGCTACGGTTGGAGAAAAGCAATTACAATAGAACAGATTCAAGAATGGGCAGAATTTGTTCACAACATTAACCCGGATATCGTTAGGATGGTAGATAACTGTTATGGAGAATTCCTTCATACTAAAGAGCCTACAGAAGTAGGAGTAGATATCCTTGCCGGTTCTCTGATTAAGAATCCAGGAGGTGGGCTTGCCCTGACTGGTGGCTACATTGCCGGCAGAAAAGATTTAGTAGAAAAGATTTCATATCGTATGACTTCCCCTGGTATTGGCGGGGAATGCGGACTGACTTTCGGACAGACTAGAACTATGTTCCAAGGTTTGTTTATTGCACCAAAAACTGTAAATGGAGCTGTTAAAGGAGCTGTACTTTGTGCCAAGGCTTTTGAAAAACTTGGCTTTGATGTTTGCCCTAAGGCAGAAGATCAGAGAAGTGATATTATTGAAGCGGTTAAGCTTAAAAGCCCTGAAGCAGTAGTTGCTTTTTGTGAAGGAATTCAAGCGGCAGCGCCTATTGATGCTCATGTAACACCAGTGCCATGGGATATGCCTGGTTATGAGGATAAGGTAGTTATGGCTGCTGGAGCATTTGTTCAAGGCTCATCTATTGAGCTTAGTGCAGATGCACCAATTAGACCACCATACATTGTTTATTATCAAGGAGGACTTACTTACGAACATGCAAAATTTGGTGTAATTAAAGCTCTTCAAGCGTTAAGGGACAAAGAATTAATTTCAATTTAAATTATATATATAAGGGGATGTATAATGAATCAGGGGAAAAAAGACAGACTCCATAAAAAATTTAAAATTGTGGCAACCATATTAAAATGTGCCTTACTTTTGGTCATTTTAATTGGTGTGCCTCTTTATATTTATATCTTCCACAAAGACTTAATCAACGATATGTCTAGTATGGAAAATGTAACAACCTTTTTTGAGCGTTACAAGGCAGAAAGTGTCTTTGCTTATATTGGTGCACAGATTGTACAAATTGTCATATGCATCATTCCTGGACAATGGTTACAGTTCGCCGCAGGTTATATGTTTGGCTTTTGGATAGGACTTATATATTCGTTAATTGGGGCAACCATTGGCTCGATAATTACCTATTATGTGGCCAAAGTATTAGGTCGAGATGCAATGCATCTAATTTTTGGCGAGGAAAAAATAGGACACTTTATTAAACAGTTGAATAGTAAGAAAGCAATTATAATTGTTTTTCTTATTTTCTTGATACCGGGAATCCCAAAAGACCTTTGCAATTATGCTGCAGGGCTTTCAGATATGAAACTAAAGCCATTTTTATTAGTTTCATTAGTAGGTAGAACTCCTGCTATGATGGGAAGCCTGCTTATAGGTAAACAATTAGGCATAGGTGGTTATAGTTGGGCCATTATTATTGGTGTTGCAGCAATAATTTTATTTATTCTTGGTGTTCTTTATAGACACAAACTTATGGATACCTTTGATAAGCTTTATGATAAAATTTGGAAGGTGTAGGTAACAGATGAAAAAATTAAATTACTATTTTTATGGCTTGGCGTTAATTCTTGTTCTAATTCCCATTGGAATGGAGCAAATGCATTACGCAGGACTAACTCCAATGTTAAAGACATTTCTGCTTTGCTCAGGGCTTGCTTCATTAGTAGTAGGAAAGACTCTATTACTATTAGAAAAACGAAAACAGGAAGGTGTGTCCTATTTTCTTGATATCGTAATCATCGTTTGTTTGATAGTTATGATTGGCTGGATTATATTGAAGCAATAGGCGCAAATAGAATTTTTAGTAGAACATCTATGTAGGTGTTCTTTTTCTTTATATATAAAAAGAACAAATGTTTGCAAAAAGTTGTTGACAAAGAACGGATATTCGTATATTATAGTTTTATAGAAAAGAACAAATGTTTACAGAGTAGGGAACACGCTAGGAGGTAGGATATGAATACAGCAACTAAAAAAGTAAGGGTTAAGTCCAGAGTAAGATTCACAGTATTTATTATAATAAGCATGTTGTTAGTTTTCACTGGCATTAATGTCATCCTTGGTAATAATTCAGTTGAAGGTTTGGCACAGCAAGAATATGTGCAAATTCAAGTTCAGCCTGGTGATACTATATGGGAAATGGCTAAAACCTATATGCCAAATAATCAGGATCCTAGAAAATCCGTAGATACCATTTGTACAACCAATGATATCTCAGCAGACCAGTTACATCCTGGACAGGTTCTAAACATACCTGTAGAGCTGTAATACCATTTCATATAATATCTAAGAAAATGCCTTTATAGGGTAACCAACAGCAGATGGAAGGTGCAATGGCATTACCACATAGCAAAAGCCCGCTTAAAAGAGCAAATAGAAGGTATCAGTTTACAAACGTTGAAATTTCAACGTATTAAAAGAAAGCTATCCATGTTACACAACTTAATCATACACTTAGCAAGGAAAACACCCAAATCTACATGGTCTGGGTGTTTTCTATGCCCTCATTTTAACTATCTATTCCTAAAATTATGTTTTTAGGAATAGATAAAGCTTTCAAAAGACGGGACAGATTCCTCTACCCCGTCTCTAGTTATCTTATAATAATAGAAATATTGTTTTGTCTTTTTAATTTAACATTGATATAAAATTCCATTAAAAATTGCAGCGGCAATATTACTTCCGCCTTTTCTTCCCTTGGCGATAATATGAGGTGTATCTAATTGTAAAATTAATTCTTTGGATTCTACCACATTAACAAATCCTACAGGAACGCCTATAATTAATTCTGGTGCTAATTTTCCTGATTTTATCAATTCATAAAGTGTCACTAATGCTGTTGGTGCATTTCCAATGACAAAAATTAGTGGACCGTCTAGTTGTGCTGCTTTTTCCATACTTGCTACAGCTCTTGTTGTTCCATTTTTAACTGCAGTTTCACGCACATCATCGTCTGCCATGAAACAACATACTTTACATCCAAATTTTTCTGCCGTCTTCTTGTTAATGCCAGAATAAGCCATCTTTGTATCTGTTATTATAGTTGCTCCATTTTTAATTATTTCCATACCTTTTTTTACTGCATCAGGGGAAAACACTAGGTTTTCTAGGTATTCAAAATCCGCACTAGTATGAATGGCTCGCTTAATAACTGGTGCTTCTAAAGGATCTAGATCTACTAGACCCATTTCCTCAGAAATCAATTCAAAACTTCTTTTTTCAATGTCTTTAGGCAATACTTGTTGCAGCTTGACTTTGTTATTTTCTGTCATTTAATCTCTCCTTTTTATCATAAGTTCTACCAATATTTAGAACATCATAAATCATATCCATATCTATATTTTTTCGCATACCATCGGCTAATAAGTCATATTGCATATCTTTGTATTTGTCCAAATCTATAGATTGAACATCTTCATCACTAAAACCTTTTTCTCTAAGCAATGAAGAAATAATCTCTTTAGCTACGTTTTCTTCATCAAAAATGCCATGAACATATGAACCATAAATATTCCCATAACTTAGACCATCGGCCTTTGGAGGCTCTCCTTGTATTGCAATGTGTGACAGTAGTTCTCCTTTATTAAGTGAAGTTTGTCCCATATGGATTTCATATCCATGAAAGTCCATTCCAGAAAGTTTTGAGAAAATCCCCTCAACCTTGGAAAATACACCCTTAATTCTAGTGCGTGTTTTTTCCTCCTCAAATACAGTGATACTAGGTAAAAGACCCATACCAGCCATTTGACCTCCATATTCCACATTATTGGGATCTCTAAGTTCCTCTCCTAACATTTGATAGCCACCACAAACCCCAAAGATTGGTTTTCCTCTAGATGCATATTTCAGGATTTCAGCTTCCATACCAGTTTGTCTCATCCATAACAAATCTTCCATAGTGTTTTTGGTTCCTGGAAGCAATATTAAATCCGGATCTTTTAACTCTCCCGGAAAACTAACATAGCGCAGGTTAACACCAGGCATGGAACTTAAAACATTAAAGTCTGTAAAGTTTGAGATTCTAGGTAGGCGTATTACTGCCAGGTCTAAAATGCCACCGCCAGTTCCCTTATCATCAAATCTTTCAGTCAAACTGTCCTCATCATCAATATCAAGGTGCATATATGGGATTACACCGGCTACCGGAGTTTTTATTAAGCTTTCTAGTTGATCAAGTCCTGGCTGAAGTATCCCTTTATCCCCTCTAAATTTATTAATTAATATAGCTTTTACAAGGTCACGCTCTTCTTCTTCAAAGAGCATCATTGTTCCCACTAAAGAGGCAAATACGCCGCCTCGATCAATATCACCCACTAGCAAAACCGGCGCATTGGCAAGGTTGGCCATAAACATATTAACGATATCACCATCTTTTAGATTTATTTCCGCCGGACTTCCGGCACCTTCAATTACGATAATATCGTATTCTGCATCTAATGCTGCATAGCTTTTTTCGATTTCCGGCACTAGAATTTTCTTGTTTTCATGGTAATCTAGAGCACTCATTTGACCCCAAACTTTCCCAGCCACTATTACTTGGGAGGATGTGTCATTAGTAGGCTTTAGCAGTATTGGATTCATAAGTGCTGAAGGTTCTACTCCAGCGGCTTCTGCTTGAGTCACTTGAGCTCTGCCCATTTCTAAGCGATCCTCCGTAATATATGAATTTAAGGCCATATTTTGTGATTTAAAAGGTGCAACCTTATATCCATCTTGTTTAAAAATTCGACATAGTCCTGCTACCACTAAGCTTTTGCCTGCATTGGACATTGTGCCTTGTACCATTATTGCTTTTGCCATTGTTCTTCCCTCCTCATAAGTGCTGTAATTAATTTCTGGTTTTCATTTGGATTTTTTATAGCTATTCGATAATATCCTTTTTCCAGACCTCTATAGTTTTCACAGCTACGAATTAATATGCCTTCCTTAGCAAGATCCACTTGGAATTCCTCTATATATGCTAGGTTTTTCTTTGCTTTCAACTGAAAAAAGATATAATTTGCTGCTGGAGGATATACCATATAACCAAAACCCTTTAATTTTTCATATAGGATTTCTCTTTCTTTCCATATTAGCTTGGTGGATTCTTTTAAGTATTCGTCTTCTTTTAAGGCTTGTACCCCTGCTTCTTGAGCTATTAAAGAAACACTCCAAGGCTGAGTAATATCAAATAATTTTTTTATGAGTATTTTATCATTGCAAAGGCCGTAACCTAAGCGTAGGCCTGCCATTGCGTAGCTTTTAGTAAATGCTCGCAGTATAAACAATTTATTGTAATTTTCTAGCTGACTTTTTACAGAATGCTTTTCAGAATCAATTATAAAATCAATAAAGCACTCATCAATTACAATAAAAATATTATGTCTACAACACTTTTCTATAATCTTTTTCATTAACTTTGGAGAAATAAGTTGGCCTGTAGGATTATTTGGATTGCAGAGAAAAATCATATCTAAAGATTTGTCTAAAGTATCCAGAAAATCTTCTTTTAGAGAAAACCCTTGGTCTCTTTTTAGATAATGATAATCTATATCACACCCTACTCCCCGTAATGCCTGCTCGTATTCGGCGAATGTTGGCGCAAGTAGCAATGCTTTATTGGGTTTTTGAACTGCAGCCAAACGGAAAATTATATCTGCTGCCCCATTTCCAAAGACAATCTGATCTTGTGAAATTCCCTCTTTTATTGATAATTCCTTCCTTAAAGATCTACACAGCGGATCAGGATAATTAACACAACGAGATAATGCCTGTGCAGCAACCTTTTCAACTTGAGCAGGTAAACCAAGAGGGTTAATATTTGCAGAAAAATCCAAAATTTCCTGTCCATCTTTTAAGTTTTCTTTGGCGGAATAAATATCTCCACCATGAATAAGTTGAATCATTAAAAATCTCCTATATCAAGTACATTACTAAGGCTTTAGCTCCAAGGCACAATATTAAACAAATAATTGCCGCTGCGTATAGAAGCCTGTTTGCTAGAAGAATATCATTATTTTCAGCGGGTTTTATATTGTTTCCTATGGTTTTTTTGGTGTATCTTTCCCCAAAATAGTAGGCATCTCCACCTAACTCAATGCCCAAGGCGCCGGCACACACAGCCTCTGTTTGAGCACTGTTCATGCTGGAATGATTAAATCTATCACGTTTAAAAATCTTAAATGCATTCCTATAGTCTAGGCGTAAAATCCAGGAAGCGAAAATCATTATCCATGCAGAAATTCTAGAAGGAACAAAGTTTGCCACATCATCAAGGCGTGCAGCAACTCGGCCAAAATACAAATACATATCATTTTTGTAGCCTATCATGGAATCCATGGTGTTAATGGCTTTATATAAAAACCCAAGAGGTGCACCGCCTATAGCCATAAAAATCATAGGTGCCACCGTTCCATCTGCCGTGTTTTCTGCTATTGTTTCAATTGCTGCTTTTCCAATTTCTTCTTCATTTAATCTGTCCGTATCCCTACCAACAATCATAGAAATCTCATGGCGAGCTCCATGCAAATCTTTTTCTTCTAATTTCTTGTAAACCTTCATGCTTTCTGTTTTTAAGGATTTCACTGCTAAAATTTGATAACACATGATGGTTTCAAGGCCAATTGCTACTCCAGGATGAATCATCCAAGCTAAAAATAATAAGCCTAGAGGAATTGCAAATGATACAGCAATTACAAATATGACTAGAATACCGCCGCCAAGTAATTCTCCCGTCTTTGTCTTTGGAAGACATTTTCTTATTATCTTTTCTCCTACCTCAATAAGTTTTCCAATAAAGCGAATAGGATGTGGAAACCCTTGTGGATCCCCTATTAATAAATCAAGTAAAAATCCACTAGCTAGTGGAATTAAATAGATCATGATGCCTCTTTTCCTGAAGGTGATTTTTCTAATAAGGCTTTTATCATGCTATCAATCGTGGCTTCTTCTGCTACTGTAGTCCTCATTCCTAGTTTTTCGGCTTCATTAGCAGTTTGTCTGCCAATGCATATTGCTTCAATATTCCCATAGTCTACATTAGGATTAAGCGTAGCAAATCCTGTTACTGTAGATCCACTAGTAAATGCCATATAATCAACAGTTTCATCATACCTTACTAAAGGATTTTCATCAGGATTTACCGTATCATAGACAGGAATATCATCATAATTAATTCCAACCGCTTTAAGAGGAAGAATAACTTCATCAGTCCCAATCTTTGCTCTAGGAATAAGCACTTTATCACCATGTACCTCTTTTGCCAGTCCCATTCCTAATGCATTGCCACTGTATTCTTTTGGAATGTAATCCACCTGAATTCCTCTTTTGCTAATTGCCTTTGCCGTGGCTGAGCCAATGGCTGCAAACTTAATTGATCCCAGGCTACGAATGTCCATCTTTATCGCATCCATAGCTTGGTAAAACTCATGGACTCCCGCAACACTGGTGAAAACGATCCATCCATATTCACTGATCTTTTGTAGGGCTGCTTTTAGATTAGTGTTATTTGGAATGGTCTCTGTTTTAATCGTTGGTAAAAGCACTACCTCGGCTCCTGCAGCTTCCAATTTCTTTGCAAGAGAAGAGCTTCGGTCTTTTGGCCTTGTTACTCCGACTTTAATTTGTCCCAAAGGTCTATCTTCAGCCCAGTGGAAGTCCTTAGCAAGACTGCAAACCTTTCCTACCACAATAATCGCAGGGGTTTTGATGCTAGCATTGTGAGCATCTCTTGGTAAATTAGTAATATCAGAAACTACTCTACGCTGATGAGCAGTAGTTCCATGCTCTAAAATAGCCGCTGGCATGGTTTTATCCATTCCCGCATTAAGCAGCCCTTGGCAGATTTTTTCCATTGCTGAAACTCCCATTAAGAAAACTAATGTACCGTTTAATTTATTTAATGCTTCAAAATCAATATTTGGCTCTTCTTCTTTTTTGGTGTGTCCAGTAATAATGTGGACTGATGAGCAAAAATCCCTGTGGGTAACAGGAATTCCATTGTATGCAGGCACAGAAATAGCTGAGGTTATGCCTGGTACTATTTCAAATGGAATATTTTTTTCACAGAGAAGCTCAAGCTCCTCACCACCTCTTCCAAAGAGAAATGGGTCTCCTCCTTTAAGGCGAACTACACGATGACCTTTTTCCGCTTCATCTACTAATATTTGATTTATTTCATGTTGAGGCACGGGGTGATGTCCAGCCACTTTTCCTACAGGAATTTTCTTTGCATTCTCTGGAATCATAGCTAAAATTCCTTGACCCACTAATTTATCGTACACAACTACTTCTCCTTGGCTGAGGATATTTTTCCCCTTTAAGGTAAAGAGCCCTGGATCTGAAGGCCCTGCGCCTACCAACCATACTTTTCCCATATTCATATTAATCCCTCTCTCCCTTAAGGCGTTTTGCTAAGGATATTGCTAAGTCTAGACTTTCACTTGTAGGTCCAGAAATTTTCCCTTTATTCCAATTGACCATTTTTTCATCACAGTAAAGACCTTCTATTGTGATTTGGTCTCCTTTTATCTGGGCAAACGCTCCAATGGGAGCACTACAGCCCCCGTCTAGATATGAAACGAAAGCTCTCTCGGCAAGCACTTCTTCCTTTGACTTAAGGTCATTAACACATTCTAAATAACCATTGTCTTCTTCCTGTCTTCCTTGAACTACCATAACTCCCTGCCCCGCTGATGGAATCATCTCTTCAGGGGTGAAGGTCTTTGTAATTCTGTTTTCAAGACCAAGACGAGTTAAACCTGCATGAGCTAAAATAAGGGCGCTATAATCACCACTATCAAGCTTTTTAAGACGAGTAAGAACATTTCCCCGAACGCTTTTTTGCTCTAATTCAGGATATAGCTGGGAAAGCTGTAGATTACGTCTTGGACTGGAACTTCCCAGTGGCAAATCACTGTCTATAGTATCTTTTTCTTTTGGTAACACCAAGGCATCAAATGGAACTTCTCGCTTGGAAAATGCTAGCAAAGGCAAGTCTTCTGGAGTTTCCATTGGCATGTCTTTTAAACTATGTACGGAAATATCAATTCTGCCATCTCTAAGGGCAGCATCAAGCTCCTTAACAAAGAGGCCTTTGCCTCCAATTTTATCTAATGTCCTATCTAAAATTAAATCTCCAGTAGTCTTCATAGTTACTAATTTTAGTTCAATCTCTGGGTGGTTTTTTTCAATGATATCCATAACTAATCTGGACTGGATTACAGCTAATTTGCTGTCTCTACTTCCTACTTTTATTATCCTTTTTTTCATCTTATTCATCCTCATCTATTAAGCTGTTGATTTTTGTCTTGGCCCATTTAACTAGTCCATGGTCTTTGCCTTGGGCGGTTAAACCAATAACCAAATTTCCTTTTCTTACAACTCCAGGGAAATAAAAATCACATTCTTCTTTTCTATCTGCAACATTTACCATAATAGTTTTTTCTTTACATTTCTTACCGATGTATTCATTGAGTAGCCTGTCATCTGTTGCTGCAAGTACTATATCGGCACCATCCAAATCTGCATCAATAAAACCTCTGGTATGAGCCGTCAATACCCCTCGTCGCTGTAATTCCTCAACTTCAGGTGCTAGTTCTTTGCCAATTACATTAAGCTTACAGTCAAAGTCAATCAAAGTATTAATTCTTCTCTTGGCTATTTTGCCAGCCCCAATGACTACAACTTTCCTTCCACTTATATTTATAAATGAAGGAAACCAGCTGGATTTTTCTTCTGATAATGACTTAGTTCCAGGTTTGCCCCAACGTAATAAAAGTGTTTCCAGAGAAACTCCAGATTCCTTATTAGGTCTACCAATCACCAAAAGCTTTGCATTTCTGTCTTTTGCAGCCTTTACTTTATCTGAAAATCCTCCGATTTCACCAGACTCTTTTGTAACTACCCACTTTGCTTCAATCTGGCTTATCATTCCTTTATTTAGCTCGTAAGTAAATGGTCCTTGCATACATATTAAATGTCCAGGGTCTATCCCAAGGTTTGCTGCCTTTTCAACCATATCTACCATAGGAAGAATCCTTGGATAGAGCCGTTCCTTGTAATTATCTATGCGGGTAAATATATGCAGGTCTTTGCTTCCAGTGGTCAGGAGGATATTACCTTGTGTGTTGTTTAAAAATTCCACAGCTTCCTGGCTGTCTTTCACCATGTGGTAATTTTGCTCTACAGCTTCTTCTTCCCGTAAAAGGCGTGTATATGAACAATTGGTCTTTACACAAGCATATCTAATGTTTTCAGAAACTATTGTGGCATATGGATGTGTTCCATCCACCACTGCTTCAATTTTTTCATCAGTTATAAGCGTAACCATTTCTTCCTTTGTTAGTCTCTTGGCCAACACACGTATTGTCTCGCCATTAGGCAACAATTGTTTTCCATAATCGGTGGCGGTACACACAATCAGCTGGTGATGTTCTTTTAAGGCCTCCGCCAAAGTTCTGCCTTCTGTAGTTCCTGCAAAGATTAATATTTTCGCCATTGCTTCTCCTCTGAATTTAATCCGTTTTATATCCTCTAGGGGTTACCATTTTCCCACCTATTTCTTTAGTCCGTGAATTACCAATGTAGACTGTAGTAAACATATCTACTTTAGTTTCACGAAGTGCCTTTAAAGTCATTACATTGCTTTCTTCGCCTTCACGACCAATATTTTTTACTGTTCCACAGACTGTATCTCCACTTTTATCTTTTAAGAGAATATCACAGGCTTTTTGCAAGTAATCAAATCGTTTCTTACTGGAAGGATTGTAAAGGCAAATGGAAAAATCACCTTTAGCAGCGCATTCCAACCGTTTCTCAATTAATTCCCAAGGGGTAAGTAAATCGCTAAGGCTGATGACTGCAAAATCATGAATAAGTGGTGCACCCAGTACAGCAGCACCACTACAAGCGGCAGTGATTCCTGGAATAACCTCTATCTCTATAGGTGGATATTTTTGAGCCACTTCATAGATTAGTCCAGCCATACCATATACACCTGCATCCCCGCTGCATACCATAGCTACAGTCTTACCTTTTACCACTTCCTCCACGGCTAGCTTACAACGTTCCACCTCTTTTTTCATAGGAGTTGTCAGAAGTTCTTTATGGCCAAATCTTTCTTTGATTAGGTCGATGTACACTGTGTAACCAGCGATAACCTGACTTTCCTCTAGTACTTCAAGAGCCCTGTTAGTTGCCTGAGAAAGCTCTCCTGGCCCTAAGCCTACTACATATAATTTCATTTATTACCTCTATTCTTTTATTGATCCTGTTTTCAACGTATCTTTTTTGGCTGATGCTTCTAAGCTTGAAAGACATACTTGCCAATAATCTGAAGGCAAATTGTCCCTTAGTCCAAAAAATAGCTTTTTTACCGATTTTTCTCCTGAAATTTGTATTTGTTTTTTTAGGTTTTTCTGTTCTTCTTTTGTGGAATCAAAATCACCTATAGTTTTTTCTAATCGTTTACATAGGTCTTCTACGACTAAATCCGTAATTTTGTCAATTTCGCTGATATATGGTCGAAATGCAAACCAGCGAAGTAATTCTTCTTCAAATTCGACTAAAATATTTTTCGCCTTTTCCAAAGGAATTTGATTTTCCCTATAGGAAAAACTATTGCTGATGTTGTCCATGTTGTAAAGATCAATTTCCTGTATGTTTTCAATTTTAGGATCAATATCCCTTGGTACAGCAAGGTCTAGCCATATGGCATTATCAAATGCCATTGCTGGGCTTATATCATTTTCATGAATGGTAAAATGGGGGCTTAATGTTGCGCTGATTACCACTTTATATTTGTGTATATTTTCAAGACGTTTTTCATAATTGATCATTTTGCACCCAAAAGGAACAACAGATGTTTGCTCTTCATTTTGGTGGAATTTCTTCCGCAATGTCATGGATACATCTGCCCCTTCCCCAACAAGATGGCCTGCGATTAGTTTTCCAATCTGCCCATTGCCAATGATAAGGCAGGGAACATTTGTTAAATCCCCTATTTGTTTTTTCAAAAGTTCCATACTACTTGTAGCCGCAGAAGGGTTAATTCCACCAAGTTTTATCTGGGCTTTAATCTTCTTTGCTGCAGTGATTGCCGTTTGAAAAAGCTTTTCTAACACCATATCATCAGATTTTTCTTTTCGAGATAATGCAAGGGCATCTTTCACTTGAGAAAGAATCTGATCTTCCCCTACAATCTTAGATTCAAGGCCACAAGTGGTCTTAAGCAAATGAGAAATTGCAACTTCTCCCTGGCGTTTAATAAAAAAGGTGTCATACTCTTCTTTAGAAATAGTTCTAACCTGATTGATAATCGAATACATATCAGGATTCTGATCAGTACAACTAATCCAAAACTCTGTTCGATTACAGGTAGAAACAATCACAGATCCTGTCACATGGAAATTTTCTTTAATTGTATTAAGGCCATGGATAATCTGCAGCCTAGTAAAAGAAAACTTTTCTCTAATTTTAAGTTCTGCCTGGCTGTGATCTATGCCAGCCATTACAATATTCATTATTTGCTTGCCTCTCTAAATTCATGGGTAAATGTAGGATCATAAAGTCTAGAACGATCATATTTATCCCCTAAAAATTCCCCTACTAAAATAAGTGCTGTCTTTGTAATGTCATTGTCTGCTGCTGTTTCAGGTATTGTGCCTACTGTGCAGTGAAACACTTTTTCTTCAGGCCAAGTTGCCTTATACACGATGGCCGCTGGTGTGTCCTTAGTATATCCTCCCACGAGTAATCGCTCCTGTAAGGACTCAAGCAATCCTGTGCTGAGGAATATTGCCATAGTAGCCTGATGTGCTGCCAATTTTGCAATTTCTTCTTTTTCAGGTACCGGAGTTCTTCCTGCCATTCTAGTAATGATTACAGTCTGAGAAATGTCAGGTAGTGTATATTCTGCTTTTAAGGCTGCTGCTGCTCCACAAAAAGAACTTACTCCAGGTACTACTTCATAGCTAATAGTTGCTTCTTCTAAAAGATCCATCTGTTCCTTAATAGCTCCGTAGATACTTGGATCGCCTGTATGTAGCCTGACAGTCATCCATCTCTTTGATTCCGCCTTTTTCATTTCCTCTATGACTTCTTCCAAAGTCATGGATGCGCTGTTATAAATTTGGCAATTGTTTTTGGCCAAAGCTAAATGTTCTTTATTGACAAGGGAACCGGCATAAATAATCAGATCTGCTGCTTTAAGCAAGTTCTGCCCTTTTACTGTAATTAAATCTACGGCTCCTGGCCCTGCTCCTACAAAATAAACCACATTTTCTCCTTTACTTGTCTTTTACAACGATAATTGAAAAATAACTTGCATCTTCACTAATATCTTTAGCATGATGGAATACTTGTTCACCATCCATTCCACATCTTTGTACCATCTTGCCTGTAACTGAGGGATCTTCCATAATCATTTTCTTGATTTTCCCGATAGATTTTCCACTTTTCATAAGTACTTTTGTGCCTTTTAACCCTAATCCATCCTCCAATCCCTTATATGATGACGGAATGATATGAAGTGGCTGAGAGGCTTCTGTTAATCCTTCGTTTAACCTGGCTGCCACCGCACAAAATGAAGGAATTCCTGGTACTAGCTCAGCATCATATCCTTTAGCTAAAATTCGATCATGAACATATATATAAGTAGAGTATATTGAAGGATCACCTAAAGTGAGAAAGGCTACTGATTTACCGTTTTTTAGATACTTAATAATTTCTTCTGTTGCCTTGTCATGGCATTGTTCCAGTTTTGCTTTATCCCGAATCATAGGCATATCCACTTCAACAATATTTTTTTCTTTTATCTCCGGCACAGCGCCTAAGGCTATAGTATAGGCTGCATTTACGGATTGACCTGAGCAGGGTATTACTATAACATCACATTCCTTTATCAATCTTACTGATTTTAGTGTCATTAGCTCAGGATCTCCTGGGCCCACACCTAGGCCATATAATTTGCCTGGTTTACACATCCTTTTCCTCCTTAATCTTGCCAATTAAACTCTTTGCATTGGCTGACTCCCCTAAATATCCGTGAAAATTTGAGTACATAATCACCCCAATTTCCATTTGATTATTCACATATTCATTTAACTTCTTCTCTATTTCTGATAAGACTGAAGAAATAACCTTTTCTTCAATACTGTAGCTTTTAAGCAGAGCAACTGCATCTTCTGTAGTAACACATTCTTCAAGCCTCTTTATTACTTCGTCTGTACTGTGAATTTTTTTACAATGCTGTGCCAAAAGCTCCATACGGCGATCTCCATACTTGGAATGAGTGTTCATTGCTCCACCCGCTATCTTTATCAGCTTGCCAATATGTCCCACTAGTAAAATCCCTTTAAATTCTTGTTCTTTTCCGTAGTCCAAGGAATCTCCAATAAAATTGCTGCACTTCACGCTGTAAAAGGATTCCATATTTGTGTTTTCTGCCAAGAACCGTTCTCCGTAATTTCCTGGAGTGAGGAGTAAGTATTCAGCACCTGCTGCTTTACGCATATTCATTTCCACTTTGATAGTATCTATTAAGGCCTGATCACTCATAGGTTCTACAATTCCACTAGTGCCCAAAATCGAAATTCCTCCTACAATTCCCAGCTTTGGATTGAAAGTTTTCTTTGCTAGTTCTACTCCTGCAGGAATAGAAATCTCAATAGCTATAGACCCTTTATATGAAAACTCTTTGGCTAATTTTATGGTTTCTTCCCTGATCATTTTTCTGGGAGTGGGATTTATAGCGGCTTCACCTATGTTACAAGCAAGTCCTGGCTTAGTCACCCTGCCAATTCCCTTGCCTCCATCAATAATTATTTCGCCTAAATTCCCCCCAAGTAAGGTTGCTTTTCCGTAAACTAAAACTTGATTCGTTACGTCTGGATCATCACCGCTATTTTTCTTTACTACGCATATTGCCGAATTTCCTTCTAAACGAATTTTCTCTAAAGGTATAGTAATAGGAATTCCCTTTGGGGTAATCACCGTAACAGGAGATGGGTCTATGCCAGGTGCTAAAAGTAGTGAAACAGCAGCCTTAGTCGCTGCAGCAGCACAAGTCCCTGTAGTGTATCCTCTTCTTAAGTTTTCGCCAGTTATCATGCTATGATCTTCCATGATTATTCCCCTAGGATTTCATCAATATGATCTAAATAAATTTTTCTGATTTCTGGAAACTCTCCTATGCCTTTTAAGATACATTCAACTGCATATCCTTCTTTTTCAAAAAGGGCTTTCCAGCTACCTTCTTCTCCAGCCATATCATTAGTTGCATGATCCCCTGCAACCACCATAAATGGCAGAAGTATCACTTTTTTATAATTTTTTTTCTTGATATTAGATAATATCAACTCCACTGTTGGATATCCTTCTACCGTGCCTATAAATACATTGTCGTGACCTAAGGCTTTAAATCTATAATCAAGTGCACTGTATGCTGCATCAGTAAAATGACCTGTTCCATGTCCCATAAGGACAATTGCAACATCATCTCTCGTAGTTTTGATATTCTTTAGCAAACCTTCGCAAACATGATCATAATCTTCAGAAGTAGTAAGAAGTGCTTTGCCTATAGTTAAATTATCAATATTTGCAGCTTTTGCCTGGTAAACCATCTTTTCGTATTCGTCTCCGTTAATAATGTGAGTAGGTTGAATATGGACTCTTTTAAAGCCATCCTCTTTAAGTTTTGCCAATGCCTCTGACACATTGTCAATATGAAGGTTGTCTCTACTCTTTAAGACTTTCATTATCATTCCACTAGTAAATGCTCGTTCCACCTGCCAAGCTGGATAAGCTGTTTTGATACTTTCCTCAATAGCCCCAATGGTTTTTTCCCTTGTTGCTTCATGACTCGTCCCAAAACTGACTACTAATATTCCTTGCTTCTCGGCCATTTTATTGCTCCTTTATTGAACTGATGTATTTTTCCAGTTCACTTGCTGTATGTGGTAACGGTAGATTTTTATCTAAAATTCCTTCTTCACATAACTTGTAAAAAATACGGAATATAGTTGGCTGCTCTAAATTTGTTTTAGTTAAAAGTTCCTTGTTTTCAAATATCTTCTCAGGCTTTCCTTCACCTACTATTTCCCCATCATCAAATAGAATCACCCGATCTGCCCAAATTAACGCTCGTTCAACGTCGTGGGTGGAAAGGATTATGGTAATTCCTTTATTACTAAGCTGGTCTACAATACCGTCTATCATTCTCGCATGCTTTGGATCAAGGGCTGCTGCGGGTTCATCAAGAAGAATAACCTTAGGCTCCATAACCATTACATCGGCAATGGTTACTCGCTTTTTCTGTCCGCCGCTTAGAAAGTGAACTGGCTTTTCTGCAAATTCTGTTATGTTTAATTCATCCATAATCTTTTCAACTTTAATCCTAGCCTCTTCTTGAGAGGCGCCTAAGTTCATAAGGCCAAATGAAATTTCCTGAAGAACGCTAGCGGAAAACAATTGATCATCTGGATTTTGAAAAACGATCCCAACCTGCTGTCTAACTTTCAACAAACCTTTTCTAGAGTAAGTCATAGGTTCACCGCATATTTGAATTTTTCCAGTGCTGGGTTTTAATATCCCTATTAAATGCAAGAAAAAAGTTGATTTTCCTGAGCCATTTGAACCCATTATAGCCACTTTTTCTCCTTGATTTATTTCTAGATTTATTCCTTTTAATGCTTTTGTCCCATCTTGATACATGTAGTGGATGTTTTCAGCTCTAATTACTTCTTTCATTACATCCCTCCATTTTTATAACAGACAATTGCTAAAGACAAAAGTCCCATCAGATATATTACTGTTATGCCAATTTCCTTTTTCTTGGCTCCTCTTGCTTCAAATATGACTCTTAGTTGGCCTTCATAACATCTAGCCTCCATAGAATCAAACAACTTATTTGACTTGTCCATAGCTAACATTAAAAGGGAAGCTAGCATATTTCCCATACTACTTATTCCTATTTTTAAGCTGCGATTGCCAAGTCGAGCGTTTTGAGCTGTAGTAATGGCGACTGCAATATCCATAAGAACAAAGATAAACCTGTATATAAGCAACATGAGTTCCACAAAAATCCAGGGAAAATGTAATTGCTTAAGTAGTGTTATAAGATCCAATATAGTGGTGGTTAAAATTAAAAAATATAAGCAAGACACCGATCCTAGAGAAACCATAATCAACCTTAATGCATAGGTTAAAGAATATGTGCTTACTGCTAAATATTTGCTTCCTATTTGGAGGGAAAACAAGTCCATAGGTGTATCGGAGATGTTTACTGCAATAACTACAGTCCCAAGAAGCAAAAATACAAAAGGTGCCGTCATGAGTTTTAAGTAATAGCCCAGATTAGCCTGGCTATACCTGATGATTAGGCTCCCCATAATAATTAAAACCATAGTTGAAATTATAAACGAACGAAATCCTACACAAATTAGAAGTGTACCTAATGCTAGTCCACACTTTACAGCCGTACTTTTATACCGCCATGATGACGAATATGCTAATTTGTCTATTTTCATCATTTATTTTTTCCCATCTTTCTTTAGAAATTTTTTTTTACAAATTAAGTATCCAAGACCAAATCCAAAGACTCCTGCACCTAATGCTGCCTGTAAACAAAACAATAGGGATTCCGTTTCTCCACCCGGTGGCTGTAAAATTGGACTTACCCATGGTTTATAATCAGGGTCGATATTTGTAATTATGTCTTTTGCAGCACCATCAGCCCCACCAAATTCCGATGTAGTATTTATTAGCAATGGAACTACTCCAATAATTACAGCAAGTAGTAAACATCCAATTACAATTTTTGTATTCTTTCCCATTTTTTATACCTCCAGATATCCTAGTTCATTTAATTCTGATTGAGCATAGCTTTCTAGTGCTTTTATAACAACAACCGCCAACAATCCTTCTATAATTGAAAGTGGCACCTGAGTAATGGCAAATATCGTTAAAAATTCTTGTAGTGAAGCCATAAATCCGCCTACTTCTGATGGATGTGCCATTGCTAATTGTATCGATGTGATACAGTATGTAAACAGGTCACCTAGACATGCGGCAAGAAATATTCCTAAAGATTTAGGTGCCTTTAATTTCTTGCAAATAAGAAATACACCATAGGCGAAAAACGGGCCAGCAATTGCCATTGAAAAAGTGTTGGCACCTAGCGTTGTAAGCCCTCCATGGGCTAAAAGTAGTGCTTGAAATATAAGTACGATAATACCAAGAACACACATGGCTGTAGGTCCAAAGAGAACCGCACCAAGGCCTGTGCCAGTCATATGAGAGCTGCTTCCTGTAACTGATGGAATCTTCAGCGCTGATAATACAAATACATAGGCCCCCATCATTACTAGTAACAATAATGTCTTTCTATGTTTGTTTACTGTCTTTTTAATGGAGAATATCCCCATTATGAAAAATGGAATACAAATTGCTCCCCACATAATACAGTAATTTAGCGGTAAATAGCCTTCCATGATGTGCATGGCATTTGATACAGTCATTGGCCCTAAAATAAGCGCCAGTACTACTCCTGTGATAAACATATAGCGTTCTGTTTTTGATCTGGTTCTTAACATAGAATTTTCCCTCCTAATTAAAAAAGCTATTCTGAAGATGTTCAGAATAGCGTAAATATGTAGAGCTTAGCTGCCTCTACAAAATTACGCCTTCCCATCGTTCGTGAGAATGCGTATACTCGTTATCATTAGGCAGGTCTCCTGGCTTAGGCTTCATCATTTTAATCGTCTTCCCATTAATACAGTGACGTTTAATTAAAACTCTTCCATTTACAGTGGCGCGACCACGCGGGATTTACACCCGACTTCCCTATTATTTCGGCAGGAAATTACCGAACACCTATGATCAATTAAGTTTTGTGTTATTATAACATAGTCTTAAATCCTGTACAAGCACGGATGAAATTTTTTCCAACCTTAGGATTACTATAAAAATACATGTGAGGATATCCGCCCACAAGATTAGGTCTGCTCACAATACAGTCCCATTCTTTCTTTCTAAGTGGTTTACAGGCACGGAAGCTACCTCCTGTGTGAGTGCTGTCCCAATAATGGAATTCATGCCCCTTGATACTATCCCCTTTTTTACAAAGAATATTATCTTCTTTCGCCTCTAAAGTAATGTATCCAAAGCGTCCTAAGGTTTCTGTAGGAAAACTTGTTCCTTCCAAAGCCCCTACCATGGGATAAAGATTATCCTCTCTGTCTTTGATACCTTCATGTAGATACATAAATCCTCCACATTCGGCAAGGCAAGGCATTCCTTGGTTAATGGCCACTTTAATATCATTTTTCATGGACTGGTTTTCCGATAGCTGTTTTAAATATAATTCCGGATATCCACCTCCAAAGATCATGCCTTGTATATCTTCAGGTAATTTCTTATCTTTCAAAGGGCTAAATTCTATTATCTCTGCCCCTAATTCAGTAAGCATATCTAAATTGTCCTGATAATAAAAGCAAAATGCATTGTCCAAGGCTACCCCAATCCTTACAGGAATTTTAGATTTTTCAAGAGTTTCTATAGGCTTACAGGAAATTGGTGATGCTGTTTTTGCTAAGGTGATAAGTCCATCAATATCAACCGTTTCTTCAAGTTGATCCGCCATCTTTGTAACAATTTCTTGTAGATTATCTATTTCTTTTGCTGTTACTAGTCCTAAATGTCTGCTTTCAAGTTGACAATCTGACATTATAGGAATATACCCATATACTTTTACTGGAAGGGCCTCTTCAATAAGTTTCTTAAGCTGAGGATACATCATAGATGATACTCTATTTAAAAGGACACCCTTAATTTGGCTATCTGTACATAAAGTGAGAAACCCTTTGATTTCTGCCACAAGAGAAAGAGACTTTCCCCTGCCATCCACCGTAAGTATTGCTGGGGTCTTAGTTTGTCTTGCTAAATCGTAGGTGCTAGCCTTATAGGAAGTACCCGCCAGCCCGTCATAGTATCCCATGACTCCTTCGATAATTGCCAAGCTGTGACCTTCCATATGTTTAGCTAACAAACAGTTCACCCTGTCTTTTTCAGTAAAAAACAAATCTAGATTTCTAGAGTTCACACCGATAATTTCCGAATGAAACATAGGATCAATATAATCTGGGCCGCATTTATAGCTCATTGGATTTAAATTTCTTTGTACTAGAACCTGCAAAAGTCCACATGTAATTGTAGTCTTTCCCGTACCGCTGCCTGTAGCGCCTATGACCAATCTTGGTATATTCATTTCTTCCATAAGCCTACCCTCTCCCTTGTCCTGTAAGAATATATACTGGGTTTTGCCCCGTCATCATATGATAATCTCCTACTTCTCGCCCTTTGGAAACACATAGTTGTACAATATCAATTTGGTCAAAATTTGAATTTTTTAGACCTTCAATCGCAGCCCCTATTGATTCAACTGCAACCACGTTTATAGCCACCCTTACATTTGGATTTTTCTTTAGTAACGCCGTTAAAATAGGCTCCATATTCCCCTTAGTCCCACCTATAAAGACTTTGTCTGGTGGGGGAAGCTCCTCAAAAACCTTTGGAGCCATACCTGAAATAACTTCCAAGTTCATAATACCAAAGTTAACTTTATTTTCATGGATCAAGGCTACTGCTTCTGGATTTATCTCCATTGCATATACCTTGCCTTTTGCTGCTTGTAATGCCATTTCTATAGATACAGAGCCAGTTCCGGCCCCAACATCGTAGATAATATCGTCTTCACAAATCTGTAATTTTGACAAAGTGACGCTTCGAACTTCACTTTTAGTCATAGGAACTTTTCCACGGGTAAATAATTGGTCTTCTATGCCATGTGTTACTATAGGATTTACCTTTCTTTGATTATTCTCCACAAAAACTACGCTAAGAGAGTCAAAGCTTCGCCCTTCTAATTCTGCTGCCACCCCTTGAGTAATTTTTTCCTCTTTATAAGAAAGGTTTTCCCCCACATATACATTTACATCCTTAAGTCCTGCATTTACTAAATCCTGGCAGATTGTTCCTGGCGTATGAACACTGTCTGTCAGTAAAAAAGTTTTTTCATGAGTAGAAATTTCATTGATAAAATTTTCTGATTTTCCATGTAGGCTTATGATTTTCATATTGTCCCAAGAAGTTTTAATTTTACTACAAAAATATTGAAGTGAGCTGATTCCTGGAATCAATTCAACCTCATACCCATCTTGTTCTTCCATTAACTGTGCTAATTTTTTAGCGCCACTGAAAAAGCCTACGTCTCCAGACATGACAACAGCAAAAGTATTAAACTCATGGTGTGCCTTAACCCATTCCATGATTTCTCCAGGAGCAATGGCAAAATGAGTCAGTTTACCTTTAGTATTTAAGCTTTCTACCATACGCATTGCCCCAATTATCCCTTGGCTTTCCTTTATACGCTCAAGTCCCCCTATGGTTAAAGTCTCTGGGTTTCCCATTCCTATGCCTATAATGTAAATCTTCTTCATATTTTATACTCCAAAGAATTCTGCTGCTCTATTTAAAGTGGCATCTATATTTTCTTCTGTATGAGCCGCAGACATAAACATGGCTTCGAACTGGGCAGGCGCAAAATAATGGCCTCCATTTAACATCCACTTAAAGTATTCTGCGTACTTTACTAAATCAGCAGTTTTTGCTGTGTTAAAATTCTTCACTTTTTGTGGTGTGAAGAAAAATGTGCCTATTGAACCAATGTGATTGATTGTGCAATCTAATTTCTTGGCCTGAACAATTTTTTCAAGCCCACCATAAAGTCTATCTCCTAATTGATTAATTCTCGTATAAACCTGTGGATTATCATTTAAGTAGTTTAGCTGTGCCATTCCTGCAGCCATAGCCACTGGATTTCCACTTAACGTGCCCGCTTGATATACTGGGCCTAGAGGCGCAACTACTTCCATGATTTCCTTCTTGCCACCATAAGCACCTACAGGCATGCCGCCTCCGATAATCTTCCCGAATGTGGTTAGGTCTGGTGTGATACCGTTTAATTCCTGTGCACCACCAAGAGCAAGCCTAAATCCTGTGATTACCTCGTCAAAAATTAAAACTGTTTTATTAACAGTACAAATTTCTCGAATCTTTTCTAAAAACCCGGGTTCTGGCAAAACGACTCCCATGTTGGCAGCCACGGGCTCTACTATAATAGCCGCAATTTCACCTTTATGGATTTCAAAGAGTTTTTCTACACTGTCAAAGTCATTGTAAACAGCTGTCAAGGTATCCTGTGCACAACCTGGAGTTACCCCTGCACTGTCTGGAGTTCCGCCCTCTGCTATAAGTCCTGATCCAGCCTTCACCAAAAGCCCATCGCTGTGTCCATGGTAACACCCCTCAAATTTAATAATCTTATTTCGTCCTGTGTATCCTCTGGCTGTTCGAAGAGCACTCATTCCTGCTTCTGTCCCTGAATTAACCATACGTACCATATCCATAGACGGAACCATGTTGCAAACTAATTTTGCCATCTCCACTTCAGCTTCAGTAGCCGCACCAAAACTAAGTCCATTTAATATAGTCTCCTGAACTTTTTCCAAAACTACTGGCGGGTTGTTCCCTAAAATCATAGGTCCCCAAGAACCAATGTAGTCAATCATCTTATTGTCGTCTGCATCGTAAAGGTACTGTGCCTGAGCTTTCTTAATAAATCTAGGTGTGTCACCTACTGCCTGAAAAGCTCTTGCCGGGCTGTTAACCCCTCCAGGAATATACTTCTGTGCTTCTGTAAACAAGGCTTTTGACCTTGTGGTTGTCTGATTCATTATCCTATTCTCCCTTCATCGATCATACCTGCAATTTCTTTTGCAAAGTAAGTAATTAATATTTCTGCCCCTGCTCTGTAAATGCTAGTGGTGGATTCTGCAATTATAGCTTCTTCATCCACCATACCCATTTGGCCTGCCGCTTTTATCATTGCATATTCGCCACTAACACTGTAGGCGGCTACTGGAACGTTGACCTGATCTCTAACTTCTCTAATGATATCAAGATATGATAGGGCTGGCTTGACCATAATAATGTCTGCCCCCTCCTCTAAATCTGAATATACTTTCTTCAAGGCTTCTCTTCTATTATGAAAATCCATTTGATATGTTTTTCGATTTCCTTTAAAGTTGTCTGACCCTGCCGCATCTCTAAAAGGACCATAAAACGCAGACGCATATTTTGCCGCATATGACATAATCGGCGTATCTATAAATCCAGCTTCATCTAAGGCTTTTCGAATTACTCCTACTCTTCCGTCCATCATGTCCGATGGGGCAACCATATCAGCTCCTGCCGCAACTTGAGATACTGCAGTTTTTCCAAGGAGTGGAAGGGTCTTATCATTATCTACAGTGTCGCCTTTGATGATTCCACAATGCCCATGATCAGTGTATTCACACATGCAAACATCCCCTATATAAAGTAGCTCTGGAACTGTCTTTTTAGCTACACGAAAGGCTTCTTGCACTATGCCGTCATCACAATAAGCCTGAGAACCCTGGCTATCCTTATGACTTGGAATACCAAAAAACATAATGTTTTTCACTCCAGCCTGTGCGATTTCTTCTAAAGCTTTTGGTAAAGTGTCAGGACTATAACGTTTTTGCCCTGGCATAGTATCAATTTCTTTTATAATATTTTTACCTTCTTCAATAAAGATAGGATAAATCAATGAGTCTTTTGATATCCTCGTCTCTCTGATCATAGAACGTACTCGTCCATCCATTCTTAATCTTCTTGATCTGTTTAACAATTCCATGGGTAATCATCCTTTCTGTAATTAAAATGTAACTATATATTTTTCTATAGCAATAGCTAATGTTACTCCATCTTTTGCTTGTTTTTTCACTATAACTTTTGATTCTTTTTTACTTATAAGTGCACTTCTCTCACAAACGTTGTCCACTCCAGTAATTGATTTTACAAATTCTGACTTAGTAAAATCCCCTTCTACTTGTTCAAGCTCTGTAGAAGAATATATTTCCAAGGGCCAGTGATTTTCGTGTGCAAACTGTAATAGCCCCCTTTCATCTGCTTTTAAATCAATGGTGGCAACCCTTCCAATCGCCTCTTTTTTTAGATTTTCTTTACTCAATATTTCATCTACTAAGTTAGCAATTTTTTCCTTTGGTATATCCTTTCTGCACCCAATACCCAAGGTAAGTATTTTAGGTACAAGGCAAAGGGTATCTGGATTTTGGTTTTTCACAGTAATGGCAATCTTAAGCCCGTCTTTATTGGATTCTGCCTTTTCTTTCATAGTTAATCCCTCTGGCATTTTCCCCTCCACTGGGAAATCACTATCAAAGCAGATTTCTTTATCTTGAATCAAACTTGCTGAAACTTTTTTCGCTATTTTCATATCACTTATCCAAAGATTATTCTCTTTTGCCCACTGATCTACAGCAAATTTATCCTCAAGATCAGTAGCTGTAGTAATGATGGGAACTCCATCAATGGCCTTTCCAACTTCTACGGCAAGCTTGTTTCCTCCACCAATATGTCCAGACAATAATGAAATTACATAATCTCCGTGTTGGTCTACCACCAACACGGCAGGATCTTCAGTCTTTTTTCGAATATATGGGGCAATTGCTCTAACAGCAATACCTGTGGCACCAATAAAAATAAGTACATCTTCTTTGTAAAAAGCTTTCTGTGTCCACTGAGATAAACTTGTTTCTAGTGGAATAGCCCCCATTGGAGAAGTGAAGCTTCCTTTAACATAGCTGGTGCACTGATGGCCTTGCATTGTCAGGTAGTTCATGATTTTAACGGAAAGCACCCCACCTTTTGGGGTAAATCCAATTATTTTTATTTTCATTATTAGCTCCATTCCCTCGTCTTATTTTTTATTGCATTTTTTTATTATATTCCACAACAAGAAAAAGGACAAGAAAAAAGAAAAAGCACCACGTAAAATCATTTATGAACCGACCTCCAAAATTGTTAGATTTTTGGTCTAACTTTTGGGGGTCGGTTCAGTTCATTACATGGTGCTTTTTCTTTTTGATAATATTTTTAACGAATGTGAGGCAATTTAATTAGATTTTTTTTACAAATGTTTCTAGTGTAATTCCTAAATCCTTAGCATATTCAAAATATGTATCTACTTGATCCATGGAAAGCATGTCAGATGAAATCAATCCTTTTTGATCAATCTTATCATTGACAAATAGTTTTGAGAATAAGTATCCACCCTGGCCTGTCAGGTACATTTCTGCAGTGATTCCTGAACGTTCATAGGATTCAACTAATCCTGGTGCACTTACGTGAGTCTCAACTAAAACGTCTTGGCCATCTTTCTTGCCGTAAGCCTCAATTACCATACAGCCTGAGTCTGAAATAAGTCCTTCATCAATAATTTCTTTAATTTCTTCTTTAAATTTAGGTGCGTGTGGAATATGTGCAAGAACCATATCAAATGGTGCTATTTCAACTCCTTTAATAGTTTCTTTTTCGTGAGAAAGGAGTCCGGCTTTATATAAAGGTTTTGCAAAATCAACTCCTGCTCCAGCATACTTAAAGTAAGCATTTTTTGCTCCTTTAAAGTAATCTTTTGCATTAAAGGAGTAATGAATTGGCTCATCATGGCAATGCTCTACAAATGTGATTTCTTCATCCATATAAGAATATTGTCTTTTAATTGGAAGTTCAAAGCCTTCTGTTCTTACTAGCTTTCCACCTTCCATCGCATAACCTTCTTCAGACATATCGTGAAGAGCTGTAACAGGAGACCACCAGAATGGTAAGAATCTCTTTGGAATAGCTCCTTCCCATACGATGTTATATATTGTTTCGCAACTATCAAGATATCTCATTGCGTCCCTAGTTGCTGCACAAATTAATCCTGGGGCTGATCCAGTGCCAACTATGGCCGCTTTTCCGATTGCTGCAAATTTAGGACCATATTCATTATATTGGATGCGAATACTTTCTACCCAATCCTCATGAAGAGCTGTTGTAGCTGCATAATCCTGATAATGTGCTTTTACTTCTAAGGCTGCATCTAGTACATTTTTTGTACATTCTAGGGGAAGTGCATTAAGGATTAAATCCACTCCCTTTGCTACAGCAACTATACTATCTTTACTATGTGCATCTACTTGAGCACCCTTTGCTTTTTTTAATATTTTTACTAAACTATCGACTGCTTTTTTATCGTAATCAGCACAAGTGATTTCACCTACGCAAGGATCTTCATCTAACCTTTGTGCTGCCGCTGAACCCTGTGCGCCAACGCCTAATACGAGTACTTTTTTTAAAGCCATTTTATTTACCAACCTTTCTGTTGTTGAATTATTTATTGTCTTAATTATAGGCTCCCTAACCAAATATAGAAATTTCTTTTTTGTCCTCTTTCTGTTTTTTAAATGCTGTCTTTTGAATTTTTAGTTGTTGTTGTATTTAAAATATTATAATAAAGCAACATTCAATACTTTTTACAACATAATTTATATGATTTTTATTTTTTATCAAGACATGATATAATAAAACCAATCAATTGGAGGTATTTTTATGTTATTTGAAAGCATTACATATCACGGAGAGTTACCCTTTTCTCTATCATTTTTAAATGTGGGAGAAGAAAATAAACATTGCCATAAGGAAATCGAAATTCTAATGGTCCTTCGGGGAGTTACTAATTACCAAATTTATCATACCGATTATGAATTAAGTCCAGGAGATCTTATTATTGCCGATGTAGAGGATTTACACCAAATCCATGACTCTTCTGAAGACATTTTGATTCTATCAATACACGTTGATACAGATCGATTTGCTCACCTATATTCTAATATTCGCTATATGTTTTTCGTCTGTGAAGAATGTATGGATAGCCCCTCAGTTGATGATCAACTATTCCAAAGCAAACTGTCTCTACTTAAACGTTGTATAGCAAAGTTAGCCCTTGATTACAGTATGACGGAAAAGAATTTATCACTTCTTATGGATGAGGTTAATGACCTTGTATCAATTCTAGTAGACCACTTCCAAGGCTTTTATGTAGAAGATTACCAATACAAGACAAGTAGGGAAAATATCGGAAAGGAGGATCTCCGTAGGCTATCTAGAATCACTAGATATATACTTACCCATTATGATCAAAAAATTACTTTAGATGATGTGTCACGTATGGAACACTTAAGCACCTACTATGTATCTCATTTGATAAAAAAGACTCTAGGCTTTAACTTTCAAAACTTTGTCAATGGCATTCGTCTAGAGTTTGGAGAAAAGATGCTGGTGTTTACCAATTTATCTCTAATGCAAATAAGCCAAAATTGCGGTTTTTCCTCTCCAAATTATTTTAATAAATGCTTTTCCGCCTGGCATGGTAAAACACCTGCGGAGTATAGAAAGGACTATCACCCTGGTCAGCGTACTTTTAAGCGAGCTTTCACCACAGAAGAAGCACTTAAACTGTTAAGACCCTACTTAAATACTTCAAGAAACAAAGGTGACGATGCTCCTCTTTCTATCAAAATAAAACCTGATTTTAAAACTAGTAATTTTATTGATTTTTGGAAAACTTATAGCCCTAGTATTATCATTACCTCTATGGAAGATATGGTTCGCCTTGGATACTTGGAATCTGAAATCAAAAATATTAGACCTTCTAGTTTTATTGTGAATAAAACCTTAAAAAAAAATCATAAGGAATTGGAACAGACAGTTGAAATTGTCATGTCTAATTTTGAAATTAATAAGGTGTCCATTTCTGACAGCTTTGAAGCCGAATCTTCAATTCAAATTCCAACCTTGTGTGATGCCTTTGACCTGATATTAAGCGGCAACTCACCTACTAAAGTTAAACTATTTGGTAATGAAGGGGCACTCTTTACTGAATTTGGGCTAATAACCCCTATTTACCAATTTTATTACCTTTTTACTAAAATGATAAACCCTCAAATATGCCTTTATGACAATTACTTTCTTGTAAGAGGAGATGCTTCTTCTTTTGTTGTTTTATACAACAATAACGCCTATTCTGTTTTAAATGTACATATTGATTTAGACTTTCTGCCAGAAAATTTCTTTCTTCTAAAGACAGAAGTGACTCAAAATGAAAATTGCTACGCCATAATGGAAAGCTTAAACAATCCTGAAGGGCTGCCATCAATACTGAAAGATCAAATAAACAATTGCAACCATGGAAATACAGATTACTCCTTAGTAGAAAAAGAAAAGGACTCCTCCCTAGGGTTAATGCTTTACCCTAGGAGCGCAATCCTTTTAGAAATCATCATATGATTTATTATTTCTTCTGTTTTGTTCCTTATTGTTGCTTTGTTTCCTCTTTTTTGAAGGTTAAATCTGCCCCAGACTGATTAACTGTAAATTTGTCCCCTTTTAACATAATCTCTAAATCCTCTAGGGAGGTGTTATTTTCCGAAACAATATAAAGGCTATCTTTCTTTTCCCAAGTTCCGTCTGATGCAGTTCCAATGTTTTTTTTAACTACAGTGCCGTCCTCTTTAAATATTATCGTAGGGGGTGTGGTGGCTTTTGCTTGGGCTAAATACTGCTCTATGGTGATTTTATCACTTCCTGCTTTAGCACTGTCCATTACCCAGGTCCCAATAATTTGATCTTCTCCTACATTTCCACTGCAAGCAATAAAGGTTGCTGTCGTGAAAACAATCACAAGACCGGATATGATAATCGCCGCTTTCTTTAAGTTCTTCATCTATATAATTCCTTTCGCCTAAACCTTATTTTTTTTGGCCTCTATTCTAATTTTGGCTTCATCGTATAGTATGATTTCCTCAGGTGTAGTTGGCGTATACGTTGGAACGCACTGAGGTCTACCGTTTTTACCAACACATACCATAGTGAAATGTGCTGAAAGTGCTTTCTGTGGTTGGCTATTAGATTCAAGATCTTCTGCCTCCACATTAACCAAAATTTCCATTGAGGTTTTTCCAACATGAGCAATGATTGCAGTACAAGTTACTAGCGCTCCAACAAATATTGGTAAGTGAAACTTAAGCTCGTCAACTCTAGCCGTAACACAATTTGCTTTGGCATATCTCATAGCAACGGCTCCCGCTGCTGTGTCCATAAACTTCATAATTTCTCCGCCGTGAACATTACCTGCAACATTTGCTTGGTGTGGTAACATAACCTGGCTCATAATAATTTGGTGTGTATATCCCATAATTTCATCCTCCTTTATAACGCATCTAAGTAGCTTTGCAATATAATAACTGCAGCCTGTTTATCAATTACTTCTTTTCGTTTACTTCTTCTAACATCTGCTTCAATTAGCACACGTTCTGCCATAACTGTAGTAAGACGTTCATCTTGATATACGATAGCAATATCACCCATTCCGCTGCTTTTCATCTTATTTTCAAGTTTAGTCTTAAACTCATAAACTTTTTCTGTCTGTATGCTATCAGTACCGTCCAATTTCTTGGGAAGCCCTACCACAACAGTATCACAGCAATGCTCCTTGACCATATCTATAATTATTCCTGTGTCCTTTTTAATACCTACTCGCCGTACCGTTGTAATCCCTTGTGCTGTTATGAGTAATGGATCGCTTACTGCAACCCCAATAGTTTTATCTCCTACATCCAGTGCCATTTTTTTCATGTGGATTATTCCTCTCACTAAAAAATAAAGCGGACCTAGATGATCCGCTTCTTTTTATTTATTTTTTTAAGTATGCTTTAATCAAATCCTCTACTAAATCATCTCGCTCTATATGCCCTATAATATTTCTTGCGTTGTTATGACTAGTAATATATGATGGATCACCAGATAGAATATATCCAACAATTTGGTCTACCGCATTGTAACCTCGGTCTTCTAGTGCATCATATACAATATTTAAAATTTCTTCAATTGTTCTTTGCTCGACGGTCTCTAGGTTATCGTACATTTTTGTTTGTCTGTCCATTTTTTATGTACCTCCTTTGTACTTATTTAGCAATTATACACGTTAGCAAGTTAAATCACAAGCTTTTTACTTATATTCACAAAGTCTTAACATTACTGTAGCAGCTCTTTTGCCATAGCAAACGCCTCTTTAATTTTAGATGGATCTTTAGCTCCAGCCTGTGCCATATCAGCTTTACCGCCACCACTACCACCTGCTTTAGCAGCAATTTCTTTAATCATCTTGCCTGCATGGTAGCCCTTGTCTAAAAGATCATCAGTCAGTGATACCAAAAAAGTCACCTTGCTTTTACTCTGTGTTGCAAAGACCATTACAATATTCTTTTTGCCATCCCTAATCTCATCGGATAGTCCCCTTAAATCATCGATAGTATAATCCTTAAATACTCTAGTAATAAGAGTAATCCCATTAACTTCTTCAGCATCGTCAAATAATTTATCTATTGCATTTCCAATTGCATTTTTCTTGAATTTTTCTAACTCTTTTTCTAACTCTTTTTTCTCAGCCAAAAGGTTTTCCAGTTTTTCAACAAGCTGTTCAGGTTTGCCCTTTACCAAAGATCCTGCTGCATCCAGCAATTCCTCACGCTCATAAAGATCTATCAGTAGTTGTCTGCCTGTAATTGCTTCAATTCTTCTAACCCCTGCGGCTGCACTGGATTCATTCACTATCTTAAATGAGCCAATTTGTCCTATGTTATCTACATGGGTACCACCGCACAATTCCTTACTGTACTCCCCAATGCTTACAACTCTCACTACACTTCCATACTTTTCATCAAACAAACCTATGGCTCCTGATTTCATTGCCTCTTTCAATGTGAGTTCTTCCGTCGTTACAGGTAGGAAATGAATAATCTTATCATTTACAATTGTTGTAACCTCTTTTAAGTTTTCTTCTGTAAGTGGTTCAAAGTGGTTGAAATCAAACCTTAGTCCTGTTGCTGAAACACTTGATCCCTCCTGTTGTACGTGGTCCCCAAGAACCTCTCGAAGCGCCTTATGCAAAAGGTGAGTAGCTGTATGATTCCTGGACGCATTGTTTCGTGTAGGAATGTCAATCATGGAATAAACTTCACTTTGTGGAAATACCGTCCCTTTTTCTACGATGACTTTATGGGCAATAACCTCTTGAAATTTAATAGTTTCTACGACTCTAGCAATTACATCATCATTGTAAATAAGTCCTACATCTCCAGATTGTCCGCCACTTTCAGGATAAAATGGAGTTTTGTCTAAAACAATTCTCCCCGTTTCTCCTTCCTCAATAGAATCAAGGGGTTGGTTATTATGAAATAAGCCTTTAATAACCCCATTGTCTTCAGTTTTATCGTATCCTGTAAATTCTGTTTTTCCTTCAAAAATATATCCTAGAGAATCTTCTTTCCACGCTTCATCATCTTGATTTACCTTGTCCTTGTGACCTTGCATTTTCTGCTTTTCCATTGAAGTCATAAATCCTTCAATATCTCCAGTACATCCATTTTCAACTAGGATTTCTTCTGTAAGTTCTACTGGAAATCCATAAGTATCATAAAGTTTGAATATTTTTTCTCCTGGTAAAATGGCTTTATTTTCTTTTTTAATTTCTTCAATGTATCCCTCTAGAATTTCAGTACCTTGATCTAAGGTATCAATGAATCTAAGTTCTTCATTTTCGATAATCCTTTTAATAAACACTCTTTTTTCTTCTAGTTCAGGATATGCTCCACCACACTCATCAATAACCTTACCAGAAATCTCTGCTAAGAAGCACCCTTCTATGCCTAAAAGTTTTCCATGTCTTGCTGCTCTTCTAAGTAATCTTCGCAGAACATATCTTCGACCTTCATTACTTGGAATAATTCCATCTCCAATCATAAACACAACAGAACGAATATGGTCAGTAATAATGCGAAGTGAAATATCTGTAGGTGCATCACCATGTTTATAGGCTACACCGGATTTTTCCACAACTGCATTTAATACATATTTTATAGTATCAATATCAAAGATAGAATCCACCCCTTGCATAATGCAAGCAAGGCGTTCAAGACCCATACCTGTATCTATATTGGGATGTGCAAGATCTGTGTAGTTTCCATCCTCATCTTTTGAAAATTGAGTAAATACATGGTTCCAAAATTCAACATATCGGTCACATTCACACCCTGGCTTACAGTCAGGATTGTCGCAACCATATTTTTCACCTCGATCATAATATATCTCAGAGCAAGGACCACAAGGACCTGTTCCTATTTCCCAAAAATTATCATCCTTACCAAGTCTAACAATACGTTCTTCTGGGAATTTTATGTCATCCCTCCAAATATCATAAGAGTCTTGGTCTTCTTCATATACAGTAACCCATAATTTGTCTAGTGGAAGCTTCAAAATTTCTGTAATGAATTCCCATCCCCAAGCAATTGATTCTTTCTTAAAGTAATCTCCAAATGAAAAACTGCCTAACATTTCAAAGAATGTGCCATGTCTTGAGGTAATTCCCACATTTTCAATATCTCCTGTTCTGATGCACTTTTGACAAGTAGTCATCCTCTTGGCTGGAGGTGTTTCCAATCCTGAAAAGTACGGCTTTAATGGTGCCATCCCCGAATTTATTAGTAGTAAACTCTTATCCGATTCAGGAATAAGAGAAAAGCTTTTACGCTTATAATGATCCTTTGAAATATAGAAACGAGAAAATGCATCTCTTATTTGATTTAATCCTAACTTTTCCATTTTTTTCTCCTTTTAAACACTTACAATTAACAAGGTATTATATCATGAATTTAAATGGAAATCCATCTTGAAAAGACTTATTATCCAGAATTTTATACCCACAGAAGATTTTTTATGTTAGTATTAATACATATTTTAGGAGGAATAACATTATGGAAAAAAAAGAATTAGGAAAAACTGGTTTGATGGTCACACCTGTTGGCTTTGGCGTTCTTACCGTCGGCAATACACAGATGAATCTACCTGTATCCAAAGGCGCGGAGGTACTTCGTTATGGTTTAAAACAAGGTATAAATTTCATAGATACTGCACAATGCTATGAAACTTATCCATACATTAGGGAGGCTCTTTTAGGCACAGATTATGATCCCATTATTTGTTCCAAATCCTTAGACCCTACTTATCAGGGAATGAAAAATGCCGTAGAAGAAGCCCTCACAAAACTTGACAGAGACTTCATCCATATCTTTTTATTACATGAAGTGCGCAATGACCCTGATTGGGATATGCGTTCAGGTGCTTGGAGATATTTAAAAGAAGCCAAAGCAGAGGGTCTGGTTAAGGCTATTGGTATTTCCACCCATCACGTAGATGTGGCCGAAAAGATGATAGACATGGAAGATGTGGAAATCCTCTTTCCTTTAGTAAACTTTAAAAGCCTAGGAATCCGCAGAGGAAATGTACAAGGTACTAAAGAAGACATGGCAGAAGCCATTAAAGCTAATGATAAGGCAGGTAAAGGCGTATTTGCCATGAAAGTATTTGGCGGAGGCAATCTTACAGGAGACTATGTAACAGCACTAGATTATGCTTCCAACTTAGAAGGAATATCCTCAATGATGGTTGGTTTTGGCCAAAAAAGCGAAATCGATACTATTATTGACTATGTGGAGGGAAGACTTCCTTTTGATTTTGTACCAGATATTACCCATAAAAAAATCCGCATCGATGCAGGCGACTGCGAAGGCTGCGGAGCTTGTATTGATAAATGCCCAAACAAGGCTATTTTTCGTAATACTGACGGTCTTGCACAAGTAAATCATGGGATTTGTCTCACTTGTGGCTATTGTGCACCTGTGTGTCCTACACGGGCAATAATTATGTTTTAGTTAACATAATTATTATATGGTATTCATTCTATGAACCCACCACCAATAACTTGATTGTTTAAATAAAAAACTATAGATTGTCCAGGAGTGGCTGCTCGCTGTGGTAAAGTAAACATGCTTTCAACCCTCCCACTGTCTATGGTTTTTATTGTTGCCTCAGCAGACTTTGCTGAATAGCGGATCTTAGCATAAACCTTTGTATTTTCCAAGTGATGTGGTAAATTTTCCCCATCAGACTCTGTGAAAAAATTACCCTTGCATATTACTTGGCATGACATTAAATCTTCCTTGTCCCCCAGTGTAACAGTGTTTTTCACCTCATCTAACCTAGTTACAAATACAGGCTTTCCAAAGGTGATTCCAAGACCTTTTCGCTGGCCAATTGTATAATTAACTAGCCCTTTATGATCTCCTAAGACTTTACCATTCTTATCTATAAATTTTCCTGATTTGACTCGATATTTTTTTTCTTTAATAAAATCTATGTAATGTTCATCATCTCCAATAAAACAAATCTCCTGGCTGTCCTTTGTTTCAGCATTTTTCAAGTGGTTTTCCCTGGCAATATTGCGTGTTTCTTCTTTGTCATGTAAGTCTGCAAGGGGAAGTAACAATCTGGAAATCACATGCTGTCCTAGGCGATACATCATATAGGACTGATCCTTTTTATCATTTTCTGCCTGCTTTATATACCAATTATTATCCTCTTCATTGAATATAGTCTTAGCATAATGTCCTGTAGCAATATAATATGCACCTTGCTTATTGGCTTCTTCTATTAAAGTCTTAAACTTCACATTAGGGTTACAGACTATGCATGGGTTTGGAGTACGTCCCTTTGTATATTCGCTACAGAAATTATCAATAACAATGCTTGTAAATTCATCTTTTACGTTTTTGTAGACAAAATCAATACCAAGTTGTTTTGCAAGACCTTCTGCCTCACGACGCCCTTTCTCATTTTCACCAGACACATCAAAATATAGGCCAATGACTTCCTTGCCTTTGTCCTTTAATAATAAAGCAGCGGTAGCACTATCTACTCCGCCGCTTAATCCTAATATAACTTTGTTTTTATCCAAAGATTTATTCATTATTATTCCTCTTCTTCTATATCGTGATGATCCTCTTCTTCTTCATTTGGATCAAAACCTTCAAGGCCTGCATATTCCTTTCCGGATTTTTGTGCATAATCATATATTGCTGATTTAATAGCATGATCTGCTAATACAGAACAATGCACTTTAACTGCAGGAAGTCCACCAAGCTCATTAATAATCTGCTTGTTTGTAAGTTCCAAAGCTTGATCAATAGTCATACCAATGATCATATCAGTTGCAACACTAGACGATGCTATAGCTGAACCGCATCCAAAAGTTTTAAACTTTGCATCAGTAATTTTATCATCTTTTACTTGAATGGAAATTTGCATCATATCGCCACATACGGGACTGCCATATGTACCAATTCCATCTGGAGCCTCTAACTCTCCTACATTATGTGGATTCATGAAGTGATCCATTACTTTATCGTTATATAGTCCCATTTTATTACCAACCTTTCTTACTTGAAACCGATGAGATTTCTCTTAGTTTGTTTACCACGTCTTTCAATCCTGAAACAACATAGTCTATATCTTCTTTTGTTGTCAAATCTCCTACGGTAAACCTTATAGTTCCATGAATTTTTTCTACTGGAATCCCCATGGCAGAAAGCACATGAGAAGGTGTAAGTGAGGCTGATGAACATGCGGATCCTGTAGAAACGCTGATACCTAGCATATCCAAGTAAAGGAGTATTGCCTCTCCTTCGATAAATTCAAATGTAATGTTAGCATTTCCTGGGTGTCTATGTTCCATAGATCCGTTTACAGCTACATTTTTTATATTAGCAGTTACTTGTTTGATAAGGTAATCTCTAAGCTGAGTAGTGTTAGCTACATGGTCTTTGAAATTGGCCTTAGCAAGCTGTGCTGCTTTACCAAATCCTACAATACAAGGAAGATTCTCCGTTCCTGCACGTTTTTTATTTTCTTGGGCTCCACCGTGTAAGTAGTTGCTGATTTTCAAACCTTTTCGAATATAAAGAGCTCCAATGCCCTTTGGTCCATAAATTTTATGGGATGAAATCGAAAGAAGATCCACATCCATGTCCTTCACATCAATATCTATATTCCCAAGACCTTGTACCGCATCTGTGTGGAATATAATCTTGTGTTTTTTAGCTATTGCCGCCAACTCTTTAATAGGTTGAACTGATCCAACCTCATTGTTAACTAACATAACGCTAATTAATACTGTCTTTTCTGTAATTGCATCTTCTAAGTCTTTAGGTTCAACCAAACCTTCATTATTAACATCAAGATATGTTATATCATATCCTCGTTTTTCTAAATATTCACATGAGTGAAGAATCGCATGGTGCTCTATCTTTGTTGTAATGATGTGATTACCCTTATCCTTCTTAGCATCTGCAATACCAAAAATTGCCCAATTATCGGCTTCTGTACCACAGGATGTAAAGAAAAGTTCTTTTTCCCCTGCATTAATAGAGTCGGCTACTTGCTTTCTAGCGGTTGCAATTGCTTCCTTAGATGCCAGACCCATACTATATAAACTGGAAGGGTTTCCATATACTTGTGTAAAATACGGTTTCATTTCGTTAAAGACTTCTTCTTTAACTGGTGTAGTTGCTGCATAGTCTAGATATACCTGTCGCATGATCTCTCCTCTTTTTTCTATTATTTCAATACAATATTATACCAACTTTTTATCTAAATAAAACAATTTTTTTAAAAAAAATAAAAAAAGGTAAAATAAAAGTGAGAAATCTTAAATTCCTTGGAATTACAATGGCTCAAATACAGACAACTTCTGTTCGCCTACCGTCTCTTTTAAGACAACATTATACTTGTATGCTGTGGCGTATCGTTTTTCTTCTCCTCTAATCTGCCAATGGATGGAAACATCATAGCAAGTGTACCCTTTGTTCTCTTTAGTAATTTCTATAGTTTCAAAATCCATGGCCTCAATCCATTCAAACTCCCCATCTTTCCAAGTTTCTAGCCCCCGAATATCTCTGTTTAAAAGATCTCCCACTTCAATTTTCGCCAGCTGTTTTTTCCCTTCTTCTTCAGAAATATGGTGGTAATATGTATTTTGGATTATGCTTGTCCTCTGTCTCATTAAATCTTTTGCTACATCCTGGGTGCTCTTGTTTGTAAACCCAGAAAACAGACTAAATACAATTATCATCATTGCTGGAATAACTAATAGATTATAGTGTTTTTTTCTCATTTAATTTTCCCCTTTCTTCAAATATCCCTTGTCCCTAAAAACACTATAAAATAAAAACAGCGAGAAATTTGTTATTTCACGCTGTCGTAATCATTATTTTTTCAAATTTTTTTCTTCTGCTATTTCCTCTGGGGTCATATCCTCTACAAATCTTACCCTCTTTAGCTGGCTTTTAACATTTCGACGCATACTGGCAATATATTCTTTCCTAAGGCCATCACGCTCTATTTCTTCTTCTTTAGTTAAACCTTCTCCCTTAGCTTTTTTTGCTAAAGTGTTGATTCTATCTATTTGTTCTTTTGAAATCATATTATCTCCTTCTTCTATCCTACTACTCCTTTAATTAGGCTTGCGCAGAGGATTTTTCCTAGATAAACACCTAGTAAACAGACAACTACACTGCCTACAGCATATACGCTTCCAGATAAGTATGATTTGTGTGAAAACAAATCAAAGGTTTCTGCCGAAAATGTAGAAAATGTAGTGAAGCCTCCGCATACTCCAGTTGATAAAAATAAAACTAGATTTTGCGACGGTATTACTTTCTCACTGGCTTGCAATACTGCACCTATTGCAACAGCACCTATAAAATTAATGCTCATGGTGATAAGTGGAAAATTTCCAGTATACAAAATAAGGCTCATCAAATATCTTGCCATTGCGCCAAGACACCCACCTGCACCCACACATAAACAAGAGATCATACGCATTCCTCCTTACTGCCTAAAAGCATCTTTAAGTATATAAAACTATATATTTAATGTCAATATTCTTTGCCGAATCCAATGACTTTTCCCCTTGTTTATGCTAAAATACCATCATTATGTATAAAAATTGATTGGAGGAAAAATGACTGAGAAACTTGTAATTACTGGCATGGGTGCTGTTACTCCCATCGGTATTGGCGTTGAAAAATATTGGACAAACCTAATTGACGGTGTATGTGGTATAGACCATTTAACCCGTTTTGACACTTCTGATCTTTTAGTGAAAATTGGAGCAGAAATTAAAAATTTTAACCCTAAGGATTATATCCCGGGAAAATTGGTACGGGAAATGGATCTTTTCATGCAGTACGCTTATGTTGCTGCTGAAGAGGCTTTAGAGGACAGTAAGTACCCAATTAAAGAAAATTCTCATAAAATCGGCCTTGTTATGGGAACTGCTTTAAATGGGGTTTCAGCCATTGCAAAGACCCAAGATGAATTAAGTACAGGAAAACAGAAAAAAGTAAGTCCTCGCTTTCTTCCTAAAATTTTAGGAAATTTGGCTCCAGCGCAAATCTCTATTGCAAAGGGAATCCACGGACCAAGCTATACGCTTAATACAGCCTGTTCATCTGGTGGGGATGCTATATCTATGGCTGGAATGCTTATCCGTTCAGGCCAGGCCGATGCAATTTTAGTTGTTGGCGGAGAAAGCAGCTTGTGCCCTGTAATTTTAAATAGCTTAGGTCAAGCTAAAGCGCTTTCTAGAGGTAATGAGAATCCTAAGGCAGCTTGCAGACCTTTTGATGCAGAAAGAAATGGTTTCATCATGGGTGAAGGTGGTGGCGCCTTACTTATTGAATCGGAAGAACATGCTCTTAAACGAAATGCTAAAATCTATGCCCAGCTTGTTGGTTATGGAAATACTTCTGATGGATATCACGTTACCTCGCCTGATCCTACAGCAAAGGGCGCTATTGCATGTATGAATATCGCACTTAATATGGCTGAAATCAAGCCGGATTCAATTGGATATATAAATGCCCACGGTACTTCAACACCCGTGGGAGATCCTATCGAAACAACCGCTATCAAGGCTGTCTTTGGTAAGGAGACTGCACCCCCTGTAAGCTCAACAAAAGGCGCTACAGGCCATTTGATGGGTGCTGGCGGCATCACAGAGGTCATCGCTTGCATTAAGGCTCTTGAAAATGGCATCTTGCCTCCAACTGTAGGTTATGAGCTTCCAGATCCTGAATGTGATTTGGATTACATTCCTGGAAAAGCAAGAAAGGTAAACATAAAGTATGCCATGTCCAATGCACTAGGCTTCGGCGGGCAAAACTCCAGTATAATTATAAAAAAATACTAGATTCCACAAAAAAATCGGCGTGATTGGTAAAATCAACGCCGATTTTTTTATTTATTACATAGCTCCATGGAATGTACGAGCAATTACTTCTTTTTGTTGTTCTTTGCTAAGTCTAACAAAATTTACTGCGTATCCTGATACACGAATTGTAAGTGATGGATATTTTTCTGGCTCTTCCATTGCTTTTTGTAAAAGCTCTCTTTTCATAACATTAACATTAAGATGATGTGCTCCCTGGCAGAAATAACCGTCTAGTAGTGAAACCAAGTTTCGTTCACGTTGTACTGGTTCTTTTCCTAAAGCATCAGGCACGATAGAGAACGTATTCGACACACCATCTTGACATACTGTACGATATGGGATTTTTGCAACTGTATTTAATGCTGCAATTGCACCATTTTTATCCCTACCATGCATAGGGTTAGCACCTGGGGCTAATGGCTCACCATGTTTTCTACCGTCAGGTGTATCCCCTGTCTTCTTTCCATACATTACATTTGAAGTAATCGTTAATGCTGACAAGGTGTGTTTTGCATTACGGTACATTGGGTGTTTTTTGAGTTCAGCAGAGAAATATTTCACTACTTCTACAGCAAGATCATCCACAAGATCATCGTCATTACCATATTTAGGGAAATCATTTTCTATCTTAAAATCTATTGCAATCCCTTTTTCATCTCTAACTGGTGTTACCTTTCCGAATTTAATTGCAGAAAGTGAGTCAGCAGCTACAGATATTCCTGCAATCCCAAAGGCAGTAAGCCTTTCTACATGAGTATCATGTAGCGCCATTTGACTGGCTTCATAAGCATACTTATCGTGCATATAATGTATTACATTCATAGTATCTACATAAAGTTCTGCCACATAGGTTAAAACCTTTTTATAGCTAAGCATTACCAGATTAAAATCTAAAGGTCCTTCTTCCATAGCTTTTATCTTAGGAATTACAACTTCCCCAGTCAGTTCATCTACCCCACCATTAATAGCATATAAAAGAGACTTTGCCAGGTTAGCTCTAGCTCCAAAAAATTGCATCTGCTTTCCTAGACTCATTGCAGAAACGCAACATGAAATAGCATAATCATCTCCGTAAACTGGCCTCATAACATCATCATTTTCATATTGAATTGAGTCTGTTTCAATACTCATTCTTGAACAATATGTCTTAAATGATTCAGGTAGATTCTGGCTCCATAATACTGTTAAGTTTGGCTCTGGAGCTGTTCCCAAATTAGTCAGAGTATGTAGGAATCTAAATGAACTTTTTGTTACAAGTGACATCCCTTTTACGCTCATTCCCCCGATGGCCTCTGTTACCCAAGTTGGGTCTCCACCAAATAACTCATTATATTCTGGTGTACGAAGATGGCGAACCAAACGCAGCTTAATAACAAACTGATCTATTAATTCCTGGGCTTCTAGCTCTGTTAAAATGCCTAATTCCAAATCTCTTTGAATATAAATATCAATAAATGTGGAGGTTCTTCCTAGAGAGGTTGCTGCCCCATTGTTTTCCTTTACTCCAGCTAAATATCCTAAATAAACAAACTGTACTGCTTCTGTGGCATTGCTAGCAGGACCACTAAGATCAACCCCATACTTTTGAGCCATGGATTTAACTTCCTTAAGTGCTCTTACCTGTTCATGAAGTTCTTCTCTATTACGGATAAGTTCATCCGTCATAGGACCATCAGCCATCTGTATATCAATTTCTTTTTGTTCCACTAGATAATCTATTCCGTATAAAGCAATTCGCCTGTAGTCTCCAATAATTCTACCTCTGCCATATGCGTCAGGAAGACCTGTGAGAAGTCCAACGTGTCTTGCTACTTTTGTTCTTTCTGGATAAGCATCAAAAACTCCTTCATTATGAGTTTTCCTATACTCATGGAAACGTCTTGAAATTTCAGGTTTCAATTTATATCCGTATTGTTTCAAAGAAGATTCAGCCATTCTTATTCCACCGTATGGATTGACGATCCGCTTAAGAGGTGCATCTGTTTGTAATCCAAAGATTACTTCATTGTCTTTATCTATATATCCTGGTGCAAAATTATCAATGCCTGATACCACTTCTGTCTCAACGTCTAGAATCCCTTTTTCAATCTCTTTTAATAAAAGTTTCTTACATTTTTCCCAGACTTTTTCTGTTTTTTCTGTAGTTCCTTGAAGGAATTCCTCATTACCTGCATATGAAGTTACATTTTTTTGTATAAAATTCCTGACATCTATTACATGTCTCCAGTTACCGCTATTAAAGCCTTCCCATTCTTTTCTCATAATTGTTAATCTCCTGTTCAAAACGATGATCAAAAAATAAAAAAAGTCGACCTTCCAGACTTTTTCTAGCCCAGACGGTCGACTCATAATTACATTCATACTTCACGTGGTTAATTCCACTTCCGTCAGTTGTATGACTTTTTGAATATACTATATATAGGTTAAAATGTCAACGCTTAAATTTAATGTTATAAACCTTTCCCTAAAACATATGCATCCTGCCTTATTTTGCCACCTTCACTTGTGTCACTGTCACCCCCTGCAATAATTTTGCCTGCAAGCTCCATGTCTTTTCCAAGGAATGTTCCCAGGTACCAATCATAGTTTGTTTGGTATTTTTCATAGCCTGCCGGCGCACCTTGTGCAAAGATCCCAATCAGTTTAATCCCAGGTTGAATCCTGGATTTTTTTTCCTTGTCTAACAGGCAATAATGACGATTCATAAAGGTAATCATTGGGCCTATTACTTGAGAATAATAGTTAGGTGATGCCACAATCAATGCGCCACTTTCTCTAAGATCCTTAAAGTAGCCTTGAAGGTCATCTTCAATAACACAATCTGAGTCGTATTTACGACAACAACCACAAGCTTGACAGCCTAGCATGTCCATATCCTCTATCTTATATGTTGCGATTTCATGACCTGATTCTTTTGCTCCTTTTATTACATCCATTGCAATTTTTGTAGAAATACTGTCTTTTCTTGGACTTCCAAGAACTACTGTTATCTTCATAATACCCTCTTCTTCTTCTTCATTTAATGTTTTAATTCTATAAAAAAGCTTATTCCATAAATCTTTGGTGGACTGAGGAAGGAATGTCACATTGATCCTGTGGGCAAAGTCTATCCCACTCTTCATCGGTAAGCTCATAGTTTTTGGCAAGCTCTTTCATTCGGTTTCTGTAACATTTAGTAAAAACATCTATCATCATATTCATCAATCTCATATACATATTCTCCTCTTCATGTATAGTTTGAGAAAAATGTCATATATCTATGCTTCTACCTTTAAATTTCTTTTAAAAATGCTTTGTATGCCATGTAGGCTTCATAAACATCTGCTTTAGAAACGATTTCCCAAGGTGCATGCATATTTAATACTGGTACACCAGCGTCAATTACGTTCATATTGTAGTTTCCCATAATATATGCAATAGTTCCGCCGCCGCCTTGGTCCACACGGCCAAGCTCTGCAGTTTGATAATTTATTTTTTCTTGGTCTAAAATTTTTCGTATTTGAGCCATGTATTCTGGATTTGCATCATTGCAACCACTCTTTCCTCTAGCACCAGTATACTTGTTAAACACAATTCCTTGACCTAAATATGCAGCATTTTTCTTGTCGTTAACATTTACATATAATGGATCAACACCTGCACTTACATCACTGGAAAGCATTTTAGTATTGGTCAAAGACCTCCTCACTTTTAAAAGTGATTCACTGTCCATGGAAGCTATAATTTCTCCAATTGTATTTTCCATAAAAAGGGACTGAGCACCTGTAGCCCCAACACTTCCGATTTCTTCCTTATCAACTAGGAAGCAACAGCTTGTATATTCACAAGAATCTACCTCCAAAAGTGCTGTTAGTGAAGTGTATGCGCAAACTCTGTCATCTTGTCCGTATCCCATGACCATGCTTCTATCTAGTCCACAATCTCTAGCCTTGCCACTTGGTACAACTTCAATCTCGGCGCTAAGAAAATCATTTTCTTCCATACCATATTTTTCTCTTAAAATCCTGAGAATATTTTTCTTTACTCCGTCTTTTTCCTCACCTTTTAGGGGTATATTACCAATGGTAACATCCAGGTTTTCACCTTCTACTACTTTATAGCCTGTATTTTTAAGCTGATCTGCCGATAAATGAATTAACAGGTCACTGATGCAGAATATTGGATCATCGTCATCTTCCCCAATAATCAAGTCAATCTTGCTTCCGTCTTTTTTTATTATAACACCATAAAGTGACAACGGAAGGGTAACCCATTGATATTTTTTGATTCCACCATAGTAGTGGGTATCTAACAACGCAAAATTTTCACTTTCATAAAGTGGATTCTGCTTCAAATCTAAACGAGGTGAATCAACGTGTGCTCCTAAAATACGCAGCCCCTCTTCCATTGGGCGGCTGCCCATGACGAAGAGGGCGATATTTTTATCTTTATTTAAAGCATATACCTTATCTCCAGGTTTTAAATTTTTCTTTGAGGCGATTACTTCTTCCAAATCTATAAAGCCTTTTTCTTTCGCCATAATAAGAGCCTCTTTCACGCAGGCCCGTTCTGTCTTCCCTTTGGAAAGAAATGTTTTATACCCTTGGTTATATTCCATAACCTTACTAAATTCCTCTGTAGTATATTTTTTCCAAGCATTTTCTCTGTACATATATAATCCTCCTGACTATGCTCTGGATTATAATGTAAATATTCATGTTTTGTCAATATTAAGAGTACGCTTTACCAGTTCTTTACTAAGTGTAAACATTCAAACTATTAAAAAACTCTTTCTACCCGTTATGAATAGAAAGAGTTGATTTCAAATCTAAAATCTGTTTTATTAATAATACTAAAATAATGTCATTATGTTAATTTCGTAGGTTTGTGTAGTCAGCCTGCTTTTCTCTCTAATCTCAATTTGTCGGCAATTATTGCAATAAATTCTGAATTTGTAGGTTTACCCTTGGCATTATGAACTGTATATCCAAATAGGTTATTAATAGTTTCAATTCGCCCTCTGTTCCATGCAACTTCGATTGCATGTCGAATAGCTCTTTCTACTCTGCTTGGTGTTGTTTTATTCATTTTAGCAATAGCTGGATACAGTTCTTTTGTAACTGCTCCTAAAAGATCCATATCTCCCACCACCATAGTGATGGCATCTCGTAAGTACTGATAACCTTTAATATGTGCAGGAACGCCTACTTCATGGATAATATTAGTTATATCCACTTCCAAACTTCCCATAACCTCTTGCTCTTGTGTATTTATTGCAGCCCTAGCAAATGTGTTTCTTGTTTCTTCCTCTACTTCTTTACCCATGAGCTGGTTTATTCTTTTAAGTAAAACGTCCAAATTAAAAGGCTTTAAGATATAATATTCTGCTCCTAGGTTAATGGCCTTTTGCGTTATTGTTTCTTGTCCTACAGCAGACAAAACTATAGTCCTTGGATAATGGGGAAGTTCTATTTTATTGATTGTTTCCAATACGCCTAATCCATCAAGATGTGGCATAATCATATCCAACACCAAGACTTCTGGCTCATGTTCTTTAATTTTATCAATAGCTTTCATACCATCATGAGTAATAAATGCAATTTCAATGTTCTCCTTATCTTCAAAAAAATCTGATAAGATATCACAAAATTCCTTATTATCATCTGCAATACCAATTTTTATTTTCTTCATAAAGACCTCCTTTGTAAATAAACGCAATAACATTTTTCTTTTGCTAATTTCCTATTTTTTCTTCTCTAATTCATATATATTATTTTAAGTTATTCTGTAAAAATAGCAATGTCAAATGAAAGTCATTTTGTACATTTTTTCGACATTTTTTTAATTATCTGAAGCATCTAACATCCATTCTATAAATATTCCATATCCTTTTTGAGGATTATTTACAAAAACGTGGGTCACCGCCCCGACTATACGATCATTTTGTATAATTGGGCTACCACTCATGCCTTGCACTATTCCTCCACTTTTTCCAAGGAGCTTTTTATCGGTTACTTTGATAATCATGCCTTTATCTTTAGGTGCATCTTGGTTGAACACTTTCTCTATAATTATTTCAAAACGTTCCAATTTATTGTCATCCAAAGTTGTCAATATATATGCTTTTCCTGGCTGTACTTGATCTTTATTTGCAATAACTAAAGGCTTTTCATAGATAGGATTTTCTATTGGATGATATGCGTTACCAAATACACCAAAATCACAATTTTTATCCAATCCGCCTAAGGGAGAATTTGCTTCATAAAACACCCCATGTATTTCTCCCGGTGTACCTGCAGTTCCTTCCTGAATGGACTGAACCTGAGCTTGCAAAAGTTGGCCTTCATTCACAGAAAGAATTGACCCAGTTTCCGGATCTACAATGGGGTGTCCCAAGGCGCCAAAAGTTTGATTTAAAGGATTATAGTACGTCAATGTTCCTATGCCTGCCGTTTTGTCCTTTACCCACACTCCTAACTTATATAATTGGTCTTCCTTAGATGGGACTGGAGTTATATTTATATTTAACTTGTCATTTTTCCGCTTAATTTTTAATTTTACATCACCAACTACTTTATTTACCATTTTTTGTACTTCTGCTGCTTTATATACTTTAGTACCGTTTATTTCCAGTATCATATCTCCAATTTGTAAACCAGCCAAAAGGCCAGGGTTTACCTTTTTCCCATCTTTATCCTCTATTTCCTCAAGACCTACCACCAAAACCCCTTTAACGTCCATTTTGACCCCTACTGATTGACCTCCTGGCACTAGCACTTCTTCTGATACCACATCTACGCTGGCCTGGTCTTGCCTTTCCATAGTAAACTGTCCAACGATAATAATCGTTACCATGAGGGCAATAAATACTAATGCCCCCTTTTTAATTCCACTTTTCATCTAAATGTCATCCCCCTAGCTATCGAAATTTTCCAAATAACTTTCAAGTTCTTGAAGACTATTTACCCTGATGCCCTCAACAAATAGCTGTTGATCTTCCTTACTTAACACATTAAAAGGAATAGAAGTAATTTGATATAGCGTCTCTACTCCATCTTCGTCATATAAGAAAATTTTCACCACACCATCCACTTCGCGAATTAAATAGGTTGTTTTAGACGCTTTAGATTCTGTAGGATCTGCTTTATCTTCACTGATTCCTTGCCCATCATTTACAATCAAGGAATTTTCCTCTGTTGGCTTGGTTGTTTCACTCTCCACTTTCGCCTTCGAGTTAACACTTTGATCTTCCGAATTAGGGGTATAATTCACCCACAGTCCAAAAGCCACAAGGGTAAGGATGACCATTCCATAAAAAACCTTACCTTTAAAAAAACTTTTTCTCTGATTACTAAACATAACACCACCTCAATTGGTAGTATTATCTAAAAATCAAAGTTTCATACCTTTCACTTTTCCAATGACACAAACTAATGCGACAATTGTTCCAGATATAATTAAAATCTTTAGAATCAATAATATTATATTATGTTGATCATCTCCTGTAATTGGCGAATCATCTTGACTTTTTCTTGAAACTGGATTATTGAATAGTTCACATTTCACCACTTGATTGTTACTTGTAATCTTAAATGGGAACGCTCCATTTTCCAGGGTAAACCCTTTAGGCGACTCAAATTGTCTAAAATAATAATTTCCTTTTTTCAGTCCGTGAAATACTATTTTGCCTGCCTTATTTGTTCTACTTTGAAAAAGTATTTCTTTATCTGGGTTTAGAACTTCTATACCTGAACCCTTCAAAAGATTTCCTGTCGCATTACTAGCATTAGTAATTTCTAGAGATCCTGTTCCCAAAGTAAACATCACTTCCAAATAGACTGTGTGTAGCCCGTCCAATTCCTTTCCTTTCATCAAATCTACCATCACAACCTTTTTCTCCATCTCATATTGAGGAGAGGCTTTCATTTCAACTATATTATATTTACCTAAAAATAATTCCTTTGATTTTCCTATTCCTTCATTATTTACAGTTACAATGTCACCAATTTCCCCCTTCTTAAGTCGTATTTTTTTATCTTCACCCATGATATCTTCAGCTGCTATAAGCTGAAACACGCATTTTCCCTTATGTTTATGATTTTTACTTTTAGCATTTAATAAAACTATTCCTACTTTTTCTGAAACAAGGCTTGGGTCTTGTTTTACATAATATTGTTTTTTGTCTTGTTCTCTAATAGGCTTTAAAGGGGCATTATCCTCTATTGTATCTGGATATTCCCCTCCAAAGCTAGTAGTTGTAACCCCTGTAAAAACCATAAAAGCTAAAACCAGAATTCCTAATAATCTTTCTTTTTTCATCCCTTCTGTTCATCCCCCTAAATCCGAATATAATCTTTTAATTTCTCAAAAGTTTTCTCTCCAATTCCATCAATATTCTGTAATTCTTCAATTTTTTTAAAGCTCCCCTGGGATTTACGATAAGTTAAAATTTTTTCTGCAGTTACAGGTCCTACCCCATTTAAGGTCTGTAGTTCTTCAGAAGTTGCTGTATTGATACTTACTTTATTCGCCCCGCCTGTAGAATCCATTGCTGTCTCACCATACAACTGTTCTACAATCGCCTCTCCTTTGGCAGGGATAATAATCTTATCCCCGTCATTTAGAAAGGCAGCTCGGTTGACACTAGATAAATCCGCACTTTTCTTAGTGCCACCTGCTTCTTTAATGGCATCTATGACTCTGCTTCCCATAGGAAGCTCTGCAACCGTTGCCGTTTTTACTTCTCCACATATATCCACAAAAATTGTAGCTGTTTTTTCCTTTCCTTCTGATCCCTCTGCCACCCCACCATTTTCAGAAGTCTCCTCTTTGGCTTGTGCAATATACGTATCTGAACCATCTCCACCGTTTTTAAGTATGAAAACAAAAAAAGCAGCTACAATAATCAAAATGACCGTAGCTACTTTTATTACAAGATCTTTGTTTTCTAATAAAAACTCTTTTGTTAAATATTTCCCCATGACACAACTCCTCCTTTCAATGTCATTATTTTACATTTTAAGGAAGATTTTGTCAATTAGTATTTGTAAAAATTTGTCATTTTTTCCAAATTACATTGTCCACTTTCTTTTCGAAGTTCAATTTCTTTCGCATGACTTGAATGTCACTGCGAGGGGTATCAATGCTTAAAAACTTTGCTATAGCTGAAATTAGCAGCTCTGGGCTTAGGTTAGATATGCTCCCTGCATCTAGCTGAGCAGTTACAATTAGCGTAGTATCTGTAAATAAAAAATTAAGGAACCTAATTTTAGGCTTAATATCCATATCTATCATTTTTTTGGTTTTCTTCTGACGCTTTTGTTCTATAATTTCATCTTGAGCCAAAAACTCCTGACAAAGAGTATCCCCATCTTTCTCAAAACCATTATGAACAGGAATTCCAATAAGGTACTCAGCCTCGACATTGGTGGCAGCCAGTGATTTCAAATCACCAGGAAGTTCGATTGCGCACAATATCTTAATTCCAGTAGGCATAAGCTTTTGTAAATTAGTTTCTATTTCATAAATGGGGTAATGATCTATAGTTTCCACTTCTAAAAATTCACAAATACTAGAATACCCTAAAGACAGTGGCTGTGCGAACCCTAACCTGGGATGAGGGTTGTAACCTTGAGAATGAATTAATCTTATATCTGCTTTTTTAAAGGCACGTTTAAAGAGTCGCAGCAAATCTAAATGTGATATATAACAAAGATAACCTTCTTTAGAAAATTTTATTGCATATTTAGACATTAGTACCCTCCAATTTACATTCTGTGTGCTTATTTACACCACAACCAATACAAGCGTTACGACAGTCTTGTGTGGTATTTCCCTTTATGGCTTCCTCGTTTTCTCCTTGTAAAAATTCTTTTGTTACATAAGGGTCAATTATATTCCAAGGTAGCACTTCATCGTAATCTCTTACTCGGCTACTGTAAAAGTCTGGATCTATACCAGTTTCCTGGAATGCCTGATTCCACAGATCTCCATGGAAATATTCTGACCAACCGTCAAATTTACATCCAAGCTGAAAAGCTCTAATTAAAACTTCTCCAGTTCGTCTATCTCCTCTAGCAAAAACAGCTTCCAGCCTGCTCACCTTCATATCGTGATAGCTGAAAGATACTCCTTTAATGCGAAGCCTATCTCTTAGGTAATCATGTTTCTCCTGGAATTCCTCGTCAGTATTCTGCCCAGTCCACTGAAATGGAGTATTGGCCTTAGGAACGAAATTAGACACGCTGACGCTTACATTAAATCGACCGCCTTTTCTGCCTCTAATCTCATAATTCAATTCTACAATTTTCTTGGCAATTTCCACAATACCGTCTAAATCTTCCATAGTCTCTGTTGGCAGCCCAATCATAAAGTATAGTTTAATGTTATACCAGCCTAGCTCTAATGACTGTTTTACTGCACTGAAAATGTCTTCTTCTGTGATGCATTTGTTGATTACATCTCTAAGGCGCTGTGATCCCGCCTCAGGAGCAAAAGTTAATCCTGATTTCTTATATCGCTGAATCTCATTAAGTACCTTAAATGAGAAGGAATCCATCCTGAGAGATGGTAGGGACAACGAAACATTCTTTTCATTACACATATCCATCAAATCCATTACCAATGGCTCAAATTTCGAATAATCACTAGTTGATAATGACAGTAGGGATAATTCCTCATGACCTGTATTTTCAAGCTGCTCTTTTACGATTTTCTTGATAGTTTCTGGAGACCTTTCTCTCACCGGGCGATAAATCATCCCAGCCTGACAGAATCTACAACCTCTTGTACAACCTCTAAAAGTTTCCACAACACATCTGTCATGAACCACATCTATAAAAGGTACAATGGGTTTGGTTGGGTATGGTACGTTATCAATATCGTGAAGAAGTCTTCGTTCCACCTTGTCTGGCGCCTGATCGTAAAGTTTATCAACCCTATCAATCTGGCCATTCTCCTTATACTTCGGTTCATAAAATTTAGGTATGTATACACCCTTCATATTGCATATTTTTTTTAAAAATGTTTCTTTATCTTCACCTTTTGCCTGACAAAATTCTGGCAAAAGTTCCTCTCCATCACCAATAAGAAAAACATCTACAATATCTGCCAAAGGTTCTGGATTGTAGGCACATGGCCCTCCTGCAACAATAAGGGGGTATTCATCCCCACGATCTTTACTCCGTAATGGAATATCTGACAAATCTAAAATGTTTAATATGTTTGTAAACGACAATTCATATTGAAGAGTAAATCCTATGAAGTCCAACTCTTTTAGTGGAGTTTTCGTCTCCAAAGTAAAAAGGGGTAATCCTGCTTCTCTCATAAGCTTGTCCATATCTGGAGCCGGTGAAAATACTCTTTCACAATAGATATCTTCTCTCCTATTCATAGCATCATAAAGAATCTGCAAGCCCATATAAGACATACCTATTTCATATGTATCAGGAAAGGCAAATCCAAACCGGATATTCACCTCTTCCAAGTTTTTTTCTACGGAATTAACCTCGCCGCCAATATATCTAGCTGGTTTTTCCGTTTTTTTTAATAACTGGTCTAATTCTTTGCTAATTTCCATTTATAACTTATCCTTCGCTTTCATTAGTTCATCTAAACTCATACCAATGGTTTTCTCTATACCGTCAATTAATCCTTCCGCTTCTTTTTTCTTTTCTAAAATACGTGCTATTGCATCTTTGTGACCCTTGTTCTTTGCTTTTTGAATAATATATTCCATACGCTCGTCAAGGCCAACATATGCGTCCTCTTTTATAACTCTGTCCCCTAAACATACTAAGTCTGTTTCATTTATGCTTTCTATAGAAGAAAAAGGCGAGTAGGTCATGTGTACGCCTATAATATGTGCTTCCTGGGTATAGCCAAGGCTTTCAGCAATTTTGCTCCCTATTTTCCAGTGCTCATCTTCCACTCTAGCAATATCATGGAGTAATCCTGCCCCTTGAATCAAATCAAGGTTTAATTTGAATCCATTTCGATTTAATTCGTTTCCCATTACCATGGCCACATGGGCCACCGCTTTACAATGGTTGATCACATGAATAGGCGTATTGTATTCTTTTAATAACTTTAAACATTCATCTCTTGTAGGGTGATTTTCTTTCATTGTGTTTCTACTCTTTTCTTTTGAATTTTTCCTATGTAATTATATCATAGTTCTACTTTGATTTTATAAAAGAATAGTAAAAGTCTTTTTCTCCAGTATTTTTAAAGGTACCTATAATATCTCCTTTTTTAACTTTATCCAGATCTTTAACTTGTATATTGTCTAAATTGCCATATATAGATTCTGCCTCTTCTCCATGTTCTACTTTTACAAACTTTCCAATCTGCTGATTTTCCCCAACCACAGATACGGTTCCTCCACCAACTGCATAAACTGAACCCGAAGACCCTTCCTTCACTTGATCCATAGGATAACCATATTTATTTTCCTTATTAGCTGAAATAATGTTATTTGTCATAGTAACTGGTGTAACAATTATCGTTTTAACTGCTTTAGATCCATTGGTCATAATTTCCTCCACTGAATAGTGTTTAGACATCTGCTGGATGATCTTCTCCGATCCTATATTAAGCTGAGGAACTTCTACGCTTTTTGCCAATAAAAAAGTAAAAACAATGATTATACAAATTCCTGTCTGCCTTAAGATTTTCCACATAAAGTTATCCTCCCTGTAAATCATCCTATGCATTACGGCAGAAAAAAAGAAGGTAAAACCTTCTTTTAAAATTCCCTATTAAAATTCGTCAATATATTCAAATTCATAGTTTACTACACGAACTGTGTCGCCTTCTTTAAGCCCAATTTCTTTTAGTTTGCCAAACGCTCCACTTTTTTCGATGTATTTATAAAGATATCGCATCGAACCTGAGTCATTAAAATTGGTTGAGTTAAATATTTTTTCCAATTGTTTTCCACTAAGCACATATGTACCATTATCGTTTCCAATGTATACCTCCCTATATGTAGGATCCTCATCATCTTTTTCAAAATCAAATACTTCGTATATTTCTTCTTCTTCTGGATTCTGTGCTAATTGTTGAAGCTGAGTTTCAGCTTCTGCCAAAAGTTCATGAACCCCAAGATTGATTGGTGCTGAAATAGGGAATACTTTGTATCCCTTGGCTTCAACATGCTCTTTAAATTTACGATATTCTTCTCCGTCTTCATCGATTATATCCATCTTATTAGCTGCAACAATCTGAGGTTTCTTCATTAACTCAGGGCTATATTTTCTCAGCTCTTCATTAATTTTATCAAAATCTTCAATAGGGTCTCTGCCTTCACTGCCAGAAACATCCACTACATGAATTAAGACCTTAGTCCTCTCAATGTGTTTGAGAAAATAAAATCCTAAACCAGCTCCTTCATGAGCACCTTCGATGATCCCTGCGATATCTGCCATAACAAAACCACTATCAAAAATTTTCACTACACCAAGATTTGGCGTAATTGTTGTGAAATGATAATTTGCAATTTTAGGCTTTGCACTAGTAGATACAGATAATAATGTTGATTTTCCCACATTGGGAAATCCAACAAGTCCTACATCTGCAATCATTTTCAGTTCTAGAATTACTTTTCTATCTTTGGAAAAACCTCCAGCTTCTGCAAAGTTAGGTGCTTGTCGAACGGAATTTTTAAAATGCGTATTTCCTTTACCGCCTTTACCACCTTTGGCTGCAACAAAAGAGTCTCCCGCATTTACCAAATCTTTCATAACTAATCCAGACTCTTCGTCAATGATTACAGTCCCTGTTGGAACTAAAATCACTAAATTTTCTCCTCTTTTACCAAAACATTTCTTTTTCATTCCGTTCTGGCCACTTTCAGCTTCGTATTTTTGCTTATATCTGAAATCCATCAGTGTTCTTAAGTTTCCATCGGCCTTAAAGATTACATTTCCGCCATCTCCGCCATCTCCGCCATCAGGACCTCCTTCAGGAACATGAGTCTCTCTTCTAAACGTAACTGCACCGTTACCACCTTTTCCCGATCTTATGAATATTTTCGCTCTATCTACAAACATGGGAACCTCCTTTCTAATTCATTTATAGTATGCTCAAAAACAAAATAATAAAGCCCCTATACTGAAATAGGGGCTCTCAAAACATTTTTAAGCTTGTTTTGGATATACACTTACTTGCTTTCTTTTCTTGTCACATCTCTCGAACTTTACAGCTCCGTCAACTTTTGCAAATAAAGTATCGTCTCCACCAATGCCAACATTGTTTCCAGGGTGGAACTTTGTTCCTCTCTGTCTAACTAAAATGCTTCCAGCACTAACAGGCTGACCGTCTCCACGTTTCACGCCTAACCGTTTCGATTCACTATCTCGACCATTCTTCGAGCTACCTACACCTTTTTTACTTGCCATAGACCAGACACCTCCTTCTTGCTATATCAATCTATTTAGAATTATTTTAACTGTGATTCAATTGCCTCAAGAATAACTGGCTTTGTAGCCTTATCATCAATTGTTATGCCATTCTCATTTGCAAATTCAATTAGTTCTGCCTTCTTCATTGCTTTTAATGAAGGCTTCTTTGCTTCAGCAGTTTCTGATTCAGTAGTGGTTTCAGTTGCCGGAGCTTCTTCTTTCACTGCTGCCTTCTTTTCTGGAGCTTTACCATCAGCTGAAATGCCTGTGATTTCTACTAATGTGTAAGGCTGTCTATGTCCCTGCTTCTTTCTGTAGTCCTTCTTTGCTTTATACTTAAAGATGATTACTTTTTTACCTTTACCGTTTTCGATAACATCTCCAAATACTGCAGCACCGTCTACATAAGGTGTTCCCACCTTTGATTCTTTACCTTCGCCGATTACTAATACTTTGTCAAAAGTAACTGTTTCTCCATCTTCTAAGTTTAACTTTTCGATGTAAATCTGGTCACCATCTTGAACTCGATATTGTTTTCCGCCTGTTTCAATAATTGCGTACATTTATTCTGGTACCTCCTCTATCCAGTCTCGCCATAGTGGGTATGCATAATTACATTTTGTTGCCCATTCTGTGCGGCTTACAGTGATATATATTATCATAAGGTACGCTCTGTGTCAAACACTTTATTCTATAATAACACCGTCTTCGTCAACTTTTAATGGAGGCTCACCTTCAGCTTCTACGGGGGCTTCTTCTTCAACCTTTTTTATAGAATCTAAGAGTAGGCCTTCCACCTTATCAAGTGTATCAATATGTTCTCGTAAATATCCTTTTACGTTTTCTCTGCCTTGGCCAATACGGTCTCCCTGGAAACTATACCAAGATCCTGCCTTTTCTATTATTTTAGCTTCCACTGCACAGTCTAACACATCTCCTTCTCTTGAAATACCTTGTCCATACATAATATCAAACTCAGCTTGTTTAAATGGCGGTGCAACCTTATTCTTAACCACTTTGACCCTAGTACGATTACCTAACATGGCATCTCCAGACTTAATAGTCTCTATCCTTCTAACATCCAATCGCATACTTGAGTAGAACTTTAGTGCTCGTCCCCCAGTCGTAACTTCTGGGCTACCAAACATTACTCCAACTTTTTCTCTTAGTTGGTTGATAAACACTACAGAAGTATGAGATTTGTTAATAGCACCGGCAAGTTTTCTAAGTGCTTGGGACATTAATCTAGCTTGAAGCCCTACGTGAGTATCTCCCATCTCGCCTTGTATTTCTGCTTTTGGTACTAGAGCCGCAACTGAATCAACTACTACAATGTCCAAAGCACCACTTCGTACTAGCATTTCACATATTTCCAAACCCTGCTCTCCTGTGTCAGGTTGAGAAACAAGTAATTCATCTACATTAACCCCTAGATGTCTTGCATACTCAGGATCCAATGCGTGCTCCGCATCGATAAATGCAGCTTTGCCCCCAGCCTTTTGAGCCTGAGCAATGATATGTAAGGTCAGAGTTGTCTTTCCTGAAGATTCTGGTCCAAATACTTCTACAATCCTGCCCCTTGGAATTCCACCTATACCGGATGCAATATCTAAACTAATCGATCCGGTTGAAATTGCCTCTATATTCATTTTGGCACTTTCGTCACCAAGTTTCATAATAGCGCCTTGTCCGTATTGTTTGTGTATCTGTTTCAGCGCTTCCTCTAATGCTTTATCTTTATCATTTTTATTTACTCCCATGAGTTTTCCTCCAAATCACCGTGAACATTTGTTCTTTTTCTAATAATACCCCATTCCTCTTGTTAGGTCAAGATGAATTTTTCTTTTTTAAAAATGTAAATATATGGTAATTCACATTATAGCATTAGCATTTTCCTATGTCAATATTGAATATATCTCCATTTCACCGAATCAATTTGTTGACCTCATTGAGCATATATAAAACTGCATAGCCTCTATTCCATTTACGGCTGGTATTTCTGATTTTCACTTTATGGCAATCTGTTTTTCCTTTGTAGGTGATTCCAATATACACAAGGCCAACCGGTTTTTCCTCCGTCCCTCCATCAGGGCCTGCAATGCCAGTAACTGAAATGCAAATATCGCTTTTAGTCACACCATATAAACCTTCACACATTTCTCGAGCAGTTTCTTCGCTGACAGCACCATGGGTTGCCAAAGTTTCTTCATTTACACCTAGCTCATCCATTTTTGCCTTATTGCTGTAAGTTACAATTCCTCGATCGAAAACTTTGGATATTCCAGGGATCCCCGTAAGACCTGCTGAAAACAATCCTCCGGTGCATGATTCAGCACTGGAAATGGACAGGTTTTTTTCTATAAGATTGTTGCTAGTTACCTCTACAAGCTCTTCATCGTCATAGCTATAAATATATTCCCCAATAATAGTTTCTACTTTTTTTATCATTTCATCTACGGCAGCTTTAGCCTCTTTTTTAGTACTCCGTTTAGATGCAATACGTAAGGAGCACTCTCCCTCTTTAGCATATGTTGCCAGTGTTGGGTCTGTCTGTTCATTTATTAAATCTACCAAGACTGTTTCAAGATTAGATTCTCCAATGCCAAACATTCGCAGCATTCGGTAGTAGATTATCCCATCAGATCGATCTTCTAAGTACGGCACTACTTTTCTTTGAAATAGGCGAGTCATTTCTCTTGGTGGCCCAGGCAAACATATAATACACTTTCCATCCTTTTCCAGGGCAAACCCAGGCGCCGTTCCAGCATCATTATCAAACACTTCAGCACGAGAAGGCACGTAAGCCTGCTTTTTATTATTGTCTGTCATTTTTCGATTCATCTTTTTAAACATGGCACAAATAGTGTCCATAGTTGGTTGGTGAAGAACTAATTCATCTCCTAAAGCCTTACATGCGATTTCCTTAGTCAAATCATCTTGTGTAGGTCCAAGGCCTCCTGATGTAATGATTAAATCACAGTCTTTAAAAGCAAGATTAATCATTTCTTCCAGTCTTTTAGGATTGTCCCCCACTGTGTAATGATACATTACATCATGTCCCAGAAGATTCAACTCCCTTGATAAAAAAACTGTATTGGTATTGGTAATTTGTCCAAAAAGTAATTCTGTGCCAACACTTAAAATTGCTGATTTCATTGATTCCCTCTTTCTACATAGATAATAATTGTCTGTTTTTAACTATGTACTCAACGCCAGATATAATAGTCATAATCACTGCTGCCCAAAGAAAAATCTGATCAAGGGGAATTCCAATGTAGCACGCCGGCCAATTCTCAAGAAGAAGAAGTGGAATAGCTACCATTTGAAGTATTGTCTTAATCTTACCTGTTACACCAGCAGCCATAATAATTCCTTCTGAAGCCGCAACAGTACGAAGTCCAGTAATCGCAAATTCTCTAGCAAGTATTACAATAACCATCCATCCTGCTACATCTCCAAGCTGAACCAGGCAGACCAGAGCTGACATTACTAGGAGTTTATCTGCTAGGGGATCCATTAATTTCCCAAAGTTGGTAACTAAGTCATATTTTCTAGCAATCTGCCCATCTAACATGTCTGTTAATGCTGCGCAAATAAAAATAATGGTTGCGGTATATCGGAATCCATATAAAAGGAATACGATAAAAACAGGAATAGCAATAATCCTAAGAATGGTTAGTTTGTTTGGTAAATTCATAATTAAACCTCCGTGCCAACTAAATCGTAATCAAAACCATCTGTAATATTTACTTTTACCAAATCACCCGGTTTTAATTCGTTTTCTGATGTGAAAAGGACCGTATTGTCAATCTCTGGGGCATCATATCTAGTTCTACCAATGTATGTTTCGTCTTCCTCTTTTTCATCTACGATTACATCCATGGTTTGTCCAATTTTCTCTTGATTGTTCTCTAGAGAAATATCAATCTGTCTTCTCATAATTGTGTCTTTTCGTTGTGTTTTAATCTCTTCAGGCACCTGATCTTCCATGTCTGCAGCAGGTGTTCCTTCCTCTTTTGAATAAGCAAAGACTCCCAGTCTTTCAAATTTATTTTCTTCTGTAAATTCTAATAGCTGATCAAAGTCACCTTCATTTTCCCCGGGAAATCCAGTAATTAATGTGGTTCTTATATGAATATCTGGCATAGCCTTTCTGAGCTTTGTTAAAGTGCTTTTTATCGACTCCTTCGTGGATCTTCTATTCATAGCTTTAAGCACTTTCGTGCTAGTATGCTGAATTGGAATGTCAATATAGTGGCAAATCTTTTCTTCATTTGCCATTACCTCTATCAGCTCATCTGTAATCCTATCCTCATAACAATACATCAACCTAATCCATGATATTCCTTCAATTTTGCAAAGTTGGGTTAGAAGCTCTGGTAAAACAAAGCCGCCATATAGATCCATCCCATATGCTGTAACATCCTGGGCAATTAAAATTAATTCCTTACAGCCATTGCCTGCCAACAATTCACATTCCTTTAGAATATCCTCTTTTTTACGGCTCCTATATTTGCCTCTAATCTGTGGAATTACACAATAAGCACAAACATTATTACAACCCTCTGAAATCTTCACTGTAGCGCTATAAGGATTTTCATCCAACTTTCTAAAAGGGGTTTCTAAAAATTCCTTACTGTAATCGCTTAAGTAATGTTTCCTATTCCCAGCCTTAAAATCGCTTAAAATCTTTGGTAAATTAGGGTAGTCATTAACACCTATGAATATATCTACCTCTGGCATCTCTTCGTAAAGTTCTTCTTCGTATCTTTGTGATAGACAACCTGAAACAATGAGGATTTTTTCCTCGCCCTTACACTGTATCATATCAAAAATCTTATCTATAGACTCTGTTTTAGCATCATTGATAAATCCACAAGTGTTTACCATAACAACATCTGCGTCAACCGCAGAATCAACCATTTGGTGACCTGCATTTTCCAAAATTCCTGCTGCCACTTGTGAATCATTTGCATTTTTAGGACATCCCATTGTCTCAATATATATCATCATAATAATTCGTCCTCTATATCCTTTGTATCTTCTTGGAGAGCATAAAGCTCTGTCTCCGTCATTAAAACTTGTCTAGGTTTACTTCCTTCTGTAGGTCCTACAATACCTCTTGATTCCATCATATCCATAATTCTAGCTGCTCTGTTATATCCGATTCTAAACCTTCGTTGAAGCATTGAAACAGATGCTTGCCCTGCTAATACTACAGTTTCTATTGCATCTGAAAGAAGCTCATCCGCATCATCGTCCTTATCCTTCACATTGGCTCGCTCTATAGTATGTAAAACATCATCCGAATACTGAGTTTCTTCCACTTGTTCCTTCACAAATTCTATTACATCATGAACTTCTGAATCAGAAACAAATGTACCTTGCACTCTGATTGGTTTGCCACCTCCCATAGGATTGAACAACATATCACCTTTGCCAACAAGCTTTTCCGCACCAGCCATATCTAGGATGGTCCTAGAGTCTACTTGGGATGATACAGCAAAAGCAACTCTAGATGGTATGTTTGCTTTGATTACTCCAGTAACAACATCTACTGATGGGCGCTGTGTCGCTACTATTAAATGCATTCCTGCAGCTCGAGCCTTTTGAGCTAATCTACAAATAGACTCTTCCACTTGTGAAGGTGCAGCCATCATTAAGTCTGCAAGCTCATCGATAATAATTACCACCTGAGGCGTAAATCTATCAAGCTCTTTCTTCTTCTTTATTGTATCATTGAAGCTTTCAAGGTCTCTAACCCCTTCTGCTGCAAACTTTTTATATCGGTCATCCATTTCTGCCACAGCCCAGTTTAGCGCAGCAGCAGCCTTACTAGGCTCTGTAACAACTGGTATAAGCAGATGTGGAATGCCGTTGTAATTAGCAAGTTCTACCACCTTTGGGTCAATTAATACCAGCTTAACTTCTTCTGGTTTTGCTTTATATAAAATGCTGAGAATAATACTGTTTACGCATACACTCTTCCCTGAGCCTGTAGACCCTGCAATGAGCAAATGAGGCATAGCTTTAAGATCTGCTACAATGGCATTTCCTGAAATATCTTTTCCTGCTGCAAAGGTTATTTTAGACTTAGCTTTCTTGAATTCTTTAGATTCCACTAATTCTCGCAAGGTAACCATGTTAACTCTATCATTTTCAACTTCAATGCCAACTGCGGCTTTCCCTGGAATAGGCGCTTCAATACGAATACTTTTTGCTTCCATATTAAGTGCAATATCATCTGACAGATTGACAATACTTTTAACTTTCACTCCAATATTAGGCTGAATTTCATATCTTGTAACCGCTGGCCCTTGAGTCACCTTGGTCACCTTTGCATCAATATGAAAATTTTCTAAAGTCTGTTCTAGTTTCATTGCCTTCTTTTTTAATGAATTGTCCAAATCTGCATTCTTTATTGAGGATTCTCCTTTATTTAGCAAATCTACAGGAGGGAAAATATATTTAGTCCCATTCACCACCTGTGTATTAAGATCCTTTGGAGAAATAACTGCACTAGCAGCCTCTTTATTTGTTACAGTTTTTTCCTTAGCCATTGCTAGATCGTCCACTTTATTTCCTGTGTAGTTATTATTATAGCTTGCTACTGTAAAACCTTCAAATCCAAGATTATCTACATCCTCTGGTGTCGGTGGTATAGCTTCTGGTTCTGGCTCTGTATCCATTATATACTCTGGTGGTTTGTATGATACTCTAGACTCTTCACTTAGGCCATAACCAGTATATGTATTTTCCCCATTATCAAACAAGTCGTCCTTCTTCATATATTCTAAAATGTTCCGCTGTCCAGAAGAAATCCTTCCAGGTTGATATGAAGTTTCATATGAGGATTTTCCTTTAACCTTTTCTGGCAGTTCACTTTGTCTTTTAGATTCAAAATCCATTTCCGTCTGTTTACATTCAAAATTTCCCATTGAATCTAAAAGAGGAATTCTTTTTCCTCTTTTAGGCTTTGCTACAGGTTTCTCTGTGGTTGATATGAGTTTTTTTTCTTTTAATTCATCTTCTTCTGCGTTATTCGCCTTAACTTCTCGTCTTTCACGTCTACGCTTAGCATTGGCCTCGAAAAACGGTGAAATAGGCGTATTAATTACTAGAAGAAGGCAAATCAGAATTACAACTCCTGAGAAAATATAAAGTCCAGGAATACCTATAGCTTTGACAATCAGGCTCCCAATATACATTCCAAATACTCCGCCACTCTCAAGATCCATGCCACTTCCAAAGTAATATCCTACACCTTCAAGTCCAAAGGTAAGTTCTTTAGGATCAATAAATCTTCCTGAATTAATAAAACTGACCATCAGAAAAATCATGATCATAATTAATATGGCTTTTAGATCAATATGTATGGTCTTTCTAGCAAAAAGTAAAATTCCATATATTATTAAATAGTAAGGTAGTGCATAGGCGACAAGACCAAAGCCTCCAGTAAAAACATCAGCTAATGATTTCCCCACTGCGCCTGCAGCCTGGGTTTGAAATGCAACTACAAGAAACGCACCTACAGCAACAATTATGACGCCCCATATTTCATCTTTCACATCTTTATTAACCCAAGATGTTGATTCTGCTTCGACTTCTTTTCCAGGCATTTTCTTGCTATTTGCGCTTTTGTTTCCAGTTTTGTTTTTGGAACCTGGAGGCCTTCCAGGCTTCCTTTTCTCTTCAGCCATTTTTTATTGCCTTTCTTGTATCCTAAACAAGGAAAATTGCATACCCTATTACTAAGGCACCCAAAATCCATGTATAAAATGAAAATCCTGCTAATCGTTTATTAGAAACTATTTTAATCATAGCTTTAATTGCAAATAGTCCAGAAATGGCAGCTACAATAACACCAACAATTACTGGAATCATAAGTGATATATCCATGCCAGCTTTAAATGCATCTGGCGCTTCTACAATTACAGATCCCAGAATGGAAGGAATGGAAATCAAAAATGCAAACTTAACTGCAAAGGCTCTGTCTAAGCCAGAAATCAATCCACCAAAAAGCGTTGATCCGGATCTTGACACTCCTGGACAAATTGCTACACCTTGCATTAATCCTACTAAAAGTGCATGCTTAAATTTCATTTCCCCCACATATTTATTGTTTTTCCCCATTCTCTCTGCAATCCATAGAATTGTACCTGTAAGAAGAAGGCCTACACCAATAGCTATAAGAGATAGATAAAGGCTAGCAAACAAATCATTGAATACTAATCCAATAATTGCCGTAGGAATAGTTGCTACAATAATCATGAACCCTAATCTTCTCGTTGGATTAGCATTGATTCTCGGTCCTTTTCCCGTAAAAATATCTTTTATACAGGCGCATAATTCTACTACAAGATCTAAGATATCATTCCAGTATACTATAAATACGGAAATCAGCGTCCCTAAATGTAAAAGTACTGCAAAAGGCAATACGTTGTCTGCAGTAACTTCAAAAAAATACTGTAGCAAAGCCAAATGGCCTGAACTACTAATTGGTAAAAACTCGGCTAGCCCCTGTGCCAAACCTAAAATAATCGCTTGAAATAATGTCAATTTTTCATCCTCCTATTAGTCATAAATCATAACTTACATTATACCATACCGAGAAAAGAAAACATATTAAAAAATCATTAAACATTTTGCATGTTTTGCTATCAGATGATATAATGTTGAACTAGTAAATTTAATCAAACTTTAGGAGGATATAGGATATGAATAAAAAACCAAACATCGCTATTGTAGGTGCTACTGGAGTAGTAGGAACTACATTTTTAAAAGTTCTTGAGGATCGAGATTTTCCTTTTGAAAACGTATACATGATGGCCTCTGCCAAATCAGCAGGCACTACTATTACGTTCAAGGGAAAAGACTATGTAATTGAAGAACTTTGCGAGAAATCTTTTGATAAACCAATTGACATTGCTCTGTTTTCTGCAGGCGGTTCAATTAGCGAAAAATATGCACCAATCGCTGCTGCTCATGGAGTAACAGTAGTAGACAACAGCAGCGCATGGAGAATGGATAAAACAGTGCCTCTTGTAGTTCCTGAAGTAAATCCTCAAGATGTAGAATGGAATAAAGGAATCATTGCAAACCCAAATTGTTCAACCATTCAGGCTCTGGTAGTACTAAAGCCACTTCACGATAAATACAAAATTAAAAGGGTTGTATATTCTACCTATCAGGCAGTATCTGGTTCTGGTGTAAAAGGAATCAGTGACTTGAAAAACGGCATGGCTGGCAAAGATGAAATGAAAGCCTACCCTCACCCTATTGCAGGGAACTGCCTTCCCCATATTGATGTATTTTTAGAAAATGGATACACAAAAGAAGAAATGAAAATGATTAATGAGACTCATAAAATCCTTGGTGACGATTCAATAAAGGTAACCGCCACTACAGTAAGAGTTCCTGTATTTGACTCTCACAGTGAATCAATAAATATAGAATTTGAAAATCCAATTGAAATTGAAGATGTTCGTAACCTACTTGCTAATGCTCCTGGCATTATTGTTCAGGATGACCCAGCAAATAATGTATATCCACTAGCAAGAGACATTGCAGGCCATGATGAAGTATATGTTGGCAGAATCAGAAGAGATTTTTCTGTAGATAACGGCATTAACCTTTGGGTAGTTGCAGATAATATTAGAAAGGGTGCAGCCACTAACACAATTCAGATTGCCGAGGTACTAATTAAATAATTTAAGTGAAAGGATGAGGCTTATATGACCTTATTTAAAGGCGCCGGTGTTGCTCTTGTCACTCCATTTTGGGATGACAAAGTGGATTACACCGCTCTTGCTAGTCTAATTGACTGGCAGCTTCAAGAAGGTGTTGATGCAATTGTAAGTTGCGGGACTACTGGAGAAGCTTCTACACTTAATGATAAAGAACATATAGAAACTGTAAAATTCACCGTAAATAGGGTGAATAGAAAAATCCCTGTCATTGCAGGGGCTGGAAGTAACGATACCAATCATGCCATAGCTTTGGCAAGGGAGCTTGAACAGACAGGAATCGATGGGCTCCTAATGGTAACACCTTACTACAATAAATGCACACAAAAAGGACTGATAAAACACTACGAGGAAATTGCGGATTCTGTAAGTATACCGATTATTTTATATTCGGTAGAAGGAAGAACTGGTGTTAATATCAGTCCTTCTTCTATCGCTAGGCTTTCTAAACATCCCAATATTATTGGAATTAAAGAAGCTAGCGGAAATATGTCTCAAGTTGTGGAAATTGCAAGGTACATCTGCGATGATTTCGCTCTTTACTCAGGAAATGACGACATGATCGTTCCTCTACTGTCTGTGGGAAGCGTCGGCGCTATTTCCACCGTAGCCAATATCATCCCCAAAGATGTAAGCACCATGATTCACGAATATCTACGAGGAAATGTAACAACCTCAATGAATATGCAACTAAAAATGAAACACTTAATCGATGCTATGTTTATAGAAGTGAATCCTATACCTGTAAAAGCAGCACTTAATATGATGGAGCTAATCAAGGCAGAGTACCGAATGCCGCTTTGTCCTCCAGAAAATCTCAGTCTTTATGAGATTATGTGCCAATTAAAAGAATATCGATTAATTAAATAACCTCTAAAAAAACAGGCCATCCTCGGCCTGTTTTTGTTATTTTTTCTTTATACTCATAAGCCCCAGCTTATATACTTTTTATTCATACGTTATACTTTCTTTGTATACGCCAAGTAAATCCATCTGTTGTTATATTTTAATTTGCCCCATTTACCATCTGATGAAATAGCAGATAGTTCGTATGTCTTGGTAGTACTAGGAACCTTACCAACTGACTTGGATTTAGTACTTGGACTTATTCTCATATTAAGCGATTTTGTAGTCGCCTTTATCTTTGTATATACTGATGTGCTTGATAGAGAAACCCAATACCCATTAGTAGCTAATTGACCCCAACGACCATCTGAAGTTTGCGCTTTTAACACATAAGTTGTCGTCTTGCTTTTAATGGTTCCAGCCTTGTCATAAGATGCATCTGGGCCTTTATATGTAGTAAGGCAACTCACTTTGCTTCGAATATTGTAATTAACCTTGACTGGGGTTATTAATGTTGTATAACCCTTAAGGCAAATCCAATATCCATTAGATTTTAATTGACCCCATGTTCCATCTTTAGTCTTGTTCATTAGTTGGTAAATCGTCCCTTTTTTTGCTGTACCCATCTTAGTATAACTAGTGCTTGGGCCTTTTCTTATGCTTAAATTAGAAACATTGACTTTAGCCTTATGGTTTGTTGCAACCTTAGTAAATGTTGGAGGTTTAACTGGTTCAGTTGGAGGCTTTGATGCAGAGTCACCTGTCCCATTTACATCGTAATAATCTGCTAGTACTTTTGCTTCAGCCTCAGCCATCTTTTTTAAGTTGGCATCGCTATAAAGCCATTTTGCAGCTCGCAAATTTGAATGAAAAGAGTGTTCCAATATTAATCCTGGTGTACCTGCATGGGCAGCCCCTCTTAAAACTCCATAATATTCTGTTTTTCCATCACTATTAGTTCTGGTCCAGTATGTATAATGATCCTTAGTGTCCATTGTATTTTCCATAGCGCTGCCTAAAGCTCTAACCAAGGTATTAGAAACAGCATTCCTCTTTTGCGGTATTACAAGTGGACCGTCCGGTCTACTGCTTGATGCAGAGTTTGAATGTAATGATAAGAACAAATCATAACCCTCAGATGCAAGGCCTCTATAGTATACATCTCTATCTTTTGACTGTGATTTTCTTGTAGTCCCAATTGTAAATCCGCCGTAACCTTCTAGCTCTTCCTTTAGGTAATTCTGAAGTTTCCACGTCATCTTTGACTCATAATATTTTGAGTATACAGGACTCTGATTATAGTAGCCTGCATGGCCAGCATCTATCATTATTTTAGTTTTCTTTTTGAAAGTTGCTTTTACTGTATAGTTCTTAGCTACATTCCCAATGGTATAAGTAGTCTTTGGGATAGCTTTTTTCCCATTCACTTCCAACTGATCCAAGTAATATCCAGACTTTGCTACAGATTTTACAGTAACTTTATTAGTTTTGCCATTTTCAACTACTGAGGTTTTGGTGGCTTTAATAGATCCACGTGATTTTGAATTTGAATATACTTTTATCTTATATGTTGAACATTTGTCAAAAGTAGCCGAAATTGTAGAATTTGTCGTAGGCGTAAAAGAGCCCTGGTTTTTCCCAAACAAAACGGTTTTATTTTGCTTTATATCGTTAATTGTTATTTTAGTGATTTTAAATCCGCTGTTTGGTATAATCGTATATTTTACTATACCATCAGCGTTAGGTTTCTCAATTTGAATTTTCCCATTTGTCGTAGTAGAAGCTATAACTGGAAATTTCTGATTTACTTTAGCGGAGGCAGCAGTAGTGGCTGTTTCTGCAAAAGTCCCTGGTGCAAAGGAAAATAACCCTGCTAGTAAACATATTGTTAAAGCTAAGCTGAAATATTTTCTGCGTTTTTTCATATTAATTCCCTCAATTTTCTATTTTTATAAATGCGTGTAGTTATGATTATATCAAAAAAATGGCTATTTTTCAACATTTTTATGGTGTTTATACCTGGATTTTCCATAAGTCGGCTACTTTTAGGCATAAAAAAAGAGCATAAACTAAATTATACTCTCTTTTAAGATACCAATATTGATTAAGCTTCAGAAGAAACTACTTCCTTGCCATTGTAGTAATTGCAATTTGGGCAAACTCTATGTGGAAGCTTCGGTTCGTGGCACTGTGGACAAATTGAAAGTCCCGGTGCGTTCATTTTCATATTTGGTGCTCTTCTTTTGTCTCTTCTTGATTTCGACGTTTTCCTTTTTGGAACTGCCATATTCTACACCTCCTTTTGCTCTTTTGTGTATTTTTTCATAACTATTAGATTATATAGTTATCAAGATAACTTGTCAACTATATATTTGATTTATTTGCAGAGATTATAAGTATCTCTAGCAATCATCAACTCTTCGTTAGTCGGAACTAGTATGATTTTAACTTTAGAATCATCTCTGGAAAGAATCATTTCTTTACCTCTAACCTTGTTCTTTACAAGGTCAAGCTTAATGCCTAGGTTGCCCATATCGTTACAGATGATATCTCTCATGGAGATGTCATTTTCGCCGACTCCAGCAGTAAATACAATGGCATCTACCCCATTCATCTCCGCAATATATGCGCCAATATATGATCTTACTTTGTGAGCAAATACTTTAATAGCTAAAAGTGCTCTTTCGTTTCCTTCTGCTGCAGCAGTTTCTAAGTCTCTAAAGTCACTAGAAACTCCTGAAATTCCTAGAACTCCAGATTTCTTGTTTAGAATTTCATTAGCTTCACCTTGAGCCAAACCTTCTTTATTTCTAATGTATGTTACAATAGCAGGGTCAATATCTCCACAACGTGTACCCATTACAAGTCCCTCAAGTGGTGTAAAACCCATAGAAGTATCCATGCAAACACCTCTCTTAATAGCTGAAACGGATGCTCCGTTTCCAAGATGGCATGTGATGATTTTTAAGTCTTTAATATCTACATTCAAAATCTGAGAAGCTCTCTCAGCTACATACTTATGACTTGTTCCGTGGAATCCATATCTTCTGATTCCATATTTTTGATAGTACTCATAAGGAATTGCATAAATATATGATTCCTGTGGCATTGTCTGATGAAAAGCTGTATCAAATACTGCTACCATTGGGGTTCCTGGCATTAACTCAGAACATGCAGAAATACCTAAAAGGTTTGGTGTATTGTGAAGTGGTGCCAATTCAACACATTCTTCCAGTGCGGCAATTACACTATCATCAATAATTACTGATTTTTCATACTTCTCACCTGCATGTACAACACGATGACCTACTGCGCCAATCTCATCCATGGATTTTACTACTCCATGTTTTTCATCTACAACTGCCTCTAACACATGGCCAATAGCCTGCTTGTGGCTTTCCATAGGTGCTACAAGTTTGAACTTGTCCATACCGATTTTTTCATGGGTAATTACTGCACCCTCCATGCCGATTCTTTCTACTAATCCTTTAGCTTCCAAAACTTCTGTAGACATATCTAACACCTGATATTTCAGAGATGAGCTACCACAGTTTATTACTAATATTTTCATTAAACATTTCCTCCGTACTTTGATTTTTAAAAAACAACCTTGGTTATTATACTCCAATTTTCCACAATTTGCAAGGTCAGTCTAAACATACAGGTTTTCTAACATGATCTGATTGATCATATAAATTTCTACCTACAAGTAAATTATACATATCCCCTGCTAAAACATCATATGATAGTGACAATTCCATTAGTGAATCATCTTGTGGAATTTCTTTATTAATATTGGTAATTACAGGGATTGTCAACAATTCTTCTTGTTTTATCTTCTTTAACAGACTTGAACCTTTTCTATTAAATCCTAACACTCGGCTATATGAAATGTTTCCCTGGAGAATCCGATAAAAATCATTGTGGGTCATCCCCATCAATGTGTGGCAAAGCAATCTTTTAATTCTTGTTTCCGGGTACCGTTTTGATTTTACAAGCCGAATTAGATCTTGTAAGTTTTTTGCATAAACCACTTCTTTTTTTAATTTATTTTCTATACCTTCTTTAGCCATAAAGATTCCCCTTAAGCTCCTACAATCCTCTCTTAAAATCAGTTGGCGTGTAAAATCAAAGAAGTTTTTTTCCCAAAGAGCGCCTTCCTTTAAAGCGCCTGCAACTGCCTCTGGAACAAATTCTTTTATATTCTCCTTAGGAACATTGTTTCTGAGGGCTGTACCACTAGCAAAGCTCCCCTTGGTATGCTCATCTAGGTGGCCTGTCCCCTTACGCTGTACAATCACCGGTTCAATGGAACTATCTAATCTAATTAGTTGCTTTAAATACTCTATAGCCAAAATATTGTTAGGGCTACATAAAAGAGCCGCTGATTCTACTCCCATAAGTTTAGCTGTAGTTAATTCTCTAGCCCTGGCATATGCTACTCCTTCCCCGGTCATGCTTTGTATAGTTTTTTTAAATTCATCCCCTTCATTTAGTAGAAAATGGCTTAGGGATTTAAGTTGATCTAAGGATCCACTTTCACTTCCAAAGCCTATGTGAGTTATACAGCCTAGGCCATTTAAAATTTCAACTCCCCCCCTTGCAAAATATTCTGCACTGTTACAAGCAAAAACAAAGGGTATTTCCAGAACCAAATCTACTCCAGATTCAATAGCTAATCGACTTCTCGTCCATTTGTCTAGTATAGCAGGTTCTCCCCTTTGGGTAAAGTTACCACTAATAACGGCCACTACAATATCGGCCTTAGATTTCTCCCTGGCCTTTTCTAAATGATACTTGTGCCCATTGTGAAAGGGATTATATTCAGCTACTATTCCTAATACATTCATAACCTTTATCATAACATACAGCTTGCCATAATCAAAGCCAATATTCCTGCTATAATACTGTGAGTTATTTTAGTCAATACAAAGTACGTGACAGGAATTTTAGACCCGGAAAGCATGCTCATAGATTGGCCTATTATGGACAATCCTCCCCAAGATAAACAAAATGTACAAAGCACGCATTTCCACGAGATGGAAATTCCCACACATTCGGATAAGGCACCACATCCTACGGTCATTTCAAAGAACCCTTTTATTAGCCCTTTAAGGGGTGGTGAATCAATAAAGCTAAGTATGCCGCTTAAGTGAATAAGATCGGTAACAAACATAAATAACACTACATAGGCTAGTATAATGCCTAGGGCTTTAAATGAAGAAAAAATAGCATCCGTAAATAGTTCTAACAGTCCCTTGTCTACTATCTTTGTCAATCCAGGTTTAATATACTCATCATTTTTGAAAAACAGAGAATAAATCAAACCGTTGATGACTGCGCCCAAATAGTGAGATGTAGCAATAATGATTCCCGCCCAAGTAGAATTCAGCAGTCCTACGCCTACAGCACCAATCATAAAGGTAGGTCCAGAAGTACTACAAAAACTAATAAGTCGCTTACCTTCCTTTATGGAAATCTGTTTTTCTCGCCGCATATCTCCAATAATTTTTGCACCCATGGGATAACCAGAAAGTACACTCATAGCAAAAGGAAAAAGACTTGGCTTAATTAGTCTAGATACACCCATTTGGGTTAAAAAGTTCGCACAAATAAAAAAGGGCAACAGTGCCGGCAACACATTTGATGCCCAAAGTGAAATTCCTTTTTGAGTAGCATAAAGAGCCACAGATGGGAAAATTACCATTGCCAAACAACAAGTTACTGTGATTAATCCAGCTACAATATATTTCTTTTTTTTTGAAAATAAAATATCCATGGTTAATGCTATGCAAAATCCATGGATATATGAAATCTTTTATGATCTATTCGTCGTCCATATCAAGCATGGATATCGGCTGATTATCATCAGCGTTAGTCTGGGTTCTATAAGCCATATCCTTAATTTCTTCTCTGTTTGTAGAAAGGGTTGCACCAATGTCAGTAAAAGTTTTTTCAATAGTGCCAAACATATCTCCAAAGTACAATGAATTTAGCTGATCCATCTTTTCTTGGAAGTTGAACAAAATGCTGTCAACGTAATCGTAAGTACTCATTTTTAACTGTTTTGCTGTATCTTCTGTAACTCTCATCAACTCATCAGCTCTCAGTTTAGCCTTAACTGTAATATCGTTATTTTCAACTAAGGCTTCCGCCTGTCTTTTAGCTTCACTAATTACGGTTTCATATTCTTTCTTGGATTCTGTAATTATACGTTCCCGCTCATTCTTAATCCACTGAGCCTGTTGAATTTCGTCAGGTAGTTCATTTCTAATTTCTCTAACAATTTCCAATAGTTCCTGCGCATCTACCATAATCTTTCCCGTAAGGGGAAATCCTGATGCGGTATCAACGATTTCTTCGATTTCTTCTAATAATTCTAATACTTTCATTGCTATCCTCCCTAGATTTTAAGTCTTTTATCCATATATTTCAACGTTTCTTCTGGCACCAGTCCTTCAATTGTTCCACCTAAGGCATGTACTTCCTTAATCATGCTAGAACTTAAAAAGGAATATTCCGGGCTTGTCATCAAGAAGATTGTTTCCACATTTTCATAATATAGTCTGGCATTCATTTGGGCCATTTGAATTTCATATTCGAAGTCTGTGGTCGCTCTTAGTCCTCGCACAACAACATCAAACTCATTTTCATTAACAAAGTCTGCCAAAAGCCCTGTAAAATGGTTTACCTCTACGTTAGAAAGGTGTCTTGTCGCTGATTCAATCATAATTTTACGTTCCTGTAAATCAAACATACTATCTTTTGAAGGATTGCAAATTACTCCAATCACCAATTTACTATAAAGTTTAGCTGCTCTGTTTATTATATCTAAATGTCCATTGGTAATAGGATCAAAAGAACCTGTGTATAATGCTTTATTATTCATCCTTGTTTTCCTCCAAATAATTGCTTTCATAATTGTACCACAATGTAACCGTTAATTTCAACTATATATCGACAATAGAATCTTCCCATATCTTCGTTCTGATATTTGTTCATATTTTCCCATTATCTTTGGTATATCTTCTCTTCTCGGGTGCTCTGCGACAATTGTCCCTCCTTCAGCTAAAAGATCTAATTCTTCAATGATTAAAAAGCACTCCTCTAGCAAGCCTTTTTTGTAAGGGGGATCCAAAAAAATCAAGTCACATTTCTGATTGACCTGACTTAATATTTTACGAAAATCCCCCGGAATAACCGTGGATTTTTCCTGTGCCTTACAATATTCAATGTTTTCCTTAATGAGCATTATGCTAGCTTTTTGATTATCTCCAAAATAACAATGTTTTGCACCTCTGCTTAAAGCTTCTAATCCTATATTTCCTGTCCCAGAAAACAAATCTAGCACTACGCTTTTGTATATTTTATTAGTTAAAATGCTGAATAAGGCTTCTTTTACTTTATCTGTAGTCGGCCTAATATCATTATTTTTAGGGGTATAAAGTCTTCTTCCCTTGTAATCTCCTGCAATTATTCTCATAAATGGTTCCTCCTTTTTTTAATCAAAGTTATTCTATCATGTAATCAAGTAGTAGGCTACCCATATATCTGCCCCATTTGCTACATTTAATTCCACGCAGCTACTTGACTTTGACCTTCAAAGCAGCCTAACTTTATCCTAATGTGATTTCTTTTCGCCAGACCAAAGATTTGTCTGTGATTTCCTTCAAGCTTGCATCCAACATGTATACACAAAAAAAAGATATCCACCGAATTGTTTCAGTGGATATCTTTTATTAATGAATTTGTTAACTTAATTATCTGCTAACTGCAATTTGTTAGTTAGCTTATTTTCCTGCTAACTGCTGTTCAGCCATCTCAACTAATTTCTTAGTCATATAACCGCCAACATAACCGTTCTGTCTAGCAGTCAAGTTTCCCTTGTCTGCCTGGTCATAGTTAGAAAGGCCAAGTTCATTGGCAACTTCAGTCTTTAAACTCTTTAATGCAGGCTTTGCATTAACGTTCATTTTTTCTTGTAATGACATGTGTATCACCTCCTGTACGATATTAATTTAACCCGACAAGAAAAAACTATGTCATGTAATAATTGCTTTAGTTGTCTACTTTTTCCAATCTATAATTTGAACGCAAAATCTTCGCCGAAAAAATTTTCTACTTTGTCTTTTAACCCTTCATGTTTTTTATCCTTAAGGAGCGGATCCGCTTTAATTATGGCCATGGCTTCATCTCTTGCTTTTGTTAGAATATCAATGTGTTTGACTAAATCGGCCAGATTCAAATCAGGAATCCCATGCTGCCTCGTACCAAACAATTCTCCAGGTCCACGGATTTCAAGATCCTTTTCTGCAATATAAAATCCATCCTGAGATTCAACCATAATTTTTGATCTGGCCTTAGCAACTTCGGTATTATTTTTTGAAACTAAAATGCAATATGATTGATAGCTTCCTCTCCCTACACGACCTCGTAATTGATGGAGCTGAGCTAAACCAAAGCGTTCTGCGTTTTCAATAACCATCATCGTTGCATTAGGAACATTTATTCCCACTTCAATTACTACAGTGGAAACTAAAATATTAATCTCTCCTTCATAAAAGCGTTCCATGATTTTATTTTTTTCTTTGGCCTTGATTTCTCCGTGTATAAGCTCAACACTTTTCCCCTTGAATTTGGATTTTAACTCATGAAAAACCTCTTCTGCTGATAATACATCTAAAACTTCTGACTCTCCGATTAATGGTGTAACCACATAAGCCTGCCGTCCCTTTTCTACCTCTTTTTCCACAAAATCATAGCATTGATCCCTTCGGCTATTTTCTATGGTCTGAGTAATAATTTTCTGCCGTCCCGGTGGAAGTTCATCAATTATAGAAACATCTAAATCTCCATATATAATTACGGCAAGTGTTCTAGGAATAGGCGTAGCTGTCATAACTAAAATATGAGGGTGATTTCCTTTTTCACTAAGTAATGCTCGTTGATTTACCCCGAACCTATGTTGTTCATCAGTAATTACTAGCCCAAGATTTTTAAATCTAACATTAGGTTGAATAATTGCATGGGTGCCTACAAGAATATGTATCTTTCCTTCTTTCAGTTCATCTAATACGGTTTTTTTTTCTTTTGATGACATGCTGCCCACAAGAAGCCCTACTTCTATCCCATAAGGCTTAAATCCATCTTTTAAGTCTGCATAATGTTGTTTTGCTAAGATTTCTGTGGGGGCCATTAATACTCCTTGAAATCCGCTTTTAATCCCCTTATATAGAGCTATCTGTGCAACCACAGTTTTTCCTGAACCTACATCGCCTTGAACTAGTCGGTTCATCATTTGCCCACTAGTAATATTTTCATCTATTTCCTTTACAACTTTTTTCTGAGCCTTAGTAAGTGAATATGGAAGATTGGAAATATAGTCATCAATTTTCACCTTCTTATCAAAGATAATCCCACCTGCTTTGTCTGTCATGGTGGCTTTAGCACCAAGGAGACCAAGCTGCAATGTGAGAAGTTCATCAAATATTAGCCGGTATTTTCCTTCAAGCAACCTGCTTTTCTCCTTGGGGAAATGTACATTGTTTATAGCATTTTCTAAACTGCACAAATTTTGTCTTTCTATTACCTCTGAAGGCATATAATCGATTAAAGGTTCACATTCCTCAATAATTGTTTTCTGCCACCTTCTTATTTCTCGTTGAGAAATTCCAGATGTGAGTGAATAAATAGGCAAAATCCCCATTTCTCTGTTCTCAGGTGTGGAAAAATCTGGGTGAACCATTTGCATCTTCCCATTATTTTTACAAGGCACTCCATAAAAGTCATAAGTGTTCCCTAATTTAAATACTTTAGATAAGTATTTTCCGTGAAAAAAAACAACCTCCATCTGATGCCCATGATCATCAATTAAAAGTCGTAATATTTGCCTTCCTTTTTTATGGTACCCGTCTTGAACAAGAGACTTTACCCGTCCTCGTACTAATGCAGGTCGTCCTTGTGTTAATCTATCTATTGATGTAAATGTCCGTCTATCTTGATAATCCCGAGGAAAAAAACATAACAAATCTTCTATTTTAATAATATTTAACTTCTCTAAAACCGCCGCTTTTTTAGGACCTAATCCCTTTAATGTTGTTACTTGATCTTTTCCATTCATTTATCGTGTTACCTCGATATGCCTTTTAGCAATGTTTTTAGAAATTATGCCTGTGACGATTACCGCCACACTGTTAGGCTCTACACCTGTCATCATTTTAATACTTTTATGCAGTTTGTCTACAAGGGTATTTGTGACTAGGGTGATGCTAGTACCAAAACGAATTACAATGTATACTCGAAGATCTATACCTTTATCTCCATCGTTAAAGATGACTTCCATATTATTAGTCTCTTCTGTACCGCCAATTTTGGAAACAAAGCTTAGTGGGCCGCCTTTGTGATTAGAAACAATGACTTTTCCACCAAATTCTCCTACAACTTCTAAGACAATCCTACCAATAACATTCTTTGTCATTGAAATATTTCCCAATTCTGTCTCTTTAGTAAACAAATTTTCGTCCTCCTTAGTTTAATCCATTTTATCATAATTAAACTCTTTTGCACAATGTTAATATGGAAATCATATATTAGTAAAGGTGATTAGAATGAATAGAAATAAATGTAAAAAGAATAAAAGAAAAACACGATGTTGTCCAAAGGATCTTCGTAATCTAGGGTTCGTCATGCTAGTTTTTGGTGCGATCACTTTATGTGCTTTTGTGTTTCCTATAAAGACGTGGATTTTTCTCTTGGCTATCGTCCTGATTTTTTGTGGAATACGACTTTTTTGCAAATAAAAAGACCTGCATTAATCTGCAGGCCTATTTTTAAAATTAAATGGCACGGTTGATCTTGTTTGATCTGATGCATCTAGTGCATACGTTAGCTTTTCTCACGCTACCATCTTCTGAAATTCTAACTGTTTGAATGTTAGCATTCCACTTTCTTCTTGTGTGTCTATTTGAGTGGGATACATTGTTACCTGAAACCTGTCCCTTACCGCAAACTTCGCATTTTCTTGACATTTACCGCACCTCCTTTAAGTATCTTAAGCCTTTAGGCATAATTACATATTCTTTGTATCGATTTCGAACAAAAGTTATTATATCATAAGGTTTTATATAGCACAAGGATTTTTTCAATATTCTTGTGGTCTAAGGATTATTTGCTCTTTGGCAATAGTTTCCTGCACATTGATCATTCTCTGGTTGTTACTACCTCGAAACTGGAGAGTCAAATCTTTTTTCTCCTGAACAAACCTACCATCTATGAGCAAATCCGTAATTCTTAGGAGCTCAATCACATTTTGATTTTCTCCACCCATCGTTAACAACTCTTCAAATGTATATCCTGTGAAAATCACAAGATCTAACTTCCTCTTTTTTAATTCTTTTCCTAAAGCTAAAAAACCTTCCACTTGACAAAATGGTTCTCCTCCACTAAATGTAACTCCTGTCAAAAGAGGATTTTTATCTACTTCTGTTATGATTTTTTCTATTTTAAAAGCAATACCACCGTTGAAATCATGAGTTTCTTCATTATGACAACCGGGACAATGATGAGGGCATCCTTGGGAGAAGACTACAAACCTAATGCCTGGGCCATCTACAATTGATTCTCTGACGATTCCTGCTATTTTCAGTTCATAGTCCTTCATATCAATTCAAATCCATCTGCTACATCGTGTTTAACTCTGTCTTTTTCCTCTGCTGCTTTGGCATTATTAAACCGATCCACCGTGCCCACCAAATATCCGGTAATACGTCTTATTCTCTCAAAACCTTCGTCTCCATCATCTTCATTTCTATGACAAGAAGGGCACTCATTGTCAATAATTCCAGTATACCCACAAACTGGGTCACGATCCACAGGATGGTTGATTGATCCATATCCTACGCCACTTTCTTTCATACATCTAACAATTCGTTCAAATGCATCTAAATTCTTACATGGATCTCCGTCTAACTCAACATATGTAATATGCCCACCGTTGGTTAAGTCGTGATATGGTGCCTCAATTTTAATTTTATCAAATGCGGAAATATTGTAATATACAGGAACATGGAAAGAGTTTGTATAATAATCTCTATCTGTTACTCCTTCTATTTCGCCAAAACGTTCCTTATCAATTCGAACAAAACGTCCTGAAAGGCCTTCTGCTGGGGTTGCTATTACAGAATAGTTAAAGCCTGTTTCCTTAGCGGCTTCATCCATACGCTTACGCATAAACCCTATGATTTCAAGACCTAAGGCCTGAGCTTCTTTGGATTCACCATGGTGTACACCAATTAAGGCCTTTAAAGCTTCTGCAAGTCCAATGAATCCTACTGTTAATGTTCCATGCTTCAACACTTCTGCCACAGAATCTTCTGGACCTAATTTGTCTGAATCTAACCAAATTCCTTGACCCATGAGGAATGGATAATTTTTAACTTTTTTTGCAGCCTGAATTTTATATCGCTCCATAAGTTGATCTGCACAAATAGCAAGCTTACGATCCAGTTCCTCAAAGAAGGAGTCGATATCTCCGTGAGCTTTAATGGCGATCCTAGGCAAGTTAATTGATGTAAAACTTAAGTTACCTCTACCACCAATTACTTCTCGCTGCGGATCATAAACGTTAGCTACTACTCTTGTTCTACACCCCATATATGCCACCTCTGTATTGTGGTCATCCTCTTTGTAGTACTGTAAGTTGAATGGGGCATCAATAAATGAGAAGTTAGGGAAAAGTCTCTTAGCTGAAACTTTGCAAGCTAACTTAAACAAATCGTAGTTTGGGTCTTCAGGATTATAGTTTATTCCCTCCTTTATTTTGAAAATATGAATAGGGAAAATTGCAGTTTCTCCATTACCAAGTCCTGATTCTGTAGCAAGAAGAATGTTTTTAATGATCAATCTGCCTTCAGGACTAGTATCTGTACCATAATTAATAGATGAGAATGGTATCTGAGCCCCAGCACGAGAATGCATGGTGTTCAAATTATGAACAAAGGCTTCCATTGCTTGATATGTCGCTCTTTGAATCTCTTGATTTGCATATTTCATTGCTCTTTGCTGAATTATATCTACATATTGCTCATCAATAATTAGTTTTAATGCTTCTCTTTCATAGGCTCTATACTGGTCACCATCCGCCATAGTCGGGCAAAGTTCTACTTCTTCTTGAATTTTTTTTCCAATAGCCTTGGCTTTTTCCACTCCATCATCAACAGAGAATAAAATGTTTACAATCTTCCCTAGGTTTGTCCAATAAAGCTTCTTAAAAGTTTTTCTCACTCCGTCAGACATCCCATAATCAAACTCAGGGATGCTCTGTCCACCGTGTTGATCATTTTGGTTTGATTGAATTGCAATACAAATAAGTGCTGCATAACTTTGGATATCGTTAGGCTCTCTTAAAAATCCGTGACCTGTAGAAAATCCGCCTTTAAATAGTTTTTCAATATCAATCTGACAACAAGTAGTAGTTAGAGTAAGGAAATCTAAATCGTGAATATGTATGTCTCCTGCCCTATGAGCAGCTGCATGTTCTGGTTTAAGTACAAACATTTCATAAAATTGTTTTGCACCTTCTGAGCCGTACTTGAGCATGGTTCCCATTGCTGTATCGCCATCAATGTTAGCATTCTCACGTTTAATGTCGTTTTCTTTTGCTTCTTTAAATGTTAAATCTGCATATATTTTCATGAGACGAGTATTCATATCTCTTATTCTCGTTCGCTCCGCACGGTAAAGAATAAATTCTTTGGAAGTTCGGGCATGTCCATTTTCAATAAGGATTTTTTCTACAGCATCCTGTATTTGTTCAACTGTCGGTGAATCATTATGGCAAATTTCTTCAAGATAAATCTCCACTTGTCTAGCCAAATACCTGGCCATATCCTTATCTTTACCCCCTAAAACTTCTGCTGCTTTGTAAATTGCCTCTGCAATCTTTTCCACATCAAAGTCCATAGCCCTGCCATCACGTTTAATAATTTTTTTAATATTTTCCATGCATCCAGTCTCCTTTTCACACTACTGCTGTGAATTTCTCACTTATTCTCAGCACACTATATATTGTGCTTTCAAATTCATTACAAGTAAAATTATACATTGTTTAGCGTTTAAGTCAACATAATTTTGTCATTGCTTTTCATACTTATTCTTTCTATTATGTGCTTGAACGACTTAATTCTTAAATTCAAAATTATATTTCACCGCAAAAAAACTGGCCTATATAAATTTGCTTTTCATGCCTAACTTATATGCGCCAGTTCATTCTATTTACATAAAACTGTTTTATTTTGTATGTACCTTGTCAAAAAACTCATTTCGAAGCATGGACATCAAATTCAAATCGTGGAACATACCATTTTTCTTTGTTGCATGTCTCGCAATACCTTCGTGTTGGAATCCTAAACCCTCATAAAGATTACATGCGATTTTGTTTCCAGTAAAATAGTCCAAGGTGACTCTTTCCATATGAAGAAAAATAAAACAATTTTCCAAGAATTCTGTAAGAGTTTCTTTACCATAACCTTGTCCTCTGTTTCCTTCCCCGGCAATGTATATTTTAGTAATATCTAAGGAATCCAAGTCAGTATTCAAATTGGTAATTACGATTCTACCTATAGGTTCACTACCTGCTTTTTTTACAATAGTATATTGCAATTTACTTGCTTGCTCTTTATCTAAAAAAAACTCCTTCACTACATCCTCGTAGGATCGTTCCTCATCAAAACTGAGGAACTCTGTAATGGCAGGATCCACTTCCCACTTTGCGAAATGAATACAGTCTTCAAATGTACTTTCCCTGATTAGTAAATTTTTAGTTTCCATACATATCTCCTCTCGAAATTTCTTAAAATTTCTTTAAATCCCTATCCTAAAATTTCTCTCTATGTTATTATTATAAAGTATTTAAAATAATAAACAAGGAGATTTTCAATTATGAAGCGAGTTTTTTCCCTTCTTTTAATTATATGTCTAATCGGCAGCACACTGCTTACAACTGGCTGTAGTTTCAAAGAAGAAGATGCACATCTGTCCGTTAAGGAAAGTTTAAACACTAACTACGATTCCCTTGTGGAATCTTTAGGGCATATGACGTCCTTTCAACAGTTATCCGATTTTTTGTCTAGCTGGGCCAAAAAAAATAAAATCAATGTTAAAAGTAGTAATGACAAGTATATAGTACTATCCTCGAATGCAACTTCTGGATACGAAAAAGCCCAATCCACGACTCTTCACTGTGTTGTACCTAGAGAAAGTGATAAAGAAGAAACATTTCAGGCGGTTTCAGCCGCAATGACTACTTTGTACAGTGCAACTAATCATGGAAAACTTAATGTTATTTTCTCCACTGAAGAAAAGGGCGTCTCCGTTGGTACAAATGGACTAAGTAAAAAATATACTGATGTGAATAACCTTGTTAATTTGGAGTACAGCGATGAAACTGTTGTCAATGACACCATTGCAGCTTCCATGGATCTAAACATTAAACATAAGCTTAAAAAAGCATCACCTAAGTATACAAAATCTTACAAAATAACACTGGATGGTCCTACCTATAGGAGCGCATTTAAAAATACAAACAGTCTTCCTAACGGAATTAGAACTTTAGGCAACTTGATTGCATCTTGCAAAAGTTCTAGTATCCTTTTTGAACTAGCTAGCTTTAATGGAGGAGAAGTCACCTCTACCATGCCTGGAAAGACAACAGCTGTAATTGTTTTACAGGAAAACGATGTAGAAAGTTTCCAATCCAAGTTTGATAATAGTTTTGAAAGTGTATCTGAGGATTATCAAGATGCTGAGGAGGATTTTTCTTACACTATGGAGCCTGTAAAAAGGCCGGAAAAAGTAATTAACATTACGGATACTGAAAATATTGTAAGCCTACTTTATACATTAACAAATGGTGTATATTTCAAATCCGATGAAGGTGATATTATCGGAGCATCTAACATGGGAACTATATCTACAAAAGAAAACGAATTCAACTTGAAGATACAGGCAAAAAGTTTAGACCCCTCCATTTTAGATGAAATGAAGACTGTCTTTGCTACCACCTGTGCATTATCTGATATGAAATATAAGTTTACCAACCAAGTTGAGCTTTGGAGTGCACCTAATGAGAGTAAGCTAATTAAATCTATTACCAGTGTTAACGATTCTCCTGCTGTAGGAACCCTTCAAAATCTTTCGGGCACAATCTTTGCTGAAAGCAATCCAAAGATAAACATGGCTATTTGCACCATAAACCTTAAAAACGGTGCTGCGCAAATCAATTCACTTATTGAATATATGGAACAAATGAACGTGGTTAATGTTCTTAAAGATTAAATAAAAAAGCCTATAAAAACAGTCCTATATCTGAATTGATATAGGACTGTTTTTATTCTTGATAATGGGCTTATCTTTCTAAAAGACAGACACATTCAGTATGTTTAGTATTTGCAAAATTATCAAAAGCCTTTATTGACTTAAGCTTATATCCTGCTAATTCCATCTGGGATAAATTTTCTGCTAATGTCTTTGGATTACAGGAAATATAAAGAATTTGTTTTACATCATAAGCTAAAATCTTGTCCAATGCTTTCTTTTGTATTCCTACTCTTGGTGGATCAACTACAATAACATCCGGTTTCTCTATCACTTGATCTAAGGCTTTAAAAACATCCCCGGCAATAAATGTACAGTTATTCAAGTTGTTTAGCTCTGCGTTGACTCTAGCCGCCTCTACCGCTTCTTCTACTATCTCTATCCCCACTACATGTTTTGCTTTGTAGGCAAGAGTTTGGGTGATTGTTCCTGTTCCGCAAAACAAATCGAAAACAAGTTTTCCACTAAAGTCCTCCATTAGACTTAAAGCATATTTATATAAATGCTCTGCTGCTACTACATTTGTCTGGAAAAAAGAAAATGCACTAACTTTAAAATCTAAATCCATAATTTTTTCCATATAGAAGTCTTGGCCATATAATACTCTTAGTTCATCACAATAAACTGCATCAGACAACTGATCATTAACCGTTCGTAGAACCCCAACTAAAGTGTTTTCTAATGTTAGACCTTGTAAATATTTTACAAATGCTGCTTCATCAAATTGCAATTGGGAAGAGGTCACTATATTTACTAAAATCTCATTGGTTCGTTCCCCTTTTCGGACAATTAAGTTCCGGAGCAGACCCGTATGGGATTTCTTGTGGTAAAATGGATATCCTTTTTCCTTTGCAAAAGTCAAGACTCCTGTAAGTATTGTATTAAAGTCCTCATGGACAAGTTGGCAGTGATCCACGGTAATGATGGACATGAACTGCTTCTTTTTGTGCATGCCTAGAGTCATTTCCCCATCTTTAACTAAATCCCCAAAAGTATATTCCATCTTGTTTCTATATCTATACTGATTTGGCGTAGGTTCTATATCGAGAAGTGTATCATAGGATATTTCCCACTTTTCTAGTGCTTTGATAACTTCATTGTTCTTAATTTCCAGTTGCTCTTTGTAAGCAACCCCTTGATATATGCATCCTCCGCATACTTCGTCATGTCTACATATTTCCATTAAAACCCTCCATAGTTGTCATAAAACTCTTTCTTGTATTCTAGGAAGGAATCTTCCTCTATTGATTTTTGTATATTTTTCATCATATTCACTAAAAAATGAAGATTATGGTTGCTCAGCAACATAGATGATAGCATTTCATTCCCCTTATAAAGGTGGCGTAAATATGCTCTTGAGTAGTTTCTGCAAGTATAGCAATTACAGTTATGATCTAGTGGTGTGAAATCCCGCTCATACTTAGCATTTTTAATATTAACTTTTCCTGAAGAAGTCATGGCAGTACCATTTCTGGCTATACGAGTTGGCAACACGCAATCAAACATATCTACCCCTCGTTCTACCCCTTCAAAGAGGTAATCTGGCGTTCCTACTCCCATTAAATATCGTGGTTTATCTTCTGGTAGAAAGTCTACACAGTAATCTAGAACTTCACACATGATATCCTTTGGCTCGCCTACACTAAGGCCTCCAATAGCGTATCCTGGCAAATCTAAATCCACAATCTGTTTCGCACTTTCCCTACGTAAATCCTCATACATTCCACCCTGCATAATACCAAACAAAGCTTGTTTATCTGTGTTAGTATGGGCAGCCTTGCACCGCTTCAACCATCTTGTGGTAAGGCTAAGAGACTTTTCCACATAAGAACGCTCCGCAGGATAAGGTGCACATTCATCAAAAGCCATAATAATATCTGACCCTAATGCATTTTGTACTTCCATAGATTTCTCTGGAGAAAGCATATGCTTAGATCCATCAATATGGGAACGGAATTCAACCCCTTCTTCTGTGATTTTTCGAAGATCACCCAAGCTAAATACTTGAAAACCACCACTATCCGTAAGAATAGGTTTATTCCAATTCATAAATTCATGCAATCCTCCAGCCTCTTTGACAATATCATGTCCAGGGCGAAGATATAGATGATAAGTGTTAGAAAGAATAATTTCTGCACCTAATTCTTCAACCTCTTCTGGACGCATTGCCTTCACTGTTCCTGCAGTCCCAACTGGCATAAAGACTGGTGTTTCAATAATACCATGAGGTGTTGTTATTGTACCTCTTCGTGCCTTGGATTTCCTATCTTTCTTAATTAATTTATAATTAACTGCTCCCATTATTCCTCCGTCTTTCTTATAAAATCAATATTTTTCTGTTCTGTTTGGTTTATATACTGTCCTGAATTTGCATCAAAGTCTTCTGGACTTATTGTCCCTTCATACCATGATTTTCCATTAAAGTATTCCTGCAGTTCCTGATCATTGAACATACGCCCATGACGAGCTAAAATCTCATTCCGAGCAATTTTAAGGTCTTTTGCTGTAAGACCCTCAAGATCCTCAGATATTACTTCTTCAGTGTTGCTGGTTGGGATAACATAGTCTGAGTTTTCTTTCTTAGACTTCTTTTCCCCTTTCTTATCTCCTTTTTTCGCCTTTGTTGGATCTGTTTGCTTTGAAATCTTATACAAAGTATACGTCTCCATGTCTGCCTTTTCTATTGGCTCACCTGTAGAGCCTAAAGCAAAGACTAATTCCACACTGTCCTCTTGAAAAGATATGGTTCCTTCCCCAGATTCCCCAAAACCATTATCCTTAAATGACACCTTCCCTTTATGTGTCTTTGGATCCACAGTAGTAGAGAGTTTAGTTGCCTGAGTCCCGTTATAAGCCCCGCCTCCCAGGTAAATTCCTAGGGAATAAGATATCTTATCTTCTTTAACTTTATTAATTACTAATTTTGCTCCACCATGAGTAGCTACATCCTTACTTCCCTTTTCTTGCCATGTACCTACGCATTCTGCAATTGGCGGTATTTTAGGGCCACCAATTACACCATTTTTCACCAGTAGAATTCCTACAATCACTAAAACCGCAACGCCTATACATATGGAGGCGCCTAATACTATCTTCCTTAATTTCTCTTTACTGGATTTTTCTGTTCTCATATTGCTTTTTTGCCTACTTGATCCATACTTCATACTATTTACCTCTATTCTATAAACATTGCATCTCCGTAACTGAAAAATCTGTATTTTTCTTTTACAGCTATATCGTACACTCTAAGAATGTTTTCTCGATCATATAGTGCGGATATCAACATAAGCAATGTTGATTTTGGCAGATGGAAATTAGTGATAAGCCCATCTACTATTTTAAACTTATATCCTGGATAAATAAATATTCCTGTACTGCCAGTGGTGTCCTTAAGCTGGTACTCTCCTGAAGCTTCATCAAGCACTGCACCGCTTTCTAGGGTCCTTGTGGAAGTTGTCCCTACAGAAATAATTCTTCCACCTTTGGCCTTAGTTTCCATAATAATTTTTGCATTTTCCTCAGTGATCTCATACTCTTCAAAGTGCATCTGGTGATCTTCAATGTTTTCACATTTTACTGGTCTAAATGTGCCAATGCCAACATGAAGAGTCACATACGCTAAGCGTACACCCTTTTTTTGGGCTGCCTTTAAAATCTCTTTTGTAAAATGAAGACCTGCAGTAGGTGCAGCTACAGAGCCTTCCTCCTCACAGTATACAGTTTGATACCTATCTTTATCCTCATCTGTACTTTCCCGTTCAATGTATGGTGGAAGGGGCATTTTGCCTAACTCCTCAAGACGTTCCATAAAGATGCCCTCGTACTTAAACTTAACAATCCTTGTTCCGTCATCCCCATAGTCTAAAACTTCTGCCTTAAAAATGTTTCCCTCTGAAAAAGAAATTATATCTCCTGGCTTTACCCGCTTTCCTGGCTTGACCATAGTCTCCCATGTATCTGACTCTATTCGTTTAATAAGAAGAAATTCCACTTTAGCCCCTGTGCCTTCCTTAATCCCATAAAGTCTTGCTGGAAGCACCTTGGAGTTGTTCATTACCAGGCAGTCGCCCTTATTTAATTCATCTAAAATATCATAGAAATGTTTGTGAGAAATACCTCCGGTTTTTCGGTCAACTACTAATAACCTTGAATTTTCCCGTTTATCTGCCGGGGTCTGAGCTATAAGCTCCGGTGGTAAGTTATAATCAAATTGGTTTATATTCATTATGCTCTCCGTTATTCTTTAGTTTTCATGGCCAGTTGCTCATCATCATACTCTATTCCTAAATGTTGATAAGCCATTTTAGAAACAATTCTACCTTTCTGCGTCCTATGTAAAAATCCTGCTTGGATTAGATAAGGCTCATAGACATCTTCAATAGTTACCCTTTCCTCTCCAATGGAGGCGGCTATAGTATCTATACCTACAGGCCCCCCGTTGAAACGCTGTATGATCATTTGAAGAATTTCTCGATCTAGCCCTTCTAGTCCCATATAGTCTACACCCAGTGCATCCATGGCTTTGCCCGTAATAGCAATATCAATTATACCACTGCCCTTCACCTGTGAAAAGTCCCTTACCCGTTTTAATATTCGGTTGGCAACACGAGGTGTCCCTCTGGAACGTTTCGCCATCTCATCTAAAGACGGATCATCTACAGGCACTTCCAATAATTGTGCAGATCTTTTAATGATTTTTTTTAATTCACTATCATTATATAGCTCGAACTTTGTACTCACACCAAACCTGTCCCGCAGTGGAGCAGAAAGGCTCCCAGCTCTAGTCGTGGCTCCGATTAAAGTAAATTTAGCAATATCCAACCTAATAGATCTGGCAGAAGGACCCTTCCCAATAATAATATCTAAAGCGAAATCTTCCATGGCTGAATACAGTACTTCCTCTACCGACCTATTCAACCTGTGTATCTCATCAATAAAGAGTACATCGTTTTCATTTAAGTTGGTAAGAATTGCCGCTAAATCTCCAGCACGTTCGATTGCAGGTCCTGAGGTAATCCTAATCTCAACGCCCATCTCATTGGCAATAATCCCTGCCAAAGTAGTCTTTCCAAGCCCTGGAGGCCCATAAAACAGCACATGATCTAAAGGCTCTTGCCTCATTTTCGCAGCCTCAATGAAAATCTTCAGATTAGATGTAGCTTTTTTCTGACCAATATATTCACTTAAAGTTTGAGGTCTTAAAGAAAACTCGTTAATAGCTTCCGTTCCTTCTGCTTTGGTGGTCGTTATTCTTTCTTCATGTTCCATAATTCACCTTCTAAAACAATTTTTTCAATGCATGGCGAATATACTCTTCTGCTGTTAAGTCCTTATCCTTAATAGTAGCCATAGCATTGATAGATTCGGCTTTAGTATATCCAAGTGCAATCAATCCACTTATAGCCTGCCCCAGTTGATCTGAGCCTATTGACATGTCTCCTGATGGTGTAAATCCCTCAGGAAGAGTAGCAGTGTCCATATTTCCAAACTTATCCTTAAGATCAAGAACAATTCTCTGCGCAGTCTTTTTTCCTATGCCGTTTGCCTTCGTCAAGGTATTCACATCTTCAAAGGCAATAGCTTGAACTACTTCATGAAGTGGAATAGCCGATAAAATAGCAAGGGCTGCCTTGGCACCCACGCCGCTTACTGTGATCAATTTCTTGAAAATGTCAAGCTCTTCTTTTTGATTAAAGCCGTATAAGCTAATATCATCTTCTCTTACAATCATAGCGGTGAATACAATAATATCTTGACCCTCATCTTCTAAATATACAGCAGAATTGTTTGGAACATAAACTTCATATCCAAGTCCACCTGCTTCTATAACTATGCCTCCGTCAAATTTCATTGCTAATTTTCCCTTTATGTAATGCAGCATATTTCTCCTCCTAAAGTCCCTTAAGCTTCTTTCTTGTCCCTGCGGAATGCCCATGACAAATGGCAGCAGCCAAAGCATCAGCAGTATCATCCGGCTTAGGTATTTCCTTTAAATTTAATATGTTCTTAACCATAATCTGTACTTGCTTTTTCTCTGCTCTACCGTATCCAGTAATAGCCTGTTTAATCTGAAGAGGTGTATATTCTTCAATTTCCATTCCCGAATTTGCACAAGCCAAAACGGCCACACCACGGGCTTGCCCCACTAGAATAGCTGTTTTCGCATTTGAATTAAAAAATAATTCCTCAATGGATGCTACTTCTGGTTCATGTTTTGTAATAACATCCATTAAAGAACAATATAAGTGTTTTAACCTGTCAGGCATCTCCATTTTAGCATCAGTAGTAATAGCACCATAATCGATTACTTTAAAGCGATTTCCTATCATTTCTATCACACCAAAACCTAATATCGCATATCCGGGATCAATACCTAATATTTTCATATTTTCTCCTTTGTTATGGTAAATATTATACCATACAAACATATGTTTGTACACTGTTGTTAGGAAATGTTTTGTGTGGTATTTTTTTGCATATGTGGTATAATTATAAATAATAAAGAATAAATTTATCTATTGTATGAAGGAGAAAACTTATGCGATATTCAAGACAAAATAAGATACTAGAATTAATCGGCAAATATGAGGTAGAAACCCAGGATAAGCTTGCATCTTTACTTAAAGAGTTTGACTATGATGTTACTCAAGCCACCATTTCACGTGATATCAAAGAATTGCATCTTATTAAGACATTGTCATCCACTGGCAAGTATAAATATGCTGCTGGAATCAATGTTGATGGACCCATCTCCGACCGGTTTGTGAACATCTTCAGAGAAACAATTAAGTCTGTGGATTCCTCTGGAAATATTGTGGTAGTCAAGACTCTTTCTGGATGTGCCAATGCTGCTGGGGAAGCTATAGATTCCTTAGGATTTCCCCATATCATAGGATCTGTAGCTGGAGATAACACTTTGATGATTGTTTTAGATAACCCAGCTAACGCACCATCGTTTTTAGATAAATTTAACCAAATTTTGGGATAAGAGGTAAAAAATGATTTCTCATATTAGCATTAAGGATTTTGCTATAATTCAAAATGTAGAACTTGATTTTTATGAAGGATTAAATGTAATTACAGGAGAAACAGGTGCTGGAAAATCCATTGTAATTCAGGCTATCAGCCTAGCTCTTGGTAGCCGTGCAGATACAGCTTTTGTTCGCTCAGGCGCAAAGAAAGCTGTAATTCAACTTGTAGGTACACATAATGAGCAAGAATACGTGATTACCCGAGAAGTATCTTCTTCTGGAAAAAACTTGTGTAAAATGAATGGGGAAATTGTCACTTTGGCTCATCTTAATACTATCTGTAAAAAACTAGCAGACATTCATGGCCAATATGATCACCAGTCCCTTCTTAATCCTGATTATCATATACAACTAGTGGATCTTTATCAAAAAGACACCATAAGTCCTATAAAAGAAAAGGTATCTAATATTTACCTTCAGTATAAGAATATCTCAGCTAAGCTTGCCAACATTATATCTGATGCAGCAGAAAACCAAAAGCAAAAAGAGTTTATGAAGTTTCAACTTTTGGATATTACTAATGCCAATCTGATTGTTGGAGAAGATGATTTATTGGCAGAAAAAATTTCTGTCTTGCAAAACAGTGAGAAAATTTATGCCAACTTGGCTAATGCCTATGAACTTTCCTCTGGTGATACCTATCCTACCCTTGTAGGCATGAAAAAGTCACTAGATTTAGTTGAAGAAGTAAGCAACTATTCTAAGAATTTTTCAGACATACATCAGCAGCTTTCAGAAATCTATTATACTTATGAAGATTTGGTTAGCCAAATTCGTCAAGCAAGAGATGAAATTTCCTTTTCACCTGAGGAACTAAACCAGTCAATTGATCGAATGGAAGTCATTGATTCTCTTAAACGAAAACACGGAGGCTCTTTAGAAACCATTATCGCCTACAGCCAGGAACTAGAGCAAAAGCTTAATGCAGTAGAAAACATAGACCAGATCAAAGAAGATCTTATAAAATTAAAAGAAAACTGTGAAAAGGATTTGAAGTCAGCATCCATGGAACTAACTGGTCTTAGAAAAGAATCCGCATTAAAACTAGAAAAAAAGGTCTTAGAAGAATTAACCCAACTGAATTTTCAACATGCCCAGCTATCCATAAAAATAGATCAGCAAAAGGAATACAGCCAAAGAGGCATGGACACTGTAGAATTTATGATTAGTGCCAACAAAGGAGAGAATTTAAAACCTCTTTCTAAAATTGCCTCTGGAGGTGAAATGTCCAGGATTATGCTTGCATTCAAGAAAATCATTGGAGATTATGATGAAATTCCAACTATGATTTTTGATGAAATTGATAGCGGCATAAGTGGAATTACTGCTAGCATCGTAGGGAAAAAGCTTTTACAAATTGCCCAAAATCATCAGATTATTTGTATCACCCATCTCCCTCAAATTGCAGCCTTTGGACAACATAATTACAAAATTGAAAAAGAAATTCACGACGAAATGACATTCACCACAGTTACCGAAATAAATGAAGATGAAAAGGTGGAAGAAATTGGCCGATTACTTGGAGGTTTAAATATTACATCCACCACTCTACAATCTGCTAAAGAGTTGATTAACTTATCTAAATAAAGTAAAAAAATGACCTTTGATTTTTTCAAAGGTCATTTTGGATTAATAGTATTTACTATTTTAGTTATTGACTCTTCCACCGTAAGGTTCTCTGTTTCAATAGTAATATCTGCATACTTTTCATAGAGGGGAATTCTTCTCTGGTATAGGCCATCTATGGTTTCTCCCTTGCCTAATGTAACGCCCCGAGTTTTAATATTGTGAAGCCTTCCTTTTATAGTTTTCAAGGATACCTTTAAATAAATCACCTGTCCATTTTTTTTAAGATATTCCATAGCACCTGGATAGTAAATAGCACTTCCTCCTGTAGCAATTACTGTATTTTCAGTGTTTAAAGTACTCAGGACTTCTTCCTCAGCCTTCTTAAAATAATCATTTCCTTCATTGTTGATTATCTCTTGCAGTGGAAGGTTTTCCCTTTCTTGTATTATCAGATCTGTATCTAAAAACTTTTTTTGTATTGTTTTAGCCAGTACTACTCCAATAACACTTTTTCCACATGCCGGCATACCCACTAATATAATATTTTTTTTCATTTTCAGCCTTTTCTTTCTATATAAAAAGCAGGGCAGTTGCCCTGCTTTTTATTAATCTAAATTAGACTATTCTTCCGAATCATTCTCTTCGGCTACATATGTCTCTTCTTCGACTTGTTCAACTTCGTCTTCAAGAGGTGCTTCAAGAGTTTCCTTAATGCTTAGGCTGATTCTTTTTCTTTCCTGATCAATTTCCAAAATCTTTGCTTCTACTTCTTGACCTACAGTCAATTCATCAGCAATATTTGTTACACGCTTATGAGCAACTTCTGAAATATGAACTAGCCCATCAAGACCAGGTTCAAGTTCCACAAATGCTCCGTATTCCTTAATCTGGACTACTTTGCCTGTTACAACTTGTTCAACCTCATACTTGTCATTAATAATTGACCAAGGCTCAGGTTGATTCTGTTTAAGACCAAGAGAAATCTTGCCCTTTTCATTGTTCATTGAAAGCACTTTTACTTTAATCTGTTCACCGATAGACAATACTTCCTGTGGGTGCTTTAATTTGCCCCAAGAAATCTCAGATATATGTAGAAGTCCATCAATTCCACCAATGTCTACAAAAGCTCCGTAATCAGTAAATCTCATTACAGTTCCTTCTACAACATCATCTACATTAAGTCCTTCCCAAATTTCTGCAACCTTCTTCTCACGTTCTTGATTTAAGAACATCTTGTGAGAGAATACAGCTTTTCCACGTCTCTGATCTACTCTGGAAATTCGTACAGGCAAAACCTGTCCTACAAATTCCTCTGCGTTTTCTACAAAACGATCAGATAATTGTGAAAGCGGAATAAATCCAGATACTTCCTTAAACGTAGCAATAACACCACCATTAACCGGTCTAACTACTTTTACATCAATGACAATTTTTTCTTCTAATGCCTGGTTAATTTCTTCCCAATGTTCGCCGACTTCTAGCTTTTTCTTTGATAGTAAAATGCTACCGTCTCCATCGTCAGTTTTAATTACCTTTGCCTGAATTTCATCATCCTCTTTGTAAAGATCAGTTAGTGTTTGACCCTCTTCTAGTGTGATTTCGTCTAATGGAATAATCCCATCCTTTTTGCAGCCAAGATTAACAATAATCTCTTTGTCTGTAACCTGATGTACTTTTCCTGTTACAATTTCTCCGCCACGTGGCAATCTTAAAGACTTTTCTATTTCGTCCATTAAGTCTTGCATCGAATTCATCTCGTTGTTTTCGTTGTTTTCAAGTGTATTTTCACTCATGTTGGCAATAACCTCCTTAATAATGCATTCAGGTGTCGATGCACCTGCTGCTATTCCTATTCTATTACATTTTCCAACTTCTTTCAATGGTAAATCTTCTATATTTTCAACAAAATATGTGTTTACGCAATATTTTATCGAAATATCATACAATTTCTTTGTATTCGAACTGTCTTTTCCACCAATAATTATCATCAAGTCAGCTTTTTTAGCGGTCTTAATCGTGCTTTCTTGTCGCTTTGTAGTTGCACTGCAAATAGTATTATTTAAAGTAACCTTTTTTCCCATTTTCTCTAGCTCATTTGTTATCTGTGAAAAAAGTCCACCCTGTATAGTTGTTTGAGCAACAACAAACAAATTGTCTTCCTTTATTTTTCTAGCCTCCTCCAAAGAGTCTATGATTATAGCAGAATCACTGCACCAACCATCAATACCTTTTACTTCTGGATGATCTTTATTCCCTATGATAACCACTTGTTGACCATTGCATTGGGAATTAGCCACCAACTTATGAATTTTCTTAACAAAAGGACAAGTTGCATCAATCAGCTGAAGATTTCTATTCTCCGCCAATTCATAAAACCATTTCCCCTCTCCGTGGGACCTTATTATAATAGTTGCCCCCTCTTCTATGTCATTAATATTTTCTATGATCTTTACACCTTTTTCTTCAAGCTGTTCAGTTACGGCTCTGTTGTGAATTAAAGGTCCACAGGAATATATACATTCGGATTTTTTTCCTGCTGCTTTCTCTGCCAAAGTTATAGCTTGTTTTACCCCAAAGCAAAATCCAGAATGATCAGCCCTTATTATTTCTTTCATCAATTTTCCTTAACCCTTCCAAATATTTTTTAAATGCACCTTCACTCCCATTTGATGTGGGCTCATAATAGCGTATTCCTTCAGCATAAAGGTTATCAGGTAAATATTGCTGAGTTACATAGCCTCCAAAAGCGTGAGGGTATTTGTAATCTATACCGTGGCCTCTTTTCGCTGCACCGCTATAATGCGAGTCTTTTAAATGATTCGGAACGTCATCTATCTTCTTGTTGTGTAAATCGTTTTGTGCCTGTTCTAGAGCCATATAAGACGCATTAGACTTTGGACATGACGCCAATAAAATCACTGCTTGAGCCAAATTTATCTTCGCCTCAGGAAATCCTACCATCAATGATGCTTGTACACAGGAATTAACCACAGTTATTGCGCTTGGGTATGCCATTCCAACATCTTCACTAGCCATAACTAAAAGCCTTCTTGAAATCATCTGCAAATCAGCTCCACCGTCAATTAATCTGGCTAGGTAATGAATCGCTGCATCTGGATCACTTCCCCTTACAGACTTTTGTAACGCAGATAATAAATTATATTTGTCTTCACTTTTATCGTAAAATGTAGTCTGTCTTTGCATAGCTTCTCCTACGATTTTCTTAGTAATTTCTTGGCCTTTCTTCAGGTTGTCCACAATAAACCCTAAAGTATCAAGTGCTACCCGAGCATCTCCTGCGCTCATTTCTGCAAGTATTTTCAAAGCATTCTCGTCATATGTAACATTCAGACCCCCAAATCCCTTGGTTTTATCTGTCAGGGTTCGTTTCACTACTGACAAAAGCTCCTCGTTTGAGAGGCGATAAAATTCATATATATTTCTTACTCTACTAATTACTGCGTTGTTTATTGCAAAATAAGGGTTTTCAGTAGTGCTACCAATAAATTTAATAACACCATCTTCTAAGGCCTTTAAAAGTGAATCTTGTTGTAATTTATTCCACCGATGAAACTCATCTACATAAACATAGGTGGTTCTATTTTCCAGTCCAAAGAATCTTGTCTTTGCATTTTCAATAATTTCTTTTAGTTCTTTTGTCCCCGTGGTAGATGCATTTATTTCCAAAAAATTTGCATCCATTTCTTTTGCAACAATTCTAGCTAATGTTGTTTTACCTGTGCCTGAAGGTCCAAAAAAAATAGCCGAATCAAAGGTTTTATTTGTTATTGCATTATATAACAAAGAGCCCTTATACATGAAATGAGATTGTCCCACAAATTCATCTAGGTTATCTGGCCGCATTTTAGTTGATAATGGTATCATTATTATTTCCCCTTACTTTTCTAATTATTTTCCCACTGTGGTAATAAATGCTCCTACATTTTTATCCATCTCCTCTAGAGATGTTCTCGCCTTATCTTTTGTTTCAAATATCTTGCCAATTACTTTGTAATTTCCATCTTTTTTCACCACATTGGCTTTTACCCCAGAAGATTTTAAATCTTTGACGGTTTTCTCTGCAGATTTCCTAGTGGAATAGCTACCAAATTGGAGTGCATATCCTTCTCCTGCAACATCTTTTACATCCACTTTATCTTCAATGACTGTTTTCTCTTTGTCTGCCTTAGTCCCACTCTGCGTAGACTCTACAGAGACAGACTCTTCAATCTCTGTAGAGTCTGTGTTTGTGGTTTCTTTTGTCTCTTCTTCTGGCGCCTGGGTCTGTTTTAAAACATTAAGCCCAGTTGGCTCATATCCAAGTATGGGGTACACCACATACTTAGCCGTAAAATATCCTGCACATATAGATAAACATATTATAACAATAACTGGCCCTAAATTCACCTTACTTTTTCCATGCTGATTGCGATGGTATGATTTCCTATGTTTTCTTCGATTCATTTCATCCCCTCTTTTCCTAAAGCTTTGTACATACTATTAGGATTGTGGACAAAATAGACCTTGGAACATAAAAAAAAGAGACTAGTTTATGAAAAATATATTAGCCTCTTGCAAATCTACTACTAACTATTAATTTATTTGTAATCAAGAAAATACACTATGGAAAGAATTATCATAAGCCCAGATATAAGTAAATATATCCCCGAAAATATAACAATGAGGGAAAGCATAGAATATGCGGCCACAAACATAAGCACTCCAAAAGCAATATGAATTAGGCCGAAAATCGCTGTACTTTGCCATTTATTCCCCGTTTTTTTTCTAGCCAGAGCCACATTGAATCGATCAAAAGCTGAGGCCACTGCAAACACACCCATAGAAATACCTACTAAAGTAATTGTTGCACTAGTATTGATTAACAAATAAACCCCAAGTCCAACTGAAATCGCACCAATGGCAAGGCTTAAAGGCTTATTGTTTCCTTCATCTTTATTAATGAATGCATAAATTATTTTAAATGCTCCAAATGTCATTAAAAATATCCCGGCTATAACTGGTAGAATATTTACCAAGTCTTTCCTAAGAACTATAAATGTAATTCCTATTGCAACTAATAAAACGCCCATAGTAATGCCTAAGGCTTTAGCTCGCTTATTAGATCCCTGGATTTTGTCCATGTTTTGCTCCTTTAATAATACCCCGTTTGACTGGATATTTGCTGACTATAATTTTTCACTTTATCACTAGGTGTGTAATTCCCTTGTTTGAAGATTTTTTTGTACATGTTGTTCACGTTGCTTTGAAGTGTCACTGGAGGTCCATACCACACTCCATTATGTGTCCAGCCAGTAACTTTAAACGGCCAGCCCACACTGCTTCCGATATCATAAAATGGGAATTTAGCCATTAACCCTAACATACTCATTGTTGATATATTAGTTTTGATATCTGGCAAAATGTTATTGGCAATATTATTCAACTTAAAGGGTCCTGCCGTCTTAGCTTTATCAAATGCTGCTGCAAGGACAATTTTCATTCTTTCATTTCTTCGATAATCTCCATTCGCCGAATCTTTTCTAATTCTAGCATAGGTAACAGCTTGATTCCCGTTTAGTGTTTGTTTACCTGGCTTTTTGATTAGTTTTTTTGAGCCACCAATATTTTTCTGTGTATCCTTAATGTATTTGTTCATCTCATGGATTTCCGACTGCCTAACGTCAATTTCAAGGCCGCCAAGGGCATTTACTGTGTCCGCAACTGACTTCCAGTTTACAATGGCTACTTCCTCTATATTTAAATCCATATTTTCATTTAATGTATTTAAGGTTTCCATGGTTCCCCCATACGCATGAGCATTGGTAATCTTATCAAAGCCATGTGCCTCGTCAATATATAAATATGTGTCTCTAAAAATAGACATTAATTTTATGTCGTTTGTTTTTTTATTAATACTAACAATGATAATAGCGTCTGTTCTACTGCCTTGGTCAGTCTTCATATTTCTAGCATCCAGTCCTAAAAGAGCAATATTTCTGTATCCTTTTAAGTTGGTTGCCGCTTGGCTACTAATGCCTAGCTGTGATTTGTCAATATCCACATCGCCCACTTTGCTTAATGTGGTCACAGCAAAAACAGCCATTGTTCCAATGAGAATGGCTAATACAATTGCAATAATTTTAATCCTTTTTCTCCAAATTCTTTTATTTAGCCTAACTTTCTTTTTTTTCTTCGGCTCCTTATAGACTTCTCTTTGATCACCCTGACCACGGCTTCCCCTTCTTACATCATCATATTCTTTATTTGTGTATTCTTCTCTATTTTGCATTTGGTTATAGGTTTGTCCCTTTTTATTATTACGTAAAGCCAAATATTCTTCATAAGCGGCTTCCTTTGAAGATGGTCGCCTTCTTTCATATCTACCACTATTTTCTGTAGCCCTGCCAGCAGAGCCTTCCCTACCCCTTGAGGTGCGGCTTTCAGCTTCACGTTTTTCGGCTCGGCGGACTTCTTGTACACCATCAAAACGCATCGTTGCGTCTTTTTGATTTTTTTTGTTTCTATATTTCTTAGATCTCATCCCTATATCCCCTCATCATTCTTTTTTATTACGACTTATTATAGCAATGAGGGCAACAAATTGCAACTATTCCCACAACTTAAAAACACCTGAGGCAGTTAAACTCTGCTCTCAGGTGTTTTCTTAAAAGTCTATTAATTATTTTTGTATATTTTCTTTTTTCTCAATTTTCTTGCCTACTAATATTAAAACAAGTCCAACAGCTACAACAAGGATTCCTCCCCATTTAAGTCCGTTAATCATTCCCCAGAAGTTATTAAATATAGCACTTTCTGCTTCTTCTGCGTAATATTCAACGCCCCAATCTCCTTCATACCAAATGAGAAACAAGTGACCAAGGAAAGCAAATGTACCTGCAATTATTGCATATACACCTAACCTGATTGTATCTCCCAGAGCAAGTTTTGTTTTTTTATTAAGAGGAAATGTCATAGGATCATTTTTGGCTAATCCCCCATACAACCATTTAAAGATTAAATAGAACACAGGTCCTGTACTAGTTGCAAGTAATCCAAGTACGAAGTAGTCGGTACCATTAATCAGTAAGGCTATAATTGCAATCACAATAGGAAATCCTGCATAGAAGATGAGTCCAATATTCCCACCTGGCATTACGAATAGTCCTTTGGCCTTTCGCTCCGCAATAGGAATTTTCTTTCTAAGTTTAATTACTGCCAGTGGCAAGATAATGTATAAAGCCAACATGAATACAACTTCAGCCATAACTAAAGTAGTAAAGCTAGATTGAGCTAAAATCAAAGTTACGAGTGCCAATGAAAGTATTCCTACATAAGGGACTCCCTTTTTTCGGCTTACTTTAACCATAAACTGTGGGCACATATTATCATCTGCAAGAACGAAGAAACCTCTAGATCCAGATGCTAAATATGTGTTAAATATTGCACACTGAGATATAATAGCCACTACTAGGAATACGTATCCCCACGCTTGCCCTAAATTTTGTGTAAGTACTGTTGCATAACCTGCACTTTCAGCACTGAATCCACCTTCTGTTGACCAGTTTTCCCAGTTTCCAATAGATGCAAGTCCTCCTACCGTTGGTAATACGTATGTAAGTGCAATAAGTGGCATAGCAATAAGCAATCCCTTTGGAATAACCTGTGGTTTTTTTACTTCTCCTGCCATATTTGATATACATTCATATCCACAATACATCCAAACACAAATACATATTCCCCCACCAATACTTTCAAGAGGTGAAAGACCTTCTGGTATAAATGGTTCAATCGGATTATAATTCCAGTTGCAAAATCCAACAACAGCGACTAATAGGAAGGCTAATATGATTAAAATAGATAATATCGTACTTACTTTTCCTACTTCCTTTAGTCCCATTAAATTAACAAATGTAAATATTCCAATCATACCTATTTTGAGTACCAAAATGGATGCAGGTGACATTGGAATCATTTGGCTTGTATAATCAGCTACTAATGCAACATACACACCATTAGTTATATATGTGGATACTGTACCCCACCAGCCAGCTTGGAATCCCCAAAACTCGCCGAAGGCCTCTTTTACCCATACATACACACCACCTTCTGATGGAAGTACTGCGCCCATTTCTGCCACTAGGTTACTGATAGGATACGCCCAAATAATTGGGAATATAACTAGCAACAAAATGGTCATTCCCGGTCCAGATGCAGGAATCATTTCTTCGATTCCAAAAGCTCCTGCTGCGACTAGACAATAAATCATAAAAACAATTCCGCTTGTCTTTATATCATGTTTTTTCAGAGCTGCTATGCCGTCAATCTTACCTTCTTTTTGGCTCATTTCATACCTCCTTGTTCATAATTCAAGTGAAGGGTCTCTTTAAAGCCCCCTCACCTATTTCAAAACTTATTTCTTTGCGCTTTTAAATATTTCGGCCATCATTTTCTTATCGTTTTCTTCTTTGTATGGTGAATCCATTTCTACAATACCATAGTCGAATCCTGCTTCGTCCATAATCTGTAAGTATGGAATAGGGTCAAAGTATTCAGGTGAATAAACCCCCTTGTCTTTCCATATTCCTTTGCCGATAAGTTCAATACCTACAGCTGCACCAAATCCTGTTTGAGCAACAACTGCTTGCATGTTCCATTTTTTCATAGAATCTTGGTTATCAAATGGCTGATACATGAACACTTCTCTTTCTTTTCCATCTTTTGTTCCGATACAGTGGATACCAACACACATCTTACCAATCATTTCATCTCCAATATCCTTTGGCTGTGGTGCACACGCTGCTACGATATCTCTTGGCACTACTTTTACACCGTTTACTTCCACAGGTTCTAGACTTCTTAGTCCTAGACTAGTGATTACTTTTAATGCCTGAATAAGATTATCATCTAAAGCAATTTTAAAGGAACATTTTTCTAGACCATATTTTTCTAAGAATCTTGGCATAAGTACTGTTTCTTCATGTTCTACTTTTATAAGTGTATTTGGACCTACGCCTGCAGGCATTTCAAAGGTTTCTTCTCCTGTGAATGGCTCGGCTGTAATAAATCCCTTTTTCTTATCCCATTCTACGTTTGGATTAACACACTCATCAAGCACAGTCCAAACATTGAATCCAAATGTAATATCATCTTCCCCTGCATTAGGGATCTCAAGATTCCCACCGTCTTTTACATGGATTTCTCGTAGTTCATCAAATAGGTATTCTGCTGAAAACTTGGCAAATACATCCACAACACCTGGATCGATTCCTAGGCAAACGCAAGCCATATTCCCTTTTTTCTGCCATTTTTCATGTTGATCAAAATTATATTTTGCCATTGGTTCAGAGAAACTGGTTTCAAGTGTTCCATACTTGGGAGGATCAAAAGGTACTGACCATGTACCCATACTGACATAATTTGCTCCAGCTTCATAAGCTGCATCAAATATATTGTTGCTTACAAATGGTGCTGCTGCATCCATTACGAAGTCACATCCTTGAGCCTTAATTATTCCAACTAATTCTCCTTTATTTTTTGCGTTTAACTGTTGAGGTATAAATCTTTTATTTTCACCTAAATGTTCTACCACCTCTTTTGCTCTATCCAAATCATAATCCCCTACAACAACTTTTTCAAGCCATTCACCCTTCGGGTCTCTAACCTGTAAAATCCTTAAAATAGATTCACCTACAGCGCCTGCGCCTACCAATAACATCTTCATAATTTGTCCTCCTTGCTTATGAGAAGATCTGTTATACAGACCTTTCTTCTTACTCAGCAGACTTTATTAAACACCTAATGCATTTTGCAATATTCTTTTAATGGTATAAAAAAAGAATACGCACTCCACCATATAACAATGTTGCATATTCCTCTGTCTCTTTGCCAGTTGGTTATCTCCACGTAGGCGCCGCACTTAAGCGATCTCTCCAAAGTTCCGTCAAACAACCTTCCTTTTGCCTGTCAGTTTCCACAAAGCAACTGCCATTACCTTGATTTGCTTCTTCGGCCTTCTAATTAGTAGAATGTCTAAAGTCGTTTTCGTCCGGGGTATTTAATTGATTATAGTATAGCACACTTTTCAGAAAATTCAAGTTGTTTTTTTTATGTACACTATTTAGAACATTGTGCATATTGGTTAAATTCGGAAAAAAATTAAAAAATTAAAAAATTCACTAGACAAAACACTCAAAAGAAAGTATAATCACTTAAGTAATATTTAAAGATTTAAAAAGGCTCGATCTTCCTACTTGGAATTAACCCTATTTGGAATTAACCCTATTTGGACATCATGCCCACAAATTATTAAATATTGATGAATTATATTCCAAGGAGGTACAAAGAAAATGGAAGACAGAACTTTAATTTGCCAGGATTGTGGCAGCGAATTCGTATTTACAGTAGGTGAACAGGAATTTTACAAGGAAAAGGGATTCGATAACGAACCTAAGAGATGTAAAGAATGTAGAGACAAGAAGAAGAACGAAAGAAGAAGCTTCGCTAACAACAGATAATTAATTATCTGGATACGAAAAAAAAGAGACCATCCTATTTAGGGCGGTCTCTTTTTATTGTTCAAATAAGTTAATGGGTCAATACCAAACCTAGCTACCATTGTACATTTGCTGCTTTAATCTGCCAATTAAGTTAATAATATCTCTAATATAATAATTATGTTGATTTAAATGATTTCTAACCTTTTCTAAGTAAATTCGATTTTCTTCTTCCACTACATTTTCTACTTGACAGATAAATTCCATCATGTTTTCTCGAAGACTCAAAGGCTGTTCTTCCATGGGCACATATGCAATTTTAACTTGCCTTTTTTCTGAATTGTAAAAAATTGTGTCCTGATTTAACGTGATTTTACTAGGGCTGATTAAATACTCCCCTGCTTTACTTAAAATTAAAAATGTCTTTTCTAAAATGTCAAAAGCCTCTTTTATTTTAGTAATGTTACACTTACTAAGAGAAACATATCCACTACAATCATAAGCAACTCTATCCACATTATTATCTTGAATAAACCCCATTGGCATAAACAAATCACATAACCCTGAAGAAAGAACAATCTTTTCATAGTCTTTTATAACGCCACCCTTTACTACCATTTGAAAATTCTTGTTTTTATTTTCCATATTCTCCTCCTTTACATTTGCTACATGGTCCGTAGCCTTTTTTCTTTGCTTCATCTTTTTCAATCTCCACGGTGTACTTATCAATAGTTTTACAGCTTCCTTGATGGTAAGCTTTCCCTGTAGTGATAAAACAATATATTATTGATCCTAGGGGAAGCTTTTCCGGGTGACACAATTTGCATGGATTATACCTTGCTTTTATTCCTTGGTTGCAAATCATTTGTTTTGGATCATTTACTACATATGTACATTTTTCGTCGTGATACTTTTTCCCTGCCATAGGGAATATCCAGACTAAATGCGATTCTCCTTCCCTCTCCATTTCATCAAAAGACATATGGTCTTTCTTTAGTCTGGCTCCAACAAACCCTCGGCATAACACCTTTGTTTTCATCCACATCCCAGGATAGAAATTCAGTGGCAAATTAATATCATTAAAAAAATCTGTTTGAAAAGAAATTAATCCGTCGGTTGTTCCGTTATTATATAAGTATCTAACCTTAGACACTTTAATATTTTTAGCTAATGGTGCCTCCTTTTTAACTCTCTTTTCCACCTTTTGAGAAAAACCTAAGGGTACTTTTGTCTTATATGCTTGGGCTGCCATGTACTGGGTTTCATCAAGAACAATATAGCTTACACCTTCAGTGATTCCAACTATTTTCACCAAATATCCTAAGGTAAGGATTCCAAGAATAAATATAGGCAGAAAAATTGCTGCCTCCACAGTAAAAAAGCCCTTTTCAGTATTGATATTTATTGCCATGCTGCCTCCCGTTAATTTGAGCATCAAGTTGAAACCCACAGTTGTAATCTTGAATTAGGAAATCCTTATTGTGATTTCCTTTCATATTCAACTGAATTAAATCCATAACTCTTGCTAATTTCTCATTTTCATTCTTAAAGTGAAGAAAGAGTTCCAAGTAACCTTTATAATCATACCCTTCATTTGCACCTGTATCTACAAAGCCGCCTTGGGTTCCCTTTAATACTGTATTTATGTCTAATGCCCATGTTCTACCGCTTTTGAAAAGCACAACTTTTTTTCCATTTTTAAGCAGCTTTAAGTCATTTTTTCCTTCAAAATATGCCCATGATGCTGCAATGGCTGCTTGGGTGGCCGCCGCTTCAGGACCTGGAGTTATTGCCTGAGCCGCCGCCATGGTTTCAGCACTTTTTTCAGGATCAGCATATAGAAACAGTAAATTCAACCCGGTTCTAAAAGCAACAAGTCCCTCTTTAACTTTTTTTCCATTAATCTTATTGCTATAATTCCCTTCAAGAATATACTCTACTTCCCTGGTAAAAAACGTCTCTCTATCAGGTACTTGCTTTAATTCGTGACTGAAATTTTCAATGATATATTTATCTATAAGATAGGTTTTAGAAGCATTTTCTGTAAAGTTTTTCAAAAGTTCTATATTGGATTTAAGCTTTTCTACTATGGCAAGAAGTCCTGTACTGCCTCCTCCTAATTTTGTAGAGGGCAGGCTATTAATTATTTTTTTATTTCTTAAAACTCTATCTTTTCTTGGCTTTTCTTTGGCGGGGCTCTTAGACTTTTCAAATATTCCTTTGGCAATTGCAAATTTCATATATTCTAAAAGCTCTCGTTTAAAAACAGTACTGTCAGTAAGTAGATATTCCTTCACATTCACATTTGCATTTTGTAAATTTCCATGATCATTTCCATCCAAAGAATAGTTAACATAATTTTTTATTTTGTAATCTAAAAAAGCCCCCCCATTGTAAAACCCAAACAACCCATAATCTTCCTTTAAGTCCAAATCAAACTCGGACAATATAGATTGTCCTGCCAGATTTAGAAGTCCGTCTCCTTGACTTTTAACCTCCATTTCCCAGGCTATGTGAACAAAAGCTGCAGTAAGACTAAGCATAGCTGCCAAAATAAACACTAAAAATACTGAAGAACTCCCCTTTTCATTTCTTATTATCCTCTTGTCCATTACAATAAATCCTTTATTCGTACATTCATTCTCCCCTGATTTAACCTACATCTCCCTGATAGTTCCCTAGAAAAGATCCCGTCAAGTACACCTCCTTTTTTTAATTTTAATTCCCCTTGATAATAAACATATCCATTGGCTTTTGTAATAGGAAAGTCCGCCTTTACCTCACCCAAGTATTCCACCGTCTTTGTCTGAATTCCACTTTCTTCTCTTAAGGCAATATGCATTTGCGCCTGGGTATATACTTGAGTATATAGGGCAACCAAAATATATATAATACTTATTACAGCCAAAATTACTAAAGGAAAGACAAGTGTTGCTTCAACCATTGTGTTCCCCTTACTGTTCATCAAAACTCTCCATTCAAACTTTCAAAGGTCTTGTTTACAAATCCGGTAATCTCAGTTCTGAAAATTAATCCTAAAGCAATGGCTATAGCTACTAAAATAGCCACTTGAACTAGTTCCATCCCCTGGTTATTTACTTTGACTATATTTAATAGTTTCATGCTTTTTCCTCTTATAATACTTAATGTTTTCATACTTTCCCCTTTAATATTTACAATTCCATTAATGCTGGTGCTATAGTAACCATAATCAGTACCAAAAGGAGGATTACCAAAGGCATTGTAAGCTTTGTTTCGGCCAACCTACCTTTTTCTTCCGCCTGCTGTTTTCTAGCAAACCATAACATAAGGCTCTCTTGCTGTAATTTCCCCACCATGTCTGATCCTTTTTTAATGTTGTCATTAATAACATTTGAAACTCGCATAAGTTCTTTTACGCTACTTCTTTTAGCAAATTCTCTAAATGCTTCATTTATTGATCCATTAGTCTCCTTTACTCTTTTGTACATCACTCCTAATTGGTCATAAAAATAGTTTGATTTTTGCCCAGATATTTCTTCATGCTCCTCCATGACTTTTATAAAAGCCCCGTTTAATACAGTGCCTGCATTAAGAAGAAGAATTAAATTATTAATAAATTCCGGCAACTCTTTAATAATAGATTCTCTAGCCGCTTTTTCTTCCCTAACTAATTCATCTAGTCGACTACGGTGAAGTAAAAACAATATCATTGCCATGACTAGGAGAATTAAAATTGTATTATTTTTTCTCACCTGCTTCCACTGGAGAATCTCTCCAGATGATAACTTGCTTGGCAAAACCACTTTCTTAGATTTTGTATCCTTATTGATTTCTCTTATTACCTCTTTAATCCCTTCGTCTATCTGCTCTTTCTCTGTCTTGGGTTTTTCTTCTTCCTCTAGCTGATTTTTTCTTTTTCCATCGTCTAATGGTTCCACTGTGATTTCTACTTCTTTTTCATTGTTCTTGTCTTCTCCCATTACCTTTACTTTAGCTGTTATATGTATAGGTTCTTCCCCCACCCCAGGCCTCTGAATCTCTCCTATAATCCCGTTTTTTGTAAGTTTGGGCCCATGGCCTGCAACCAATGATAAGATGATGATTATGCCGAAAATTATCAATACCAAAAAGTACCGTTGTTTTAATTGCTTTTCTGCCTTTTCAATCTTCCTAGTGCAATCCTTTCCTCCATATAACCTTCCATATCCTTCTTCTAATATATTTTTAACATTTCTCAATGGCTATACCTCAATATCCGTTAATTTCTCAGTTATCATGTACGCCATACCGATGCCAGCTAAAGCCATAGTCATAATGATTCTGCCAAGTCCTGTGGTATAAAGTGGCATCAGGTAGTCAGGAGAAACCAAGTTTAAGAACAGAATTACCACAATAGGCATGGCACTTATTATCTTTCCTTCAAATTTTTTCTGTGCAGTTAATGTCTTAATTTCACGCTCAATTGTAATCTTATCTGCTAGAATTTCAGTTGTATTGATCATTACTTTTTCTAAATCCCCACCCATGGTTCTACAAGTCAAATAAACTTGTACAAAATTATGAATGTCTTCGCAATCACTTCGCCGTGCAAAATCAAAGAGCAAATCCGGGTCACTTTCTCTGTTTTCAGATATTCGCTTTACCATTTGCTTTAGTTCTAAGACTAAAGGTGTATTGTCATCATAAATTAGTCTCAGGTTTTCAAGAGCTTCAGAAAGTGCCTCTGCCATTTGATGTCCTGTAGTGACTGACGCTGATAATGAATACAACAAATCTTTAAATTGCATTGTTAAAAAGATTTTTCTTTTCCCTCCAAGATATTCAATGTATTTTCCTATTACCAATCCTGGCAATAAAAATCCAACGATTCCAGAAAAGAGCAGGCTACCATAAAAGATATAAGTTCCTGCGAAGGCACAAACATACCCTACCGCCAAAAATCCTAGCTTTTCTTTTTTGTTTAATTTATAAGTGGAATAATCTATCTTGGTCATAAATGCTCCCCTTTTAACTCTAGTTTTTCTCTATTTACAATAACATTTCCAGTCATTTTCAAGCCTGTCTTTGCCTTATATTTAAAAAGGCTATTAATTTGTATGACCCCATCTTTTAAATCTAATATTTCTGCGATCTCAAGAACTTTTCTACTTCCATCAGGCAACCTACCAAGATGAATAATCAAATCCAGACCTTCTGCTATTTGAGATCTAATAGCATCTATAGGAAAATCTGCCGCCTGTAAAAACATTGATTCCAGCCTTCTAAGCATTCCGTTAATAGAATTTCCGTGACCTGTAGAAAGACTACCATCATGGCCTGTATTCATGGCTGAAATCATATCCATCACCTCCTTTCCTCTAACTTCTCCTACAATAATCCTATCCGGTCGCATTCTAAGACTAGTCTTAATTAACTGCTCCATAGTAATCTGTCCTTTCCCTTGAACATTTGCATTTTTGCATTCCATTCGAATCAGATTTTCAATCTGTCTAATCTGTAATTCTGCAGAATCTTCAATGACAATTACCCTTTCGCTTGAAGGGATGTAATTTGAAAGAACATTTAGAAATGTAGTCTTTCCTGAGGATGTGCCTCCACTTATGAAGCAATTATACCCTGCTTTTACTAGGATTCTCAAAAACTCTGCTGCCTCTTTAGTAATGCTTCCATTATCAATTAAAGTCTTCATGTTTATAGCCTTTTCTGGAAATTTTCTTATGGTTAATATAGGCCCTCCTAAGGCAATATTTTTATACACAGCATTGACTCGGGAGCCATCCTCTAAGCGAGCATCTACAATCGGATTCATTTCATTAATTTCCCTGTGTACTTTGCTTGCAATTCTCCTAATGAGTTCTTCTAAGTCTTCTGTTGAGTCAAATGTAATGTCCACCTTCTGAAGAGTCCCCATTTTTTCCACAAAGATATGGTCTTTCCCATTAACCATGATTTCTGAAACCTGTATGTCCTCTACAAATGGCTGCAGGATGTCCAGATCTCGCCGTATAGCGTTAAATACCCTCCCAATGAGCTGTGCGTTCTCTTTATAAGAATACATTGCTAACTGGTCATCCCGAAGAACATGTTCTTCAATAAGCTTAAGGACTTCTTCATCAGTAATTTCTTCTTCTTTATAAGTTAAAATATCTCGGATCTCAGCCGTCAACGTCTTTCCGTTTTTAATTACATTTTTATCCATCTTTTACATTATTTTCCTTTCACTTACATAATAAAAGACTTGTAAGAATTTTACAAGTCTTTTTATTCGACAATATTCGACAAAGAGCCTATTAGACCTTCCTACTCCTCCTCATCGTCTAAAAAGTCTGCTTTCAACAAACGGTCTGCCATCTTTTGAGTACCTAACACCCAAATCAGATCTCCCTCTTCTATAATCATATCGATGTCCGGATTGATAATAGGTAGCCTCCCCCGCTCTACACCTATTATATTACCTTTATATTTGTCACGGAATCCAGAATTTTTAATGGATTTTTTCAGAAAACTAGAATCTTTTTCAATTTCAAGAGGACAACATATTATTTGGTTTTTAGGCGCAATTCCATGAAAAACTTGTCCATAAATATACTCTTTCATTGTGATCATAGGCTCCTCTGGTGCCTGTATGTAATCTTCTTTTTCTAAAATCAGTAGACAAGAATCAATTTCAAACTTTGTACCAATAGCATGTAAAACATCTCCCTTAACCACATTTTCATTTCCATCAGGCATATTGATATGCTTTCCATCCCGAATAATCTTAATAATAGTAACATGAAAAAATTTATGTTTGGTAAATTCCAGTATAGTATTATTTTCTATAGTGCGCAATACTTTAAATTCGACTACAAACATGGATTCATCAAGCCACCTATAATCTCCTTTTATACCCCTTTCTTTTTTCTTCTTTGCCAAAGTATTTTCATAAAAATTCTCTATAAAACGCATTTCCATTTTTAAGGTCATACCCTTAATATAGTCGGATTTTATTATAAGCACTACCACGATAAGAGATAAAACAAATAGAGGAAAATATGACAAATTAAATAATCTCCGTAATGTAAGAACCATCATACACGCAGCCACAATTACACGCATGGTGGTAAATGCTAAAAGAGGCATCCTGTTAGTTGGACTTTTCAACCAAAGCTTTGTAAACAAAGTGCTCTTCTTTGATCCCATTATATTTATAATAGGGATCATAAGTCCACAAACAACTAACGCTACCACAACGTTTCCCCATACGCCTGGTAAATATTTTTGCATAAATGGGGCAAATACTTTTACTCCTGAAATATACAAAATAACCAAGCCGCCACCACAAACTGTAAATCTAACAAAATATTTAGTTATAAAGCGCTGCCAATCAGAATCCTTGTCCTTATCACTTCGTTCCTCAGAGGTATGCCTGTTAAGAAATTTATATAATTTTATAGGTATATGTCTTCTTACAAATTGATAAACCCACTCGGAATTTTTTATAAAAATCGGTGTTGTAAAAGATGTAATTAAAGAGACGCAAACCACTATTGGGAAAATAAAGTCGCTGATTACTCCCAGGCTCATTCCAAGGCTTGCAACAATAAAAGAAAATTCTCCTATCTGCACCATGCTAAGCCCACCTCGAATCGCCGTATGAACCGATTGTCCCGAGAAGAGTATTCCCAAGCAAGCAAATATCATTTGTCCTATGATAGTCACAATGGCGATAATTACAATAGGTACGATATATTCTACTAATACTTCTGGCTGAATCATCATTCCTACAGAAACAAAAAACACCGCACCAAATAAATCTTTGATGGGTGCGACCAGTTTCTCAATTTCTTTAGCCTTCACTGTGCCTGCCAGAATAGATCCAGCAAGGAATGCCCCTAAAGCCGAGGAAAATCCAATATAATCTCCAATGACTACCATGGAAAGACAAATTCCAATAACAATAACAACTAGAATCTCGTTGTTAATCAATTTTTCCATCTTCTTCAAGAAGGTTGGAATTAGATAAACGCCTAATACAATCCATATGAGCAATGAAAGAATAAGCATACCTATGTGTGAAAACAGAACCGTTCCTGTCACACTTTGTCCTACCGCTACAGTAGATAGAACAACCATCATAAAAATTCCGCTAATATCCTCTAAAACTAAAGTGCCCAAAACTAATTGGGCAAATTTTTCTTGTTTTAAGTGATATTCTTCATATGCCTTTAAAATAATCATGGTAGATGACATGGAAAGCATTCCTCCTAAAAAAATGCTGTCCATCTTGCTCCAACCCAGTAGCGAACCTGTTGTATACCCAATTAAAATCATAGCGCACATTACTGTCATTGCAGTAACAAAGGCACTACCTCCCACTGTGGCAATCTTTCTAAAACCAAATTCTAAACCTAATCCAAACATTAGAAAAATAATCCCTATATTTGCCCAGGTATGAATATCAGCCACATCAACTACTGTAGGAAGCCAAGCAAAATTAGGGCTAATTAAAAAACCTGCAACTATATATCCTAGGACTACAGGCTGTTTCAATTTTTTAAAAATTAAAGTAACCACCCCAGCTACAACTAATATTAATGCTAGATCAATTATTAACAGATCTAATCCTTCCATATGGCCTACCTTTCAAATGTTACATAAAATATTGTGCCCTCGCCAACAGTACTTTCTACTCTAAGATCTGCCTCAAACAAGGCAGCTATATGTTTAACTATTGATAGGCCTAAACCTGTACCACCTGCTTTTGTTGATCTAGACTTATCCACTCTATAAAACCGTTCAAATAATCGTTCCAAATGTTCATTCTTTATGCCGATTCCTTCATCTTTCACAGAAACTTCCATTTGTTCTCCTTTTGATTTAGCACAAACCCAAACTCTACCACCGTCATTGGAATATTTAATAGCATTCTCCATAAGATTCACTAGCAATTGGCTAAACCTATCTGAACTTCCATATATCCCTAGATTTTGATCGCAATCAATTATAATTTCTACCCTTTTGTTTCGTGCAATAGGAATCAAAGACTCTGCTGTTCCTCTAATCACACCTTCTACATCTATCTGGCTACTCTCAGGCATTTCCTTTTTGTTTTCTATATCAGATAAAACCAATAAATCCTCAATTAATCGCTTCAATCTAGATGTTTCAATAGCGATAATGTCGATAAATTTAGTTCGAATCTCTGGATCTTCGGCCGCACCATCTTGCAGAGTTTCAATAAAACCTGTAATAGATGTTAAAGGAGTTTTCAATTCATGACTCACATTGGCCACAAATTCTTTTCTTAAAATATCAGCTTGCTTGCTTTTTTCCGCAGCAATTTTCAGATCTTCTTGTGCTTTAATGTTAGGTATAATAATTGAATAGTTAATATGTATGCCAATTAGTAACATCCCTATGGCAAAAATCGGCAGAGTTAACTGAACGCCTACCCCGCTATGAGCCATAAGAATTATTGCCAAGGAAAAAAATACAATTTCTATCACAGCAATGCAATACTTTTTTTTCATTTTATCTTATACCCTTTCCCACGGATTGTTTCTATGTACTTCTCTTCGTCTCCTTCACGTTCTAATTTTTTTCTAAGGTAACGAATATGTACATCTACCGTTCTTGTTTCTCCCACATATTCTATACCCCAAACCTTATCTAGAAGTTGGTCTCTGGTAATAACATGGCTCCTATTTTCCGCAAGATAACATAAAACTTCAAACTCTTTTAATGTAAGTTTTATTTCTTCATCTTGAATTTTCACCTGATGACGATCAACGTTAATTTCCAGGTCATCTATTTTAAGAATTTCTTCCTTCTGTTCCATGACTTTATCTCTAGCCTCTGTTCTTCTGAGAACAGCTTTAATCCTAGCCATTAGCTCTCTAATACCAAAAGGTTTAGAAATATAATCATCTGCGCCAAACTCTAAACCTAAAACCTTATCTATTTCCTCAGTCTTAGCAGTAAGCATAATAATGGGTACATTATTTCCCTCTTCTCTTAGCTCTTTGCAAATGTCGTATCCGTTTTTCCCGGGAAGCATAATATCTAACAATATGAGATCTGGTTTTTCCTTATGAACCATTGTGATGCCCATATATCCGTCTTCAGCCTCAATTCCTTCATATCCATTAGTCGTTAGATTGTAAAGAACTAATTCTCTAATATTAGGTTCATCCTCAATGATTAATATCTTTTTCATATCTTCACCTCCCTTTTATACTAGCACAATTTTCAATCTTTTTTAAAGCTATTTCGTGATATCAAAGGTTTTAAAATTAATATCATTTAATACAGCATCTGCAATATTATCGCAATAATCTCCGATTTTTTCAATATTGTGGATTACGTCTGTATAGATTACAGTAAATTCTGGTGAACATTGGCGTCTGCTCAACCGGAGCATATGCTGCTTTCGTAGCATTGCCTCAGTACTGTTTAATTGCTGTTCTTCTTCTTTTACGTATTCAGCCATCTGGCGATCTCCAGTTTCTAGCGCCGCCACAGTATTTCCCATCATGCGTTTAACCTGATCAAAACATTCATAAATCTCCGCACATGCCGAATCGGAGAAATCATATTTATTCTTCGTCTTTGCCTCAGCAAATTCAGCGATATTTTTACAATGATCCCCTATATGTTCAATGTCTGCAGATATATGCATAAGACCAGCAATCTGTAGTGCTTGATGTTCTGTAACAGATTCTGTGGAAGAAATAGAGGCCAAATAACTAATTACCTTGCCTTCTAGGTCATTAACATAATCCTCTAATTCCATTACTTTTTTCACCTCATCTAAATTGTTTCCTAAGAACCCTTTTTTAGCTGAAACAATCATTTCTGAAGCAAAAATTGCAACTCTAGATAATTCTTTTGTAGCTAAATGAATTGCTACAAATGGTCTTTCCAGTATATTGTAGTCAAGAAATATCGGCTCTGAAGGAAGTCTATCCTCATCTTTGCCTGGAACAATCTTCGTCACAACGATTACTAATACACCTATCAATGGAAGAAATAAAAGCGTGTTGAATATGTTAAAACACATATGTGCATTAGCTATTTGCCTTGCAATAACCTCAACCTCTGGACCAGAAGGTGAAATAAATCTAATAAATTTAGCGTATAGCGGAATAAACCAAATAAATATAAATGCTCCTGTAAGATTGAAAATAATATGAGCTGCTGCAGTTCTCTTGGCGTTAACTGAGGCACCAATTGAAGCCAAAAGAGCAGTTATAGTTGTACCAATATTGTCACCAAATAAAATTGGTAAAGCTCCATTAAGACCTATAATACTAGTTACACCATCTGCTCCTGCTGTACTTGCTAGATTTTGAAGTACGGCGATTGTAGCTGAACTACTCTGTACAACTACAGTCATAAGTGTTCCAAGTCCAACACCAAGAACAGGAATATCCTGCACATACATCATTAAATCTATGAACACTTGGGAGTCAGCCAAAGGCTTCATAACACCTCCCATTATATTAATTCCTACAAATAGTAATCCAAAAGCAAATAATGTCTGTCCTATGTTAGCTACTTGTTCTTTCTTTACAAAGAAATACATAACAAACCCAATAGCAACAAAGCACCAAGCATAATCTCCTATTTGAAAAGCAATCAGTTGAGCTGTAATAGTAGTACCAATATTTGCTCCTAAAATAATACTAATGGCCTGGGGAAGCTTCATAAGCCCTGCGCTTACAAATCCTAAGACCATCACTGTTGTCGCACTACTACTTTGCAAAACCGCTGTACAAAGGGTTCCTGCTAATACCCCTAGGACAGGATTTCTAGTAAGTAATGCCAAAATCTTTTGCATTTTCTCTCCGGCTGCTTTTTGTAAACCATCGCTCATTAAGTTCATGCCATAAATAAACATTGCTAATCCCCCAAAAAGGGTTGCAATTATTTGCACATTTTCTGCGTTCATTACATAATCTCCTAACATAAATCATCATTAACTCTTACGTATTCAATTATATATATTATGCTCTTGTAAAAAAGCAAGCCAAAGTTAAGCGAATGTTAAATCTGTGTTAAATTTCTTTCAATAAACTCCGATATCTTCTTTATTCCCAATCCAAACCCATTATCAATTGAAATCCAATTTGTTTTTTCTCCACTATAAAAACTTCCGTCATCTCTAGGTAGATAAAATGAAACAGGATCTCCCTCTTCTTCCATATGAATATGCCCTCTATATGAAAAATTGACAGCTTTTACAATTTTCCCCCATACTTCGTTGCCCTGAATAAAAGCTAAATAATTCAAAAAACCTTTTCCTCTAATGGATGTGGAATTTTGCCTCTCTATAAATATGATTTTTTTAGCAACATTATAGGCGCACATAGAAACCTTTGACATATTAGTTCCAACATCTATTACTATAAGTTTATATCTAGCTGATTCAACAATTCCAGTGAAGAACTGAGCGAACTCCTCTTCTGATAGCTCCAGTAACAGGTTTCGCCCTTTAGATGGACCAAAGGCCTCTACTCCATAAGAATCTCGCAACAAATAACCTTCCAAAAATGTAGGAGAAAAATTTTGGGAGTGAAAAATATGATATAAATATTCTCCCATACCTCTTCCCTTTGGATCACCTTCCATATAAATAAGAGTAGACTCTAATTCTTCCATTGAAAGATATAAGGCACGCCCTCCTCTGTACCTTGTATATTCCTGTGCAAGTGCCAAAGCAACGCTAGTGCATCCCACGCCTCCTTCTGAACTACCAACAGCCACAACTTTGACTTTCATTGTCTTCATTCCTACAGGTTTTCGCCCTGTAATATTGCTGTATATAAATAGTATATCCCCTGTCATTTTTCGTACATTTCCATATTTATATAAGGCAAAGTTCCCTTTGTCACTGTCCCTTATTACCATGGATGGTTTATCTACCAACTGAATTACTCTTGGCATGTCCTCCTTTGGCAAATCTGATAAAATTAAATCTAAATCCATCTCAATGGCTTTATATAGTTGATTTACTTCAAATAAAGTAACACTAAACTCTGGGTGAACCGTAATAATCGCCAAACTAAGAGCTCTGCCGTAATATCTATCCTTAGTTACAATCCCTAGTGCAATATTTTCCATATCTTTTCCCCTTAATATTTGGTAATATTTTCCTTTTTATATATTTTAAGGCATTTGGTAATATATGTCAATTATTTTTTTTCAATACGTTCCTTTAGTTCTTTTAAGGCCTGGCTCAATCCGCCTACTTCATCAATAATTCCTATTTTCACGGCCTCCTGTCCAAATAAAATAGTTCCCATGTCATTTGGCATATTATCAGCACAATTCATTAATTGGGTTATTCTGTTCTTCTCTGCCCTAGAATTACGTACAATAAAATCGATTACTCGTTCTTGTGTCTTTCGTAGGTAATCAAAGGTTGTCTCAGCCGTAATAATAAGACCATTAGTTCTAATAGGATGAAGTGTCATTGTTGCCGTTTTGGCAATGAAAGAATAGTCTGTTGATGTTGCAAGGGGAATACCGATGCTATGCCCTCCGCCTAACACCAGTGAGACTGTAGGCTTTGACATTGTAGAAATCATTTCGGACAAAGCAAGTCCTGCCTCTACATCCCCCCCAACTGTATTTAAAATAAAAAGCACCCCCTTCAGCTTAGGATTCTCTTCTACTGCAATAAGTTGTGGTATAACGTGTTCGTATTTTGTAGTTTTGTTTTCTGGGGGAAGAACCATGTGCCCTTCAATACTGCCTATAATGTTAATATATTGAATATCACTGTCAAATCCTGTTCCTGTGTCAAGCAATCCTAATTCTCTAATTATATCTTTACTTTTATCTTCTTCAGAAGGAAGGCTCTTTTCTTCTTTATTTTTCTCTTCACTCATATTTTTCTCCTTTATATAATAGTATTAACCATAGTATTTACAGTTTGGAGGATCATTATGCGGTTAAGTGAAATAGGAAACAAAGAAATCGTTGATTTGTCAAAGGGAAGTAAGCATGGCCAACTTTGGGATACAGAAATGCTCTTTGATAAAAAATCAGGAAAAATAAAAGCTGTGCTCATCCCCAGCTTTCAATCAAAAGGTCCATTTAAAGGTTCGTCTGATTGGATAAAGCTTCCTTGGGATAGCATCGTTAAAATAGGAGATGATATTATTATTTTTAAATCGGAATTTCCCCAGTAACAGCCAACCTTTTTATTGTTAAATCCTCTAACATGTTTTATACTTAGTATATCAAGTATAATAGAAAGAGAAGTATGTAACATGTGGAAGACAAAAGATTTAAAGATTAATGCTAGAAAAAGCCTAAAAGCCAATTATTGGTTTATTGTTGCCGTTTGTTTTATCATGGCCATGTTTGCTGGTGCGTATGGCTGCACAGCATCATCCATAAACGACTATAATTCTTCTGATGAAACAAAAGCTAAAGTAGCACAGCAAACAGTTAAGGAAGATAAAAGTGCATCCTCTACTGCAGAAAATTTTGTTGAGGAAAACACATCTTCCCTTGGTGGATTTGTTTCATTAGTTGTTGGCAAATGGGCTGGAAATACAGCAGATGGTATTTCTCCAAGCGAAAGCCCAATCTATAAATTCTTATACGGTTTTGACCGATTATTCAAAACTCACGATATTTCAGCAGGTGTAGTATTCCTGATCAGCGGAATGCTTGGTCTAGCCTACTACTTCTTTTTAATTAATATATTAATTGTAGGTGAGGCTCGTTTCTTCATGGAAACTCGTGTATATACAGAGACAAAACTGACTAGATTATTTTTCCTTTACAAGTCTCGAAAAATTATAAACCCTGCAAAAATTATATTTTTTAGGGATTTATTCACCTTCCTTTGGTCTCTTACCATCGTTGGTGGCTGCATTAAGCACTATTCATATTTCCTGATCCCATACATCGTCGCTGAAAATCCGAATATTTCTCGTAAAGAAGCTTTTCTTCTTTCTCGAAAAATCATGGACGGACATAAATGGCACACATTTCTTATGACTCTTTCGTTTTTAGGATGGAATATGTTAGTAGTGTTAACCTTTGGCCTTGTAGGAATCTTCTATTCTAATGGATATATGCAAGCTACGTATACAGAGCTTTATATGACGCTTAGAAGACAGGCAATAGCTGATCAGCTTCCTGGCTTTGAAGCCTTAAATGACAAATACATTGAAACTCCGCCACAAGAATTGCTAGATACACTAGACGTAAAATGAAAGACAAATAAAATGACCTCTTCCATAACATTGGAAAAGGTCATTTTTTATTCCTCACCCTATTTAAATTTAGTGTTGATTACCACAATTTCACTTTTTGTGCCAACTCTCATAGCGGGTCCCCAAACTCCTACTCCAGAAGTTACAACTGAATTCATGTCATCTTTTTTAACAAATCCACAAGCGTTTTCCCAAAACACATCAATAAATAGATTGCCCGGGAAAATTTGTCCATCATGTGTATGTCCTGCCATTTCCAGATCCACGCCGGCATCTGCACTTGCTTGTAAGTCTTTAGGCTCATGTTCTAATAGGATCATAGGCTTATTCTTTGGAAGGCTCTCCGTCAGGTCTGTAAGCGGAAGCCTAACCTGTGAGTAATTTCCCGGTTTATCTAAATCTCGCCGACCTACTATATTTATCCCTGCCACTTCTGTCACCTCATCTCTAAGAAGTGTAATATTTGAATGTTTCATAAAATCGTTCATTTGGCTTGTATTTATCATTGGATTCTTGGATGGCATGGAAAATCCTCCAATTAAATTTTCTGTAACGTCATGGTTGCCGTAACAAGCATAAACTCCGTATTTACTTTTAATTGTCTTAAATTTTTCAATGGTTTTTTCAGGTTCTTTCAAAGCTTCATAGGAGTTATCAAAAATGTCCCCTGCAATAAAAACAATATCTGCATCCTGAGCATTAATTTTATCCACCATTTGTTCCATAAGCGGATTTCCAACGCTGTATCCCATATGAAAATCCGCCACCATGACGATTTTCATATCTTTTCCCCCAGGCCACTTTTTATCTATGGAAATATCATACGTCGTGATTTGAATATTATTCATGTGAGCCAAACCATATAAAGTAAAGCCTATAACTAGCACAATTACTGTAGCACCTCTAATTATTACGAATTTTCGCCACTGTCCTTGACCTTTTTCAATAATCTTAAGCTTTCGTAAAATAACTGTAGTAATAGCCGCCACTGCAAGAAAAAGGAGTACATATATGAATGTCCCAACCCACACATTACTTATATGTTTCATTGCCGCTTTCATTCCTCCCGTGCTAAAGAGAAGACATGTTACAATAGATGTTGCTAGGAAAAAGTATATAACAGTAAATGTGATGGAAAACCAACGTTTATGTAAAGCTCCTGAAAGGTTCCTAAACCAATGGATTGCTCCGCTCCAAATAAAATAATTAATTACTAAATAGATTACTCCAATAAAAATAATTAAAAGCATACTATCTCCTTTATCTAAAATATATTTCTTTATTATACCATTATTCTATGATAAAATGATGATACATTAAGTTAAGAAAGGGCATGTTATGGAAAATTATTTAACACAATTTCCCCTCCAATATCCTGTTCAAAAACGAGTAAAAAAACCTAAAGGTAAAAACGCCGTTGAAATTAAATTTGAACAGATGACAAAAGATGTGGATTATGCAAGAAAGTATAAAATCACATCTTATATCCTCTTATTTTTCATTTTTGCATCAATTGGCTGGTGTTGGGAAGTTTCTCTCCACTTAATAAAAGATGGTGTATTAGTTAACAGAGGAGTGCTCATGGGGCCTTGGCTTCCTATTTACGGAAGTGGTGGTGTTATGATTCTAGTCTTACTGCGAAAATGGGTGAATAAGCCGGTGCTCACCTTCTTCCTGGTTATGTTTTTATGTACTGGTGTAGAATATGTTACCAGTTGGTGGCTAGAATATACCAAAGGTATGAAATGGTGGGACTACAGTGGATATTTCTTGAATATTAACGGTCGTGTTTGCCTTTTAGGCGCAGTCACTTTTGCCATTGGTGGCACTGCATTTATCTATTTTATAGCCCCTCGCATAGACAACTTGCTACTTAAACTTTCTAAGAAGATGACTATTTGTTTATGTTGTATATTAGTTTGCCTATTCGCTGCTGATTGGCTCCATTCTCAAAAGCATCCAAATACTGGAGATGGGGTAACTGGCGGAAGCTTCGTTACCTTACCAATGGTAGTTCATGAACTTATGGATAGAGGCAAATAATTAAATTAAAAAAAGGTGGTTTCATTTTGAAACCGCCTTTTTTTTAACTATAATTTCTCCTACCTGAGTGTTTCTGTAGATACCTCAATCCCAATGCCAAACTTATTCTTTGTTTTCTTTATCTTTGTGTTTTTCCTTTTCATCCTGATCTGATTTTGGCTCTTCACTGATAGGTGCAATATACAATTTCACCTTTTCAATTCGCCGTTCTTTCATGGATTCAATTTTAAATACATAGTTTTCAAATTCTACTATCCGATCTTCGTCTTCATCTTCGTCAGGGATTTCCCCAAGAATATCAATAATAAATCCCCCCACCGTTTCACTGTTTTCTGATTCTAAATTGGTGCCTATTTCATCATTGATATCATCTAAATCCATTACCCCATCAATTAAATAAGTGCTTTCATCAATTCGTTCAATCTCAGGTTCTTCTTCATCGTATTCGTCATCAATATCACCCATAACCTCCTCAATGATATCCTCCATAGTGACAATTCCAGAGAACCCACCATATTCGTCAATGAGTATGGCAATGTGTTGTTTGGTTTTCTGAAGTTCAAAGAAGAGAGCATCGATATTCTTTGTTTCAGGAATAAAGTAAGGCTTTCTAATAATCCCACTTATATCCACATTTTCAAAGCCATCTTCCCTTGCCTTGATTAGATAATCCTTAATGTACAAAATGCCCTTAATCTTATCGCTATCGTCCTCATACACAGGAATTCTGGAATATCTGAGTTCCATTAGTTCGTCAATATATTCTTCTGTCGGATCGTTGATATCAATTGAAAATACATCGGTTCTCGGTGTCATTACTTCATAAGCAAGTTTATCGTCAAAAGCAAAGATACTGTTAATCATCTTTTTGCCTTCTTCTTTTAAGACTCCACTTTCTTGACCTACTTCAAGCATAGACATAACTTCGTCTTCAGAGAATTCATCATCTTCCATATCTACTTTTTGTCTGGTAATTTTAAGTAGAATATTCACAGAAATTGACAATAACCATACGAATGGCTTACTTAATTTAGATATCACTACAATAGGTCTAGCCATTATCATAGCAATGCCTTCTGAATGATGAAGTGCTAAACGTTTTGGATACAGCTCACCTAAAACAAGGGTCACATAAGCGAGTATTAAAGTTACAAGAACAACGGCAACTTCTTTTCCGTAAGGAATTCCAAAGGAGGATAAAAAGCCTCCTAATTCATCAGACATCCCTACAGCCGCTGATGCACTGGCTAGAAATCCAGCCAAAGTTATAGCTACCTGAATAGTTGATAAAAATATGTTCGGCGTTTCTAATAACTTTTGTAAGACTATTGCTCGCCTACTTCCGTCTTGGGCAAGAACTTTGATTTTGTTCTTATTAACTGATACAAAGGCCATTTCTGCTGCTGCAAAAACTCCATTAACAATAATCAATATGATTAAAAAAGTAAATTGTAACGCCAAAGGCGTCCCGGGGTCAGATGACATTTATTTCTCCTTTCGCTTTCGCAATAAAAAATTTTCTTTCACTGGTTGCTCCATTTTAATTTGAATAATTTGTTGAGGATGAGGTGCGGAATCTATTGGTGCACCATCTTGATCTAAAAGTACCTTTAACTCCTGTGCAAAAAATTCTGTATAGGGTCCAAAGACCTCTATTTCCTCGCCTAAGCTGATTTTATTCCGCTGCTCTACCATTGCCATCTTACTGGTGGAATCATAGCTTTTCACTACCCCGACAAATGTGTATTCTCTAGTATATGAGCTAGTTAAATAATTTTGGTCTTTGCCAGTAGGTTGGTTATAATAAAAGCCTGTAGTAAATTCTCTATGGCTAACAGTTTTTAATTCATTTAACCACTGTGGGTCAAATACATACTCTTTTGGATCTTTCTCATATGCATCAATGGCTTTCCTGTAAGCACTTACAACAGTAGCTACGTAAAATCCACTCTTCATTCGGCCTTCAATTTTAGCAGATGCTATACCATTTTCAATAAGCTGAGGAATGTGTTCAATCATGCAAAGATCCCTGGAATTCAAAATGTATGTGCCCCGATCGTCTTCCTCTACTGGATAGTATTCGTCTGGCCGCTGCTCTTCCACAAGAGAATATTTCCATCTACATGGATGTGAACATTGACCCCTATTGGCATCCCGCTCTGTCATAAAATTGCTTAATAGGCATCTTCCTGAATAGGAAATACACATAGCCCCTTGAACAAAGGCCTCAATTTCAACTTCAGGATCCAGCTTCGCTCTCAACTCTATGATTTCATCAAAAGTAAGCTCCCTAGCCAAAACAATACGTTTTACACCTTGGCTTTTCCAAAACTCTGCCGCCTTATAATTTGTCATATTGGCCTGAGTGCTTAAGTGAATTTCTGCGTTTGGGAAAAATTCTTTGACCATAAGGATAACCCCTGGGTCAGAGATGATGAATCCATCAATTTCAAATGACTTTATAGAACGCAGATACTTATCCATAAGAGGGACATCTGCATTATGAGCAAAAATATTTAAAGTAAGATAGGCTTTTTTCCCACGTTTGTGGACATATTCAAGGCCTTCCTCCATGTCATTTGTACTTAGATTTCCTGCGGAAGCCCTAAGGCTAAACAGCTCTCCGCCAAAATACACAGCGTCTGCACCATAATCTATGGCAATTTTTAATTTTTCCAAGTCTCCCGCCGGAGCAAGTAACTCAATTTTTTTCATTTTATCCTTTCAATATGCTAATGGAAATTCCGTCTCCTATAGGCAGAAGGGAAAAAGTCGTATTTTCTAAATTGCTAATATAGTTTAGAAATTCTCTCATTCTTCTTATGCTAGTCCTGTGTTTTCTGTAAGGGTCATATTCATCAGAAACTGTTGTGCCTCTCATCAATACGTTGTCACAGACAATCATTGCGTTTTCACTGCAAATCTTTATAGCTTCATCCCAAAAAGCACGATAATGGCTCTTGGCTGCATCTATAAATACTAAATCATAGGACTTAGTAAGTGTAGGAATAATTTCTTGACCTTTTCCGTTTATAACGGTTATTCTTTCTTTTAAGCCTAAATCTAAAATATTTGACTTCGCTACCTGACACAAGTCCTTGTCTGTCTCCACTGTAGTTATCTTGCATTCTTCATCTGAAATAGCAAAACAAGATGCGGAATAACCAATTGCTGTACCAATTTCTAATATTTCCTTTGGCTTTTTTAATTTAATTAAACTTAAAAGGAGAGTTTCTGTGTCAGGAAGAATAATCGGTATATTCTTTTCCTCTGCATCTTCTCTTAGTTTTTTAAGGTTGTCATTTAAAGGTTGATACAAATGCCTAATATACTCATCTACTTGTTCGTTTATAATGTTCATTTTAGTACCATTTATTCTTTTCAACTACCTTTTGATGCTCTGCATATGTTTTGGTGAATAGTACAGTGCCGTCTTTTGTTGCAAAGAAGAAAAGATAATCTGTTTTTTCATAGTTTACGCATGCTTCCATGGTGGCTAAAGGCACAGAACATACAGGTCCTATAGGTAGTCCAGGATGTTTATATGTGTTGTATAAAGAATCCACCTTAGTGTCACTAATGCTTACATCTACTCGCCTTTGTTTTTTTGCATAGTTTACAGTAATATCGCTTTGAAGTGGCATATCCTGATCCAACCTATTCTTAAATACTCCTGCGATTCTCATGTTTGTATCCTCAGCTTGACCAGATTCTGCTTGAACAATGGATGCAAATGTCACGAACTCATGAACAGACATATCCATTGTAGAAATTTTATCCTTCACTTTGGTTAAATTTTTGTCCATACCATCTAGCATTAAGTTGGTGACTTCTTCAATGGTTGGCTTTTCCGTGGAAACATAATATGTGTCTGGGTATAAATACCCTTCCAAAGGATGCATAATCCCATCCTTCAAAATGTCTGAAGTAAGGAACCAGTATTTATCAATTAACGTTTGTAAATATGCTTTATCTGCCCATGCTTTAAGAACTTCTTCTTTTTTAATTCCAAATGTATTATCTATAGTTTGAGCAATTTCAGGAAGTGTGATGCCTTCTAATACTTTCAGTTGTCTCTTGGCCATATAATTTGCATCCCCATCTCCAATCGCTTTAAGCATTTCTGGCAATGACATGGTTTTATTAAAAATATAGGTACCCATTTGTAATTTTTCAGGTGCTGCAAGCCTAACGTAAATCTTACCACACAAAGGATTGTTAATAAGACCTTGTTTATTCATCATCGTTAAAATTTGTAGGCCGCCCATACCATCTTTTACTTCAATAGCCACACCCTTTTTTTCTGTGCCTGAAGCTGCAATTCCCATTAGGTAAAATAGCACGCCACCAAACACAATTATACTGACAACCAAAATAATAATGATCATCCTTACTTTGTTTTTTTTCACATCTTCCATGAAATTTTCTCCATCTAATATTAAATATAATGTTGTAAACTTATATTGCAAAAGGACGCATAGACGCCCTTTCTAAGTATCTTTATTATTTTGATCGGCTTAAATAGCTACCTGTTCTTGTATCAATTTGAATAGTCTCCCCTGCTTGAATGAAAATAGGCACCTGGATAACAGCTCCAGTTTCTACAGTAGCTGCCTTTGTCACGTTTGTAGCTGTATCGCCTTTAACTCCAGGTTCTGTATCTGTAACTTCAAGGTCTACAAAGTTTGGAGCTTCCACTAAGAAAGGGTTATCTTTATAAAACTTTATAGTTGCTTCATCATTTTCTCTTAAGTACTTCATTGCATCTTCTACCTGCTCAAAAGTAATTGGAATTTGTTCATAAGTTTCTCCGTCCATAAAGTAATAAAGATCCCCGTCATTGTAAAGATACTGCATTGTCTTTGTTTCAATATGGGCTTTTGGAAACTTGTCGTTTGGATTGAAAGCTTCCTCCCTAGTTGCTCCAGATAAGACGTTCTTATACTTTGTTCTAACAAAAGCAGCACCCTTGCCCGGCTTAACATGTTGAAAATCTAAAACCACATGAGGTTCTCCATTAATTTCAAAAGTAATTCCTTTTCTAAAATCGCTTGCGTAAATCATAAATTTGACCTTCCTTTATTTCTATATTATTATTAATTCTTTTTCTGATTTATTGGTATTGATTATACCAAAATTTGTTACAAAAGCCAAGTCCTCAATACGAACCCCAAATCTGCCAGGAATATAAATGCCTGGCTCTACAGTAACTGGCATATATTCTTCCAGTATTTCTTCGCTCTTAGCGTTTAATGTAGGGGCTTCGTGAACTTCTGTGCCAACACCATGTCCTGTCCCATGGATATAGTATTCACCATATCCAGCCTGAACAATAACATCTCTTGCCACTTTATCTACCATGCTACAATGGACTCCTGCTTTTACTGCTGCAAGAGCTGAAAGTTGAGAGGTTAAAACCGTTTCATAGACTTTTTCCTGTTCTTTAGTTACGTATCCCATTGCAACTGTTCTAGTCATGTCACCGCAATATCCATCTACTATAGCGCCAAAGTCCATAGTCACAAAATCCCCTTCTTCAATTTTCTTATCTGAAGGTTCTCCGTGAGGTAATTCTGTTCTAACCCCTGAAACACATATTGTAGGGAATGAGAGGCCTTCGCCTCCCATATCAGTGAGCACTCTTTCAATTTCTTCTGCTACTTTTAGCTCTGTCATTCCTACTTTAATGAAATCTAAAATGTGATTAAAACACATATCTCCCATGGCAGAGGCTTTTAAAATTTTCACCAACTCTTCTGGTGTTTTTACCATGTTATTCATTTTGTCCCATTCCTTGGCCAAGGTTAATTACTTTGCCTAAAATTTCATAAACATCTTTCATCATCATTGAGAATCTCATCTCACACTGAAGGTACTCTGCTGCAAGGGGATCCTGCATCATAACTCCATAGAGAGCCTGAACCTGTTGCATAGCATCTTCATCTACTTGTTCCCCCATCATTTGCTTAGCTTGAAGTTGAAATTGCTTTGCCTGAAAATCCTTCAATGTTTTATCTAATTCAGAGTTTTGCTTTGCTCTTACCTTTATCTCTTCATACTGCTTATACTCTTCAGATTCTTTAATAGCTGTTGCTAGGCCGTGGGCCTGATCATATACATTCATTCTTTATACCTCCAAAAATATTGGCAAAATTACCGGATTTCTCTTTGTCTTATGATAGATAAAGTTTCTCAATCCGTCTCTTACCGCCGTCTTCATTGCGTTCCAATCTTTAGCATTCTCCTTGCAACATTGTTCCAAGATGCCTCTAACTAGTTCACTTGCATCATCAATTAATTTTTCGTTTTCACGAACATAAACAAACCCTCTAGAAATAATATCAGGACCGGATGAAACGCATCTGCCTGCTCTATCAATTGCAGCCACTACGATGATTAGTCCTGATTCGGATAATAGTCTTCTGTCTCTTAGGACAATATTTCCAACATCACCTACACCAAGACCGTCTACCATAACTCCCTCAGCTTGGGTAATTTCCTTATTCACTATAGCTTGTCTTCTGTTCACACATAATTCGTCTCCATTCTTGAGAATGAAGATGTTTTCTTCTGGTATTCCCATGCTGGCACCAATAGCCGCATGTTTTCTCAGATGACGATATTCTCCATGAACTGGCATGAAAAACTGTGGTTTAATAAGCGCATGCATCAATTTTAGTTCTTCTTGGCATGCATGACCAGAAACGTGAATATCCGCAATATCTGAATAGATTACTTCTGCACCCTGTTCAAATAGTTTATTTACTACATTGGATACTGTTTTTTCATTTCCTGGTACCGGTGTTGAAGATAGGATTACCATATCACCCTTTTTAATTCGAATAGCTTTATGATCTAAAGTAGCCATTCTTGAAAGGGCAGACATTGGTTCTCCCTGACTTCCTGTAGTGATAATCACTAACTCTTTGTCTGGAATATTTCTTGTTTTGTGTATATCAACAAGTACATTTGCCGGGATTTTGATATATCCTAGCTCAGTGGCAAGCTTCACTACGTTGACCATACTTCTTCCTGAAACGGCCACCTTTCGCTTGCATAGTACTGCAATATCAATGATTTTTTGTAATCTGTGTACATTGGAAGAAAATGTGGCAATAATAATTCTTGTCTTTGAAGTTCTGAATATATTTTCCAGAGTTTTTCCAACTACCTTCTCAGAAGAAGTATATCCAGGTCTGGTGGCATTTGTACTGTCCGCCATCATTAATAGCACCCCTTTGGATCCTAGTTCTGCAAGTCTTGCAAAATCTATAGGTTCGCCATCTACTGGAGTGTAGTCAATTTTGAAATCTCCTGTGTGGAAGATTCGCCCTGCCGGGGTGTTGATACATAGACACACAGAATCTACTACTGAATGAGTTATTCTTATGGTTTCTACTTCAAATACACCAAGCTTGAATTTGCTCCCACCTTCAATCGTATGGAGTTTTCCTTTAAGTCCATGTTCTGCTAATTTGTTTCCAATAAGCCCTAATGGAAATTTAGTTCCGTAAATAGGAATGTTTAGCACTTTTAGCAAGTATGGAACCGCACCGATATGGTCTTCATGTCCGTGAGTAATGACTAATCCTTTAATCTTTTTCTGATTCTTAATCAGGTAGTCAAAATCCGGAATAACCATGTCAATTCCAAACATCTCATCATCTGGAAAGCAAAGGCCGCAGTCAATGATTATAATCTCGTCTTTGTACTCAATGACAGTCATATTTTTTCCGATCTCATTTAACCCGCCTAAGGGCAGTACCTTTATAGGCATGCCACCCTTTTTTACGCTATTTTCTTTTTTTCTCATATTTTTCGTTCTCTCTTTTCTTTATTCTGGAATCATTTCAATTATTTTACGACGATATTAACCAACTTGTTTGGCACTGCAATTACTTTCATTACATTTTTGCCTTGAATTAATTCTTGCACTTTCTCGTTTTTCATTGCTAATTCTTCCAGCATAGTTTTATTCAAATTGTTTTCAACGACAAGCTTTTCTTTTACTTTTCCGTTGATTTGAACTACAATTTCGATTGTATCCTTTACTAAGGCGCTTTCATCACATTCCGGCCAGCTTTCCTTGTAAATAGATTTTGTGTTTCCAAGATGTTGCCACATTTCTTCGCAGATGTGTGGTGTAAATGGAGACAACATTAGAACCAGATTTTTCACAGCAGTATCAAGGAGCCCTACATTAACATCTCCCTCTTTGTACCTGTACATTTCATTGACCATTTCCATAATTGAACTAATCGCCGTATTGAAATTAAACCTTCCTCCAACATCTTCTGATACTTTCTTAATAGTGTAATTCATTTCATATGCGAGACTTTTGTCTGCCTCTGTTTTTAGTGCATATTCTTGTGGAATATCCTTATATTTATCTGAAAACTCATACACCATGCGATGTACTCTGTTTAAAAATCTATAGCTACCTTCTACCCCTTTATCAGACCAATCTAACTCTCTTTCCGGTGGCGCCGCAAATAAAATGAAAAGACGTGCTGTATCTGCCCCGTATCTCTCAATAATTTGTGCTGGGCTTACTACATTACCAACAGATTTTGACATTTTCTTGCCATCTTTAATAACCATTCCTTGGGTAAGTAAGTTATTGAATGGCTCTTCTTTATCTACTAATCCTAGATCGCACAATGCCATCTGGAAAAATCTAGCATACATAAGGTGTAAAATAGCATGCTCTACACCTCCAATATATTGATCAACGCCCATCCAATAATCGACTTTTTCCTTGTCAAAAATTTTGTCTGGATTCTTTGCATCACAATATCTAAGGAAATACCATGATGAGTCAAGGAATGTATCCATTGTGTCTAGCTCTCTTTTCGCTGGCTTGCCACATACAGGGCAAGTAGTGTTTGCAAATGTTTTGCTAGTAGTAAGCGGAGATTCTCCCTTGCCCGTAAATTCAACATCTGTTGGAAGAAGCACTGGTAAGTTTTCTTCTTTTTCAGGTACCCATCCACAAACGTCACATTTAATCATTGGAATCGGTGTTCCCCAGTATCTCTGCCGTGAAATCAGCCAGTCTCTAAGCCTATAATTAGTGGACTTTGATCCTATTTTCTTTTCTTCTAAATAATCTATAATCTTTACAATGGCTTCCTTATTGTTCATTCCTGTAAACATTTCTGAATTAATCATATTCCCTTCAGCGACAAAAGCTTCCTTCAAGTTGTTTATGTCTATTTCAGGATCCTTTGTATCTACTACTGGAATAATCTCAAGATCGAACTTCTTTGCAAACTCAAAGTCACGTTGATCATGTGCAGGTACAGCCATAATTGCGCCGGTTCCATAGCCCATTAAAACGTAGTCTGAAATGTAGATGGGTACTTTCTTTCCATTTAGAGGATTAATACAATATCTACCTATAAATTGTCCGGTTTTTTCTCCTGTTGTGGATGTACGTTCAATATCCGTCAGATGTTGAACCTTATCCAGGTATTCCCTTACTGAAGCCTCATATTCGCTTCCTGCTATGAGTTCCTTAAGATAAGGATGCTCAGGTGCAAGAACCATATAGGTAACCCCATAAAGAGTGTCTGGCCTTGTAGTGAAAATATCAAGACCTTTATCAAAATCAGCAATATTGAAGGTTACTTCCGCACCCACACTTTTACCAATCCAGTTTTTCTGCATGGTCTTTACCTTTGTTGGCCAACCATCTAATGTTTCCAGATTGTCTAGTAATCTATCTGCATAATCTGTGATCTTAAAGTACCACTGAGACAATTCTTTTTTACCTACAGCCGTGCCGCAGCGCTCGCAAGCACCATCTACTACTTGTTCATTAGCAAGTACTGTCTTACAGCTAGGACACCAATTTACTGGGTTTTCCTTTTTGTACGCAAGTCCTTTTTTCTGAAACTGAATAAAAATCCACTGCATCCATTTGTAATAGTCTGGATGGCATGTAGCCACTTCTCTATCCCAGTCATATGATAAGCCTAACTCTGACAACTGTTGTCGCATCTCATCTATGTTCTTCCAAGTCCAAAGACTAGGTTCAACTCCATTTTTAATTGCCGCATTTTCTGCAGGTAACCCAAATGAATCCCATCCCATAGGGTGAAGTACATTAAAGCCTTTCATTGTCTTAAACCTAGCAATCACATCACCAATGGAATAATTTCTTACATGACCCATATGTAATTTCCCTGATGGGTATGGAAACATTTCCAAAACGTAATATTTTTCCTTTGTTTCGTCCATTACTGTTTCAAACTGCTTCTCTTCTTTCCATTTCTTTTGCCATTTCTTTTCAATTTCCGTAAAATTATATCTTTCTATCATTTTAGTCCTCCAGATTAATAAATTCGCAATCTCCCCAAACCTTTTCAATGTTGTATTTTTCTCGCATCTCAAGAGTCAATAAGTTTACAATAATGTCTCCATAATCCATAAGAACCCAATCGGAATTTCGCTTTCCTTCAACACTGCGGGTAAACATCTTATTTTTCTCCATCTTTTCTTCGACTTCTTCGCATAGGCTGTCTACTTGTCTCTTGCTAGTACCTGATGCCAAAACCATATAGTCAGCAAATGATGTTTTTGAACTTACATCAATAATTGTGATATCCTGTGCTTTTTTCTCTGATAACGTTTCTGCAATAAATATTGCCGCATCTCTAATTTCCATTTAATTCTCCTTCTAATACTTCTTTTGCCTTCAGGGTATCCTCATCTAGATGGTCGCCTTTAGACTTAATATATTCTATGGACCGATTCATTGAAGTAAGGCACGCTTTATCCAAATCCTCCTGGGCCATTTTTCTAATCGTCTCTACTGTTGGGTAATCTCTTTCCGGCTCTATAGCATCTGACAAATATATGATTTTTTCTAGCAAAGACATATTTTTTCTTCCTGTGGTGTGATATTTTACCGCATTTATCACATCTTCATCATAAACATGAAAATCTCTTTTCATAAGCTCTCCAGCTACTTTACCGTGAGATAAATTTTTATTATCAATATATTTTTTATCCAAATTAAACTTTACAACATATTCATTTAATTTTTCTGTAGTCATACCTTTACACATATCGTGAAATAGTGCAGCTGTTTCTGCTTTTTTCTCATCTGCTCCATATCTTACAGCTAGTACCTTCGCCGTAGCTGCCACTCCATAAATATGTGCCAGCCTCTTCTTAGAGACATTTGCTTTAATATAATTATTTATAGAGTCCATGTTCCCTAATATACCTTTCCACCTCAGGTGTAACAAATTGATCCATTTTCTTTCCACTTGCCTCACAACTTCGCATCTCTGTGGCAGATACATCAGGCATTTTCTCATCAACTCTAATTATATTTGTATTATAGACTTTTCTTATTTCCTCTATACAGTCTAATAATTCCTTATCCTTGTAACCAGGCCTTGCTCCAACTATTAACCCGTATTGGTTAAGAATTTCTTCTGCATTTTTCCAAGTCATAATCTTTAAAAAAGCGTCTGTTCCTGAGATAAAGTATATTTCACTTTCTCCCCCGTAAAGCTTTTTCATTCCCCGCAATGTCTTATAAGTAAATGAAATTCCTTCGTCTTTTAGCTCATAATCCGAAACATAAAGTCCTTCCTTACCGCCAATTGCCAATTGAATCATAGCTGCTCTGTCACTTCCGTCAGTAATTTTTTTCCCCAACTTAAAGGGCTGAAGTTTAGCTGGAACCAAAAGCACCTGATCCAAATCTGCTTTTTCTTTTGCTGCTAAAGCCAAAGTAATATGCCCATTATGAATAGGGTCAAAAGTACCGCCTAAAATGCCAATTTTACTCATTATTTCTCCAATTTGATTCCTAGTTCATCAAGTTGAACCTGCTCAACTGCTGCTGGTGCTTCGCTAACCATGCACTGTGCACCTTGATTCTTTGGAAATGCAATTACTTCTCTAATGCTTTTTTCTCCTGTAAGTAGCATAACTAGTCTGTCAAGACCGTATGCTAGACCGCCATGAGGAGGTGCGCCATACTTGAAAGCTTCCACTAAGAAACCAAATTTGCTATCAATTTCTTCTTGGGTAAGACCAAGCACTTTAAACATTTTCTCTTGAAGCTGTCTATCATGAATTCTAATACTTCCGCCGCCTAACTCAACACCGTTTAAAATAATATCATAAGCCTGTGCCTTCACGTTCCCCGGATCACTTTCCAGCTTATCCAAATCTTCTGTTCTTGGAGAAGTGAAAGGATGATGTTTTGCATGGTACTGACCTGTTTCTTCATCATGTTCATAAAGAGGGAAATCCACTACCCAAAGTAAGTTGTATTGTTTATCATCTAAAAGTCCCATCTGTCCTGCGATTTCTCTTCTGAGGAATCCTAAGCTGTCAAATACAACCTGCTTTTTATCTGAAACAATTAATATTAAATCTCCCGGCTTTGCTTTGAAGATTTCAGCAATCTCAGCTAATTGTTCTGGTAAGAAAAATTTGTTTACAGAAGAAGATATTCCGTCATCCCCAACTTTGATCCATACTAAGCCTTTTGCCCCGTAGCTTTTCACAGCTTCCGTTAATTTATCAATTTTTTTCCTTGTATATTGCTTATTTCCACCGTCAATACAGATTCCACGAACATCACCACCTGCTGCTAAAGCATCTGTAAACACCTTAAACTCGCAATTTTCCATTAGGTGGTTTAATTTTTTAAGTTCAAATCCGAATCTAGTATCTGGCTTGTCACTGCCGTAACGCTCCATGGCCTCGTCATAAGCAATACGAGTAAATGGTGTGACTATGTCTATATTCATCAACTCTTTAAACACTCTCTTTAAAAATCCTTCTTGAATTTCTATTATGTCGTCTTGGTCTACAAATGACATTTCAAGGTCAATCTGGGTAAACTCTGGCTGTCTATCTGCACGCAAATCTTCATCTCTAAAGCATTTAACAATTTGCATATACCTATCTGTTCCACCTACCATAAGAAGCTGTTTGAACATTTGTGGTGACTGTGGAAGTGCATAAAAGGATCCCTGGCTCACTCTACTTGGAACAATATAATCTCTTGCCCCTTCTGGTGTTGATCTAATCAGCATTGGAGTTTCCACTTCAGTGAACCCTTCCTTCGCAAAATAATCTCTAGCTAAGAATGTTAAATCATGTCTGAATGTAAGATTTTTTTGCATCTTAGTTTTTCTAATGTCCAAATATCTGTATTTTAGTCGAAGATTATCATCTACATTATCGTCATCTTTAATATAAATTGGTGGAGTTTCTGCCTCAGAATAGATCACTAAATCATTGGCAAAAACTTCGATATCACCTGTAGCAAGATCTGGATTTTTGGACTGTCTTTCTTTGACTGTTCCCTTTATTCCCACTACAAACTCGCCTCTAAGCCTATCTGCCTTTTCAAAAAGTTCCTGAGGAATTTTATCATCAAATACAATCTGAACGATTCCTGTTTTATCCCTAAGATCACAGAAAATAAGTCCTCCAAGGTTTCTTCTCTTCTGAATCCAGCCGTTTAGTACAACTTGCTGATCTACGTCTTTTTCAGTTAAAACACAACACATATGGGTTCTTTTATATAAATTACTCATCTATATTATTTCTCCTTATCTTGTTAATTCTTCTACTATTTTGTCCATTGCAACCATAGTCTGCTGTGACGTTGCCATGTCTTTTATTGCAACCTGGTTTTCAGCAATTTCGTTATCCCCAATTACTATGGTTTTTCTGGCTTTAAGTCTGTTTGCATATTTGAATTGACCCTTAATATTTCGAGCAAGTACATCCATTTCTACGTGAAGACCCTTTCTTCTTAAGGTTCTCATAAGCTTTAGTCCATAAGCTTTTGCAGGTTCTCCCATAACAGCAATAAATACGTCTGCTCCCTTTGGCTCTGGAATCTCAATTCCATTAGCTTCAAGTGTAAGTAAAAGACGTTCAATACCAAGTCCAAATCCTACACCTGGAATTGGAGGTCCACCTAGTTGTTCAATCAGGTGATCATATCTTCCTCCACCGCAGACAGTGCCCTGGGCTCCAATGCTGTTGGTTACAAACTCAAAAGCAGTCTTGGTATAGTAATCAAGTCCTCTCACTATTGTAGGATCCACTACAAAATCAATTTCCATTCCAGTCAAATTTATCTTCAAATCTTCAAATGCTGTTTCACATTCCTCACAAAGATAATCAATCATCATTGGCGCACCTACTATAAGTTCCTGGCAAATCTCTGACTTACAGTCTAGGATTCTCATTGGATTTCGATCATATCTATCTTTACAAGTATCACAAAGTTCATCAAATTTTGGCTCTAAGAATTCTCTTAAGGCTTTTCTATGATTTTCTCTGCATTTTGGGCAACCTACACTATTGATTCTAAGTTCAACATCTTTAATGCCAAGGTCTCCTAAAAAGTCATGCCCCAAACAAATGGCTTCTGCATCTGCCATCATGTTATCTGTACCAAATATCTCTATTCCAAACTGATGGAATGCACGTAAACGTCCTGATTGTGGCTTTTCATATCTGAAGCAAGGTGTATTATAATAAAATTTTGAAGGTTGTACTTCTGCATAGAGTTTATGTTCTACAAAAGAACGAACTACAGGAGAAGTTCCTTCTGGTTTTAATGTAATATTTCTCTTACCGTAATCTTGAAAGGAATACATTTCCTTCTGAACAATATCCGTAGTATCACCTACGCCCCTTGCAAATAATTCTGTATGTTCAAATACAGGATTTCTCATTTCCTTAAATCCGTATTTATAGCAAATATTCGCAAATGCCTTTTCTACAAAGTGCCACTTGTATATCTGCTGTGGTAGTACATCTTTGGTTCCCTTTGGTGCGTTTGTTAACATCTCTTTACCTCCTGAACAAATCTTTTTGTTTTCTCTGCAACATCTCGTTTATACGTTCTATATATATTTCATAATTTGATACATTTGGAACCCGTTCTAGTCGGTTTTCAAGTGGAAAGTATACTTTAGTAATTCCACCTGCGCCAAGTGCTACAATCGTCTGTCTTTCTTCCATAATTCGAATATTGTATATGTTTAAAGTGTTTCCCTTGCAATATCCAATGTTTTCCGTGCTACCTGAAGTATGCTTTTGCTTGTAAAGGTAATATGGTCTATATCCAGCCCGGATAAGGATTTCTCTGCTCTCGTCTATCATTGCCTCAACTAGGTCAGCCTGTTTATAATTGAAATTTTGATCTATATCTTTTAATCTTGATGAGCGTTTCACCGCCAAATTATGAATAGTGATATTCTCTGCCTCAAGGTCAATTAACCTTGTTAAACTTTCCCGAAAATCTTCTAAAGATTCTCCTGGAAGTCCTGCGATTAGATCACCATTTACAATGGGCATTTTCACTTTTTTCGCCTTTAAAAAAGCTTCTTCTATTTCCGCTGCCGTATGTGACCTCCCTATAATCTTAAGGGTTTCTTCTTTCATGGATTGAGGATTTATGCTGATTCGCTCTACTCCATGCTCTCTTAAGGTTTGCAACTTTTCAAGAGTAATAGTGTCTGGTCTTCCTGCTTCTACGGTAATTTCCCTAATTCGAGATAAATCAAAATCTTCAATAATCCAGTCTAAAAGAATTGACATTTCATCTCTAGTAAGAGTAGTTGGTGTCCCTCCTCCTATGTAAATCGACTCAGGATAGAGTCCATTTGCCTTCATCTTTTTCCCGACAAAATTGATTTCTTTGTGAAGAGCTTCTAAGTATCTACTAATTTCTTTTGCCTCTACTTGGTTTGAAGTAAAAGAACAATATAGACATCTCGTCGGACAGAATGGAATACCAATATAGACACCTACGGAATTTTCTGGGGCTGTCCCTAAAGATTTCTGTTGCTCATGATAAATATCTATAAGCAGTTTGATTTTTTCTTCATGTACAAGATAGTAATCAGAAAGCCGTTTGCAAACCAACGCCTCACTTCCCATCTGCCTAATCAATTCTCCTGTCAGCTTGACTGGCCGAATCCCAGTGAGTATCCCCCACTTAGGATAACGTCCTGTCTTTTCTGCAAGAGTTTGATAAATCTCACGCTTTAAGTCATTTTTGTTTCCATTGAATTTAAGGTTTATAGTGGATTCTGGGATAATTTGATCTTCCTCTGTGAAGATTTTAAAGTCCGCAGGCAAGAGGAAGATTTTCATAACTTCCTCATATTCATGTGTATTGGTTATGCCTTTAATGAAAAATTTATACAAAAGGATTGTTCCTCTTTTCAAAGCCAATACTAGTTGTACCCATATGACCTGGGAATACTTTCGTATCATCGGGTAAAACAAACAATTTCTTATGAATTGATTCCTTTAGGTCATCAAATGAACATCCAGGAAAGTCAGTTCTACCAACAGATTGGCAAAACAAGGTATCTCCACTAAAGAGAACATTATCAACTAAAATACACATACCCCCTGGTGAATGACCTGGAGTATGAATAAACTTTAATTCCATGTTTCCTATCTTTAGAGTATCTCCATTTTTAACCCAAAGATCCGCCTCCACAAAGGTAATTGGTACACTAAATACCATAGTGCTCATATTCATATCTGCATCTGCAAGCATGGCTTTTTCTTCAATTGAGGCTGCAAGCTTTGCATTTGGGAAGTCTTGCATATGTTGCTTAACCCCGCCAGTGTGATCTCCATGGCCATGGGTCAGTATGATATATTCAATATCAATGTTTTCACTATTAACCATTTGGGTCAATTTAGTGTTGTGCCCTCCAGGATCCACAATAAACCCTTTGTTTGTCGTTTCATCTACTACTAAATATGTGTTTACAGCCAACGGGCCGCTTGGTAAATTGGTAATTTTCATCTTTATCTCCGTTTAAAATGTTTTTTTACTATCCAGTAAGATTGTTACTGGGCCATCATTATATATCTTCACAAGCATATCCGCCTGGAATACTCCTTCTTCTACAAGGATGCCTTCTTTTTTAACAAGGCTTATAGTCTCCTTGTATAATTTGTTCGCAATTTCCGGTTTTGCTGCATGGGAAAAACTTGGCCTTTTACCCTTGCGTACATCGCCCATTAAAGTAAATTGTGAAATCATTAGAATTTTTCCATCTACGTCTTTTACTGATAAATTCATTTTTTCATCTGCATCTTCAAATATACGAAGCCCTGATATTTTCTGGGCAATATATTCTGCGTCCTTTATTGTATCCTCTTCTTCAACACCTAAAAGTGCCACTAGACCAGCGCCAATAGAACCTGACACCTTACCATCTACCGATACATTACTTTCTGTAACTCGCTGTATTACTGCTCTCATCCTTCCTCCTAGGCTTTTGCTCTGTATACTTGTGTAACCCCAGGAACACTTCTTAATGCACGTAATATCTTTTCCATCTGAGCTTTACTTGCAATGGATAAAGTCAAAGTTACATTTACCATCTCTTCTTTTGTGCTCTTTGCATTTACTCCTGCAATATGGGCTTCCATGTCATCGCAAACCTTTGAAATTGCTGAAAACAGCCCCTTTCTATCATTGGCAATTACACTGATATTCGCATTGTAAGATTGATCCAACTTGTCCTTATTCCACGATACATCGATGAACCTAGCTCTTTCTGCTTCAGGCAGGGAAATAATATTTGTACAGTCAGTTCTATGAACAGAAATCCCTCTTCCCTTAGTAATAAAACCAACTATTTCATCCCCCGGTACAGGATTGCAACATTTAGCCACACGGATCATTAAGTTATCTATGCCTTCCACGCTGATTCCTGCGTTTTCTCTACGTGTTCTGTCCTCTTTTTCTTTTCGTTCTGATACGCTTTCCTGCTCTATTTTTTGTAAGCGCTTTTCTTTTTCTTCTTCTATCTGTTGTTCATCACTAAGGCAATTAAACAACATTTGGGCTACTTTACCCTGGAATGATCCACCATTGCTTAGCTGTATATATAGCTCGTCTGAATTGTTAAGGCTTAATCCCTTTACTACTTGATTAACAAATGCATTTTTCAATACCTCTCTTGGATCATAACCTTTCTTACGCACATACTTATCAATCAAATCTTTCCCTTTACCAACAAGATCTGATTTGTTTTCTTTTTTCAGCCACTGTCTAATTTTATTTCTTGCTGTACTGCTCTTAGCAATTTTTAACCAATCTACACTTGGGCCTGCTGCATTGGAAGATGTAATTATTTCAATGATATTTCCATTTTCTAAAGTATGGTCAATAGTCACCATTTTTCCGTTTACTTTTGCACCTACACATTTACAACCAATGTCTGAATGAATCTTAAATGCAAAGTCTAAAGGAGTAGATCCAGCAGGAAGTTCAAGAACATCTCCCTGTGGCGTAAATACAAAGACTTGGCTAGCAAATAAATCCACCTTTAGTGTTTCCATAAATTCCTTAGAATCATTCATATCTTTTTGCCATTCTAAGGTTTGTCTAAGCCAAGAAAGTTTTACTTCCTCTTTATCTTCTTGAATGCCTTCTTTATATTTCCAATGGGCTGCAATACCGTACTCTGCAATCTTATGCATTTCGTAAGTTCTAATCTGGATTTCAAAAGGATTTCCAGTCTCTCCTATTACAGTAGTATGCAAGGATTGATATAAATTTGGTTTGGGCATAGCAATATAATCTTTAAATCTACCCGGAATTGGTGTCCAAAGTGTGTGCACAATTCCCAAAACTGCATAGCAATCTTTCACATTTTCTACAATGATTCTTACCGCCGTCAGATCAAAGATCTCGTCTAATTGTTTATGTTGGTATCTCATTTTCTTATAGATGCTATAAAAGTGTTTGGATCTTCCTTGAATGTCAAATTTAATGCCTATATCTTCCAATGACTCTTTTATTTCATCTACAACTTGATTTATTGCTTCTTCTCGTTTTTCTTTTCGTTCACTAACATTTTCCACTAAACCATAGTATGCCTCAGGGTCTAAGTACTTTAATGCAATGTCTTCAAGTTCGAATTTCATTGCATATATACCAAGTCTGCTGGCCAGTGGAGCGTAAATTTCCAAGGTCTCCTTGCACTTGTCTACAATTTGATTTTGAGTCATATAGTTAATAGTCCGTAGATTGTGCAATCTGTCAGACAGTTTAATTATAAGCACACGAATATCTTTAGACATGGCTAAAAACATTTTTCGCAAGTTTTCAGCCTGTCTTTCTTCTTTATTTTCAAATACTAAAGAACCAAGCTTTGTAACTCCATCAACGAGCAACCCAACTTCTTCGCCAAATTCTTTCACAAGGTTTTTTTCCGTATAGTCTGTATCCTCTACTACATCGTGAAGCAATCCCGCCACAATAGTATCTTCATCCATACCTAAATCGGCTAAAATTTCCGCAACAGCTAATGGGTGAATTAAATAAGGTTCACCCGACTTTCTAAGCTGCCCATTATGTTTGTCTTGTGCTAAATCATAGGCCCGCCCAATGAGCTCCATATCATAGTGGGCGTTAAAACCTAAGATTGTTTGTAAAAACTCTGCTCTAGTTTTCATCTAACATCCTTTTACCTCTATTTGTCTTTTTTCTTACTGCTAGTTTTCTTTTTTCTGTGCTTATCATACTTGCTCTTATTTCCAAGGAGAGAAAATTCATAGTACAGTGGACTACAAACAGTAATCGAGGACAATGCACCTGCAATTACACCAATCATCAAAGGCAATGTGAATTCTCTAATGGCAGGTCCTGTCAAGATAAATAACGGGATCATTACAATCAATGTTGTAAATGAGGTCATTAATGACCTACCAAGAGTCTGGGTAACACTGCTATCAATAATGGCCTCAATGTCACTCTTACGTGAGAATTTATTATTTTCCCTGATTCGGTCAAATACTACAATGGTGTCATTTATAGAATACCCCACTACTGTCAATATACCTGCAATAAATGGGTTATTTACCGGTACCTGGAATATTGCATAAAATGACATCATAATAAGTACGTCATTTAATACCCCAAGAAGTGCCGAGCCACCAAATTTCCACTGGGAAAATCTAATTCTAATATAGACCAACATACATAATGCTGAAAGAAGTATGGCTTGTATTGCCTTATTCCTCAGTTCCTTACCCACCGATGGTCCAAATAGTTCTTGTGCAACCACTGCATCATCCGTAACCTTATATTCTTTTTCCATGGTAGCAATAACGTCGCCTCGGTCTCCTGCATCTAAGGCTTTCATAGTTCTAATTACCACTTCTTGATTCTTATCACCAGAATAAATTATTTCAGGGTCTAAGTTATATTCCTCAATTGTTTTTGCTACATCTTTGGCTGGAACCTGTTTCCCTAAGTCCATCTGGATCATTGTACCACCAGTGAAGTCAATACCGTAATTAAGCCCTTTAACTAAGCCAAAACAAAGTCCAACAAGCAAAATCCCAATGGTAATAATGTAAAATATTTTTCTATGTCTAACAAAATGTAAATCTTTCTTAATGCTAAATGATGCTGTTCCATCTTCTTTAATACCAAAGAATTTTTTATGTCCAAATATCTTGCTTTCCGCAATTAATCCTACATAGAGCTGAGTAATAACTACTGCAGTAAATATGCTAGTTACAATACCAATCATCAATGTCCATGCAAAGCCTTTTACTGAACTTGTTCCTACTTGGTACAAGATAATCGCTGCAATGAAAGTTGTTATCTGCGAGTCCATAACTGTACTCATAGCACGTTTAAATCCGGTTTGTACTGCAACCCTAATAGACTTCCCTCCGCAAATTTCTTCCTTTATTCGGGAGAAAATAATTACGTTAGCATCTACCGCCATACCAATGGACAGTATGATGCCGGCTATACCTGGCAAGGTGAGCACACTTCCCATAAGCGCCATAACCGTAAGTATAATAACCACATAAAGAAGGAGTGCAATATTGGCGGCAAGACCCATAATATGATATCCAACCAACATAATTATAAACACTAAAACTAAACCGATAAGTGCTGCAAAAATGCTTTGCTCTAAAGCATTAAATCCAATTTTGGCTGTCTGGGATGAAGATGTAACTTCTTCCAAAGCTACAGGCAGTGCACCACCACGAATAAGTGCTGCTAAGTTCTTTGCTTCATCTTGTCCAAAGCTACCAGTAATATTACAGCTACCACCACTAATAGGACCATCCTTAACCGATGCTACCGAGATTATTTCATCATCTAGTAAAATAGCAATCGCATTTGCAGGGATACTATCAATTTTAGGTTTTACTGTCCCTGCATAAGCTTTAGACGTACCTTCTTCAAATAGTTTTCCGCCTTCATTATCAAACTGTAAGTCCACAGCATAACCACCCTGGTCATTATCTGTACTTGTACCTGCATTCTTAACATTTCCTCCATCAAGGATTTTGGTGCCATCTGCTAAAATAAACTGTAGTTGTGCAGTTTTACCAATCTGTTTGATTGCCTCTTCTGCATCCTCTGCACCTGGAAGCTCAATCCTAATTCTATTAGTTCCTTCAATGGTAACTACTGGCTCAGCAAGACCCATTTGGTTAACTCTTGTTTCTATAACCGCTTGAGTTTGTTCCATTAATTTTCTCAGTTCTTCTCCAGTTTCCTTGGTCTTTGCCTCCATAACAACATAGACACCACCTTTAATGTCCAGTCCTAGTTTGATTTTGTCCTTAGTAGGCTCCATAACCGAACCAAGACCAAATATGGTAACATACCACCCAAACGCAATCAGTACAATGATCACTACTGCCAAAACTCGTCTCAGATTATAATTCATTCTGTCCTCCATCTTTTCTTTCGTATATTTTCGCCTAGCATATTAAACGCCAGTATAATTAGACTATCTAATATATTACTACTTTTTCAATGCTTTAACAAGTAATATCCATTGATTTTTCCATGTTTTCTGCTGATTCCCCTTTGTTTTATACTGATTTTCTTATGAACCTTGTTTTTTTAAGTTTGCTCCTATAATTCCACCGATTCCTCCCGCTGCCACAGGAATAAAATAAGTGAAAGAAAAAGATGACAGTCCTATGGTCGTTTGAAAACAACTTGCTACAATGATAAGTGCAAGAATGATAAATCCTGCTGAAAAAATAAGACCTACAAGAAGCCCCGCTCTTTGAAAAAAGCTACTCATATATAGACCGACAAAAAAACAAGTAAAGCAAAATGCAAGTAACAAGTATATTTTTGACCCGCTCTCCTGCAGTGGTGTGAATTTTAAAATAGCCCCCATTACTAAAGTAAGCATACCAAACAAGACCATACTCATCCCGTATCCTTTTACAATTCGAATAAATTTATCCATCATTTACCCCCTTCTACTGTTATCATTATATTGAAAGGGATATGAATTCAGAACTTTATAGAAAAGACTGCATCAAATTACTGAAACAGTCTTTACAAAAAAACTGACAAGCAGCTTTGCTACTTGTCAGAAATAAGTCTTTATTTATTTTTCTTCAGTGTCCGCTGCTTTTTCTTCTGTTGGTTCAGCTGGAACTTCGTCTGTAGCTGCATCGCTAATCGGTGCTGGCTTCTTCATTCTCTTTGGAAGAGGCTTCTTTTTTTCTTCGACTTCTTCTTCAGTTTCCTTTGAAAGTTTAGCTGCTGGTTTTGCACCATTTTCTACAACCTTTGAAACTGCCCAACGCATAATTTCAAATTTTACTTTATCCGCACCTACTTGAATTACTAAAGATTCGTCTTTAGTTTTTACAATTTTACCACAAATGCCGCCTATTGTAATAATTTCATCACCTACGCTAATGCTACTTCTCATTGCATTAACTGCTTTTTCCCTTTTCTTCTGCGGTCTAATTAGTAAGAAATACATCACTACTAATAATAAGACTAATGGGAGTATTGTTGCTAGCATATTACCACTCATAAATTATATCCTCCTCGATAAATTACATTGACTAACCAAAATTGGTGCCGGCGATGGGGGTCGAACCCATACGGTGTTACCACCACAGGATTTTGAATCCTGCACGTCTGCCAGTTCCATCACGCCGGCGCAATGGGATTATTATAGCATAATTGCTTTCATATAACAAGATTTTGTTTTTATATTGTACTATTTTTACGCATCAATATTTTCCAATTCCCCGCCTTCTACTTTCACCATGTTCTTTCTTCCCATGAAACTATACATAATTGGAATGACAATTAGAGTCATTAGTGTTGCATACACCAACCCACCAATACAAACAATTGCTACTGGTTGCAGCATTTCTGATCCACTCCCGACGCCTATTGCCAAAGGAATTAATCCTAGTATTGTGGTAATGGCTGTCATAAGAACTGGCCTTATTCTTACAGCACCCGCCTTGACAATAGCTTCATGTTTTTCCATTCCTTCTAAGCGGAACCTATTGATACAGTCTACAAGGACAATGGCATTGTTAACAATAACCCCCATAAGCATTACAAACCCTAGAAGAGACACGACACTGATATCCAGCCCAGTAATCAACAAGGCTAACATTCCACCAGTGAAGGCAAGAGGTACAGTAAACATAACTATAAGAGGCGACCTCAATGATTGAAACTGTGCAACCATAACCAGGTAAACCATAAGCATACCTAATCCAAGCATGAGCATCATCTGTTTCATGGCATCCATGATTGTCTCACTTTCTCCACTAAATTCTACTCTAACGTTGGGTGGTAAATCCATCTTACCCACTAAAGCTTTTGCCTCATCGGTTACTAAGGTGATATTCTCCCCTTCTTTAACTCCAGCTGAAATGCTAAGCATTCTGTTTTGTGCATCATGGCTGATAGCATTAAGCGTCTTGGAATCTTCAATTACTGCAATGGAAGATAGAGCTACACGAACTTCTGTACCATCGGCTTTTTTTCCTGTGATTTTAATCTTTTCTACATCACCCTTTTTCATGGTCTTTGCTTTTTCACTAGAAACCATTACCTGGGTATCGTCTCCACCTTTTGTTAAGGTGGTGGAAACTTTGTCTTTAGAAAGTGCTTCAGCAATTCCAGCGTAAGCCTGAGCCACAGTAAGTCCCTTAGACATCGCCTTATTTTTCATGATTTTTACTTTTAATTCAGGAGTACTTTCTTCTGCAGTATTGCTCACTTCTTTTAAATTGGCTAAAGTTTTTAATTGGTTTTCAATATTAATAGATGCTGTTCGCAAAGTATCAAGATCATCGCAGAATACGTTTAATTTGACTCCTGCGCCGCCCATGGCGCTCATCATATCTGTATCTCCTTGGGTTATAATCTCGCAGTCGTATTCTTTTCCCATCTTTTGAATTTCCTTGGAAATACCTTTGCTTTTATCAAGGCTATCCTCATTTAAAATGACATAGAGCATAGTTTGCGTAACATCGCTCTTTCCTCCCATAGATATGCCCATCATGCTATTGGCATCACTTGCCAACATTGCACCTACAGTTTCTACACCATCCATTTTCATAATTCTATTTGAAACTTTGTTAGAAACATCTGCCGTATCTTTTAGCTCGCTTTCCTTATCCATCTTAATGGTCACAGACAATTGGGTACTAGCCATAGATGGCATATATGAAAATCCTTTTGCTAACATGATTGCCGTGGATCCAAGTAGAAGAACAACAGCTCCGATGAGAATCCACTTACGCTTATGTAGGCAAAGTTCCACAATGCTTTGATACTTGTGTATGATTTTACTGTCCTCACCAAGTGCAGTTTTTTTAGTAGCTTTCTTAAACATTCCTCTAGCCATAGCTGGAACTAAAGTCAAGGCTATAAACAAACTGGCAATGAGTGAATAACTAATCGTAAGGGCCATATCCATAAATACTTGACGTGTCATACCTTCTACAAAGACAATAGGCACAAACACACATATAGTAGTAAGGGTAGATGCGGTAATCGCTCCGGCCACCTGCCCTGCTCCTGAAACAGCCGCTTGGGTATGGGAATACCCAAGCGCCCTAAGCCTGTAAATATTTTCAATAACAACGATGGAATTGTCCACCAGCATACCCACACCCACGGCAAGTCCTGCCAATGAGATTACGTTTAAAGTAACACCTGAAAAATACATTAAAACAATGGCAAAGGTAACGCTTATTGGTATGCTACAGGCCGTAATAAAGGTTGGGCGTATATCCCGTAGAAACAGAAGTAATATTATAATTGCTAGGATTGCTCCTAGCAGCAAACTCTGTAAAACAGAGTTTATAACCATGTGAATGTATTCACCTTGATCTGATAATGAGGTGAATTCTAGCCCCTTGTGTTGGGCTGATAGCTTATCAAACTCTGTGTTGACTCTATCAGCAACATCGGCCGTAGCATAACCAGATTGTTTAGTGAAGGTAAGCAACACACCATTATTTCCATTGATTTTGGCATAGGTATCTTCTGTATTATCTGCATTTGAAACTTTAGCTATGTCGGAAAGCTTAATAGGTGCTATCCCATCAAAACCCATGTCCATCACAACTAAGTTGGAAAGTTCATTAACATTCGTAATTTTCTCCCCAACGTTAACCAAAACTTCTGTCTTGCCATCTGTAACATACCCTGCTGGCATAGAAAAGTTCTGCGCATTAAGTATTGAGGAAACATTACTCATAGTCAATATTCCAGTAAGGTTGGCACTAGTCAGTGCTGCATCTTCTGAGCTTTGCACCTGCTCTAAGGAAGATTGAAGCTGCATAACTGTAGAGGCAACGGTTCCTCCAGATGCTGCAAGCTCTGACATTTGGTTTCCTAAAGTAGCTGATCCTATAGATGACTGCACTTCAAGTTGGTATAGGGCTTTGTCAATAGGTGCAAGTTGCTTATCCACAGTTGACAAGGATTTTACTAGTCCATTTAAGTCTCCCCTTGTATAACCCATTCCTTGCAATTGATTGTCTATTTCATGTAAAGCATCTGTATTACTTGCATATGTAGAATTCTGCATACATAACATTTCAATTTCTTTTTTGCTTTTTCCAGGGTTTTGCTTGGTGATTTTACTCTTTATTTTTCTATTTTCTTTTTCTAATGTATTTACTTGAGCTGATAACCCCTCTAAAGCTGTGCCCATTAATTTAAGCTGTTTAAGTTTATCTTTGCCTTGGTTTAAACGTATTTTTGCAGCCTCTGTTTCTACAGCCAATTGTTTTTGACCCTGTGTAATCTGAGACTTTCCAGAATCGATTTGGCTCTTTCCACCCTTGGCAGAATTAATTCCATTATTGATCTTACTTTTGGGATCTGAGAATTGGTCTACAATTGCCCTACTCATTTTCTTATTCATTTTGTTAATCTTTTTTTGGGAAAGTTTCACTTGAATATTATCGCTTACCATTCCTGTGGCATTGACACTGGCTACGCCTTCAATGCCTTCAAGGGGGGTAAGAAGCTTATCTTTAACAAATGTAGATGTTTCTAAAGTAGATTTATCCTTTAAATTTACAGCTGCAATGTTAACAGGCATCATATCTGGGTTCATTTTCATGATTATTGGAGAAGTTATTTTCTCGTCCCACTGTCCTGAAATAAGGTCTATCTTTTCTCTAATGTCAACAGAAACGGCATCCATGTTTACATCGCCGGAAAATTCCAACGCTACCATGGAAAAGTCATCATCTGATGTTGACGTAATGTTTTTTATGTGATCTAGAGTAGCTAATTGCTGCTCTAAAGGTTTTGTAACCTGGGTTTCAACTTCTTCTGGACTTGCACCAGTATAATTTGTCATAACCATAACATAAGGCATATTGATACTTGGAAATAAGTCCGGAGTCATCTTTGTAAATGCCACTATTCCAAAAACAATTATTAAAATTACAACTACTAAAATCGTAAATGGTTTTCTCACACTAAATTTTGCTAACATATTATCTTACTATTCCCCAAACAATGGTGTTGAAAAATACCTTTCTGCCGTATCAGGAAGTACAGTAACAACTGTCTTCCCCTTTCCTAGTTTTTTTGCCAATTTTAACGCTGCGGCCACATTGGTACCGCTAGATATTCCACACATAAGACCTTCTCTTTTGGCAAGATTTTGCGCAGTTTCTATGGCCTCCTCATCGCTAACAATATAAATATGGTCATAAATTTCCTGGTTGAGAATCTCCGGGATGACCCCATCGCCAATTCCCATCTGTAAATGAGTTCCAATATTTCCACCGGCTAGAATCGCTCCATGTTCTGGTTCTACTGCCCAAATTTCAATATCTGGATTTTGTGCCTTTAAAACCTCTCCAATACCAGTAATAGTTCCACCTGTACCTATTCCTGAACAAAACCCATGAATTTCACCTTCCACTTGTTCCATAATCTCAATACCTGTATGATGCCTATGAACCATCGGATTGTTAGGATTTTCAAACTGCTGGGGAACAAAAACTTTCGGATTTTCTTCTGACATTTTCATTGCAGTCTGTAAACATTCTTCTATGCAATCTCCAATATTACCATGGTCATGGATTAACTTCACCTCGGCACCATAGTGTTTAACAAGCTTCCTCCGCTCTTCACTGACAGAGTCTGGCATTATAATCACTGTCTTGTATCCTTTTACTGCACCAATTAGTGCAAGACCAATCCCTTGATTACCGCTAGTAGGCTCGACAATAATGGAATCTTCATTAATAAGCCCTTCTTCTTCAGCCACCATTAACATATTATAGGCGGTTCTTGTTTTAATAGAACCACCTACATTTAATCCCTCAAATTTCACTAATACTTGTGCACTTCCTGAAGGATTCATCCAATTTAGCCTAATCATTGGTGTATGACCAATTGCAGCTAAAACATTATCATAAATCATATATTGCCTTTCTTTTTCATTCTTTATTTCACCTTTACTTTCTTAATTTTACTGTAATTTCCATAAATCTTTTCCCCACCACTAATTTTGTAGCTACGTGCTTTCACGTAGTAATATTTCTTCTTTGATAATTTGGTAAAAGTTTTTGATGTCGTAGTGTTTTTCGTTGCCGTATATGTCTGTTTTCCACTGGTAAAACTACTGTTTTTTCCAATACGCACCTGATATCCCGTTGCCTTAGTATCTTTTTTCCAAGTTGCTTTTAATGTACCAGCCTTTGAAGATACTGCTGAAGATAATACGGCAGCTTTAGGCTTTACAGTAAGAATTGCCGTTTTCATTGGTGCCTCACTATATTCATCTGTAGCCCTAGATTTTATATATATCTTTGCTTTTCCTGGACCCTTGATAGTCACCGTCCCACTAGTGCTCACTGTAGCCACCTTATTATTACTTGAACTGTACTGTAATGTTCCGTTCCCAGTAGTTATTTTCGCATTTAGTTTAAATGGGGCATTGCCATCTGTTTTATCAAAATCAGTCTTAGATAATGAGATCACTTGCGCTGGCAATTTTTTTGCCACTGAAAAGGCCTTAATCGTAGCATTCCCAATTCTATAATTGTTTATTGTTTCCAACGTAGATACATCTTTCCAGGGAATATTTCCTTTTTTAATGTAACTTTGTCCATTGCTCACATCTATACTACAGATATTGTAACTGCTCCTTCTATCTTCCGTTTCAAAAGGTAGCGCATACCCTTGCCCATCTTTTATAGCTACAATAACAGAAAAGTTTTCTCCCTTAGTCACTTCAATTTCCTTCCCTAAATCTAAAGTATGGTATCCCCTATAGGTGACAGGAAAATCATTTTCATATACTAGTTCTCCAGACTCTGGATTTGTAGTCTTAGGGCCTTTGTAAATTTTAACACATACGTTGGAATCCGCTGCAAATGTGCATGTGCCAACAGCACTAATAAGTTCATCTTGCCTTGCCGTAAAAAGGTTTGCTCCTTCCACAATTGCTTCCATACTAGCAAGCTGTGTATCTCCACTACCTACACCATCATATTGATAAGCAGATGTATACTTATGTTCCGTATTTTGTTCATTATACTTCTGATCTTCCCCTTGGAAAGATGTTGGTTCACTCGTTGTTTTGTCATAGTATGACAAATAGTAATATCCTTTATCTCCGGCATCTTTTCCCCATGAGTTCCTAATTATCCACGCACCATTTTTAGTCGGCTTGCTTTCCTGGGTCCCAGTGCCAAATTTGTCTTTTGAAAAATCATCATCCCACCCTACTATGGATACTTCATGGTTGGCATACAGTGGGTTACCATTACTGTCTACAGCATTATAACCGTAAATGGTGCTATTTTCATAATTTGTAAATTTATCATCATCGTAATAAGATATGTCTACAATTCCTTTGTTTTTTATACAATCTTTAACAGTATTAATTGACTCCATATTTGTACTCTTATAAACATAATCCTCATCCCTATTAACAGTTTCTGGTAAATAGTCCGCATTAGCCAGGCGAATATTTGACACAGTTTGCAAAGCAGAGGGCCATTCACCATTATAATTTATCACTGATTCATCTACTGCTCCATATCCTCTTGCTAGAGTTGGGACTGAAAAATATCCACCACCTCCATTATTGTAAGGATTTTCTCCCCGAAGATTAAAGGTATCCCCTCCTCCATACTCACTTTTATCTTTATTCGTGTTTTTCCCATTAGCATTAAACCAGGTCAGATGGTTTTCAGATAGGTTGATAGAAGTACTTGCGTTACCTTTCATTATAAGGCTGGATTCCATGGATGCTAGTGCACCAAATGTCCAACAATTTCCAAAATTGCCTTGATCTCTGATTGGTTGAACTTTACCTTCTGTTCTCAGGTCAAACTTTTCTGGTAACGCCGCTTTGACTTTTGCACCTAGCTTTTTCTCGGGTATTAGTACCGACGAATCATCAAGTCTGTAAGTAATCCTATCTCCGCTTCTAACAAGCTGACCCATAGGTTTAGTATTATTCAGGTCAAGTGCTGTTTTCTCTGCCGCAAGTGCTGTGGCAGGAATTAGGCTTACCACAAGGCCTATAGATAAAGTTAGTCCCATTATTATCTTTGATATTTTCATTTTAACATCCTCTTCATTTCACCTTTAACTTAATCTTATCTTTAACGTTATTTCACCTTTAGTCTCTTAGTCGTACTGTAACTCCCATAAATCTTATCCGATCCACTAATTTTATAGCTACGTACTTTCACATAGTAATATTTCTTCTTTGATAATTTGGTAAAAGTTTTTGATGTTGTAGTGTTTTTCGTTGCTGTATATGTCTGTTTTCCACTGGTAAAACTACTGTTTTTTCCAATACGCACCTGATATCCCGTTGCCTTAGTATCTTTTTTCCAAGTTGCTTTCAATGTTCCTGCCTTTGAAGATACTGCTGAAGATAATGTAGCTTTCTTAGGTTTTACAGTAAGCAATACTTTCTGTTCTTTCGATGCCTTATATTCTTTTGTAGGACCAGATTGTACATATAAGTCTACTTTTCCTGGGGCTTTAATAGTCACTGTTCCATTAGTGCTTATTTTAGCTATATTAGTATCTGCAGATCTGTACGATAACCTCCCATCTCCATTTTTTAACTTTGCGTTCAGTTTAAATGCTTTATCTCCATACGTATTACTCAAAGTTTTTTTTACTGATATGGATTGAGTCTGGGTCCCTGCTAATAATGTGAAGGCTTTTACTGTAGCATTTCCAAAAGCAAAATCCCCGCTCTCATCAACCATATCGCTCATATCCGACCAGGCATATGAACCATTTTTCATATATGACTGTCCTTTGCTATAATCCAGTTGGGAGCAAACATCAAATTGCTGTGAGATAGCTCCCACTTCAAATGGTACAGAATAACTTCCATCAGGATGTTTTATTGAGATTACAACAGAAAACTTATCCCCTTTAGCTATACCAATATCTTTTCCTAAATCTAGTGTATGGTATCCTGCATACTTAACGGGAAAAGTCTTTTTAAATAATTTATTGCCGCTCTCAGGGTTAACTGAAGTAGGATTTTCATAAATTGCTACACTTACTTCAGAATCGGCCATTGCAGTATAAGTGCTTATACTCCTTATAAGTTCATCTTTGCGTGCATTAAACACATTTGCCCCTATCATCTTCTTGCTAGTTGTGAATTTGCCATCACCTGGGCCTACTCCGTCATATTGGTATGTACCACTATATTGATGGTCGGTATTTTCCTTGTTGTAGGCTTGGTTTTCGGCTTGAAAAGATGTTGCATCTATAAGGGTTTGGTCATAATAAGAGATATAATAATATCCATCTTTACCAGCCTTTGATCCCCAGGAGTTACGCATTATCCATGCTCCATCGCCTGGAGGCTTTATGCCTTCTTTCTCATTACCAAAATTGTCCTTGGAATAATTATCATCCCAACCTACTAGCGATACTGCATGATTGGCATGTTTTCCTTCACCCTCATAGCAATATATGGCACTATTTTCAAGGTTTAAATATTTCTTATTTTGGCGATAAGATATAGCTACAATTCCCCTATTTTGTATATAATTCTTAATTATTGTTTCTGCTTTTCCATTGCCCGTTGGATTAGGTAAGTATTCTGCATCTGTCAAACGAATATGAGACTTAGTTTGCAAAGAATTGTCTAAAGCTTCCCCGCTATATGGTGCCAATGATTCATCTACTGCTCCATATCCTCTTGCCAGTGCTTGAACTGAAACTAACACGTTGCCACCAATTTGAAATAAATCATTTTTACCTACGTCACGAGTGTCGCCTCCTGCATATTTACTCTTATCTTTATCCTTATTTTTACCATTATTAGCAAAGTAAACCAAATGACGTTCAGACAAATCAATGTTTTTATCTGCATTGCCCGCCATGATAAGGCTTGATTCCAAAGATGCTAAGGCTCCAAATGCCCAACAAGTGCCTAATTTCCCTTGGTTCCTAATAGGTTGAACATTATCCTTGTCTCTCAAATCTAACTTTTCCGGCAAAGCAGCTTTTGCTTTTGCTCCCGCTGATTGTTTAGGCAATAGTATGGAAGGATCGCTAAGTTCATAAGCAATATTATCTCCGCTTTTTACAAGTTTACCTAGCTCCTCATATTCACTTGAATCCAATACAGTTTTCTGGGCTGCAGTTGCTGCTACTGGCATCAAGCTGCTCACAAGACCCACTGATATGATTAAAGCCGCTATCTTGCTTCCTTTCATTTGTTTCCCTCTTTTTGTCTCCAATGTATAATCAGCAATGTTAATTGATTCATTATATCATTTCAGACCCTATATTAAAACCATTTCTTCCTCTTAAAAATCGCTATACAGGTTACACATACTGTTACGCTTAAAGCAATGACTGCCGGATAACCATAAACCCAGCCAACTTCAGGCATCTTAAGATTCATGCCATACCATCCGGCTATAAGAGTCAAAGGCAAAAATATTGCGGCTATTACAGTAAAGATTCTCATAATGGCATTTTGCTCAATATCAATCTGTGCCTGATATGCCTCTCTAAGATGTGTTATCAAATCTCTCAGGTCAAATACCATGCCTAGCAATGTGTTTATACGATTGTTTAGGATTACAAAATGCCTGATATATTTTGCGGAAATAAAATTATTCTCATTTTGTACCATGTTTTCAAATATGATAGAGAGCTGCTTATAATACTTTTTTATTTTCATCAATTTTTTTCGGTACATTACAATGCTATTTGCACACTTTGTTTGAGCGTGAATTAAAAGATTATCTTCCAAATTGTCTATTTCGTCCTCTAGCTTATCTAAGTATTCCATATCTGGTTTTATTAAAGCTCTGAAAAAATCAAAAAGTGTTTTATCCTTTTCCGGAGATTCCACGAAGATTGAATTCACTTTATCTAACAAAGTTTCATCCTTGCAGACAAAAAACAAATCATCCTCAGAGAAATATATTACGAGGCGGGATGGACCTCCTAAGCTTTCTACTGGATTGTACCAGTCAAAAGATATCAAACAAATATTTTTAAGACTTTCAAAATGTTCAATGGAATCACCCTTAATATGGTTAAAAATAGCTTCCTCCAGGTATTGGTCCAACTTATCAAGATTTTTATAAAGAATTATCTTATACATCAAAAAAACTCCTTTTCTTATCTGTTATTACTCTTTATACTTTTGTATCAAATTATACTCTTTTAAACCCAAAAGAGGCACACATTAGTTACGTACGCCTCTTCATTAGGTAATATCTTTTATTTATTGTTCATTCACATTTAAGCATATGATTTCTTAAAGATAGCTGCACAATCTTCATCTGATAATTTAATACGATCCCGGGTAAACAATCCTCCCATGGTCTCTCTTGCCGTTTTAGCCAGTTTCATAAAGTCATCGTGACCAACACCGTAATCAGACATTTTAAGGTTTGCAACACCACAGTCCTCCTGTAATTTTACAAGGGCCGTAATAAAATCCATAGGCTTACTGGCATGAGCCATACCAAGAGCCTTTGCCATACGTACAAATCGATCATCACAGACGTGTTTTTCAATAAAGAAGGTGAAATATTCTCTGGAAATCATTATAAGGCCCGCTCCATGAGGAAGCTTATGATGGTGTGCACTGAGTGCGTGTTCCATGGAATGTTCACTAGTGCACCCACTAAGGGTCATTACAACTCCAGATAATGTATTGGCAAAGGCAACTCTCTCTCTAGCTTCCATATTCCCACCGTCTTTTACTGCAGAAACCAAGTAATTGCCTATATTTTCTATTGCTTCCAAAGCATACATATCACTCATCAAGTTTGCATTTGCTGCAATATAACTTTCCACGCTGTGATATAGTGCATCAAAACCCTGATACGCTGTAAATACTGGAGGAACACTTTTCATCAACTCAGGATCAATAATAGCTATTTGTGGAAATTGTGATGCAAGCCCACCAAAACCAATCTTCTCCTTAGTATCCTCATTTGAAATAACCCCCCATGGGTCAACCTCTGAGCCAGTACCTGCCGTAGTAGTAATAGCAACCGTAGGTAAGGGTTCATTTTCGGGAATCATTCCTTTTCCTGTCCCTCCATCTATGTAGTCCCAAAGATCACCTGGGTTTGTTGCCATAGTAGCAATTGCCTTTGAAGCATCCATAACACTACCACCACCGAGAGCCACAACAAAGTCACAACCATTTTCACGGGCAAAAGCACTACCTTCCATTACTGTAGATTTAAGTGGGTTTGCCATTATTTTATCGAAAACCACGCTTTCCACACCTGCTGATTTAAGTTGTTCCTGTGTCTTTAAAAGAGATCCATTCTCTTTTGTAGACTTCCCGTTGGAAATAACCACTATCGCCTTTTTACCAGGCAACTTTTGCCTACTCAATTTGTTAAGCTGTCCTTCTCCAAATAAAATTTTAGTTGGTACATACATTTTAAAACGCATACTATAATCCTCCTCATTAGTTGAAATAAATTTAAAATTGATAAGGGCTTGCAAAGACTTCCCCAATAGCTTGGTTAATAACTAAGTCTGCCTTCTCATCCCACCTGACTCTCTGATTTGTTAATCAATACCAAATGTTTACCCTGTAAATGTTCAACTAAACCAGCAGCAGGATAAACTTTCTTCAATCATTTTAATGAATTCTTTATTTCTCATGGCTCGACTCCCTTTCACTTCTTTTATTATAACATTTATCATCTTTTTTATGGTATTGTATACTTAGAAATAAGAGTAAACTTAATAGATTCACGGAGGTAAATTATGATAAGAGAAATGAGGAGAAAAGACAAGGCCCTATCCTTAGAAGAAACAAAGGCTCTTTTGGAGCGAGGAGAATACGGATTTTTGGCTACAATCAGCGAAGATGATACACCTTACACTATGCCAATCAGTTTCGTTTACAACGATAATGCTATTTATATTCACTGCGCCCAGGAAGGCCATCGGTTGGAAAATATGCAAAAAAACAACAATGTCTGCTTTAATGTTGTTGACTCTGTAAAACTAATGCCTGCTAAGTTTAATACTAAGTATAAGTCTGCCATCGTTTTTGGCAAGATTAAGGTTGTTGACGATCTCGCCGAAAAAAGAGATGGCATCATAAGCATTGTAAAAAAATACAGCCCGGATTACCAGGCTGCAGGTATGGACTATATTGACAAATCATTTGATGCTCTAAAGATACTTAAAATTGATATTAGTCACATGACAGGTAAATGTTGTTTATAAGTATGAAACTAAATCTGTCCCTTTCTTTCTTGGAGGTACATCAGGGGTAACTGCTGGATAGCCAATTGCAATAATTGCTTCCAACTGCTGCCCCTCTGGTATTTCTATCACTTCTTTAACCTTATCTTCATCAAAGATTCCCATGATTACTGTGCCTAGACCTTTTTCGTGAGCTGTCAGGCAGAATGTCTGAGTTGCAACACCTGCGTCAAACATTTCCCATCCATTACCCTTTGGCGTAGTCGGTTGTCCATCTTTTTCATAACCGCTTCTACCACTTACCCCGGTAACTAGGATTAATGCTGGTGCGTAAGTCATAGTTTTAGTATTGTATTTAAATCCAAGAACACAATCTGTAGCAAGTTTTGCCATCTTTTCCTTGTCTTCTAGGACTAGATATCTAACGATCTGTGTATTTTTCCATGAGGGCGCAAAAGCAGCCACATCTGCAATTTCTTCAAGTAATTCATGAGGAACTTTTTTGTCCTCAAATTTACGAATACTTCGTCTTTCTTTTATACATTTAATTAAATCCATTTTTTATCCTCCCTTATCTAGCTATAATTTATTTTATTGTATCACTTCTCCTCATAGTCGGTCAACAAAAGGTGTATATCATTTGCCTATTCATGACAGACTACATATAAATGAATAGGAGTGTGACCCATGAATAATTACAATAGTTATTTGGCTCAATTTCGCAGAAAACTACCCTTAGGGGAAAGCTTTGATGTTTTAGAACGAAAATTTTCCATTGGGGGTAGAGATACCACCATGTTTTTTGTAGATGGATTGACCGCAGGCCCTGTAGTTCAATTAGTAATGTCATTTTTATTGGCTGTTCCCCCCTCTGCAATGGAAAAGGCTGAAACAGCTAAGCATTTTATTAAAAGCCATATGCCATTTTTGGATACCATAACTGAAGCTGAGGTGGATAAGGCTATTAAACATTGTTATGCCGGCCTTCTGCCCTTAATTATTGACGGATATGATGAAATCATAGTAATAGATATTCGCCAATATCCAGCAAGGGGGGTGGAAGAGCCTAGCAAAGAAAAATCTCTTCGTGGCCCAAAAGACGGCTTTACAGAAACCCTTATGACCAACGTTGCTTTAATCAGGCGACGTCTTCGAGATAATCGATTGATTTTCAAGGCCTTTGTTGTAGGAAAAATGAGTAAGACTGACGTGTGCCTAGTCTACATGAAAGGAGAAGCGGACCAAAAGGTGGTGGACAAGCTGACCCATGATTTGGATCAACTGAAATTAAACACTACCACCGTAGGAGAACAGACTATTGTAGAGGCCATTAGCAAGTCCCAAAAAAAGCAGAACTGGATAAATCCTTTCCCAAAGGTCCGCTACACTCAGCGCCCTGACGTGATTTCTGCTCATATTTCCGAGGGAAAAGTAGCCATCATTGTAGATAATTCTCCTACGGTAATATTACTCCCTGCTGGTATATTTGATTTTGTTCAAGATGTGGATGATTACTATTTCCCCGTAATTACAGGAAATTATTTTCGTTTGCTTCGCACCGCAAATACACTTGTCATCTTGTTTTTAACACCATTATATCTCCTTGTTGGAGAAGGATATATTCCCCCACCAGTCTCTGTTGATTTTTTCATTCCAACAGAGCCATTTGCCATTCCACTGTTCTGGCAACTTATGCTTTTAGAACTGGCCGTGGATGGACTTAAGTTAGCCTCATTGAACACTCCTGATTCTCTAGGCATGTCCCTCTCGGTAATTGGAGCCTTAATACTGGGAGAATTTTCAATAACCTCCGGTTGGTTTATACCTCAAACCATTTTATGTATGGCCGTGGTGGCTTTGGCCAGTTTCACCCAACCAAGCATCGAGCTAGGGTATGGAATGAAGTTCATGCGAGTCCTTATTCTCATAGGTGCATTTTCTTTTGGACTTTGGGGGGCAGCTGTAGGTTTGCTTATTGGACTAACTGTACTTGCCACCACTAAAACTTTAGTGAATCGCAGCTACCTTTACCCCCTTATTCCTTGGGACAAAAAGGCCTTAAAGCGGCTCATGTTTCGGAATAAGATTTAGTCATATCTTCATAATAAACTAACATGCTTTTAATTCCATAAATATCAATCACAGTAATATTGCCTGTAGCTTTGGCTTGAAGCAAAATGTAGTTTATTCCCACTCCAACTAAATAGCCTTCCTTATTATCCACGAAATTTGAACCCATAAGTTGCTCTATTCTCACATATCTGCCTATTTGAGTACGATAAAATCCATTTGCGTATTGGACTGTGTTGTAATCTAAGATTTCTTGATAACCTTCTGGAAGGAGCGGGTTTGCCGGAACGGTAAATGTAGGTGCTCCAGGTATTACTTCAGGTATTCCCGGCGTCACTCCAGGTGGGTTTGCCGATTCATTTTCAAAGGATGGATTGACTACTGGAGCCATGTCTTCTGGCGGCAATACTTCACCAATTGTCATTTGGTTTTTCATGATTTTTTCTATTCCTGGTAAGGGCATTTCGTTACATGATGACATAAAAAATTACCTCTTTTCATTTAAGTCTTTGCATAGTTTGATGTTGGAATATAAAAACAATGATCTCCTATTTTAGTATGGATCACGCCTACGTTGGTTGGAAAGTAAGGAGGACATGTTTTTTTAAATGGATTGAAGAAAAATAAGGAATGATCTACTCCTTGTAATATTCCTCCGGCTAAAGCCCAATCAACGATATCGTAGTGAACATCAGTAGGTGTCATGTTATACACATTTTGTTTATTGTATTTACCACCTACCGTCTCACGCATACACACAAATTGGCCAGTTTGGGTGATAATCTTTCGTACATCTCCCCCGTTGCTAATTCGAGCAAATTCTCCGTAACTGGCATTTGTCCTGTTCATAATTACTGATGCAACTGCTCTCATTCCATCATCGCCTCGATGATACCTCCATTTTAAAAGGTTGAGTTGATAATATTGTTGTTACTCCGACTCAATTGGCTACGCAGTGCGTAGCTATTTGGGAAAGTAAGATAAAATTGTCGC
>JAVXGM010000003.1:0-156107 GCA_036657395.1 Anaerovoracaceae bacterium
CGGTACGCACGGTGCTGTGAGAGGACGGGAGCTAATCACTCCCTCCTACTCGATTCTGGACGAAAGGCTACCAAGACAACTGTGTAGCTGCTTTGTGAGTAATCGCCTTTATTATGTCGGCAGCAAAAGGCCAAAATATGATAATAGGGAAATCCAAAAGAAAATCGTAATAACAGAGCATAGCGAACCGATCACCACAATCTGCCCTGCAAGCTCATCGTCCGCCTGCATCTGCTGCGCCATTGTAAAGCTGCTTACAGCCGTGGGACTGGCAAACATGGCGAGCAACGCCCCCAGCTCCACGCCACGAAATCCAAAGGCTATGGACAAAGACACAAAACAAAGCGGTATCAGAACTAATCGACCGCTCACAGCGGCAACGATGTGCTTCAGATTTGGCCGCAAGCGAGAAAATGTAAACGATCCTCCTAAAATAATCAGCGCCAGCGGTGTCGCAATCTTGGAAATGTCACGCACGGTCTGTTCAAGAATATGCGGCAGCCTGATGCCGCTCAACACGAAAGCAAATGCCGCCAACGCACCTATAATTAGCGGATTCGTGATGACTCCTATCAAAATGCGTTTGATGTTCGCCTTGCCGCCCCGAAAAATTTCCAGTGCAACTACCGACAGCAGGTTAAATAGAGGAATGACAAACGCAATGAGAATAGCGGTTGTTCCGGTCTTCGATGCGCCAAACAAAGAAGCCGCCACCGGCAGCCCAAACAGGATATAATTGCTGCGAAAGATACCCTGTATCATCACGCCGCGGCGCAGATTGTTTTTTTCAAAGCGGGGAACCAAAAGCATAAGCACGGCGAACATTGCTATCACGCATAGCGCTGCAAAAAGCACAAGACCCGGCTGAAAGGAGACGGAAAAATCGCTGTCATACACATTGATAAACAAAATGGTTGGCAGAAAGACGCTAAAGCAGAGCTTGTTCAGCCGACGCAGAAAATCCTCGGTAAACAAGCCGATCCGGCGCAAAAAATAACCGAACGCCATCATCAAGAATAGGGGACAAACTACCGAAAAGGCCAGCGAAAAGCTATTCATAGCTGCACAGCTCGATCAAATTCCCGTCAGGGTCGTGCAGGTAGAGGGAGCGCATCTCACCCCTTACGCCGTGCCGCGTTACAATGCCAAGCTCTATGGAGACTCCGTGCGCAAGGAGGGTATCCCTGCAAAGCGCAAGGTCACTGTCTATTTCAAAGCAAAAATCAGCGCTCCCTGTCTGCACGTTTTGAGCCTTTGGCTCAAGCTCATGCCCCTTGCTGTGGACATTGATTTTGAAGTCGCCGGAAAACAGTTCCCATCGCCCTTCTGCATCTTGCGCCCGAAAGCCAAGTGCTTCATAAAAAGCGATACAGGCGGAAAGTTTGGCGGTGGTGATGACTATGTGGTCAACCTTGCGGATCATTTGGACGCCTCCTCATGGAGATACAAGCCTTTTAGAGTATACTGAGCCAAAATATGTCCGTCCATCTTGTGATGAAGCTCGTTGAATAAAAAGCTACTTTTCAAATCCAGCAGACTGTCCAGTGCATAGACATGCAGCTCATACAGATGCGGTGCGTCGGGCGGACACATTCCACCGTAAAAGCTAGAAAGCGCCACACTTTGTCCACCGCCCTGCATACTCGTCCAACTGTTTGCACCCTGCACAAAGTCGGTTGCGGTTTGGCTTTCATTTTCCAAAAGCTCGGTGCGCGTGATATTGGCCGCTAACCAGTGAATCCACGCAAAGCCGCCACTGACGGGATATGCGTCTTTATCCTCCAAAACCAGTGCGTAAGAAACCGTTTCTGCGGGCGCATCTTCCATCCGAATCGGAATGGAACAGGTGGGGATTCCGCCCTCGCTGAACTGCGTTCCACGCTTGCCGTATTTATCGTCGAATACGCCGTCGACCATTCCACTGCTATAAACCTTCATAATAAAACCTCCTACAATAGTATTTAATAATCTTAGTATACCGCTGTGATATTTGCTTGTAAATTACCCACTTTTTCGTGGGTGCTGTGCAATAAAAAAGAACGTTATCACACGATAACGCCCTTTTCACGCAGAACATCTGCCATATTATTTCCCATCATATAATCAATACCCACAGACTGCATGATTTCCAGCGCCTTAAGCATTTTTTCCCCTCGTTCATCCGTGAGGAAATATTCCACGCGCAGAGGAAAGCCCTCGTAAGTCTTTTTATCCACGAGGCCAAAAGCAATCAATTCTTTCAGCTGTTCAAGCAGCATCTTTTGAGTGATGCCCTTGATATCTTTTTCCAACTTGGAAAGTGAGGTGTGTCCCAGCCGAAGTCTCCATAAAATGATGGTTTTCCATTTTCCCTTAATCATGTCATGGGTTAATTCCAATGGGCAAGTGTACTCTTTGCGAATCAGCATACGAAACACCTCCTAAATATTTTTGCTCAGTCGCGATTTATTATAAAGATTTTATCACAGAACAGCAATTGCTTCAACAAGCTAAATATGAATTCGTTCACTACATTTATGCGGGAGATTTACGGCACAACGTGGAGTTTGCCAAAGCTGCCTGCCGGTATGCAATGACCAAGGGGCATACCCCAAATGAGTAAACAAGCCAAGCGAGAGGCAAAAAAGTTTACTGGCTATCATCGGGCAAGCATTATCAATCACTAACAGGTTGTCTATTGAATTGGCCAGGGTTTTGTGGTACGATCTTACCCATATAAATACTGATGCGATATCTTGTAATGGCATTGTTATTGGTATGCTTTTAGATAAAAGTGGTGGATTAAAAAAGACAATGAGTTTACTTATATAAAATAAACAATCAAAGGGGGGAGGCGTCCATTTGCAACGATTTCTTAAAATTATGATAGCTTTTTTGATGGTATTTTTTCTTTTTATTGGCGGGTTCACCGTGCATTTAATCACAGAAATTCGTACATGTGGTACACTCATTAACTATGTAGGCATTGTCCGAGGTGCAACCCAGCGCCTTGTCAAATTGGAACTAAGTGGTAAGCCAAACGACCAGATGCGAACATATCTTGATGGTATTATGTTGGAACTTTGCGGGGGCGAAGGGCAATATGATTTGCCATACCCGGAAGATGATGCATATCGCAAATGTTTATCACGGTTGACACTTCATTGGGAGCAGCTGAAGCACCAAATTGATAACGTACGTGCAGGAGGGGATCCCCATGAGTTGTTGGCATCCAGCGAACTCTATTTTAAGCTTGCAAACGACACAGTGTTTGCCGCTAGCGAGTATAGTGATGCTCAGACATGGGAGGCAACATGGCTGATTTTGATTATCGTTGCTATCACCGCAAGTACATGGCTGGGCATTCTGATTTTCAATATTAGGAGAATGCGTAAGCTTGAGAAGGACAACCTTGGGTTAAGTAATATAGCTTACCGGGATAAACTGACTGGTGCACCGAATTTGGATAAATTCAAGATTGACGCACAGGACTTGTTATTACGGTTTCACAACCTTAAATTTACGGTCATTTATGTGGATTTTGAGAATTTTAAAGTTATCAATGATGTCTTTGGTTACGAATATGGAGATCTGATTTTACAACAATACGCCCGTATTTTGATTAAGGATATGGGTAAATATGATACGTTCTGCCGCATTTCCAGCGACAATTTTTTAATTTTACGAAGTTATACAGATAAGGAATTATTAACGGAGCAACAAAAGGCAATTGACTTGCAAATATCCCAGTTTGCAATTGCATCTGCCCAGGAACAGTATTTTATTCGTATTAGCGGAGGCTTTTGCTGTCTGGAAGATTTGACTAGAGAGCTTGAAATTGCAGACATTATCGAACGTGCCAATTTTGCCCGCAAGGCGGCCAAGCTGCAAAGTACACAAAATTATGTGTTCTATAATGAAAGCCTCCGTCAGAAAATGTTATCCGAGCAGGCAATTGAAAATCGTATGCATGAGGCTCTCAAAAACGGTGAATTTCACGTCTATTTTCAGCCAAAAGTTAGCCTTGAAACCGGGAAAATTGCTTGTGCAGAGGCACTATCACGTTGGATTGAGAAAGATGGCAACATCATTTCGCCGGCAGAATTCATCCCCATATTCGAAAAAAATCTGTTTATAATCAAGCTTGATCAGCATGTTCTGCGCCAGGTATGTCGCTGGCTGTGTGAACGATTAGATAATAACCTTCCATTGGTTCCTGTTTCAGTCAATGTTTCACGAATGCAACTTTATGACCCTGCTTTCGTCACCACTTACGCTCAGATCAAGGAGGAATATAGAATTCCCGATTTTTTGTTGCAGGTAGAATTTACCGAGTCAGTGGTCTTTGAAGATATGGAGCTTTTGGTTGAGATCATTAACCAACTTAAGCACAATGGATTTTATTGCTCGTTGGATGATTTTGGCAAGGGCTATTCTTCACTTAATTTACTGAAAAATCTACCTGTTGACGAACTTAAGTTGGATGGGCTCTTTTTTGAGAAAACAAACGACGTGGATCGTGCACGGATTGTTGTGACCTCTATTGCCGATTTGGCAAAGCAACTGAAGATACAAATTGTTGCAGAGGGCGTGGAAGTTCCAAGACAGATTGCATTTCTCCGTGAGATTGGGTGCAACCTTGTTCAAGGGTTTGTGTTTTACCACCCTATGCCAGACACAGACTTTGGTGCATTGCTAGAGCAATCACCTACAAGTGCGATCTAAGGCAACGGACAGGTCAGCTACTCAATCAAAGGGTAGTCTCATAATCGATTAATAAAAAATGTTGGGATAACACTTTTTTGGTGATTATCCCAACATTTTTTATTAATTCATTTTTAAATTTTGTAAATATATTATTTTTTCTTTATTGTCTTTAACATATCTTCAATAATATTTTCAGGGTTAGGTTCAGTGGAGACAACTTCAAACATATACATCTTCTTATCTTTAGCAAAGAAAAAGGCTGAGTCAAAAAAGCCTTTGGATTTCAATTTAACCATTTCACCTTTTACGCCACAAACCTTATGTAGACCAAGTGATTTGCCACCCACGGTTTTAGTATATGTGCCAGGTTTTCCAACATCTCCTGCCAACTTAATATAAGTTACGCAGATTCGGCTTTTTTTGTCACCGTCATCAGATATATAATAGGCTAAGTCCTTATAGCTAGAGTCCAACTCTTCTTTTTTTGCTTGTTTCTTACTTTCTTTAGCACTTAACTTTTTGTAGTCAGCTTTGACTTCGTAGGTTAAATTGGATACAGTCCCAACGGTAACAGGAGCTTTAGTTTCTTTTGTAGCGGCTGTAGTTTCTGATGAGGCTTCTTCACTCTTGTTATCGCCACCGCAAGCGGTAAAGCTAAAACACAGAGCTAAGGACAGCACAATTGCAATAATTTTTCTTTTCATAATAAGTCCTCCACTTGCTTTTTAAGCATCAATAAGTTAATTTATTGAAACAATTTTAACACAAATTTTGGTTAAATAGTAGCCTTAATGAGAGTCTTTTGATTCCCTTTGGCCAATTCATTTACCTTATTTATATCAAGCCCCATGGCAGCAGTAATTTGTTTGCCATAGGCAGGATCTGCCCATAAGCAATGAACAGCGTGACGGTACTTGATATTGTCTGTAACCGATTCAATGTTTCTTGCGGTATTTTCAATAAGTAGTGCCTGTTTATCAGGAGTCATTACTCTCCATAAATCACCACCAGCTCGGAAGCAGTCGTCAGTAGGGTCATCAGCAGGGTCATAGGCATACATTGCGCCAGAAAGGTCAAGATTTGGTTCCATAACCTCTGGTTGAGCAGCCCAGTCCCCCATACTATTTGGAGAATATGCAGGTGCACCACCATAGTTGCTATCAGTACGCATAGCACCGTCACGATGATAGTCGTGAACCACTGCTTTAGGCATATTTACAGGAATCAGGTTGTGGTTTACTCCCAGGCGATACCTGTGTGCATCCCCATAAGTAAACAACCTTCCCTGTAGAAACTTATCTGGCGAAAACCCTATGCCAGGGACAACGTGGGCAGGAGTAAATGCTGACTGTTCCACTTCAGCAAAATAGTTTTCAGGGTTTCTGTTAAGTTCTAAAACACCCACTTCGTGAAGTGGAAATTCACTATGCTTCCAAATTTTTGTAATATCAAATGGATTCTCATAGTGTTTGTTGGCTTCCTCCTCAGTCATTATCTGAACATATAAAGTCCAGCGTGGGAAGTCGCCTTTGTCAATAGCTTCCATTAAATCACGGCCACTACTTTCACGATCTTTAGCCACAACTGCTGCAGCTTCCTCATCGGTGAAATTTTTAATGCCTTGTTGAGATTTGAAGTGAAACTTACACCAAACACGTTCATTTTTTTTGTTATAGAAGCTAAAGGTATGCTCTCCAAAGAAGTGCATGTGTCTAAAGTCTGATGGAATACCTCTGTCAGACATAACGATTGTAGTCTGGTGGAATGTTTCTGGCAGCAAAGTCCAAAAATCCCAATTGTTTTGAGCTGAACGAAGCCCTGTCTTAGGATCACGCTTTACAGCACGGTTCAAATCAGGGAAATTATGCACATCTCGGAGAAAGAAAGTAGGTGTGTTATTGCCAACAAGATCCCAGTTACCCTCCTCTGTGTAAAACTTTACGGCCACACCACGAATATCTCGTTCAGCATCGGCGGCACCTCGCTCACCAGCTACGGTAGAGAATCGAATGAACAAATCAGTTGACGTTCCTTTTTTTAGTACCTTGGCTCTTGTCCATTTTGAAATATCGTGGGTACAAGTAAAAGAACCATATGCACCCCAACCTTTGGCATGCATACGCCGTTCAGGGATAACTTCTCTATCAAAATGTGCTAATTTTTCCATCAGCCAAACATCTTGCATCATAACAGGACCACGAGACCCTGCAGTTAGTGAATGTTCGTTCTGTGCAACGGGTGCGCCTACTTCATTTGTTAGTTTTTTAGTATCCATTTTAATACTCCCTTCTTAATTCTTAATCAGAAATCTTTTAAAGTGACTATTAAGGATAACACAGTTACAATGTAAAGAAAATAATTTTCACAATATTTGGCGAATTATCTTTTTTCATGTTTTAGTTCATATCTAATGCCTTTATGGCAGTCTATTTTTTTTTGCTCTGTTTCAAAGAGAAAATCAATAGGGATTCCCTCAGGAAAAGCTTCGCAACAACGCAATTTATTTCTTTTTTTGCCTTCACGAAAATGGATACATTTAGGGCACATAGAAACTGTTAAAGCCATTTAAATCACCTCTCAGTATAGGGTCGTAACGTACATGTAAGTATAACAGACACACAAAAATTCTCAAGGAGAATATAATAATCTGTAAAGATAAAAATGGGAGGGAAATATGATTAAACCGAAAATCAATAAAAGAATAAGTAGATATAACCATACAACCTATAGAAATCGGGAAATTAAATATATTGTAATCCACTACGTAGGGGCTGTGTCTAAAGCCAAGGATAATGCTAACTATTTTGCTGGGGGCAATAGGAGGGCATCTGCACACTACTTCACTGACGACACCCAGGTTTGGCAGTCGATAGAAGATAAAAATGCGGCTTGGCATTGTGGCGGAGGACTTCAAGGTAGCGGTGGACACAAGTTTCATGGCGAATGTACAAACTCAAACAGCATTGGAATAGAGATGTGCTGCAAGAAAAAAGGTGGCAAGCTTTATATTACAGATAAGACAATTGCTATGACAGCAAAATTAGTAAAACATCTTATGGACAAATACGGAGTTTCAGCAAGTAGAGTAATTCGCCACTATGACGTTACGGGTAAGAACTGCCCGGCTCCATATTTAAACCAGGCCAAGTGGGATAAACTTCATGAAACCCTTGCCGGAAAAATCAATATTCCAAAGTACCCCACACAGACTCTAAAAAGGGGAGATACAGGAGTGCAGGTTAAATCCTTGCAGAAATTCTTAAATAAGGATATGAAGGTAAATCTAGTTGTTGACGGGGCATTTGGCAATGCCACAGAAAAGGTACTAAAGGACTTCCAAAAAAAAGAAGGTCTTGTCTTTGATGGAATATGTGGGGAGAAGACCAGAAGTAAGATTAAATCCATAGTATAGTTAAAAATATTAAGGAAGTGAAAGGGAAAAAATGAATTTAAAATTAAGATTAAAGAATAAAGTGACATTGCTCGCTTTAATATTATCTGTAATAACCTTTGTATACCAGATCTGTGGAATTATTGGAATCGTTCCACCGGTTGGAGAAGATGCTCTTGTTCAGGCAGGGGGACTAGTAGTAAATATATTGGTGGCTCTTGGGGTGGTAGTAGATCCTACAACGAAGGGGATCAAAGATAGCAATCAGGTATTATCATATGTAGAACCTGAAAATCTTGCACTGGAAGGGACTTATACGGCGGATCGAAGAGATCCAGAGGATGTAATTTAAGGCCAGGAAAACACAAAAAAACATGGCAAGGCTAAGGGCAAGCATGCTATGATAGAAAAAAACTAAGGAGAAATAAATGGTAGTTTCCCAAATTTTAGGTGCTCTAATTAAGATTTTTATCCTGATTATCCCGGGTATTTTCTTTAAAAAACGGAATATCATTACAGAAAATCAAAATGGCGCAGTTTCATCCATCTTAGTCAACTTGACTTGGCCTTGCTTAGTTATTGATGCTATGCAAATTAAATTTTCAATGGAAACCTTAAAGGATAGCGGATATATCTTTGGGGTGGCCTTGATTATATTTGCAATATTTGCGGCCATCAGTTTTCCCTTAGCCAAATTAATGAAAATGCCAAAAGGCAAACAATACGCAACGGTATTCATGCTTTTATTTGGAAACACTGGGTTTATTGGAATCCCAGTAATAAAGGCACTCTACGGAGGAGATGCAATTTTCTTTGCAGCCATTATAGAATTGGTCAATGATCTTCTTTTATTTACTGTAGGAATCATGCTCATTGAAATGTCTGCAGGTGCTCGCTTAAAAATTGGAGCCAAGAATTTTCTAAACCCAGGTCTGATAGGTGTGCTCGTAGGACTAATACTTTTCTTGACCAACTGTCAACTGCCAGAAATACTAGGAGATGCCATTGCTACTGTAGGTGGCGCAACTACCACTCTTACAATGTTTGTAATAGGATTCCAGCTAGGAGGTCTTAAGATAAAAGAGATAACTGGAGATTGGCAGGTGTATGTAGTATGTTTTGTTAAGCTGCTTATTGTGCCAGTAGTAACCTTACTAGTGGTAAAACTTATTGCAGGTGACTTCACTCTACTTGAGAAGGTTTTGATTTTAAGCTTTGCAATGCCAGTGGCTTCAGTGTCAGCCATATTCAGCCAACAATACAAGGGGGAAGCTGCCTTTGCAACAAAGACAGTGCTTCTATCCACAGTATTCTCAATCATTACAATCCCTATCTTTGCAATAATACTGGAAATGTAATTTAACAATGCAATTTAACTTTAAGCGTTTAGACTTCTTTCTAAGCGTTTTTTTTCGATACGTTTTTTCTGACGTACAATGCGCACCTCTTTTTTCATTACTGATAGCAAGATGGTAGTAGTAACGAAAACCACTAAAATTCCAATAAGAATAAACAAATCTTGCTTAAAGAAATAACCTAGACTGCCGCCGATAACCTCTCTAAACAGCCCTACAGAATAAGTCATAGGCATAAATGGGTAGAGAACTTGGAAAATTTTCGGTACGGTTTCTATAGGAAAAGTACCTCCGCAGGAAGTCAATTGTAAAATCAGAAGTAAGAGGGCTACGAATTTGCCTAAGTCTTTTAAGTGAACTAAGCAAAATTGTATAATTGATATAAACACCATGGATACAAGGCAGCACCCTAATATATAGGCTGTAAAATGGGCGACTTGAAGGCCTAAAGCAAACTTAATAACCATTGCAAGTATAGTGGCTTGGGCTAAGCCAAGAGCCAGATAGACAACACTTCGAAGAACCACATTCTTTGAATCTCGACACAAATATTTGTATCGTTTATCAACATCTAAATAAATTCCAAAGAAAATAATCAATCCACCTACCCAAAGGGACAATGACAGAAAATAGGGAGCAAAAGCTGTGCCGTAATTTGGAATATGCTCTATTGTCTGAGTGTCTTGGTATATAGGGGTTGCAGCATACTGATCAAGACCATAGAGGGCGGTTAGCTGCTTTTTTGTGTCCTTAATACTAGTAGTGACCCCTTTTTTACCCTTTGCAATTCCCCTAGATAACTGGTCAATTCCAGTTCCAAGTTGATTAGTGCCATGGGCCACCTTTGCAGCACCAGCCTCTAACTTGCCGGTTCCATTTGACAGTTCAGTAGCACCAGAATTAAGGGCAGTCGCACCAGTAGCAACTTGATCGATTCCATTGCCTAATTGGACGCTGCCTATTGCCAAAGCACTGCTTCCATCTTTAGCAGAAGAGACTCCTTGTCCAAGCTGGGTAAGGCCAGTTTTTAGTGCAGGCAAATTATCAGTAGCAGCATAAAGCTGATCTGCACCACTAGAAATTTCTTTTGAGCCAGCCTGAAGCTTTGGCCCAGACGCCTTTAAGATCGCTAAATTCTGTTGGTTTTGGGGAGTGTTTGCGGCTTGAAGAAATTTTCCAACTTGTTGTTTAAGTGGTCCGTCAGTCAACTGACCGTAACTTCCTGCAAGTAATTTTACCGAAGTTTCCAAGGTACCTATTGTCTGATCTACGCCAGAGGTATAAACCTTAAGACCAGAATTCAAGTCGGATGCTCCTTTGGAGAGACTCTTTGTCCCATCAGCAAGTTTCCCCACATCCTTAGTTTTTTTGTTAATCTCATTGATGCCAGATTGCAATTGTGTCAGGGCATCGTTTAGATCTTGGACCCCAGAAGTCAAAGCTCCATTTCCTTTTTTCAATTTATCTGTCCCAGTCTTTAGCCGGGACGTTCCCTCTTTAAGTCGATTTGCACCAATTCCAAGCTTTCCAATGCCGGTTTGCAGCTGAGAAACTCCCTGTTGCAGCGTTACTGCCCCACCTTTTAGCCTTTCTGCTCCACTAGAAAGCTGAATAAATCCGTCTTCTAAGGTCTTAAGTGCATCAGGAACCTCTTCTAGTTTGTCAGATAGGCTAACTACGATTTCTTTATCAATATTGGAGGTGATTTCTTTTTCTATCTTTGCAATAGCCGTATTGAGAATCTGCGCCCCCAGGTAGTTACGTTTTTCGTTGACAGAATAAATGATAGTAGCAGGAATTTTTTCCTTTTTACTAGCAGTGGCCACTTGGGCAGAGAAGTCCGTTGGAATAGTCAAAGAGGCGTAGTATTTGTCACCAGCCACCCCAGATTTAGCATCCTTTGCATCTGTAAATATAAAATTAAGAGAACCATCCTCTTTCAAATTATCGCAGATTTCCTGACCAAGATTTCGCTGGTCACCGTTAATCTTGCTACCACTATCTAAGTTGACTATGGCCATAGGAACATTATCTAATTTATCGTAAGGATCCCAAAAGGCCCCCAAATAAAAGAAACTGTACATTAAAGGTATGATTAGTGCACCAATAATTACAGTTATTTTGAGAATATTTTTTTTTGCTACGCTCATTGTACTATTACCCCCTAAAAAAACAGTGTAGCAGTACAAAAGGGGAATGTAATTAAACAAAAGAAGTAAAATGTATAAAAAACATACAAATATAGTTATTTGTTCAACTCTTTTAAATAGTTAGAAATAGCTAGAGATTTGCATTCGTAAACCAAATTGTATACATGGTCTGTTAAGCTTTTGGGAGATTCCTTCATCCCGCCATTAACCCAATCAATAATAACGCCGGTTATACCATGGGCAAAAAAAGATGAAATGAATTTCTGGTTTTCTTTGCCTAGTTCTTTTCCGTCAGCTAGTTTGGTTATTGCCTGTGCGAATACGGATTGAGCAATATCCAAAAGATACTGGCGAAATTCTATGTTGTTGTATTCTAAGGCGTTTAAATAGTATTTTTTTTCGTTTTTCATCAAAGACAGAGCCGTGAATAGGTTGGAACTCCATGTGTCTAATGTAAGGTTTAAGGTTAGTAGTGAAACGATTTCATTGGAGAAAATCCAGTTTAGTAAGCTGTATTTGTCCTGAAAATGGTAATAAAAAGTTAGCCTGTTCAATCCGCACTCATTTGTAATCTGAGAAACGGTAATTTGCTCGAAAGGCTTTTCTTCCATTAACGATTTAAAGGCTGTCGCAATTGCCTTTTTTGTAATATCTCCTTTTACCATAAATCCAGTTTATCACAAAGCTTTTGTGAAGACAAAGAAATTGTATGTAAAAGTAGAGCTGGTTAGTGCTCCACTTCATGGGCGGTTAATTTTACTTTTTTACCGGTCATTTTTTCGATTTGTCGCTCTGCTTCTGTGACCATATGGTCAATAACTAGAGCAGGGTTTGCCGGGTTACAATTTTTAAACTTACCAATCATTTTATTAATCACCTCATATATATCTTATCCAGAGAAAACTTTCGTATTCATGGAGAACATAGGTATTTTATAGTATTTTTATAATTTTGCTATCTCCAGGTAATTATTGAAAAGAGAAACTCATAGTGGTAAAATGTCACTAATGCACAGGGTAAGCAAAATTATTAAAATAAAGATAAAGGAGCTAAAATAAGATTATGGAAAAAAGATTTAATGAAATAATAAACAAAGTGGCGAAAACAGAAGAAAGAAAATTAAACAATATGCTAGACCCAGTTTTTTTAGAGGCTAACCGAGAGGAAAAAACATCGGAAATAATCTTTTTCATGAGAGAATGGGAAAAGAATCAAAGGGGAGAAATCCACGGAGGCTCCATTGCTGCCATGTTTGATACGGCTATGGGAATTACAGCCGCTGCCTTTCAGGGAACAGGTAGCGTTACAACAGCGGACTTACAAATTAGCTATATTCGCCCACTCATCAGCAGAGAATACATCTTTACATCAGAAGTGACCAGCCTAGGGAAAACATTAATACGTGTGAGGTGCAAAGCTAGAGAGAAAGATAAAGAGAAAATAGTAGCTACAGCCACAGGAACATATGTACCATATAACAGTAAATAAAAAAACTGTTGTGTTAGAGCACAAGAAACAAAAATGTTTTTTGTGTTTCTTACATAAAAAATATTGACAGGTTTGATAACATAAGTTAAAATACAACCTATAAAAAGTAAGAAGATTAAAGACTATGACGAAGAAAGTAGGATCTTTTAAGGTAAAAGCGAGTTAGGGGTGGTGAGAGCCTTACAACCAGACAAAAGATATCTGAAAATCACTTCCGAGTTGCAAGCTGAAATTAAAGTAAGCTTTGACGGATTTCCTCCGTAATAGGGAACGCATATGTTAGTATGTTGTATCAGGTGGTATAACGATAGTTTCAGACTTTCGTCCTCATACAAGGATGAAAGTTCTTTTTTTGTAATTTAGGAGGATAAAAATATGAAAATGGAACCAGGCTCAGTAGAAATCAGGTGGCATGGCAGAGGTGGACAAGGGGCAAAGACAGCCTGTCTGCTTCTTGCAGATGTAGCATTTAATTCAGGAAAATATGTACAGGGCTTCCCCGAATATGGCCCAGAGCGAATGGGAGCGCCAATTACAGCATACAATCGGATCACAGATTCCCACTGTAATGTTCATTCTAATATTTATCATCCTGATTATGTTGTGGTTGTAGATGAGACGTTGCTTCGTTCAGTAGATGTGACAAAGGGAATCAAAGATGGTGGAGCATTGATCATCAACTCTAAGAAAGATCCAGAAGAGATTAGAAAACAGCTAGGAGATTTTGGAGGTAAAATTTGTGTAGTGGATGCAGAGCGGATTTCTATGGAGACCTTAGGGAAAAATTTCCCTAACACGCCAATGCTTGCGGCGGCAGTGAAAGTCAGCGCAGTTATTGACCCAGACCGATTCGTTGCAGACATGGAAGAATCATTTAGACATAAATTTTCCCACAAGCCAAACTTAATCGAAGGAAATATGAAAGCTTTAGTAAAATCAATGGAAGAGGTAAAAGTAGGATAATGAAAAAGAAAGCAGCACAGATAAACGAACAGTCAACATGGCAGGAAATGACCATCGGGGCTGAAATTGTTGAATCGGCCACTTCAAAGATGGTCAATACAGGGGAGTGGAGGGTAATGACTCCTGTGTTTAGAGAAGATAAATGCAAACATTGTATGTTGTGCATTCCATATTGCCCAGATAGCTCCATCCCAGTAAAAGATGGTAAGCGATTGGATTTTGATTTTGAACATTGCAAAGGGTGCGGCATATGCGTAGAAGTATGTCCTTTTGATGCAATTGATTTTGTAAAGGAGGTTAAGTAATGGGTATAAGAGATAGAATGTCAGGAAATGAAGCAGTGGCAGTAGCAATGCGTCAAATCAATCCAGACGTGATGGGCGCATTCCCAATAACACCTTCAACAGAGATCCCACAGTACCTTTCTGGCTATATTGCTGAGGGACTTGTGGATACGGAATTTGTTCCGGTGGAATCGGAGCACAGTGCGATGTCTGTTTGTATTGGTGCCGCAGCAGCAGGAGCCAGAGCTATTACAGCCACATCATCAGCAGGACTTGCATTCATGTGGGAACTTTTGTATGTGGCAGCATCTTCAAGGCTCCCAATCACTATGGCGGTAGTAAATAGAGCCCTTACAGGTCCTATTAATATAAACAACGACCACTCTGATTCCATGGGGGCTAGAGATTCTGGATGGATACAGATTTACGCAGAGACTAATCAGGAAGTTTATGACAACTACATACAAGCTATGCCTATTTCTGAGGCAATCAGGCTGCCGATAATGATCTGTCAAGATGGATTTATTACAAGTCATGGGGTGTCAAACATGGAACTTATTGAAGATGAAAAGGTAAAAGAGTTCGTTGGGACTTATGATCCGGAAAATTATCTTTTGAAACACGAGAATCCTCTGGCAGTGGGTCCTTATGGAACGTCACCATATTATATGGAGATTAAGAGACAGCAGGCGCAGGCTATGAAGGATTCTATGCCTATAATAATGGATGTGGCCAAGAAGTTTGAAGAGATGACTGGGAGAAATTACGGTTTCTTTGAAGAATACATGATGGATGATGCAGAGGTTGCTTTAGTGTTGATCGGATCCAGTGCAGGAACTGGCAAGGAAGCTGTAGATAGGCTGAGAGCAGAGGGGAAAAAAGTTGGATTGATTAAACTTCGTGTTTTCAGACCGTTCCCAAGAATTCCACTGGCAGAAGCCATGTGCAAGGTGAAAGCCGTTGCCATTATGGATAAGGCAGAGAGCTTTTCCAACAGTGGTGGTCCTCTATTTAATGAAGCGAGAAATTCTCTCTACGATTTAGAAGACAAACCTTATGCTATAAATTATATTTATGGCCTAGGGGGCAGAGATATTACAGTAGAAGATTTTTATGAAATTTACCAGGATCTTTTTGTTATATTTGACAATGATGATCCAGGAGATGTGTATAGGTATATGGGCGTAAGAGATTCGAGGTATAGATAAATGTCATATAATTTAAAACAAGAAGTTGAAAAAAAAGAACGGTTGGCTGGAGGTCACAGACTGTGTGCAGGTTGTGGTGCCGGAATTGCAGTGCGAGGTGTACTTCGTGCCCTAAATCCAGAAGATAAAGCAGTAATAACTAATGCAACAAGTTGCTTAGAAGTATCAACATTTATGTACCCATATACGGCTTATGAGGATAGCTATATTCATACTGCATTTGAAAACGCAGGAGCTACAACCTCTGGGGTTGAAGCGGCCTATAAAGTACTTAAGAAAAAAGGAAAGATTAAAGACAACTTTAAATTCATCGCTTTTGGTGGTGACGGAGGAACTTACGATATTGGTATGCAGTCTCTCTCGGGTGCTATGGAGAGAAACCACGATATGGTTTACGTTTGCTATGATAATGAAGCCTATATGAACACGGGAATTCAAAGATCATCTGCAACACCTAAGTTTGCCGATGCGACCACTTCACCTATAGGAACCAAGTCTTCAGGAAAGATTCACAACAAGAAGAATCTTACTGAGATTGTTGCCGCACATAATATTCCTTATGTGGCACAGACAACTTTTACGGGAAATTTTAAAGACCTTCATGAAAAGTCTCATAAGGCAATATATACAGAGGGGGCTTGTTTCCTTAATATACTTGCACCATGTCCAAGAGGTTGGAGATATGAGACTCCTGAAATCGCAGAAATTTGTAAATTGGCAGTAGATACTTGCGTATGGCCTCTATATGAAATAGAATATGGAGAGTGGAAACTTACTTATGAGCCAAAGAAAAAACTTCCTGTGGAAGAATTCTTGAAAAAACAAGGTAGGTTTAGCCATATGTTTGCCAAAGGTGGCGAATGGATGATTGAAGAGACACAAAAATATGTGGATCAACAATGGGAGAAATTATTGAATAAATGTAAATGAGGGAGTAAATCATGATTATGATCAACACACCGCTTAGAACTGAAAAATTAAATTTTAAGAATAGACTGGCTTACCCACCAATATTTGTGGGCAAGGCATCACCTGATGGAAAAATTACTCAGGACACTTTAGACTATTATGACGAAAAGACAAAGGATGGGGCCTTTTCCATGGTTACTATTGAGCATAGCTTTATTATGCAAGAAGGAAAAGCATCCTCAGGACAAGTGTCCGTAGCCGATGATAGCACTATAGAAGGCCTTAGTAAGCTGGCTCAAACTATTCATGCAAATGGAACTAACGCAGTGTTACAATTAAATCATGCAGGTAGCTGTAGTGAGGAATCTATAACTGGGATGCCACTTGCCGGGCCATCTCATGTGGAAAATCCTAGAAAGGGCGGAACTCCAAGAGAAATGTCTATTGAGGATATTAAGGCAGTAGAAGAGGCGTTCTTGGCTGCGGCAATTAGAGGCAAGGAAGCAGGCTTTGATGGAGTAGAGATTCACGGAGCACATTCCTACCTTTTAAATCAGTTTTATTCACCTCTTAGCAATTTTCGCAAAGATCAATATGGAGGAAGTCTTGAAAATAGAATTCGCATCCATTTGGAAATCATACAAAAAGTGCGACAGGAACTTGGGAATAACTACCCTATATTCTTAAGGCTAGGAGCTTGTGATCATAGAGAAGGCGGAAGTCAGATTGAAGACGGAGTAGCTGCGGCGAAAGCTTTTGTGGAGGCAGGAGTAGATGTCCTTGATATTTCTGGTGGAATGTGTGGATATGTTAACCCAGAATCTACAAAGCCAGGTTATTTTGGAGAAGAAGCTAAGGCGATTAAAGAGGCTGTAGATGTGCCGGTTATTCTAACTGGAGGCGTAAAGACTCCAGAAGATATAGAAACTCTTTTACAAGCTGGAGCAGCAGACATTATAGGAGTCGGGAGGACCGCTATGGCTGACTCTACTTGGGCGAAGAAAGCAATAGAATTTTACCAGGAGTAAGTCAGAAACCAATCAAAAATAAGCCAATTGTTGGAGTAAAAAAATATAAAGAATAGAGAGAAGATATGGAACACATTATTTGGAATAAAAAGATGGAGTGTGCAGATAGAAAAACCATTGAAACACTTCAATTACAGAGGTTAAAGCAGACAGTGAAAATCTGTTATGAAAAGGTGCCACTGTACACAAGTAAGTTTGACGCTATAGGCCTAAAGCCAGAAGACATTCAAAATTTAGAGGATGTAAAAAAGATCCCATTTACAACCGCTGAGGATCTAAAAGATAATTATCCTTTTGGTATGTTTGCTGTAGATAAAAAAGATGTTGTGCGAATCCATGGTTCTTCAGGAACTACAGGTAAACCTAAGATTGTCGGTTACACGAGAAATGACCTTGATATGTGGTCAGATATTGTAGCTAGAGTGGTTTGCGGTGCAGGAGGTAATCCTGAAGACATCGCACAGATTGCATTTGGATATGGACTATTCACAGGAGGCTTTGGACTTCATTACGGATTAGAAAAATTAGGAGCCATGGTGGTCCCTCTTTCCAGTGGTAATACGGAAAGACAGCTTATGCTCATGCAGGATTTTGAGTCTACCATATTAATTGCCACTCCATCATATGCATTGTTTTTAGCCGATGAAATCGAAAAGAGAAACATTGATAAGAGCAAGATTAAATTAAGATTGGCACTCTTTGGTGGCGAAGGACATACAGAGGAAATGCGTAGAAAGATTGAAAAACAGCTAGGCATCATTGCTACAGAAAATTATGGTCTTTCAGAAGTAGTTGGGCCAGGATATTCCGGAGAATGTTATATAAAGGATGGAATGCACATCGCAGAAGACCACTTCTATTCAGAAATTATAGATACGGAAAACTTAGAGCCTCTTCCAATAGGAGAAAAGGGTGAGCTGGTTATCACATCTTTGACAAAAGAAGCTTTCCCAATACTAAGATACAGAACCAGAGATATAACCTGGCTAGACCAGAAACCATGTAAATGTGGAAGAACTTCCATGAGAATGGCCAAGGTACAAGGTCGTACCGATGATATGATGGTAATTAGAGGCGTAAATGTATTCCCATCCCAGATTGAGTCTGTAGTAATGTCTATGAATGAAATAGAACCTTTCTATGAAATTGTAATTTATAGTGAAGGATATATGGACAAAATCGAAGTAAAAGTGGAGTTTTCAGATGCTTCAATTTTGGATGACTTTAATAAATTAGAAGCCCTTCGGGCAAAGATAAAACATAATTTAAGAGTAATACTTAACATTGATGCAAAGGTAACCTTAGTATCATCAGGAACATTGCCTAGATTTGAAGGAAAAGCAAAGAGAGTTATTGATCGTAGAACTAAACAAGTGTGAGGTTAAAATGAAGAAGAAGATAATGCTAGGAAATGAAGCCTTTGCAAGAGGTGCATATGAAGCAGGCGTAAAGGTGATTTCCTCATACCCAGGAACACCAAGTACAGAAATTACTGAGGAAGCTGCAAAGTATAAAGAGATTTATGTAGAGTGGGCTCCTAATGAAAAGGTTGCAGTAGAAGTTGCGTCGGGAAGCTCAATCGGCGGAGCTAGATCCCTGTCATGTATGAAGCATGTTGGGCTTAATGTAGCTGCAGACCCATTTTTTACTGTGGCATACACAGGAGTAACCGGAGGGTTAGTGCTTGTAGTTGCAGATGATAACGGATGTCACTCTAGCCAGAATGAACAGGATTCTAGATATTACGCAAAGAGTGCAGGGGTTCCGCTATTAGAGCCATCTAATGCCCAGGAATGTAAAGACTTTATGAAATACGCTTATGATCTAAGTGAAAAATATGACACCCCAATTTTGATCAGATCTAACACGAGAATTTCCCACTCAAGGGGCATCGTGACAGTGGAAGACAGACAGGAAAAAGAACTTATCCCATACACAAAGAACGTCCAAAAATATGTTGCTATGCCTGCTATGGCAAAGAAGTTACATATTGTTCAGGAAAAACGCTTAAACCAGATTGAAATGGACTCTAAGGACTTCCCAATTAATAGAATTGAGATGGATGATAAAAAAATTGGAATTATCACTAGTGGAATTGGCTATCAATATGTAAAAGAGGCTCTTCCAAATGCTAGTATCTTAAAGCTAGGAATTGTTAACCCATTGCCAAAAACTCTTATTGAAGAGTTTGCATCAAAGGTTGATGAAGTATTTGTCATCGAAGAGGGAAATCCTTTTTTCGAGGAACAGATCAAAGCAATGGGCATTAAGACATGTGGTAAAGATATGTTTACTATTCAGGGAGAATATTCAGCCAATATGATTCGAAAGGCATTTACGGGAGAAGAAACGGATCATGCGCAGCCACCTGCAGCACCGCCAAGACCTCCACTACTTTGTGCAGGATGTCCTCACAGAGGATTATTTTACGTGCTTAACAAGCTTAATAAAACAGTTATGGGGGATATTGGATGTTACACACTTGGTGCACTTCCGCCAACTTCAGCTATGGACGCTTGTCTTTGCATGGGTGGATCCATTACGATGGCACATGGGTTTGAAAAGGCCAGAGGTCAGGATGACGCCAGAAATTTAGTCGCTGTTCTTGGAGATTCAACATTTATTCACTCAGGAATTACAGGTCTTATAAACATGAATTACAACAAGGCGACAGGCACCGTAATAATATTAGACAACAGAATCACAGGAATGACAGGCCATCAACAAAATCCTTCTACAGGGAAAAATATTAGAGGGCAAGAGGCTCCGGCAATTGATATTGGAACAATATGCAAAGCTTGCGGTGTTAAACACGTTGTAGAAGTGGATCCCTTTGATTTACCTAAGGTTGAGCGAATTGTTAAGGAAGAAACAGCAAGAGAAGAGTTGTCTGTAATTATTACAAAGAGACCTTGCGCCCTTATCATTAAACAGCCTGACGTACGTTTTGCAATCACTGAGAATTGTAAGAATTGTAAAAAATGTATGGAAATCGGTTGTCCTGCTATTGAAATAAAAGATGGTAAACCGTTTATTGCAGTGGACAGTTGTGTAGGTTGTGATCTTTGTACAAGAGTTTGTCCTTTTGCGGCCATAAAGGAGGTAAAGTAAATGCAGGATATCAATATACTCATTGTCGGTGTAGGCGGACAGGGAACTCTTTTAGCTAGTGTGCTCCTTGGCAATATTGCGCTAGAAGAAGGATATGATGTAAAATTGGCAGAAGTACACGGCATGGCTCAAAGAGGAGGAAGTGTTGTTACTCATGTTAGAATTAGCGAAAATAAGGTAAGCTCACCTTTAATTGAAGAGGGTGGTGCAGATGTGATCGTAGCATTTGAAGAACTAGAAGCATACAGATGGATTTCATACCTTAAAAAGGGTGGCGACATATTTATCAATGAACAGCAGATAAAGCCTATGCCAGTTATCATGGGGCAAGCTGATTATCCGGAAAATATTGTAGAATTTTTAAGGAAAAATGCTGGTAGTGTTACTGCCTTTGATGCACTTAAGATTGCAACAGAGTGTGGCAATGCAAAAGCGGTAAACATTGTGTTACTTGGGGCTATGGCAAAAAAACTTTCATTTTCCAGAGAAACCTGGATAAAGCAGATAGAAAATACAGTAAAACCTAAGTTTGTTGAATTAAACAAGATAGCCTTCACAAAAGGCTATGAAGTATAGGAGGAGCTTGATAGATGACAATTTGGAATAAGGCGATGGAGTGTTCTGATAGAGAAACTTTGGAGGAAATTCAATTAAAAAGGTTGAAAACCACCATAAAAAGGGTTTATCAGAACGTTGAAACCTATAGAACAAGAATGCAAGCGAAAGGGATTAAGCCGGGAGATATACAATCCTTAGAGGACCTTAAAAACCTGCCATTTACAGAAAAAACCGACCTACGGGATAATTACCCCTATGGAATGTTTTCTTCACCCTTAAGCGAGATTGTGCGTATTCACGCATCTTCTGGTACCACAGGAAAACCTACAGTAGTTGGATATACTAGAGGAGACCTTGAAATGTGGGCTGAATGTATGGCAAGGTGTTTGACCATGACTGGAGGAGACAAAAATTCAGTAGTGCAAGTTGCATACGGATATGGACTGTTTACAGGAGGCCTTGGAGCACATAACGGAGCAGAATATATGGGCGCCTCAGTAATTCCAATGAGCAGTGGAAATACACAAAAGCAGATATTGCTTATGAAGGACTTTAAGACAACTATTTTATGCTGTACACCATCCTATGCCCTTACTATTGCAGAGGCAGTAAAGAAGGCCGGAGTATCTCCAGAAGAGTTGACATTAAAGTCAGGCGTCTTTGGTGCTGAACCTTGGACCGATGGTATGCGTGATCAGATTGAAAAGGGTCTTGGCATAAAGGCGTTTGATATTTATGGTCTTAGTGAAGTAATGGGACCGGGAGTATCTTGTAGCTGTGAAGCACAGAATGGGATGCATATTAATGAAGACTTTTTTATTCCAGAAATTATCGATCCAAAGACAGAAGAAGTTCTCCCTTATGGGGAAAAAGGAGAGTTAGTATTTACTACTGTTGGAAAAGATGGCATTCCACTAATTCGCTACAGAACTAGAGATATTTGTTACCTTATGCCAGAAAAATGCTCTTGCGGTAGAACCACGGTGAGAATGAGCAGAGTTCTTGGACGTTCTGATGATATGCTTATCATCAGGGGTGTAAATGTATTCCCATCACAGATTGAGACAGTGATAAGCAAATTTGAAGAGCTTACTATGAACTACAAGCTGTACATAGGAAGAGAAAACAACACAGACACTTTCCAATTAGGAGTTGAGCTGGCTGAAGGCTTGGCTATAGATGACATTAAATTTATCGAATCCCTTAAAGGGAGAGTAGACCATGAACTGAGAACTCTTCTAGGTATTGGTTGCAAGGTTAAATTCCTAAGTGCTGGGACATTACCAAGAAGTGAAGGAAAAGCCGTTAGAGTTGAAGATACAAGAAATCTTTCTATTCGTGTGTAGATCTAAGGAGGAAGAAGAATGATAGTAAAACAGATGTCGGTATTCGTAGAAAATACCACAGGTAGACTTTCAGAATTGACAGAAGTACTTGCTAAGTATGAAATTGATATTAAAGCAATGTGTATTGCGGATACGGTGGATTTTGGGATACTTCGTTGTATCGTAAGTGATGCTGATGAAGCGACAAGAGAGCTTAAAAAGAATGGATTTACTGCCAGTATTACAGAAGTAATTGCAGTAGAGCTTAATGATCATCCAGGTGGTCTTGATGCAGTTCTTAAAGTTTTGTGTAAGGAAGATATAGCCGTGGATTATATTTATTCCACCATTAGATCTTCCAAGGGAAAGGCATTGATTATAATAAAAGTAGCAGATCCAAGAAGGGCTATTGAAGTTTTAACTAAAGCGGGTGTAGTGTTACACTGTATAGACGACTTAATGTAATTGACAAAAGAAAGTGGAGTAGTAAGGCAAATGAACAACAAAGACATGGGGACAGAATCTATCTATAAATTACTTCTTAGGCTTGCTATTCCAACCGTTTTAGCACAGATTGTCAATTTACTATATAACATGGTGGATCGTGTTTTTGTGGGAAGAATTCCCATGGAAGGTTCAATGGCTTTGGCTGGTTTAGGTGTAGCTTTTCCAGTGGTAATGCTTGTTGCTGCATTTGCAGCAATGGTAGGAATGGGCGGTGCCCCTAGAGCTGCTATATTTATGGGCAGAAAAGAAAATGACAAGGCAGAGAAAATTTTAGGCAATAGTGTTACTTTGTTAGTTATTTTTGCAGTTATACTTACTGGAGTGTTCTTGTTATTTAAGGACAGTATTTTAATGGTATTTGGAGCAAGTGAGCAGACACTCCCTTATGCTAGCCAGTATTTAAGTGTATATTTGATCGGTACGATTTTTGTACAGTTTACTTTAGGTTTAAATATGTTTATTATCAGTCAAGGCTTTGCTAAGACTGGAATGCTTACGGTTTGTATTGGGGCAGCACTAAATATTGTGCTGGACCCAATATTTATTTTTACATTTGATATGGGGGTAGTAGGTGCTGCAGTAGCTACAGTTATTGCCCAGGGAGTATCAGCCATTTGGGTACTCAGATTTTTGTTAGGAAACAAGACTATCCTTAAAATTCGGAAGGAAAATCTCTCACTACGAAAAGATGTGTCATTGCCCATACTGCAGCTAGGGGCATCTCCCTTTGTAATGCAAAGCACGGAATGCTTGATTCAGCTAGTATTTAACAACAGTATGCTACACTATGGCGGGGATTTATATGTGGCCTTAATGTCCATCCTATTTAGTGTTATGCAGTTAGTATGGCTACCTATCCAAGGCTTGTCCCAAGGAGCTCAGCCTATTTTAAGCTATAATTTTGGTGCGGAAAATATGGAAAGAGTGAAGGGAACATTTAAACTGCTACTTAAAATCTCTTTAATCTTTTCATTGTCTGTTGTAGCGGTTATTTTCATATTCCCTAAGATGTTTATTGGAATGTTTACAGAAGATCCACAGCTTTTGCAAATTGGAACTAGAGGAATACGGATATTTATGGCAGGGATGGCCATCATGGGAGCCCAGTCGGCGTGCCAGCAGACTTTCCTAGCCTTAGGCCAGGCGAAGATTTCCATGTTTTTAGCATTTCTTAGGAAGATATTTCTACTCATTCCATTGGTTCTTATATTGCCTAAAATCTGTGGTCTTGGCACAGATGGAGTCCTTATGGGAGAAGCAATTGCAGATACATTAGCCGCAATTATAACAACAACTATTTTCATTAAAAGGAGCAAAACAATGTTGGCCCCTAGGATTAAATAAGTTTACTATTCTTTTATGGAGAAATTGAGGATCAAATGAAAAGAATCGGGTGAAAATAACACTTCCGATTCTTTTTTATTGGTATATAGTGTAAATTTATTCCTCTTCAGCGAATTGACTGTTGTACAATTTGGTGTAGAAACCATTTTGTGCGATTAAATATTCGTGATTGCCTTGCTCTATAATATCTCCATGATCCATAACTAAAATCATATCAGCATCACGAATTGTTGATAGGCGATGTGCTATGATGAAGCTAGTGCGGTTGGCCATTAGATTAGACATAGCCTTTTGAATCAGGATTTCTGTTCTAGTATCAACAGAGCTCGTGGCTTCATCCAAGATCATGATTGGAGTATCCGACAAAATAGCTCTAGCAATAGTCATCAGTTGTTTTTGCCCCTGAGATATGTTAGTAGCTTCCTCATTAATCTCCATGTCATAGCCCTTTGGTTGGGTCATAATGAAATGATGAATATGAGCTGCTTTTGCTGCCTCAATCACTTCTTGGTCTGTGGCATTAGTGTTGCCATAGCGAATATTTTCTTTCATGGTTCCGTTAAACAGCCATGTATCTTGAAGTACCATACCAAACATTTTTCTAAGATCGTGGCGGCTGTAGTCCTTAATATTCTCACCATCCACTAGGATTCTCCCCTGGCTCAATTCATAAAAACGAAGTAGAAGCTTTACTATAGTCGTTTTACCAGCTCCTGTTGGACCTACGATGGCAATCCTTTGCCCAGGTTTTGCATCAAAGGAAAAATCTTTGATTACTGAGGCTCTATCATCATATCCAAAACCAACGTGATCGAAGGAAACCTCACCTTTAACCCCATTAATATCGGTAGTAAGAGTCGCTTCATCACTGGAAATAGGTTGCTCCTCTTCTTCTTCATCTATAAACTCGAAAATTCTTTCAGCCGCTGCGGCAGTGGATTGAAGCAAATTAGCTACGTTGGCAACCTGAGCTACAGGCTGGTTGAATGAACGAACGTACTGTATAAATGCCTGAATATTACCGATGGTAATTACATTTTGCAAGGCTAAATGGCCGCCTAGGATACATACAGCAACGTAAGCTAGGTTTCCCACAACGTTAGTAAGAGGCATCATCATTCCAGATAGAAATTGGGATTTCCAAGCGGATTCGTATAGCTTATCATTGTACTCATCAAAGGTCTTCGTGGAATTTTCCTCTTGGTTAAACGCTTTTACAATAGTATGACCTGTGTACATCTCTTCCACGTGACCGTTTACTTCTCCCAAATACTTTTGCTGGTTTTTAAAATGTTTCTGTGATTTGCCGACTATTAGCTTAATCAAAAGCAGTGATAAGGGAAGGACAATCAATGCGGTCAAAGTCATTAAAAAATTAATACGTATCATCATAACCAAAATCCCTATTATACTAGCTACACTAGTAATAATTTGAGTTAGACTTTGTGAAAGACTTTGATTGATGGTTTCAATATCATTTACCACGTGACTTTGAACTTCGCCGTGAGTCTTCTTATCAAAGTATTTAAGAGGTAATTTGTCTAGTTTTTCCGACATTTGCTTACGCATATTGTAAGTTATCTTTTGGGAAACTCCCGCCATGATATAACCTTGGGCAGCAGAAAATATAAAGCTGAGCCCATAGAGCACACAGAGAAAAATTAAGATTTGCCCAATTGCGGTAAAGTCCATGGGTGATGGACTCATAATCCCAGCAACAACTTTGTCGGTTGCTTCTCCCAGGATAGAGGGGGATACAATGGTAAAGACAGTGCTGGCAATAGCAAAGACCAAAACGACTATTAGCTTTAAGGTATGGGGCTTTAAATAGGAGGAAAGTGTCTTCATAGTTGCCTTGAAATCCTTGGCTTTTTCCCCGCCGCCCATATGGTGACCGCCTGAGCCGTTGGAATCGTTTCTTTTTGCTTTATTAGTTGACTTAGGCATTAATTTCGCCCCCTTTCTAATTCTTCCTCACTTAGCTGTGAAGACGCAATTTCTCGGTAAACTGCGCAGCTAGACAATAAGCTTTGGTGAGTGCCTATACCGGCAACTTCTCCATCGTCTAAGACTACAATCTGTTCAGCATCCATAATGGTGTTAATTCGTTGGGCCACAATGATAATTGTAGCATCCTTTACTTCTTCCTTTAAAGCATGCCTTAAGACACCATCCGTCTTAAAGTCAAGAGCCGAAAAACTATCATCAAATAGGAGAAGTTTTGGTTCCTTGATTAATGCTCTTGCAATGGAGAGCCGTTGTTTTTGTCCACCGGAAATATTATTGCCCCCTTGGGCTACAGGCTCTTCAAAGCCGTCAGGTTTTGTTTGGATAAAGTCTAGTGCCTGAGCAATAGATGCAGATTGAGCCATTTCTTTGTCTGTGGCATTATCCTTGCCGTAGGCCAAGTTGGAGGAAATTGTTCCAGAGAAGAGAACTCCCTTCTGGGGAACAAATCCAATTTCCTCTCGAAGGCTGTGCTGGGAAATTTGGCGAATATCCTTTCCGTCCAGTAGTATTTCTCCCTGAGTGACATCATAGAAGCGAGGAATGAGACTTATTAAGCTGGATTTGCCGCTGCCAGTACTTCCAATAATAGCAGTGGTTTTCCCTGGACTTGCCGTAAAGGAAATATCCGTAAGGGTGTTTTCCATAGCATCTGGATAGGAGAAGGATACATGATTAAATTCAAGAGTCCCTTCTGGATTAGTAATTTCCTGACAATTTTCCACATCCACAATAGAAGGTTCAACTGCTAGGACTTTGCTAATCCTCTGACCAGAAACTACAGCCCTAGGAATCATGATGAACATCATTGTAATTAACAGGAATGACATGATAATCTGCATAGCATATTGCATAAATGCCATCATATCCCCAATCATAAGGTCGTTTGCACCAATCAATTTTGCCCCTGCCCATACGATTAAAATGCTGCTTAAGTTCATAACTAGCATTAAGGCCGGCATGAGAAATGACATTGCTCGGTTAACAAAAGTGTTCAATCTGTTTAGATCCTTATTTGCATCATCAAAACGACTCTCCTCAAAAGGCTCCATGGTGAATGCACGAATGACCAAGAGGCCGGAAAGCCGTTCTCCCATAATAAGGTTTAGTTGATCTAACTTCTTTTGTAAAACTTTAAATTTAGGCATTACAAGGACAAAAGCCACTAGCATGATTCCTAAAATAGCCAGAACTGCAAGGCCGATAGTCCAAGATAAAGATGGACTGGTTCGCAGAGCTTTAATAATAGCGCCCACTCCCATGATTGGTGCAAAGCAGGCCATGCGTAAAATCATTACAGTAGACTGCTGCACTGTTTGAACATCATTTGTAGACCGAGTGATAAGTGAAGCTGTAGAAAATTCTTCAAGCTCTGCGGGAGAAAAATCCGTAACCTGGCGAAAAAGCCCTCGGCGTATATTTTTGGATGTTTTAGCAGCGACTCTCGATGCCAAGAAGCTGGCTCCAATGGAGAAAATCGCCACCGCTAGAGAAACACCAATCATGATGATTCCTATCTTATAGATGTAGTTTATATCACCTTTGATGATTCCTCCATTTATAATATCTGACATGTAGCCAGGTAGAGCTAATTCGCATAAGGCCTGACCAAACAGGCAAGCTACGATTAGGAGCATAATTGGAATATAGGGTTTGTAGTATTTTAGCATTTCTTTCATTTACGAAATCTCCTTTCTGTAGGACAGCAGTGTTCACCGTGTTTATGAAAATGGTGAAAATCTTTGGGAAAGCCCCCATCGGTTTTTGATGCCTCTAAAATGTTTTCACATGCAAGGTGTAACAGGCGTTTTAAAGATGTTTGTTCTTCCTCTGTCATTCCCTTTGTTATAATAGCTTCGAAGTTTTGTATAATACCGTCGGCCTCATTGCGAAGGGATATAGCTGTATTTGTGGGATATAGCTCATAGGCACGTTTATCTCTTGGGTTAGGTATACGGTTAATAAATCCATCATCTACTAACGGTCTTATGCCCTTTGCTACAGCCCCCTTGTTAAGGCCAAGGAAAGAGGCTAACTCCTCTTGTGAAACTCCAGGTTTTGCGCAGACATACATAATATACCCAATTTGATGACCGGCTATGTTTCGACCTTTAAGGGCATGCATCTGGTAAGATATACTGAAGCGGTGGATAATTGAAAAGTCTCGAATAACTAAGTGACGAGGTAGCATATTTGTTCCTCCTATAACATAAGAAATAGTTGACATGGCAGCTATATTACAACAAATGAATATAGTTGTCAAGGCAACTAAAAACTTTTTAAAATAGATACAAATTAAATGTAAAATTTATTTGGCGTATAGTTAAAGTTATGTTATAATATCACTTGCGGAAGTTACTAGTTTAATGTGATAAAGCGATAAATCAATGAAACGAGGAGAGAGGGAATATGAAATATAAAAAGGTGGAATTAAAGCCAGATGAAAAAGCTTGCCTGGAAATTAGAGGCTTGTATGAGCAGTTTGGCTATAAAAAATATAAGATGGGAAAATTTGAAGAATACAGCTTATATGTAGAGAACAAAGATTTTATTGCAGGAGATAAGGTAATAACCTTTACTGACCTTGATGGCAGACTCCTTGCTTTAAAGCCAGATGTAACCTTAAGTATTATTAAGAACAGTCGAGCCACTATACAGACAAACGAGAAACTGTATTACATAGAAAATGTTTACAGAGAAAGCACAGAAAGCCATACCTTTACTGAGATTAGTCAAATGGGTCTTGAGTACATCGGCAAGGTTGATAATTATGTAATCACAGAGGTACTGTCCCTAGCAGCTCTTACTTTGAAAAATATCAGTAAAGATTACATATTAGAACTTTCACATATGAGCTTTGTGGTTGAACTTTTGAAAAGTCTTCAAGTTTCGGAAAATGTAAAGCACAGGCTGATTAGGCTGATTCGTAGCAAAAATGCAGATGGGATCAGAAAAGAGGCTGAAGCCTCTGACCTTTCAACAGAACAAATAAAAACATTATGCAAGCTGCCTTACCTTTACGGAAACATTGAGAAGGTTGTTGCAGAAGCAAGAACTATCCCACTAAGCCAGAAAATGGACGCTGCCCTAGATCAATTGGAAGAAGTCTATGCTGCAGTGAAAGAATCTGGTTGCGGGAAAAATATTCAGTTAGACCTATCCATGGTCAACGATATTGACTATTACAATGGAATTGTTTTCAAGGGGTACATAAAAGCCTTAGGAAGTACCGTTCTAGCAGGGGGACAATATGACCAGGCAATGGCTATATTAGGTAAAAAGGTGGATGCCATCGGATTTGCCCTATATCTTAATGAGCTAGGTAGAATTGTAAAAGAAAAAAAAGAGTACGATGTGGATGCCATAATCCTTTACAAATGTAAGGAATCGCTAACGGAGATTGCCAAGGCAGTACAAAGCCTTCAACAGAAAGGCCTAAGCGTTCGTGCGGAAAAAGCTTATCCAAAAGGATTGAGGTACAAAGATTGCTATCGCCTTGTCGATGGAGAATTAATCAAGGAGGAGGGGACATCATGTTAAATATTGCACTTCCTAAAGGGAGATTAGGTGATCAAGTATATGGAATGCTAAAAGATGCGGGATATGATTGCCCTGCTTATGAAGATAAAGACAGATTATTAGTAGTTGAAAATAAAGAAAAGGATGTAAGGTATCTGTTGGTAAAGCCAAGCGATGTAGCTATTTATGTGGAACACCACGCAGCAGATGTAGGAATTGTGGGAAAAGACATCTTACTTGAAAGCAAGCCGGATGTTTATGAGCTTTTGGATTTAAATATTGGGAAATGCCGCATGGCAGTAGCAGCCCCTGCAGGATACATCGAAGATACAGATAAAACTCTTAGAATTGCAACCAAATATGTAAATGTAGCGAAGCAATTTTATGCAGAAAAAAATAGAGATATAGAGATTATAAAATTAAATGGGAGCATTGAATTAGCACCTATTTTAGGGCTGTCTGATGTAATTGTAGACATTGTAGAAACCGGAGGAACCATCAAAGCTAATAACTTAGAGGTCATTGAAGAATTTGACCAGATTAGTGCCAGATTTATTGCCAACAAATCCAGCTTTAAATTCCAAAACAAGATAATTAGTGACATGATGGAAAAATTAGGAGAAGCAGTAAAGTGAGCAGATTTTTAAAGAAAGAATATGAAAATTTGGAGCCATACACTCCTGGGGAGCAACCGCAAAATATAAAGCTAATTAAGCTTAATACCAACGAGAATCCTTATCCTCCAAGCCCTAAAGTAATTCAGGCAATTGAGGGAGCAAACCTTGAAGATTTAAGGCGTTATCCAGATCCAGGCGTTGCCAATTTAGTTCAGGCAATAACAGGTTATTACCAAGTAGATACTGACCAAGTAATGGTAGGGAATGGATCTGATGAAGTTTTAGCATTTGCATTTATGGCATTTCAAAATCCAGATAAAAAAATATATTTTCCTCAGATTAGCTATGGTTTTTACCCAGTATATGGAGATGTATTTGGGGCAAACTGGGAAGGCATTCCTTTGACAGAGGATTTGCGTATTAACCCAGAAGATTATAAAAATCTAGAGGGAACCATTGTAATTGCCAACCCTAATGCTCCTACAGGCATAGCACTTACATTAGATGAGATCGAAGCCATTGTGGCATCAAACAGGGAAAACTTAGTGGTAATAGATGAGGCCTATGTAGATTTTGGTGGGGAAACTGCCATCTACCTGACACAAAAGTATGATAATTTATTAGTAATCCAAACCTTTTCAAAGTCAAGGAGTCTGGCAGGAAGCAGAATTGGATTTGCAGTAGGTAGCAGTGAAATCATTTCAGATTTAAACAAAATCAAGTTTAGTTTTAATCCATATAATATTAATAAGCTGACTATTTTAGCTGCAACAGCTGCAATAAAAGATAAAAAATATTTCCGGCAGACTAGAGACAAAATTATGAAAACTAGAGAAAATTTTGGAAAAGAGCTAACGAACCTTGGATTTACTGTGTTACCTTCCTCTGCAAACTTTGTATTTTGTAAAAGTAATCAAATTTCCGGACTTAAATACTTTACAGAACTGGGAGAAAGAAATATAATTGTAAGGCACTTTAACAAAAAACACATTAGAGATTATGTGAGAATTACTATAGGCAGAGAAGAAGAGATGGTAAAGCTTTTGGAAGTAACAAAAGCAATACTAAATGAGGGGGACATAAGATGAGAACGAGTCAAATGACAAGAAATACAGCAGAAACTCAGATTCAAATGGAAATCAACATAGATGGTAAGGGTTCTTATCGAATTGGAACAGACTGTGGTTTTTTAAATCACATGTTAGAGTTGTTTGCTCGCCACGGACGATTCGACCTTATTGTAAGGTGTGAGGGAGACAGTCATGTTGATCAACATCACACCGTGGAAGATATAGCTATTACACTAGGACAGATATTTAAGGACGCACTTGGGGACAAGCGTGGAATAACTCGCTATGGATCCATGATGCTTCCAATGGATGAAACTTTGGTGTTATGCGCCCTTGACATTAGTGGAAGAGCATCACTTAACTTTGATGTTACAATTCCTGTAGAGAAGGTAGGAACCTTTGATACTCAACTGGTGAAAGAGTTTATGGAGGCCCTTTGTCGAGAATTAGGATTAACTTTACACTTTAAGTTAATGGCAGGTGAAAATGGACATCATATTATTGAAGCAATGTTTAAAGCGTTAGCTAGAGCGTTGAAACAGGCTGTTGCCATTGATCAAGAATATAAAGACCAGATTCCATCGACCAAGGGTGTACTATAGAAAGGATTATAGTATGATTGCAATTATTGATTATGGGGTTGGAAACCTTTTTTCTCTGACTGCATCCCTAAAATATTTAGGAGCAGAGGTTCTTGTGACCAAGGAAAAAGAAGAGATAAAAAGAGCCGATCACATTATTTTACCTGGAGTTGGTGCCTTTGAAGATGCCATTTTCAAGCTGCGAGCCACAGGTCTTGTAGATACGATTATTGAAGAAACCCAAAGAGGAAAACCATTGCTTGGGATTTGTTTAGGAATGCAGCTGCTTTTTGAAAGAAGCGCTGAGTATGGGAATCACGAAGGTCTAGGTCTTATAAAAGGCGAAATTGCCTCCATTGAGGATAATCTTCCTCATGGAAGTAAGCTGAAAGTGCCACACATCGGGTGGAACAGTTTAAAATTGAAAAAAGATGAGCCTCTTTTTAAATACATAAAAGAAGGAGACTACGTCTATTACGTCCACAGTTTTTATGGTAAAAATTGCGAGGCAAATAGGATTGCATCATCTAATTACGAAATTGAAATTACAGGGGCGGTTCGTAGCAAATCTATATATGGAACTCAGTTCCATCCAGAGAAAAGCGGACGAGTCGGATTAAACATATTAAGATCATTTATGGAACTGTAAAAAACTAAAGTAGGAGAAGATAGGATGAAATTCAACAAAAATAAAGCAAAAGGCAAAAAGATGAACCTGACGGTAATCATTATAATTATTGCGGTAATTGCCATTGTGGCGGGAATCATTATTACAGTTACCACATCAAAGGGTGAAAATATCCCTCAAAGTGAAGAAACCGTTTTGGAGGAAACAATAACTCAAGGAACGACTGCCCAAGAAACAATCCTTGAGGTGAAGACCACCTTAGAAACTAAAGCTAAGGCAGGGGAAAAGGCCAAAATGCTTTATAGCAAAAAGGTGAAATCAATTACTGATGCTCCTGGAGTGAATGAACTTATCAATAGCCTTGGACTGAAAAAGAATGTAGCAAACTATACTTTAGAATTACAACTTAAAAATAGCCCTAATATTATAATTTTAAATTTTGACAAAGAAGTAGATAAAGATGATCGAAATGCATTTGATAAGGATGTACAAAAGTATGCAGAACAGATTTTAGCACTTGTACCAAATGCAGAGCAAGTGGAATGGAATTACAAAATAAAAAAAGGTGATGAAATAAAAAATATTACCGTGTTTTTAGATACAGAAGCTGCTGCCCAATTGCTTAAGAGAGATGTGAAGGAGTTTGGAGCATCAGACAAAGCAATCCAAGCATTGCTTGATCAGCAGGAAAAGTAAGAGAAGGAGGCATAAATGGAAATATTTCCAGCTATAGATTTAAGAAACGGTCAGGCGGTTCGCCTTTTCCAAGGTGATTATGATCAGATGACCGTATATAGTGAAAACCCAGTAGAAGTTGCCAGAAGCTTTAAAGAAAAAGGTGCAACCAATTTGCATTTGGTGGATTTAGACGGAGCAAAAGACGGAAAGTTGGTCAACTTTCAAATAATAAAAGATATTGTTTCTGATGTTGATATGTTTGTAGAAGTTGGCGGAGGTATTCGTGATGAAGCAAGAATTCAGCAGTATATTACCTTAGGGGTGGGGCGTGTAATCCTAGGTACTGTTGCCATAAAGGAACCAGAGTTTTTAAAAGCAATGGTACAAAAATATGGAGAAAAAATTGCCGTAGGCGTAGATGTGAAAGATGGATACGTTGCAATTAATGGATGGAAAGAAGTTACGAAAAAAGAAGGAATGGCCTTTTGCCAGGAACTAAAAGAAATCGGCGTAAAGACTATTATTTATACGGATATTTCCAAGGATGGCGGGCTACAAGGTACTAATTTAGAAGCTTACAAGAAGCTGGAAAAATTAGAGGATGTGGATATCGTTGCATCAGGTGGAATCAGCTTTGATCACGAAATTACAGCGTTGAAAGACTTTACATATGGGGCTATACTAGGAAAGGCCATGTACAGCGGTCTTTTGGATCTAGAGGAAGCCATTGCACTGGCAAGATAGGAGTAGGATATGATTACAAAGAGAATAATTCCTTGCCTTGATGTAAGAAACGGTAGAGTAGTAAAGGGAAAAAACTTTGAAGGAATACAAGATGTAGCAGACCCTGTGGAAATGGCAAAATTTTATAATGAGAGCGGCGCTGATGAATTAGTGTTTTATGACATTACAGCTAGTGTTGAAGAGCGAGAGCTTTTTTCTGAAATTTTGATAGATGTTGCCGAGCAAATATTCATTCCTTTAACTGTAGGTGGAGGAATAAATACTATTGATGATTTTGATAGAGTATTAAAATGTGGGGCAGATAAGGTTAGCGTAAATAGTGGAGCCATTAAAAATCCTCAGCTTATTGGAGAAGGTGCTAAGAAATATGGGGATCAATGTGTGGTTCTCAGCATGGATATAAAGCGAGTAGACGGATCTTTTAAATTATTTAGCAAAGGTGGCCGAGAAAATACGGGCATCGATGCACTTCAGTGGGCAGTAGACGGAGTTGCTCGAGGCGCAGGAGAATTAGTTGTCAACAGCATCGACACAGATGGTGTCAAAAATGGATTTGACCTTGAACTTTTAGATGCAATTGCAGCAAGGGTTTCAGTGCCTATCATTGCTTCTGGAGGGGCAGGTTGTGCAGAAGACTTTGTGGAGCTATTTAATCGCCCGGGAATAGATGCAGGACTTGCGGCTAGTATTTTTCATTACAAGGAAATACCTATTGCCCAGCTTAAAAAACAGTTAAGAAAGGAAGGCGTAGAAGTACGCTTATAGGGATAAAATGGAATTAAAATTTGACGACAAAGGACTAATTACTGCCGTTGTACAAGATTACTACTCAAAAAAAGTACTAACGGTGGCTTACATGAATAAAGAGGCTCTGGACATTACTATAAAAGAAGGGAAAACCTGTTTTTTCAGTAGAAGCCGCCAGGAGCTTTGGAGAAAAGGTGAAACTAGCGGAAATTATCAATATGTTGTAAGCATTACAGCAGACTGTGATAAAGATGCATTGGTAGTAGAAGTAATTAAAGATGGACCTGCCTGCCACACAGGGGCAGAAAGCTGTTTTTTCCAATCAGTTTATATAAACCCCAAACAAACACCTTTTTCTTACGATGGACTTTACGACATGATTGAAGAACGAAAGACCCAGCCAAAGGAAGGCAGCTACACGACATACCTCTTTGATAAGGGAATGGATAAGATCCTAAAAAAGATAGGCGAGGAATGTACAGAGGTAATTATCGCCAGTGCTAAAGGCAACAAAGAAGAGACCATTTATGAAGTTTCAGACTTGGCATATCATGTGATGGTAATGATGGTGGAGCAAGGCATTCAGCTTAAAGATATTGCAGCTGAACTTGCAAAACGCCACGTAGTAGATCATAAGGTAAAACAAGAAACCATGAAATAAGAATAAAGATGAAATAAAAGGGACCTAGATTTTTGAAAGCTCAGGTCCCTTTAAAATTACTAATAAAATATTATCTGAAAAGTTTCCTGAAGGTGATGCAGAAAATAATAAGCAATACTCCAAACCCAAAGGATATAACTCCACCTATGGACAAAGGTTTTTCCAGAAGTCCAAATCCAGCGGCAATCACAGATGAATCTACCGTAACACTGGTGAAGAGGGTTGCAAGTAGCCCGCTTAACATAAGTGCTAGGCCTGAAATAAAGCTGACGATGCTCCACCACATAAATCCTAGTTTACTCTCCCAAAACAGTGCAATTAAGATAACCCCAAAGACAAGAGCCAGTCCAGCAATGAGAATTTTTCCTAAAGGTTCATAAAGAGTTTGAACAACATTAAAAACTGTTTGATTGATTCCAATATCCTCGCCACGAAGTGTGGTGGGAGACGGGAGTCTGTTGTTGAGCTGGCTTGCTAATGTATCCTGATTGTCAGAAACATATTTGGAAACAAGAGCCGAAGTGGTAGCATCCAAATTAGAGTTTTCAATGCCACTATCCAGGACATTTTTTACGTCAGCTCCAGTGAAGCCAGGCATATCGTCCCCTCGCAATACAGAAAATACTAGCTTGGAAGCGTATTCGCCAACAATATTTGTGCCAATTTCACTATGTAGACCTTTCTTTATCAAATCAGTACTCCCAGGAATATTCTCTAGGATAGTGTCGTCTAAAGTATTTTCACAAACCTGATTGACAATATCAGTTTTACCAATGGCCGCAGATATTCCTTCAGCAGATAATGCCTTTTCACTGGAAAAGACACCTATAAGTAAAATTTGGCAGCAAAGCAGCCCTATAGAAATAATAAGCGCAATAAGTACTTTAAATGCTTTCATTCGTAAACCCCTTGTTAATTCTAGAATAAAAATATTTTATCATAAAGGCAGAGAAATTCCTATACAGACTCTTGATTTATTTGGCGTAGGGGTGTATAGTGTCATTTATTGGCACTCACACGAAAGGAGTGCTGACAAAACGTTAAAAATTAAAGTTCAGGAGGAATATAAGATGGCAAAGAAGCAATTTAAAGCAGAATCTAAAAGGTTATTGGATTTAATGATTAATTCAATCTATACTCACAAGGAAATATTTCTAAGGGAATTGATCTCAAACAGCAGTGATGCAATTGATAAGCTGTACTATCAAAGCCTAAAGGATGAAAACACAGGGCTCTCTAGAGAGAGTTTTGCGATTAATATTGAGGCAGACAAGGTGAATAGAACTCTTACTATTAGTGATAATGGGGCAGGAATGACCAAAGAAGAGCTAGAATCAAATTTGGGAGTTATTGCAAGAAGCGGTTCACTTGCCTTTAAAGACGAAAATCAAGAGGCAGAAGATATTGATATTATCGGTCAATTTGGAGTTGGATTTTATTCAGCATTTATGGTTAGTGACAGAATAACTGTAACTAGCAAACCATTTGATGCAGAAACGGCATATCAGTGGCAGTCATCAGGAGCAGACGGCTATACTATTAAAGAATGTGACAAAGAAGGAAATGGAACTACCATTGTATTAGAGCTAAAAGAAAACACAGATGATGAAAAGTACGACGACTACCTAGAAAGCTATAAGCTGAAAGGGCTTATTGAAAAATATTCTGATTATATTCGTTATCCGATTGAAATGATGGTGGAAAAGCGTAAGCCAAAGGAAGGCAGCGAGGAAGAATTTGATACCTACATGGAAAAAGACACCATGAACAGTATGGTACCACTTTGGAAGAAGGGAAAAAGTGAAATTTCCAAGGAAGAATATACTAATTTTTACAAAGAGAAGTTCCATGATTTTGAAGATCCAGCAAAAGTAATTCATACCAGTGTGGAAGGGGCCTCAAGCTACAATGCAATGCTGTTTATCCCTAAAAAGCCACCGATGAACTACTATACACGGGATTATGAAAAAGGCTTACAGCTTTATTCTTCTGGAGTATTGATTATGGATAAATGCGCAGACCTTTTACCAGATTGTTTCAGCTTTGTTAGAGGCCTTGTAGACTCTCAAGACTTATCACTCAATATTTCAAGAGAGATGCTTCAGCATGACAGACAGCTTCGGGCGATTGAGAGTAGACTGGAAAAGAAGATAAAATCCGAGCTTCTGGCCATGGAAAAAAACAATAGAGATGATTATATGGAATTCTTTAAAAGCTTTGGATTGCAGATTAAATACGGCCTATATGAAAGTTTTGGAGCAAAGAAGGATCTGTTAAAAGATTTGGTTATGTATTATTCCTCTGGAGAAAAACAGCTAGTAACCTTGGCAGAATACATTTCCAGAATGAAGGAAGACCAAAAGTACATCTATTATGCTTCTGGTGGATCAGTGGAGAAAATAGATCAATTACCACAGACAGAGCTGTTAAAGGATAAGGGCATAGAGATTCTCTACTTAACTGAAGATATAGATGAATTTACTTTGCAAGTTCTTCATGACTATGATGAAAAAGAATTTAAATCTGTATCCAGCGAGGATTTAGAGATAGATGAAACTAAAGAAGAAAAGGAAGCCGCAGAAAAGCAGGCGGAAGAAAATAAGAACATGCTTACCTTTATTAAGGAAGGACTAGGGGACAAGGTTACCGAAGTAAAGCTTTCACAGCGACTTAAGAGCCATCCAGTTTGCCTTACTACCAAGGGAGGCTTATCCTTGGAAATGGAAAAAGTACTAAATGCCATGCCAAACGACGAACAAATCAAAGCTGAGCGAGTTTTAGAAATTAATTCTTCCCACCCTATTTTCACAGCCCTAACCAAAGCCTATGAGGCAAATAAAGAAAAAGTAACTATATATGCGGATATCCTATACAATCAGGCACTACTTATAGAAGGGATTACGATTGAAGACCCAGTTGAATTTTCAAATAAGGTATGTAAATTGATCACCGACTAATGATAAATGCTTAAATTCCAACGGTTAGGGAGGGGCTCTAAGCCCCCATACCATTGACTTACACCCTGTTTTAAAGTATACTATTACATAAAATGGGGAGGAGATGAGAAAAATGAAAAATAAAAATGATGTAGTCAAACTGATTATGCCAGTTATGATTGTTATTCTTTTTTTCGTTGTCTTATTTCAACTTAACTTTAAACAAGCAGACTCCATGGAGGAGTCTGCTTTTGTTGAGTTAGAAGAAAGTAGTGATCAGCAGATGGAAGCTATTTCTGCTAAAATAGATGGTAAATATAAGCTTCTTGAAGTGAATGCAGAGGCTTTTGGTGAAAAAGGGAGCTTGGATACTGTACAAGAGCAAGGGGAGGCACTAGATGCAATTGCCACAACTGGAGGTTTTTTCTCCACAGGATTTAGTGACATTAAGGGGCATACTTACACTAATGATGGTGTAAGTTATAACATTGAAGACAGAAACTATTTTAAGGATGCAATTGATGGTAAGAGAGGAATTCAAGAAATTAAAAAGCCTAAAGACGGAGAAGAAAATGCTATAATCCTATCTGTCCCTGTCCGTTCAGGAGATAAGATAACAGGTGTTCTTTATGGTCGATTTACAGAATTGATTTTTGCCGATTTATTAATGGCAATTACCTATGAAAACCATGGATTTTCTGTTGTATGCGATAGAAAAGGTAACATTATTGTGGGCAACGATGGGCAGGTTTTGTTTGATAAAAATGATAATTTTATTAACCTCTTTAACCGTAAGGATATTACAACTCAATACAAGGCCTCAGAGGTTAAGAAAAATCTTAGCAAGGGCAGGGGAGATGGAATATCTTTTAACTATGATGGGAAAGTCCATTATGTTTCATATAAACCTTTTGGAAACACAGGGCTGTATGTTTGTACTTTCATTCCAGAAAGTATTATAGCTCACGGCAATAATAAATTAATGGATAATGTAATCCTGTTTTCTATAGAATTAGTTTTGATTATTGTTTTGACTGCGGCTTGGGCCTTGACAGTTAACATTAGTCGTAGAAAAGTTTTAGAACAGGAGAAAGACCGTATTATAAAAAGTGAGGCTAAACTTCGTTATCAAGCAGAGTTTGATGAACTGACAGGAATCTACAGTAGGCAAGGCTTTTTTCATCATACAAGCCAACTACTTAAGAATAATGATGAAAAGTACATAATCATTACGGGCAATGTGGATAACTTTAAGATAATTAATGATATTTTTGGATCAAACCAAGGTGACTATGTGTTAAAACAAATAAGTGTAACACTAAAGGAAATAGTAGGAAGCACTGGTGTTTGTGGGCGATTGGAAGCGGATCATTTTGCACTATGCTGCAGAGAAAAAGATTTTGATATTAAGGGGATGAAGAAGGCTGTTGATAAACAGATGAACAAACTCTTTGACAATTATAATGTAGTAATCCATTTTGGATTTTATTATGTTAAAGACCATAAAACGGATGTTAATCTTATGATTGACTGGGCTAACCTGGCATTGAATCATGGGAAGCAAAAACGCCAATCTGACTATGCTATCTATGATGATAAATTAAGGCAGACTATGATTTGGGAACAGGAAATAAAAAGGGAGATGAGGTACGGCTTAGATACAGGCCAATTTAAGGTTTATTATCAACCTATATACAGCATTAGTAATGGCTGTCCAATTAGTGCCGAGGCCTTAATTCGTTGGATTCATCCGACTAAGGGGGTGATTCACCTTGATGACTTTATTCCGATTTTTGAGAGGGATGGCTCCATTGCAGAAATCGATGCTTACGTGAGAAAAACAGTTTGGAAGTATATAAAGGGGAATTTGGCGGCAGGAAAACCTGTTGTTCCAATATCCATCAATGCATCTAGAGCTGATTTTCACATCCAAGACTTTTGTGGTATGTTGGGAGAATGGTCATCAAGAGAGAAAGTTAACTGGGACTTCATGCGAATAGAGGTTACAGAAAGTGCATACATGGAAAATCCGGCAAAGCTAAAGGAAATTTTTCAATGCCTGAAACAACATAAAATTAAAGTATTGATGGATGATTTTGGCAGTGGATATTCATCTCTAAATATGCTTAAAGATATTCCCGTAGACTACTTGAAAATTGATATGAAGTTTACTCAAGAAGTAGAGACTTCCCCTCGAGCCAAAAAAGTCCTCATGGGAATCATGCAAATAGCAAAGGTTCTTGATATGGAAGTGATTGCAGAGGGTATTGAAACCGAGTACCAGGCTAATTTTATGAGGAAAATTGGTTGTGACCAGGGTCAAGGGTATTACTATGCTCGCCCAATGTCACAGAAAGACTTTGATAAATTGTTGTTAGACGATGATAGAAGTAAAGCACTTGACAACCTTAGCATGGAAGATATAAGGGCTATAGAATGGAAAGAAGAACAGTCCAAGCTGTACGAAAGCCTTTTGGAGACCTCTAACAATTTGGTGTTCAGTTACGATGTAAGGAAGGAATTTATGAGCTTTTCTGTTTCTGATGGAAAGGGGAAAAAAGTTCAGGGAACTAGAGAAAATTATTTAGAATATCTCAGTACAGACCAGCGCATTGTACACCCGGATTTTTGTCAGGTATATAGAGATATGCTTAAGGGTGCAGAGAAAGAAGGAATTAGTGGCGAGATGGAATTCAAAGCGGACTTTTTCCAAACGGGAGAACATCTATGGTACAAGGTTAAATTCTACTCAACGGAAGATGACTTTGGATGTGTGCGAAAGGTCATAGGTATCGGCGCCAATGTACAAAAAGAAAAGAGATTAGAGACCTTACTTACTGATGAAAAGAACGTTCAACAAGCCATGATGCGAGAGTATGAGTTGGTTGTTTCTGTAGATCTTGGAAAAGGCAAGTCAGAATTAATACATGAATCTGAAGAATACAACCGTAAATTTTATCCATACGAAACCTATGCAACTAACACAGGAAAAGTTAATGAATATATTCATCCTGAGGATCGGGAAAGAATGGATTTATTATTTACACCGGAAGGGTTGTCAGAAAAATTTTCCCAAGGGGAGTGTGTGTGCGCAGAGGAGTTTAGGTTAAAGACAAGATCTGGGGAATGGGCATGGATTGATTGTGATGTTTACATGTTCCAAAAAGAGGCTACAAAGACAGTCAACTGCCTGATTTATATGGAAGACATTGATGAGCAAAAAAATATGGAGCATAACGCTAGATATGATGGAGTGACCAAATTATTCAATCGCATCACGTTCCAGGAAAAAACAGATGCTCTACTTGCCAGTGAAAATAGTACAGGAATGTTACTCGTATATGATATAGACGATTTTAAATTGATTAATGACACCTATGGTCATGTAGAAGGGGATCGGGTGCTTAGCGCTATTGCTGATATCTTTATAGAGACATTTAGAAGTCAAGACGTTATAGGACGCCTTGGAGGTGATGAGTTTGGGGTATTTGTTACTGGGAAAATCAATGACAAGGCAGCTAAGGATAAAGCATATGTAACCTTAGAAAAAATTGAAAATATTGGTAAGGCTCTTGGCTTAGATATAAATGTTACTTGTAGCGTCGGGGCTTCCCGTAGTCTTCCCTGTGGGGATAATTTTGAAACCTTATACTCAAGAAGCGACAATGCCCTATACGCAGCAAAGGACAAGGGGAAAAATCAACTGGATATATGTGGAGTTGAATAAGGAAAATACGGTGGCCATTTGGCCGCCGTATTTTTTTCTTCTGGTGTTAACAAAAGAAAAACACGAACATTAATAGAACGTACCCCTAATAACCTTCGGAGAAAAATGAAAACCCATTTTTCTCCCTGGGATTCCTTGAAATAAGATGGAAAAAGTGATAAAATTATAAAGTGAATAAGCAAAAAACAGAGAAAAACACGAACATTATTCCAGAAATGCAAATAAACGTACGGGAAGGAAAACTTATGGTAAGAAGAATATTCGTAGAAAAGAAAAAAGGATTTGATGTAGAGGCACAAGGATTGCTTCAGGACATTAAGCAAAACCTTCATGTTGCAGGATTGCAAGGGGTTAGAGTAATCAACCGTTATGATATAGAGGGCATTGATGATGCTACCTATGAGGATGCTAAATATACAGTGTTTGCAGAGCCAGCAATTGATGCTGCCTATGATGAGACGGAATTTGAAAAAATAGGTTCCCAAGCTTTTTTTGCCGTTGAATATTTACCAGGTCAGTATGATCAGAGAGCTGATTCTGCGGCCCAGTGTATTAAACTTATAAATGCTCAGGCAAGCGCCACAGTGAAATTTGCTAGAATAATTGTATTAGAAGGCAAGATAAGCAAGGAAGATATAAGGGCTATTGAGAGCTACTGCGTTAACCCGGTAGATTCACAGCTTGCTGTAGCAGAAAAACCAGAAAGCCTAGTGATGGAAAGCCTAGTTCCAGAGGATGTAGCCATTATTGATGGATTTACCTTAATGAACGAAGGCGATAGAGAAATATTTAGGGAAGAAATGGGTTTTGCTATGAGCAAGGGAGACCTTAAAGTGGTTCAGGAGTATTTCAAGAAGGAAGAAAAGCGAAATCCTACATTAACAGAGCTTAAAGTAATCGACACATATTGGTCAGACCATTGTCGACATACCACATTTAATACGGACTTAAGTCTGATTGACTTTGAAAAAGGAGATTATCCAGAATTAATTAAGACTGCTTTTGAGGAATATTTGCAAATGCGTAGGGAAGTTTATGGGGACAGGAAAAAAGATATTTGCCTTATGGACATTGCGTGTATAGGGACAAAATACTTAAAGAAAAAAGGGGTTCTCCATGATCTGGACGAATCTGAAGAAATAAATGCCTGTAGCATTAAAGTAGAGGCAAAGATTGACGGAAAAAAAGAAGACTGGCTAGTAATGTTTAAAAACGAAACTCACAACCATCCAACGGAAATTGAACCTTTTGGCGGAGCGGCAACCTGTCTTGGCGGGGCCATTAGAGACCCTCTTTCAGGCCGGGTTTATGTATATCAAGCAATGCGAGTAACAGGCTGTGCGGATCCAAGAAAGCCAGTAGAAGAAACTCTTGCCGGGAAGCTTCCACAGAGGAAGATTACTCAGGGCGCCGCATCAGGATATAGCTCTTATGGCAATCAGATAGGACTTGCAACAGGACAAGTAGATGAAATTTACCACGATGACTATGTAGCCAAACGAATGGAAATTGGTGCAGTTATCGGTGCAGCGCCAGCAGACCATGTTGTAAGAGAAGTTCCAACACCAGGAGATGTAATTATCCTTGTAGGAGGAAGAACAGGAAGAGACGGTTGCGGTGGTGCCACAGGTTCATCTAAAGAGCATACTGAGGACTCAATCTTGGATTGCGGAGCAGAAGTTCAAAAAGGTAATCCACCAGTAGAACGAGGAATTCAGCGGTTGTTCAGACGAAAAGAAGTTTCAACACTTATTAAACGTTGCAATGACTTTGGTGCGGGAGGCGTGTCTGTTGCTATTGGAGAGCTTGCAGACGGACTTGATATCGATTTAGATCTTGTGAAGAAGAAATACGATGGCCTTGATGGAACAGAGCTTGCCATTTCAGAATCCCAAGAAAGAATGGCAGTAGTTATTCCTAGGGAAAAAGAAAAAGAATTTATAGGCTATGCCTTGGAAGAAAATTTGGAAGCTACTACAGTTGCAAAGGTAACGGACAAAAATAGAGTAAGAATGTACTGGAGAGAAAAATGCATTTTAGATCTTAATCGAGATTTCCTAAATACAAACGGTGCAAAGCAGGAAGCAGCAATAAAAATAGGCAATGGCCAACCACTAAAGTTCTTCGACAATATTAAGCCCGTTCGTGATCAACTGAAGGAACTAAATTCTTGTAGTAAAAAGGGCCTTGTGGAACGGTTTGACAGCACAATTGGTGCATCTACAGTGCTTATGCCATTAGGCGGTAAGTACCAATTATCACCAGCCCAAGGTATGGCAGCAAAATTGCCAGTTATAAAGGGCGAAACAGATACAGCCACACTTATGGCTTACGGATTTGATCCGGAGATTGGAAAAGAAAGCCCTTATCACAGTGCATTTTATGCAGTAATAGACTCAGTAACAAAGATCGTTGCAATGGGTGGTGACTACAGGGGAATTAGATTGACATTCCAAGAGTATTTTGAAAAGCTTGGAACAGATCCAAAGGCTTGGGGAAAGCCTTTTGAAGCACTTTTAGGCGCATTAAAAGTACAAAAGGAACTTGAGATCCCTGCAATAGGTGGCAAAGACAGTATGTCAGGAACATTTATGGATATTAAAGTTCCGCCTACACTAGTATCTTTTGCAGTAGCAACTCTTGATGCAGACAAAGTGATTTCCACAGAATTCAAAGAAGTGGGAAGCATACTAGTATACCTACCAACTACCGAAAACAAAGACCGTACATTGGATTTTGACGAATATAAAAAGACAATGAATAGAGTTTATCAATTGACAGACCAGAAAAAAGTTTTAGCGGCATCCACCATAGGGCGAGGAGGGATGTTCATTTCTCTAGTAAAGATGGCTGTTGGAAACAAGATCGGTGCAAAAGTCAAAGATGTATCAGAAAAAACACTTGGAGCTTTCCAGTATGGTGGATTAGTCCTTGAAATATCCGGCAAAGAAAAGGCGGAGAAACTCTTGGAAGGAGTTAATTATCAGGTGGTTGGAGAGACAACTGAAGAACCGGTTATTTCCATACCAGGCACTAAAATGACTATTGATGAAATAATTAAGGAGTGGGAAGCACCACTTGAAAGCGTATTTCCAGTAAAAACATCTGACTTTACAGGAAAAGAAGATAAGACAGTAGTAGAAAAAATTACATATGAGAAGAGAAGCAACCTAACCCCAGCCATAAAAATTGGGAAGCCTAGAATTATAATCCCAGCATTCCCAGGAACCAATTGCGAGATGGATTCTAAGCGAGCATTCCAAAGGGCTGGCGGTGAAGCGGACATTCATATTATTCAAAATATGACTGAAAGCCAGCTGATTGAATCAATAGACCAGTTGGAGAAAAAGATTAGAAATAGTCAAATCATCATGTTACCAGGAGGATTTAGTGGAGGAGACGAACCAGACGGTTCAGCCAAATTCATTACAGCAGTATTTAGAAATCCAAAGATCAAAGATGCGGTTACGGATCTTCTTGAAAATAGAGATGGCTTGATGCTGGGTATTTGCAACGGATTTCAGGCACTTATCAAGCTAGGACTTGTTCCGGATGGAAAGATCATAGCTAGGGGCGAAAACAGTCCAACACTGACTTACAACAAGATCGGTCGCCATGCATCATCTCTCATTAGGACTAGGGTAGCATCAGTAAAATCACCATGGTTTAACCAGGTAAGGGTGGATGATGTTCACACTATTGCTATTTCCCATGGAGAAGGCAGATTTATTGCAGATGAGAAGACCATAAAAGCCCTTAGTGACAATGGTCAGATTGCAACACAGTATGTGGATTTTGCGGGAACACCATCAATGGATATTGGATTCAACCCTAATGGTTCAACTATGGCAATTGAGGCGATCACTTCTCCTGATGGACGTGTTTTAGGTAAGATGGCCCATTCAGAGCGAATTGGAGCAAACGTATATAAAAACGTAGACGGCAATAAAGATCAAAAGATCTTTGAAGCTGGAGTAGAATATTTCAAATAAAGAGACAAAATATATAAGGAGGAAAAAATGAAAGTAGCAATTATTATGGGTAGCAAATCGGATTATCCAGTAGTACAAAAAACAGAAGCGATCCTTGCTCATTTTGGCGTAGAAGTTGAAAGCAGAATTATTTCTGCCCACAGAACACCAAAGGTTGCAGAGGAATTTGCGGCAAGGGCAGAGGTAAATGGCTTTGAAGTTATCATTGCGGCGGCTGGAAAAGCGGCTCACCTTGCAGGGGTTCTTGCAGCAACAACACCAATGCCTGTAATAGGTATACCTATGAAGTCGAGCACTTTAGACGGCTTGGACTCACTTCTTTCTGTAGTGCAGATGCCAAAAGGGGTGCCTGTAGCAACAGTCGCAGTAGATGGAGCAGAAAATGCTGGACTTCTAGCAGTGCAGATTCTCAGTGTGAAATACCCAAAATTAAGACAGGCAATGAAAGACTATAAAGTAAAAATGGCTCAGGACATTATTAAGATCGATGAAGAATTTAATTCAAAAACAGCTGAAGAAGTACATATTTCAGAAAAATAAAATGGAGGAATAAAATGAAAAAATTAGAACAATTATACGAGGGAAAAGCAAAGAAAGTATTCAAGACGGATGATCCTAAAAAATTAATTGTTGATTACAAAGATGATGCAACAGCATTTAACGGAGAGAAAAAAGGGCAGATTGTTGGAAAAGGTGTTGTAAATAACACTATGACTAATATTGTTCTCCAGCTTCTTGAATCTAAAGGTGTACCTAATCATTATATTGAGCAGATCAGTGAAAGAGAAACCATCGTTAAGGCAGTAAAAATTTTGCCATTGGAAGTAATTATTAGAAATATTTCAGCAGGATCATTTGCTAAGCGTTACGGCGTAGAGGAAGGTATCGTATTTGACCAGCCTACTTTTGAATTTTCATATAAAGACGATGATCTAGGGGATCCACTAATGTGTGAATCTCATGCTTTAGCATTAAAGCTGGCAACTAAGGAGCAGATTGAAACAATTAGAAAATATGCTCTTACTGTAAATGACGTGTTAAAGGAATTTTTCCTTGAACGTGAGTTGAAATTAGTTGATTTTAAAATTGAGTTCGGTCTTTATGACGGTGAAGTTATTCTTGCTGATGAAGTTTCACCTGACACTTGCAGACTTTGGGATGTAAATACAAATGAAAAGATGGACAAGGATAGATTTAGAAGAGACCTTGGAAACGTGGAAGAAACTTACAAGGCAGTACTTGAAAGAATACAAAAATAGTTGAAAAAGAGAGGGCAAACCATGAATAATGAAAAACTGACTTATAAAGATGCAGGTGTAGATACAAAAGAGGGGGAACGTGCCGTTTCTCTTATGAAAGATCATGTGAAAAAGACCTTTACCCCTGGTGTACTTACCGGCCTTGGTGGATTTGGTGGTTTGTTTCAGCCAGATCTTAAAGGAATGAAAGAGCCAGTGCTGGTTTCCGGGACAGATGGGGTTGGAACAAAGCTTAAGATGGCATTTCTCATGGACAAGCATGATACTGTAGGCATCGACTGTGTAGCGATGTGCGTAAATGATGTCCTATGCCAAGGAGCAGCACCTTTGTTTTTCCTAGACTATATCGCAACGGGTAAAGTGAAGGCTGAAAAAATTGCAGATATTGTCAAGGGGATTGCGGATGGTTGTAGTCAAGCACAAAGTGCCCTTATTGGAGGAGAAACTGCGGAAATGCCAGACTTCTACAGCGAAGGCGAATATGACATGGCTGGATTTTCTGTTGGAATCGTAGATAAAGAAAAGATTATTACAGGAGAAAAAGTGGCGCCAGGCAATGTAGTTATTGGTCTTGCATCTAGCGGAATTCACAGCAATGGCTACTCACTAGTTAGAAAAGTATTTTTCGATAAGACGAAAATGTCCGTTGATGACCAAGTATCAGAACTAGGTTCAACCCTTGGAGAAGCGCTCCTTACACCTACAAAGATATACGTAAAAGGCTGTAATGCCGTACTACCAAACTTTAATGTAAATGGAATTGTGCATATTACTGGAGGCGGATTCTTTGAAAATATTCCAAGGATTCTTCCTGAAAATACAGCAGTTAAAATCAACGTTGGATCCTGGGAAATGCTACCGATTTTCCCATACATCAAAAAATGTGGCAATATTGATAAGATTGAAATGTTTTCCACCTACAATATGGGCGTGGGAATGATGATGGTCGTGGAAGAAAAAGACGGAAATGCTGTAGTCAAGGCCCTTAGAAATGCAGGAGAAACCGCAAATATTATTGGGGAAATAGTAGCCAATCAGGGTGAAAAGGTAATCTTGGCATAATGAGAGGAAATGATGTGGAAAAGAAAATGAACATTTCTGTCCTAGTGTCAGGTGGTGGAACCAACTTACAAGCAGTGATAGACAAAATAGAAGATGGATACCTAGAGGACGCAAAAATCGTTCAGGTGATTTCCAGTAAAGAGGGTGCATATGCACTGGAGCGGGCGGCAAAAGCAGGGATTAAAGTAAAGGTAATCAAAGACACAAGTAAGCTTCTCCTAGCCCTTGAAACAGAAAAAACAGATATCATTTTGTTGGCGGGATACATGAGAGTGTTGGAACCAGCAGTAATTCAGGCGTATCCTAAAAGGATTGTAAATATTCATCCATCATTGATACCAAAATACTCAGGCAAAGGATTTTATGGACATCACGTTCATGAGGCAGTCATTGCTGCAGGTGAAAAAGTGAGCGGAGCAACCGTTCATTTTGTTGATGAAGGCGTAGATACAGGCGAAATCATTTTGCAGAGAGAAGTCCTTGTAAAAGCTGATGACACGCCAGAGACTTTGGCAGCACGAGTCCTAAAAACCGAACATGAGATTTTATCAGAGGGACTAAAAACAGTTATTATAGACATGAAACTAGGAGGAAAATAGATGGGCGGCGTATTAGGAATAGTATCAGGGAAAGATTGCGTAATGGATCTTTTTTTCGGAACGGATTATCATTCTCACCTGGGCACAAAACGAGGTGGAATGTGTGTAATGCAGGAAAATGGGTTTAACAGAACCATACACAACATTGAAAATTCACCATTTCGAAGTAAATTTGAAAACGATTTATTAGATATGAAAGGCCTACTTGGAATAGGAGCCATAAGCGACGGAGATCCTCAACCACTTACTGTTTGCAGTAGGCAAGGGGATTATGCTATAACAATTGTCGGCAGGATTAACAATAAGGAGACCCTAGTAAAGGAAGTCCTTAAAAACAGTCCTAGCCAGTTTATGTCAATGAGTAATGGGGATATTAACAATACGGAGTTAGTCGCATCCATCGTGTCCACAGGAGAAACCATTGTAGATGGAATCAGAAAGGCCCAGGACAAGATTGAGGGTTCGGTAACCATGATAATTCTTACCAAGGACGGTCTTTATGCAGCCAGAGATAAGTATGGGCGAACTCCCCTCATTATCGGGAAAAAGAAAGATGCCTATTGCGCTGCTTCAGAATCATTTGCCTTTATAAACATAGGCTATAAATATGAGCGGGAACTTGGAGCAGGAGAAATCGTATTCCTCACCAAAGACAAGGAAGTAACCGTATCCCAGCCCCAAAAAGAAATGAAGATATGTGCATTTTTATGGACATATTTTGGATATACAACATCTATCTATGAAGGTCAGAATGTTGAGATTATGAGAAATCGAAATGGCGAATTGTTAGCTGAGCGAGATGGAGATTTGGACGTTGACTATGTGGCAGGAGTGCCTGATAGTGGAATAGCCCATGCACTTGGGTATGCAAATAAATCAAGAGTTCCTTATGCCAGACCTTTGATTAAGTACACACCAACATGGCCAAGGAGCTTTATGCCTCAGAATCAAAAGGCAAGAAACCTTATTGCAAAGATGAAGCTAGTTCCTGTATTTAAAATCATCAATGGTAAGAAATTCGTCCTAATTGACGATTCAATCGTAAGAGGAACCCAGCTTTCCGAAACTGTTTCATACCTTATTGAAAACGGAGCAAAAGAAATTCACGTAAGGTCTGCCTGTCCGCCAATAATGTATGGCTGTAAGTTTTTAAACTTCTCCCGTTCAGTAAGCGACATGGAATTAATTACAAGAAGGACGATTAAAAAGATTGAAGGAATTGAAGAAGACGGTGATGTGTCAGCAGAACTATTACAGCAGTATGCAGACAGCACAACAAAGAAGCACGAAGATATGGTTAAAGCCATTGAAAAGCAGCTTAAATTTGACAGCTTGAAATTCCAAAACTTAGAAGATACAGTTAAAGCCATTGATGTAGATCACTGCAAACTTTGCACATACTGCTGGGATGGAAAGGAGTAATAAATGAGAGCATTAATAAGCGTTTCTGACAAAACAGGCATCGTAGAATTCGCCAAGGCACTTGAGAGCCTGGGTGTAAAAATAATTTCCACAGGCGGAACTCACAAAAAACTTGCAGGTGAAGGAGTAAAGGTAATAGGAATATCTGAAGTGACGGGATTTCCTGAATGCTTAGATGGTCGAGTGAAAACTCTACACCCAGCAGTTCACGGCGGAATACTGGCTATGCGAGACAAAAAAGAGCATATGAAGCAACTTGAAGACTTAAAGATTGAAACAATTGATATTGTGGTAATTAATCTTTATCCCTTCAAAGAAACCATCCTGAAGCCAGGGGTATTACTTGAAGATGCAATTGAAAACATTGATATTGGTGGACCTACTATGCTTCGCTCCGCAGCCAAAAACCATAAAGATGTGGTTGTTGTCTGTGATCCATCAGATTACCAGCTGGTAATTGACGAATTAAAGGAGCATAAGACAGTTTCCCTAGATACCAAATATAAACTTGCCTTAAAGGTTTTCCAGCATACGGCTGCCTATGATGCCATGATTGCAGATTATCTTAGAAAAGAAATCGGTGCAGATATACCAGACAATATTACTCTTACATTTGAAAAAAAGCAGGACCTTCGTTATGGAGAAAATCCCCACCAGAAAGCTTCATACTATGAGGAAATACAGCCAGCACCAGGAAGCCTTGTAAAAGCTCAGCAGCTTCATGGCAAGGAACTTTCATTTAATAATATTAATGACACTAATGGAGCATTATCTGCGCTTAAGGAATTTGATGAACCTACAGTAGTCGCAGTTAAACACGCAAACCCCTGTGGCGTAGGCGTGGCAGAAGATATATGTACTGCCTACAAGAAGGCCCACGATTGCGATCCAACTTCAATTTACGGAGGAATAGTAGCAGCAAACAGATCCATAGATAAAGGGACAGCAGAGGAGATTAACAAGATCTTTATTGAGATTGTTATAGCACCAGATTTTACGAAGGACGCTCTTGAGATCCTCACAAAAAAGAAGAATCTCAGGTTGCTTAAGCTTGATGATATTTCAAAAAAGGCTCCAATAGGGCAGATTGATATTAAGAAAGTATCAGGAGGACTTTTGGTTCAGGGTACAGATGATATTGTGTACAATGAAGGAGAGCTTAAAGTAGTAACTGAGAAAGCACCAACCCATCAGGAACTAAAGGATATGGTACTAGCCATGAAAGTGGTTAAACACATTAAATCAAACGGAATCGTTCTTGCAAAGGATAATGCTACAGTAGGGGTAGGACCAGGACAGGTAAATAGAATTTGGGCTGTTGAAAACGCAGTAAAACAGTCTAACTTCGATTTAAAAGGCGGAGTTTTGGCTTCAGATGCATTCTTCCCATTTGATGACTGTGTAACAGCAGCAGCAGCAGCAGGGATAACGGCGATTATTCAGCCAGGAGGTTCTATGAGAGATCAGGAATCTATTGATAAAGCAAATGAACTGGGAATAGCTATGGTATTTACAGGCGTAAGACACTTTAAACATTAAGGAGAGGGATCAATGAGAGTTTTAATAGTAGGTGGCGGCGGCAGAGAACACGCTATCATCTGGAAATTAACAAAAAGCCCTAAGGTAAGCGAAATTTTTTGTACCCCAGGCAATGCAGGGATAGCACAGCATGCCCAGTGTGTGGACATTAAGGCAGAAGATATCGAAGGCATCTGTAAATTTGCAGTGGACAAAAATATAGACTTGGCAGTAATAGGTCCAGAAGTGCCTCTCTCCATGGGAATTGTAGATCGATTGGAAGAAAATGGGATCAAAGTTTTTGGACCTAACGCTAAGTGCGCTCAGCTAGAGGGTAGTAAGGCATTTACTAAGGCATTCCTTGACAGACATAATATCCCAACTGCCAGATATAAGGAATTCACCGATAAACAGGAGCTTCTAAATGCAGTAGGAATTTACGGCTATCCTATGGTAATCAAGGCTGATGGCCTTGCAGCTGGAAAAGGAGTCATCATCGCAGAGAATGAAAAGGATGCAGTAGAAGCAATTGAAGAGATGATGGGTCAAAAGGTCTTCGGCAGTGCAGGAGACAAGGTGGTTGTAGAAGAATTCCTTACAGGAATAGAAGCCTCCGTTCTTTGCTTTGTGGATCAACATACCATATTGCCTATGGAATCAGCTCAGGACTATAAACGAATATTTGATGGTGACAAAGGACCAAACACTGGTGGAATGGGAACATACTCACCAAGTTTAATATTTACTCCTAAGCTGGAAAAACAAATAAATGATGAAATTTTGCAGCCAACATTGGCTGGCTTTCAAAAAGACGGTTTAGATTTTAAAGGCGTTTTATTTATTGGTCTTATGATTTCACAAAAGGGACCTAGAGTCATTGAATTTAACAACCGGTTTGGAGATCCAGAAACCCAGTCTATTCTTTACCGAATGGATAGCGATCTACTAGATATATTCCTAGCGGTTACAGATAATAAGCTGTCAGATATTCAGATTAATTGGAGCAACAAAAAAGCCGTTTGCATTGTTTTAGCATCTGGAGGATATCCGGGGAGCTATGACAAGGGAGAAGAAATCACAGGTCTTGACCAAGTAGACAAAGATGTGATGGTATTCCATGCAGGAACGGCTAGTGCACATGTATGCAATGAAAATTCCTGTGGAATGGCTACAGTCACTAATGGTGGGAGAGTTTTAGGGATTACAGCCTTAGGAGATACCCATGAAGAGGCTCGCAGCAAAGCTTATGCAAATGTGGAGAAAATATCATTTTCAGGGATGCAGCACAGAAATGACATTGGATTCGTAGATAAAAGTCTGATATAATAAGAGAAAAGCAGAAGGGAGCACAATGATGAATGATCAAATTGTTACGATTAGTCGTGAGTTCGGTAGTGGTGGAAGGCTAATTGGTAAGAAATTAGCAGACCATATGGGAGTCCCATATTATGACAAAGAATTACTTAACAGAATTGCTGAGGAGAGTGGATTTTCTCGAGAAATGATGGAAGAAGCAGAAATGAAAGCAAAGAGTACCTTTTTCTATAGCTTATCATCTGCCCTAGGATCTGGAGAATCAGGTCCGGATGGACTATCCCTTAATGAACGGTTTTTTATTGCTCAATTTGAGACTATTAGAAGAGTAGCAGAAGAAGGTTCTTGTGTTATCGTAGGCCGATGCGCCGACTATGTTCTTAGAGGAATAAAAGGAACAACTAATATATTTATTTATGCTGAGACAGAGGATAAAATCAAACGTGCAATTGAAGAATACGGAGTTTCTGAAAAAGACGTAAAGCGAATCATGTCGGATACGGACAAAGCTCGTGCCAATTACTACAACTATCACACAGGAAACAAATGGGGAGCGCATGTTAATTACAACCTGTCTATAGACAGCGGGTACATATCTATTGATAACAGCGTAAAACTAATTGAAACTTACTTAGAGCTAAAATCAGAAAGATAAAAGCACTAGAGAAGATTATAATCAAAATCCATAAAACAAAGAGAGAGGCAAGCGTATGGAAGTCACATACATTTGCCTCTTTTTTGATTTTATTTGGGAGTTTTTTAATTACAGCTGTACGGTGATAGTGTCTAATTTATAAAGGTGAGTGTTCTTTGAAAAATGTCAGGGCATCTTCTTCATTCATAGGCCTAGCATAGAGGAATCCTTGCACCTGGTCCATGCCACAGCTTCTAGCAAACTGGGCATGTTCATTGGTTTCTACACCTTCAGCAATTATGGTTAGGCCAAGCTCCTGAAAACCATGAGTAAGAATCTTTACAAGGGCAGCAGTGGTTTTAGATTCAATTGATGACCAAATTAGGCTTTTATCAAGCTTAAGGGTGCTAAATGGAAGAGTAGATATAGAAGCCACATTGGAATAGCCTGTGCCAAAATCATCAAGGCTCAGCTCAACACCTTTTTTCTCCATTTCCAAGGCAAAGTCAACGACTTGTTTAGTGTTACCTATAACAGTGCTTTCAGTAATTTCTATGTTCAATAAATGGAAAGGTGTTTTATTCTCCTCTATAATCTGAAGAGTTTTTTTCGCCACATCTTTCTCATTGAACTGAAGACCAGAGAAGTTGACATGAATGGCTTTAACGTACACATTAGCAGCAACCAAACGGTTAATAAATTTACATACCTTATCTAAAACTTGATAAGTTAGTGGAACTATGAGTCCAGTTTCCTCTGCAATAGGAATAAATTCTGAGGGAAAAATGTTGCCCAGGTGGGTATTTTCTATTCTCATTAAAGATTCGCCATAAGGAAAGGCGTTAGTATCTAGACAAATAATTGGCTGATAATTCATTACAAAACTGTTATTTGCGATTTGATCCTTTAATATTTGGATGATTTGGTTTTTACGTAAAATCTGCTTTGCCATTGCTGGAGTACAATAACATATCCAAGGATCCCATTCTTTTTTCTGCTGATCTCCTTTTTTGCCTTCAAGAGTGGCATGCTCTAGAGCAGTAACTAATTGCTCTGGAGTAGTTCCACTATCAGGATACATTGCGACGCCTACGGCAATGAAAATAGTACATCGATAATCGCCTATCTGCCATGGAGTAGACATGCGTTCTTTAACTTTATGGAGAAAGCCCTCAATTAAGTCTTTGTTTTTCCCATCTATCAATAGGGCAAATTCATCACCATTAAAGCGGTAGAGGGATCCAAATGATGAAATGCTAGAAAGATAGCTACAGATGTTTTTTAAAAAATCATCACCAATTACACTACCATACTTTGTGTTAATCTGTTTAAAGTCTCGCAAAGATACGTTGACAAGTACAAAAGATGAAGTCCTAGAACTCTTTATTAAAAACCTAAGAACGTTCACTAATTCCCAGCGAGTGGGGATACCAGTGAGGGTGTCCAAAATGAGTTCCTTATTTTGTAGATGTAAATAGATAATAAGTAAAGATAAGGTTGCAGCAGAACCTGAGAGAATTAAAGTGGGGAAAAACTGCTGAATGGTGATAACAAAGATTGCAATTATAGGGAAAGCCGTTAGGATTTTATATATTTCAGACTCCACCCTTTTCCTATTTAATAAAAGCATCACAAAACTAGCAAAGCAGTAGGCATAAAAAATTACATAAGTTAGATTGATCAATGATCCACGGCTGTATCCTGTTTGTGAATTCAAATCAAACAACACATTAGATATAGGGTTTGTTAAAACGAAAAGTGTATATAAAATCGCAGGAATGGTGCAAAGCTTCAACATCCGTTTAAGCTTTGGGGAAGAAATATAGATTATCGAGGCAGAATAAGCAAAATACACGCTGCTCATTAGCGGCGTGAAAACAAAGTATATCAGTGTGACAAATTGGGTTAGCCATAGTGGGAATATAGTCTCATAGGAAAGCATAAATGTAGATAATATATTGGTGCTAATAGAACAAAAAGCGATAAGAAAACACCCTTGAAAAAGCTTGTTTCTCAAAGTGGGTAAAGCTTGTGATTTTCTGGAGTAAGTCCAAATAATTATTAGAACTACAAAGGAAAGACATTCGGGGGCTATATTCCAAGTCATATATTCACCTACAAACTAAAAATTTTAGCGTCTTAAAAAATGGCAATAAAGTACATTTACATTTTACCACTTATATCCAGCAAAATCAACTAGTTAGCAATGTCAATGAGTTGACGTAATGGGCTAGTTCGTGGTATCCTGATAGCATGTTTAGCCACTTCTCATTCGAAGTGTGCATTAGAAAGGAATGATTAAAATGGCAGAGAATAAAGGTAAATATTATATTACAACACCGATTTATTATCCTAGCTCCAATTTGCATATTGGACATACCTATTGTACGGTAATGGCCGATGCAATGGCTCGGTTTAAAAGATTATCAGGTTATGAGGTGAGATTCCTTACTGGAACTGATGAACATGGACAAAAGATCCAAGACCTTGCCAAAGAAAAGGGCGTTACGCCTCAAGCATATGTGGATAACGTTGTGGATGGCATAAAAGAACTATGGGAGACTATGGAAATCTCATATGATGACTTCATCAGGACTACAGAGCCTCGCCATGTAGTGCGAGTGCAGAAAATTTTTATGCAGCTTTATGAAAAAGGAGATATTTATAAAGGAAATTATGAAGGCATGTACTGTACACCTTGTGAATCTTTTTGGACGGAAAGTCAGCTTATAGATGGCAAATGCCCTGACTGTGGCAGACCGGCAATAAAAACAGAGGAAGAAGCGTATTTTTTCAAACTTTCCAAGTATCAGGACAGGCTTCTTGAATTATTTAAGACAAATCCAGAATTCCTTCAGCCGGAAAGCAGAAGAAATGAAATGATAGCATTTGTTGAACAAGGCCTTGAAGATCTTTGTATTTCCAGATCTACATTTGATTGGGGAATACCTGTACCCATTGATGAAGAGCACGTTATATATGTATGGCTTGATGCTCTTACAAATTATATCACTGCCCTTGGATACCCAGATGATCCAAAGCTATATGAAGAGTACTGGCCAGTAAATGTACATTTAGTAGGGAAGGAAATCGTAAGATTCCATACAGTAATCTGGCCAGCGATGCTTATGTCTATGGAAATCCCCTTGCCTAAGCAGGTGCTAGGCCACGGATGGCTCCTTCTTGAGGGAGGCAAAATGTCCAAGTCAAAGGGTAATGTAGTAGATCCAGTTAAACTAATTGACAGGTACGGGATTGATGCGTTGAAATACTTCTTGCTAAGAGAATACACTTTTGGTCAAGATGGAGTATTCACCAACGAAGTAATGCTAAAACGAATGAACTATGATTTAGCAAACGACTTAGGTAATTTAGTGTCAAGAACCGTTTCCATGATCGAAAAATATAATAGTGGTTACGTGCCAGAAATAACAGGTCACCTAGATGATACAGATAAAGATTTACAGGCAATTGCCATAGGTGCAGGTAGCAAGGTAGAAACGCATATGGATAGCTTTGAATTCAATCTAGCCCTAGAGGAAATCTGGGCAGTAGTTCGTAGAGCAAATAAATATATTGACGAAAATACTCCATGGATTTTGGCAAGAGAAGAGGCGGACAAACCAAGACTAGACACAGTCCTTCACCATTTGGCAGAAGCTTTGAGGATTATTTCTGTATTGATATATCCATTTATGCATACTACTTCCAATGAAATCAGAAAGCAGCTAGGCCTTTGGTATGCAGAGGTTGCTTGGGAAGATGCCTTCAAATTTGAATTAATGGAAGGTGAGCAAGTAAAAAAGGGAGACCCAATATTCCCAAGACTTGATATTCCAAAGGAACTCGAAGAACTTGAAGCTTTAAAAGGGGAGGACAGCAATATTCCCCTTGAATTAAAAGAGGAAATTGTCTACGATGATTTTGACAAATTGGATTTACGTGTCGGCACAATCCTTTCTTGTCAAAAACACCCAAAAGCAGATAAACTTTTAGTATTTCAAGTGAAGATGGGAACGGAGACCAGGCAAATACTTTCAGGAGTAGCGGAATATTATAAACCAGAAGAGACTGTTGGCAAAAAAGTTGTAGTTGTAGCAAATTTAAAACCTCGTATGCTTCGAGGAATGGAGTCAAAAGGTATGATTCTCTTTGCGGACAATAAGATAGATGGCAAAGAGACTTTTGAATTCATTTCAACTGTGGCAGACGACGGAAATCCGGTGACTTAAAATGTTATTTGATTCGCACGGTCATTTAAATAATGAAGGATTTGATAAGGATGAGCGAAGTGGAATAATTCAGGCGATTGAAGCATCTAAAGTAGACTATGTAATGGATGTAGGCTTTGATCTTGAAAGCTCCATGACGGCTGTAAATCATGCAAAGACATTGCCTTGGTGTTATGCAGTTGTAGGTTGTCATCCTCATGGTACAAAAGATATGGATCCAAGCGAGCTGATTATGTTCAAGGGCCTTGCCAAAAAAAACAAGGTCAAGGCAATCGGCGAGATCGGATTGGATTTCCACTACAATCATTCAGAACCTGAAACTCAAAGGTACTGGTTTAGAAAACAAATTCAGCTAGCTAACGAATTAAAGATGCCTATTGTGATCCATTCAAGAGAAGCGGATCAAGAAGTAATGGACATATTAAAGGAAGAGGATGCTTTTTCCAAGGAAAGAAAGAGCTGGTTCCCTAAACGGCCTGATGGCCAAGGGGGAGAAATGGATGATGCGAGAGTACTTCTTCATTGTTACTCAGGAAGCAAAGAGCAAGGTGAGCAATACGTGAAGCTAGGCGGAACCATTTCGATTGCAGGGCCTGTGACCTACAAAAACAACCGAAAAACTGTGGAGGTGGTAGAAGCCCTTCCTTTGGAAGTACTTTTAGTAGAAACAGATTTTCCATATTTGACGCCAGAGCCTTTCAGGCGCAAGAGAAATATTTCACCTTATGTGGAATATACGGCAAAGAAGTTGGCGGAAATCAAGGGTATATCGTTTGAAGCAGTTGCTAAACAAACGACCATCAACGCAAAAAGATTTTTTAACATCATATAAACATATAATTGTGTAATTTAAAAAAAACCTGACTAACCAACAAGGCTAGTCAGGTTTTTTGTTGTAAAAAAGAAAATGTTGTTGGAAATATTCAATAATATAGAGTAAATTTCGACAGAAGAAAAAGCCAGGTGATTGTATAATTGCCTTATATCTATTTTACATAAGAAAAGGAAAAGGGAGTTTACATATGGAAGGCATAACAGGCATAAAATTTTTAGGCAAAGAAAAAGCAGAAGTAAAGCTGTGGATGGTTGTCGCCCTAGTATTTATAGGGTTTCTCATGAGCAGAACGGTTTTGATGGGGAAGTTTTCGCCCGTAGGGGTAGCATTTATCGCCATTCTAGTTTCATATCATACCCTTAATCTGTATTTGCTTCCGGTGATAATTATTGGAATGGCTACATTGTTTATGAATGGTTATGCAGTTTGGGGGGACATGTGTGCAGCACTAGTAGCCGCATTAGCTTTCTTGTGTGCTGGGAGAGTGAATTTCACACTTTGGCATAAATGCGTAATCACAGGAGCAATATCTGTAATTGCAAGCAGCATATATTACGTTGGATCGAATATAGCTTATAAAACCTCTGCAGCTGAATTAATTTTGGAAGGAGCAATTGTAGCCGTTCTTTGTGCCATGATTCAGGTAGTGATCAATCTTGCCGAAGATGAGAATCCAGGACATTCAACGGGTTCAGCGATTGTCTCTACAACAGCTGCAGTGCTTTTAGTTGTAAGTGGGACAGGCTTTTTATGGTTAGTGCTTCCGGCAGCCTGTCTACTTGTTTTTCTCCTTGGATATACGGCAGGAATCATGGAGGGTTTGGTAGCGGGATTTGTGGCAGGATGGACAATTTTTATCTGTGGGGGAGATATTTCTGCCATTATCCTTCTTTCAGGGGGAGGCCTTATTGCTGGGTATTCTAAGGGGCAAAATAGATGGGTTGCTACAATTTGTTTTGCAGCAGTAACCTTGGGATTTGGATTAATTGACACCACGGTTAATTTACAGATACCGCTTTATTGCCCGGCAGCTGTTGTTTTTGTTTTTGGACTTATGCCTAAAAGGTGGATGGCAATTATCGATGGAAAAGTAAGCAAATTTTTGCGAACAAAAGATTATTATGAGAAGGGGAAAAAAAGTTCTGTAATAAAAGCATTAGACCGGCATAAAACTACATTTGATCAATTGGCAAGCCTTTATGCCTCTGCGGAAAATGATCGAACAGCCATGTCATATCAGTTTATGGGAATGTCTCAGATTATATCAAAAATCATGAATCAGCTTCTCAGAGAAAAAACAGAGAATAAAAATAAATATTCAGTGGAAAATGGTTGGGCGGGATACGCTCGAAACTTAACGGTTTCAGGGGACAGCAGTATGTGGGAAGATCTGGAAGATGGACGCTTTGCTATGGTTATAAGTGATGGCATGGGCAAGGGGGAAAAGGCTGCGGCAGAAAGCACTTTGGCGGTAGCCACAATGATCAAACTTCTTAAAGCTGGACTTGAACCGGAGATGGTGTTGAAGCTATTAAATTCTATTCTACTTCTCAGATCCAAAGATGAGATTTTTGCAACCATCGACCTGGCCATACTAGATAAAAATTCAGGAAAAGTTCGATTTTATAAAATTGGAGGGGCCACAACATTTATAAAGAGAGGAAATGGAGTGGAAACCGTTAAAATGTCGGCAATGCCTATGGGTATAGTAGATGGGCTTAACATAAACTATGTTTCCGTCAGTCTTCGAGGGGGAGATGAAATTATTATGGTTTCTGATGGAATAATCGATTCTGATCGGGAGGATATGCAAATGGATTGGCTAAAAGAAACTATAAGTGGAATTAGATCCAAAGATCCTCAAACTATGTGCGATTTGGTCATGAATAAAGCTGTTGAAAATTATGGCCTAAGGGAAAAGGACGATTTAACAGTCCTCACGGCAAGAATATCGTAAAATAAACACGAATTAAACACTGGAATATCATGAATTTGTCACTTTATAGGGAAACAAGGTTGCACTAATGGAAAAATGATGGTAAAGTTAATTAAGTTTCCGGTTTGTATTAAAATGGAAACTTAAAATTTAAAAAAGGAGGAAAAAGAAATGAAAGGAAGAAAATATCTTAAAGTTGTCGGAATTTTACTAATTATTTTTAGTGCAATTAGTGTTGTAGTATCCTTATTTGGAATGTTAGGTGGGGGAGTTCTTGCTGTTGCAGGTGAAGACGACGCTGCAATTGGTGGGGGAGTTTTAATCGCTATCTTTGGGATTGCCTTAATTTTGGCAGCTTTTCAATTGATTGTTGGTATAATTGGAGTGAAAGGCTGTGACAAACCTGAGAAAGCAGGTCTTTGCTTCAAGCTAGGTATTGTACTTGTTGTATTAGTATTGATTTCAACAATCAGCAGCATTGCTACAGCAGGATTTGACGGAAGCATTGTAGTATCTACTATTATTGGCCTTATATTGCCAGTATTGTTCTGCTATGGAGCAAAGCTTAACCAACAGAAATAGTAAAAAAATTATTTAATAAAGTTTCTTTGATTAGGCAAATACCACTGTGGTATAATAGGCTCATGGTGAAAAATAAAGTAAGAGAAACGATTGTTAATCATAATTTAATAGAAAAAGGAGATCACATTGTAATAGGCCTTTCAGGAGGGCCTGATTCAGTGTGTCTTTTTTATGCACTAAAAGAACTCTCTAATGAATTTAACCTGACCATCTATCCTGTTCATGTAAACCATAAGTTTAGGAAGGAGGGTGCAGAGGCAGATGAACAGTATGTGGAAAATCTCTGCGTTAGGGAAGAAACACCATGCCATATCTTTACTTATGACTGCCCAGCCATGGCAAGAAAACTAGGTCTTACTAGTGAAGAAGCAGGGCGAAAAGCCAGGTATGAAGCTTTTGGACAGGTGGCACAAGAACTTATGGCAGCAGGAATTCCTCAAGGAGAGATAAAAATTGCCGTTGCCCAAAATGCCAATGATCAGGGAGAAACTCTTCTGATGCGAATAATTCGGGGAACAGGAACTGACGGTTTAGCAGGGATTCCATACAGTCGTGGGGACGAGGGAACTCAGGTCATTAGACCCCTCCTAGACGTATACAGAGAAGACATTGAAACCTATTGTGAGGAGCACCAACTTAATCCTCGCATTGATGAGACAAATCTAAAACCAGTCTACACGAGAAATAAAGTCAGATTAGAATTAATTCCATATATACAGGAAGAATTTAATCAAAACATTGTGGAAACACTAAACAGACTGGGGAAAATCGCAAGGGAGGATAAAGAATATATTTGGGAAGAAACAGAAAGAGCCTATACCCAGGTGATGAATAAGCCAGGAAGACTGGACAAAGAAAAGGTGAAAAACCTTCACACCGCCATTAGGCATAGGGTGATACTTAAGGCTTTTTCAGAAATTGGATTGACTCAGGATATTACTGCTGCCCACTTAGAAGATGCAGACTCTCTCATATCTAAAGGAGAAACCTCTAAAACTAAGGATTTTCCAAATGGTTATGCTCTTACCATATCATATGATGAAATCGTAATTAGCAAGCGGACATGTGAAAAGAAATGGCATAACGAGGAAAAACTCAAGATTACCATTGTACGACCAGAAAATGAAATGCCAAAGGGCTGTGCTGCTTTTGACTTAGACAAGATTAAAGATAGCCATGGTGCTATGCCAGTAGTCCTTAGGACAAGGATTGCCGGAGACTATATAGGTCTTAAAAATGGCCATAAGAAGATCCAAGATTTTTTTGTCGATCAGAAAATCCCAAGGGAAGAACGGGATAATATTTATATGGCGGCCATTGGAGGAGAAATATTATGGGTTATTCTTCCAGGCCAATCTGACAGATATAGTGAAAAGTATAAATTGTGTGGAGAAACAAAAAAGGTGATGTTACTTGAAAAAAACTGTGTGATATGATAAAATAACGTACTTAAATTTGGAGAAAAATACAAATTGTTAAAATTATAAATACCACTAGTAGGAGGGTAAGTTCTTGAAAAAAATAACAAAAAACATTGGCATCTATCTGATTATATTTGGGCTGGTCATAGCTATGGCTTGGTTTTATAGCAGTGGTAAAGGTGATGGAGAATCAAAAGAGATCCAGTTTTCTACAATGGCAGAGTATGCTAGAGATGGAAAAGTAGAAAAAGTGAACATTACAGACAGAACGATTAAAGCAACTTTAGCTGAGGGTGAAGAAGTTTATGCATATGCACCTTCTGCACTAGAAATCAATTGGCTAGAGGAGGAATACATCAACGCAGGGCTAAAAGATGGCACCATTAAACTGGAAAGTGATGCCCCTGAAAAACCGTCCGTGCTTGTAACATTGTTGCCGACCTTGATTATGGTAGGAGCATTGGTCTTCTTCTTCTTTATCATGATGAACCAACAAGGTGGTGGCGGTAAGGCCATGTCCTTTGGTAAAAGTAAAGCTAAGCTACAAAAAGATGCTGACTTGCGGAAAGTTAGATTTTCTGATGTGGCGGGTTTAGATGAAGAAAAAGAAGAACTGGCAGAAGTTGTAGACTTTTTGAAAAACCCTAAGAGGTACAACAACTTAGGGGCAAGAATTCCCAAGGGGATACTTCTTGTAGGCCCGCCAGGAACAGGAAAAACCTATATTTCCAAAGCTACAGCAGGAGAGGCTGGGGTCCCATTCTTTACTATTAGTGGTTCTGATTTTGTAGAAATGTTTGTAGGTGTAGGCGCATCTAGAGTTAGAGACCTTTTTGAGCAGGCAAAGAAGAACTCCCCGTGTATTATTTTCATAGATGAAATTGATGCTGTTGGTAGAAAAAGAGGGGCAGGTCTTGGTGGCGGTCACGATGAACGAGAGCAAACCTTAAACCAGCTCCTAGTAGAAATGGATGGTTTTGGAGAAAATTCAGGTGTTATCATTCTTGCAGCTACGAACAGACCAGACATTTTAGACTCAGCCCTTTTAAGACCGGGACGTTTTGACAGACAAGTTACAATTGGGGTTCCCGACATTAAGGGAAGAGAAGAGATTTTCAAGGTTCATTCTAGAAATAAACCTATGGCCGATGAAGTAAAGCCAAAGATATTGGCAAGAAGAACCCCTGGATTTACACCAGCAGACATTGAAAATATGCTTAACGAAGCTGCATTGCTTACAGCAAGAAGAAGTGGAGTTAAAATTAGAATGGAAGAGATTGAAGAGGCGATTACCAAGGTGATTGCAGGGCCAGAAAAGAAGAGTAGAGTTATAAGCGAAGACGAGAGAAAACTTACAGCTTTCCATGAAGCAGGTCATGCTGTTGTAGCTCATTCATTACCAAAGACAGACCCGGTTCACCAGATTACAATCATTCCAAGAGGAAGAGCTGGTGGATTTACCATGATTCTTCCAAAAGAAGACAAATATTACGGAACAAAGACAATCATGACAGAACAAATTATTCATCTTTTAGGTGGTCGTGTCGCAGAAATGCTTACCTTAGATGATATTAGTACCGGGGCTAGCAACGACATTATGCGTGCAACTGAAATTGCCAAAGACATGGTGACCAAATATGGGTTTAGCGATAAGCTAGGACCTGTGAACTATAGCTCTTCAGATGAGGTATTCTTAGGGAAAGATTTTTCTACAAAGCAGAACTTTTCTGAAGAAACTGCTTCTGAAATTGATAGTGAAGTTAAGAAGATTGTAGAAGATGCCTTTGAAGAGGCTGTGTCCATTCTTACAAAACACATGGATAGTCTAAATTCAGTAGCTGAAGGACTCCTGCAGATTGAAACATTAGATGGAGAACAGTTCGAAATGCTTTACAGTGGCAAGATGACTGCAGATGAATTAGCTGCGAGCGTAGAGAAAAAAGATGAAGTACGAAAAGCAGCAAATCAGGCAGAGGCAGAAGAAGCCGCAAGAAACCTTCGAGAAAGTGAAGAACGTGAGACCCAGGAGGCGGCAGATGCACTTTCAGAAATGGTATTAGAAAAAAAAGGCGGCACTAGTGAGCAGCTAGAAGAAGATGATATGCCTAGTGAAGAAGAACTGGCCAAATATGATGGAGACTATTTTGCCGATGAGGACGAAGATAAAAAGGACAAAAAAGTCGACAAGGAAGACGAGGACAAATAAATGAAGGTTACAGTAAAGGATTGTTTAGCATTAAGTGCTTTTCGTGGAGCACAGATTGTAGCTGGAGAACGGGGAATAAACCGTGACGTGAAGTCGGTGTCTGTGCTAGAAATGGTTACTGCACAAGAGGTAGGGACTTATACCGGACAAAAAGATGAACTCCTCCTTACTGGCTTTTTCGCAGTGCGAAATGATGTGAAAAAACAGTGTCAGCTTATAGAGCAAGTGGCTAAGGACGGCCACGCAGGTCTTGTAATCTTTTACATTGGAACTATTGTAAAATCCCTTCACAAACAAGTGGTGCAGGTTGCAGAAAACAACGGCTTACCACTGATAATCATGCCGGCGGGAAACAAGTCCAATTATTCATTTGCAATTACTCAGATTATGGAAAAGGTGCTATACACTGATAACTTTAGCAATAGGCTTATTAGCAACACTATTTTTCATTTGTTAAACTTTGAAAAACATAGTAGCTTTCAATCAGCAGCAAGAGAAGCTGCAATCAACAATGATTTCCAACTGATCTTGCTTAGCGAGGATTTTAACCCAATTTTTTCTGTGGAGACTCGCCATCAAACAACCATTGCCGAGGCCATTAGAATGGGCAAAGAACGTGCAGTTGAGCAGCAGTCACAGGTTTACACTATGATTGATGTAAACGGGGTGAGAACCTACTGGGGTCCAGTGAAAATCAATAACGACAAAAACTTTATGTTCATCGTAGACAATGAAGATTCATATTCTGCAGGGGAGATTACTAAGTTGGCGGAAATCATTGAGCTTGCCATGGGTATGTGGAAATACACCCCAGAAAGAGATGCTAAGGCAGAATTCATAAAAGCCTTGATCAGAGGGAATAAGAGCCTGGCATACACCTTGAAGGACGAAGCTGGAATTAATGGAGAAGATATTTTAAGTATTTTTTTTGCCAAGGGAATTGAAAAATCCGGAGGGCTACAAGTAATGACAGATTTTGAAAAACAAGAAGGCTTGCAAATGATGAAGATTGCTGAAGGGGATGAAACCTATGGTATGATTCTAGCAGATGAAAATGAAGAGGGAAAAGTAGCAGGACAGAGCAGTGTTGTAAAACTGTTTAGTAAGCTGAAAGAGGACAAGCAGGTTAGAATTTTCCATATTACTGGCATCAATGGAATTGAAGGCGCAGGTGATGCATACAAGCTTATTAGCGAAAGTTGGTCATTTGTTCAAAACGTATTTCCATATAAACGAGTATTTACAAAATACGAATTAGCTTTAGTGAGCAACTGTATTAACATTCAGCTGCAAGGAGGTTATGTAAAGAAGAATTATATGGAACTTTTAGAACCTTTTAAGGAGGCTGGTGAAAACAAGGGAAGACAGCTTTTAGACACACTTGAAACTTTTGTTTTAGATGCAGGAATGAACAGTGGTAAGACAGCTGAATTTATGGGTATACATACAAATACAGTTCAGTATAGATTGAAACGGATCAACGATGTTTTAGGCGTGGAGATTACAGGGAATCGAGTTATTCCTGGATTGACTATTGCTTTAGCTTTAAAACGTCTTGAACGTGTTGTAAGTTAGATTAAGAAAAGGAGACAAATTATGTATTTTAATTATCTTGACAAGGCTGACCCAGAGATTAGTGCAGCCATTAAAAGAGAAATAGGGCGGCAGGAAACGAAAATTGAAATGATTGCTTCAGAGAATTTCGTTAACTATGAGATTATGGAAGCTGCAGGAAGCGCCTTGACCAATAAGTATGCAGAAGGATATCCAGGAAAACGCTATTATGGTGGATGTGAATTTGTGGATGAAGTGGAAACACTTGCTATTGATCGTGCAAAAGCCCTTTTTGGTGCAGAACATGCCAATGTACAGGCTCATAGTGGAGCCAATGCCAATACAGCGGTTTATCAGGCCATACTAAACTATGGAGATACAGTAATGGGAATGGATCTGTCAAACGGTGGACATTTATCCCATGGATCCCCAGTCAATATTTCTGGCAAGTCATATAACTTTGTATCTTATGGAATTTCTCCAGATACAGAAAAAATAGATTTTGACAATGTAAGGGAGCTTGCCCTTAAACATAAACCAAAATTAATAGTAGCTGGAGCAAGTGCTTATCCTAGAACTATAGAAACGGATAAATTCAGAGAGATTGCAGACGAAGTGGGAGCACTTCTCATGGTGGACATGGCTCACGTTGCTGGATTAGTTGCAACAGGACATCACCCAAATCCATTAAAACATGCTCATATCGTAACAAGTACAACTCATAAAACTCTTAGAGGCCCAAGAGGCGGATTGATTCTTTGTAAGGAAGAATTTGCAAAGGCCATTGATAAAGCCATATTCCCAGGAACGCAAGGTGGTCCTTTGATGCATATCATTGCAGCAAAGGCAGTGTGCTTTAAGGAAGCGGCAGATCCAGGATTTAAAGTGTATCAGCAACAGGTAATTGATAACGCCCAGGCTCTGGCAAAAGCACTTTTAGCAAAGGGATTTAACCTAGTGTCCGGTGGAACAGATAACCATTTAGTTCTCCTGAGTCTAATCGGTAAAGATATTACGGGTAAACGTGCAGAAAATCTTTTAGATGAAGCTAACATGACAACAAATAAGAATTCCGTGCCAAATGATCCGCAAAGTCCTTTCGTAACTAGTGGATTACGCATTGGAACACCAGCTATGACTAGCAGAGGATTTAAGGAAGAAGATGTGGAAAAGACAGTAGAAGCCATGTCAATTGTCCTTAACAACCCAGAAAGCCCAGCAGCTATAGATGAAGCAAAAGTCCTAGTAAAAGAACTTTGTGAAAAATATCCATTACACACAATACAGAAATAAAAGAACTACAATCGGGAGAGCATTGCTTTTCCGATTTTTTTTACTTTTTTTCCTCTGTACCCCTTGAAAGATGTTGATTTTCACCAGGTGGAAGAATAATGTATACAAGGTGAATTCTGTTGCAAAAAATGAGGAGTTGAGTTATAGTGAGGTTGGTGTACCACGCACTGATAAATATTTAACAAAATGTCCAAAAATTTTAAGGAGGAAATATATATGAACAAACTCGAAGAACTTCGCCAGTTAAAAGAGAAAATCGCTCTTGGCGGAGGACAGAAAAGGATTGATGCGCAGCATGAAAGCAATAAGCTTACTGCGAGAGAAAGACTAAACATTCTCTTTGATCCAGATACTTTTGTGGAAAACGATGTTTTTGTTTCCCACCGTTGTACCAATTTTGGTATGGAAGATAAGAAGGTTTTTGGAGATGGAGTAGTCACTGGTTATGGTACTATTGACGGCAGACTTGTTTTCGCTTATGCGCAAGATTTTACCGTTCTTGGTGGATCTCTTGGAGAATATCATGCAGAGAAGATTGTAAAAACGCAAGAAATGGCATTGAAGATGGGCGCACCTATCGTTGGACTTAATGATTCAGGTGGAGCTAGAATTCAAGAAGGTGTTGCAGCACTTTCAGGATTTGGAAAGATTTTCTATAACAATACTATTTCATCAGGAGTTATCCCACAGATTTCTGTAATCATGGGACCTTGTGCCGGAGGAGCTGTGTACTCCCCTGCTATTACAGATTTTATCTTTATGGTAGATAAAACCAGCCAAATGTTCATTACAGGGCCGCAAGTAATTAAAACGGTTACTGGAGAAGATATTTCCGCAGAACAATTAGGTGGCGCTATGACTCACAACTCAGTAAGTGGAGTTGCTCACTTTATTGGCGCTGACGATACAACTACATTGATGCAGGTAAGAGAACTGATAGGTTATATGCCATCAAACAATCTTGAAACTGCACCGATATATACAACAACAGATGATGTAAACCGAATGATTCCAGAATTCGAAACCATTATCCCAGACAATCCAAACAAGGCTTACGATATGTATGAAGTCATCACTAAGATTGCAGATGACAGCAAGATTTTTGATGTCATGCCACATTATGCAAAGAATATGATTACTTGTTTTATTAGACTTGATGGATCTACAGTTGGCGTAATTGCAAACCAACCAAAATTTGGGGCAGGTTGCCTGGACATTAATGCGTCAGACAAAGCCGCAAGATTCATTAGAAGATGTGATGCCTTTAATATTCCAGTTCTTACTATAGAAGACGTTCCTGGGTTCCTGCCTGGAAGCGATCAGGAATATGGTGGAATCATCAGACATGGTGCAAAGATGCTTTATGCTTACTGCGAAGCTACAGTGCCAAAGATTACAATGATTTTAAGAAAGGCATATGGCGGAGCTTACATAGGCATGTGCAACAAAGAGTTAGGTTCAGATATGGTATTGGCATGGCCATCAGCACAGATTGCTGTAATGGGTGCAGAAGGTGCTGCAAATATTGTGTTCAAGAAAGAAATTAAATCGGCAGATGATCCCAAGGTTAAGAGACAAGAAAAGATTGACGAATATGAAGAAATGTTCAACAATCCTTACAGAGCAGCAGAGCTAGGATATGTAGATGATATTATTGAGCCAGCAACATCAAGACAGAGAATTATTGGTGCTTTTGATATGTTAAGCACAAAGAGACAATCATTACCGGCTAAGAAGCATGGTAATATTCCGCTATAGGAGGTGGCCTAAATGAGTTTAATGGAACAATTTGCAAACCCGGAAACCATGCACAGTTTATCAATAGGAGATAAATTGGTTGGATCAGGTATAACCGCCCTTATGGGTATGGGGATTACATTTGCAGTATTAATTTTATTGTGGGGATTCATAGCATTGATGGCTAAAGTCAACACAAACATAGAGAAGGGAGATAAGGCGTCCACAGCGACAGCTGCCGCCACGCCCTCAGGAGCAGAGACAAAAAAAGTAGCGAATGACGATACACTTATCGCCGTGATTGCAGCAGCAATCGCCGCTTCAGAAGGTGGCTCTGCCAATTTAATCGTTAAAAGAATCAGTCGAATTTCAGGTCAGTCCACTCCATGGGAAACCGCAGGAAGAGCTGACTGTGCAGAAAGCAGAAAGTTTTAGCAGAGTAACATAAGGTTACTATGTAAGAAAGGGAGATAATAAAATGAAAAAGTATAATATCACTGTAAACGGAACTGCCTATGCAGTAGAAGTAGAAGACGCAGGTAGTGCTCCATCAGCGGTAGCAGCCCCAGCCCCAGCGGCTCCAGTAGCAGCAGCCCCAGCAGCGGCGGCGCCAAAGGCACCTCCAGCAGCAGGCGCAGAAGTTGTTTCCTCACCTATGCCGGGCACTATTCTAGATGTAAAGGTAACTCCGGGTCAGGTAGTATCAGCGGGAGATATTTTAGTAATCTTAGAAGCTATGAAGATGGAAAATGAAATCATGGCAGCGGCAGATGGTACTGTAGATACTGTACCTGTAGTAAAGGGTGCCTCTGTAGAAGTTGGCGATGTTCTAGTAACAATGAAATAAATAAATTAATCGTAGGCGTCGAAATTGACATGAACCTTCCATGGGTCATATCAAATCATTCGGCGCCTATTTTATTTGTTTTTTTCACAAAGTGTAGTATAATAGGTTGGTAAATTTAAGAGCATAGTAAAGGAGACGAAAACCATGCTACTAGCGTTTGACGTAGGAAACACAAATATTGTATTAGGGATTTTTGAAAATGGAGAATTGGTGCAAAACTGGAGACTTGAAACAGATAACAATAAGAGTGCCGATGAATATGGCATGATTGTCAATCAACTGTTCCAATATGAAGGGCTAGATCTAGGTAAAGTGGAGGACGTGATTATTTCAACAGTGGTACCTTCAGTGCTTTATACCTTGCAACATTTATCCATGAAGTATTTTAACAAACGAGCCATTGTTATTGGACCGGGGATTAAGACTGGCGTAATTATAAAATATGATAACCCTAAGCAGGTTGGAGCCGACAGAATTGTTAATGCAGTTGCGGCACATACCAAGTACGGTGGACCCTTGATTATTATAGACTTTGGTACAGCTACAACATTTTGCGCCATTACAGAAAAAGCAGAATACATTGGAGGGACTATTGGGCCGGGGCTTAAAATATCCTCAGAGGCTCTTTTCGAAAAGACGGCCAAGCTTCCAAAGGTGGAACTTGAAGAGCCAGGTGCTGTGATTTGTCGAAATACCATTCAGAGCATGCAATCAGGTCTAGTGTATGGACATATGGGTATGGTGGACTATATTGTAAAGAAAATGAAGGCGGAACTTAAAGAATATTGCCAGACCGATGAAGAGGTTAAAGTAATTGCCACAGGTGGATTGGCCACTATGATTGACAGTGGAATTGGCTGTATAGATCATGTGGATAAGATGCTTACCTTAGAAGGTCTAGAGATGATATATCGAAAGAATAAGAAGGTAAAATGAATATTGGAAATATAAAACTGGAGAATCCTTTCGTTCTGGCACCTTTGGCAGGAATTACAGATGGAGCCACAAGAAGCCTATGCAAAGAGCAAGGGGCGGCGCTAGTCTATTCCGAAATGGTAAGCGGTAAAGGCCTTTGGTACAAAGATAAGAATACAGAACATATGTTAAAAATTTATCCGGGGGAAAAGCCCTTGGCATATCAACTTTTTGGTAGCGATGTGAAAATCATGGCGTTTGCGGCGAAAATCTTAAGGAACAGGGATAATGATATCCTGGATATTAACATGGGATGCCCTGTACCTAAAGTTGTGAAGAATGGAGAAGGGTCTGCTTTATTAAAAAAAGTGGACCTTATTTATGATCTAATTTTTGCCATGGTTAAAGAGGCGGGAAAACCGGTAACTGCAAAAGTGCGCATTGGCTGGGATGAGGATTCCATAAACATATTAGAAGTAGCAAAAACTGTAGAGGCTGCAGGAGCAGCGGCCATAGCTGTTCACGGCAGAACAAGAGAACAATATTACACGGGAAGTGCAAACTGGGAAATGATAAGTAAGGTGAAAAATGCAATTAGTATTCCAGTAATAGGTAACGGAGACGTGTTCACAGGGGAAGATGCTAATCGAATGTTAGATGAAACTGGCTGCGACATGGTTATGATTGCAAGAGGCGCCTTGGGAAACCCTTGGATTTTTAGAGATGCGATCGCCTTATGGAAAGGGGAGGAAAAGCCAATTCCAGTTACCTTAGGTGAAAAAACAAGAACTATGGAAGCACACCTTAGGAGGATGGCAGAGGAAAAAGGTGAGTATATAGCTGTGCGAGAGATGCGAAAACATGCAGGCTGGTATCTAAAAGGTGTTCCTGGCGCAGCAGCACTCCGCAGAAAGATTAACACCATTATAGATTTCAATGAACTAGTTGAAGAAATTCGCAGAATTTAAGATTAATATCAGACTGAAGGGTAGCAGTTAATTAAGGCTTATGCACATTATTAACAAAAAAATTGACAACCTGTGAGGTGGGGTATTATAATATAATGGAGTGAAGGGAGAACGGTAATGATTAAAGCGACGAAAAAAGAGAATATAACGAAACTGACTATTTGTTTAGTTTTAGTTGCTATGGTTATCTTCTCCATATCAAACAGAAACCCAGAGATTGGTAGTGACTGTATTACCTCTGGGCAGATTGTGATGATTCAAGAAAATCAAACACCGTTATCTCAAAGTGTTAGTAAGACAACCACCAAAGTTGACGTGAAAACCTCAATAAAAACAGCGAAGTTAAAGGAAAAGGCGAAAGTAACAGCCACTAAGGTGAGTAAGAGTGCTAAGACGACAACATCAAATAAGGCTAAGAAGACTGCAAAGATTAAAATTGTTAAAACTGTTCTGACGACCACAACTAGGAAAACTCAGAAGGCTTCTTTAGTTGAAAAAATAAATGTTAAAGTCAAAACCACTATTAAAACTACAACTACAACCACTAAATCAGTTGTCAGTGGCAAGGTGAGCATCAACGCAATTGCATCAAAGGCAGACAAAGATGTTCGAGAAACCTTTGAAGATCGTGGATATGTAGTAATTATTAAACCAGAAGTGACTTACGCTGGGAAGTTTAGTACTTTTTTCAAAACTATTGAAGTGAAAACCAATAATACTGCCATATATCATGAGTTGGGTCACTATGTGTCTTTCATGAATCACCGAGCAGCTGATAGCTCTGAGTTTAAAGCCATCTATAAGGCTGAAAAGAGCAAGTATAAGGGATATAACCGTGCTTATGTAACCCAGAGTTCAGGAGAGTACTTTGCAGAAGCGTTTAGTGACTACACTTTAAAGAATTCCACACTGAAAAAGAATCAACCTAAGACTTATGCATTTGTAAAAAAATGCGTTAATCAGATTTAACTTAAAAGTTTACAGATAGGAGCAGGATACCTGCTCCTTTTTTAATGGAAAAGATTTATAAAGAAATCAAAAAAATGGTTGACGAACAATATTATACAGCATATAATATTAAACATAAAACAACGTTATATACAAAAGGAGGTAAGTATGGGGTTTAAAATTGAATCCACCCTGTTGGAAGCATGTGTGCTGGCAGTCCTATCTAAAGGTGACACTTATGGATATGTACTGACCCAATCTATGAAGCAGGTATTAAATATATCTGAGTCCACCCTCTATCCGGTACTGAGGCGTTTGCAGAAAGAAGAACTATTGAAGACGTACGACAGACCATTTCAGGGGAGAAACAGAAGGTATTATGCCGTGACACAAAAGGGGAAAGAAAAATACGAGAATGCAAAAGAAGAATGGAAAAAGTATAAGGAACAGATAGATTCTTTATTGTACGGAGGTGAAGGCGATGAATAGAATACAATTTATGAACCGGCTTGCGGCTGAACTAAGGAGCTTGCCAAAGGCAGAGATAGAAGCCGCAATGGAGTATTATAACGAATACTTCGATGAGGCAGGTCTCGAAGGCGAAGAAGAAGCTATTAAAGATTTGGGAAGCCCGACAAAAATTGGAACCCAAATTAAAGCCGATTATGCGGTAAAACAACTTGATGGAGGAATGTGGGAGAAGAAGTCTGCGAGAAAAGAATTTTCTGCAATATGGTGGGTAATCCTTGGATTGTTTGCAGCGCCAATTGCTCTTCCTATCGCAATTGCATTAGGGGCAGTGGCCGTAGCTGTTTTTGCTACAATACTCGCATTACTAGTGTCTGCAGTGGTCACATTGGGCTGTGTCTGCCTTGTAGGGATTGTTTTAGTAATTGTTGGAACTGTAGGGTTGGCATCTAGTGGGAGTGCAGGTCTTGTCATCATTGGAGGCGGTCTTGTAATGACGGCAATAACAGCAGTTATGTGTGTAGGCATTGTCATTGGTGGGAAAAAAATGATTCGCTTCATGGCCAGAAAAATAAGAGAACTGAATGAGAAAAGAAGAATTAAGAAATTAGCAAAGGAGGAAGAAAAAAATGACTAAGGGAATGAAAACATTCTTAATTATTTGTGGGATAGTTTTTGGCCTAGGTATTATCCTTTCTGTTGCAGGAATTGCTTTGGGGGGTATCACACAGATGGAAAAAATAGAGGAGAAAGTGCCTTGGATTAACTTCGGCGAAAGTGGCAGTATAGAAACAAAAGAATGGGATGTAAAAGATGCCTCTTCCGTGGATGTAGACATGAGTTGTGGGGACGTAACTATTCTTCAGGGGGATACATTTAGAGTCGAAACAACTTTTGATAAAGAGGAAGTTCCCCAGGTGAGCAGTGAAAATGGCAAGTTAATCATAGTAGGCGGTAATGAAAAAAACCATCCAAGTATTGATCTGGATGTTTTTGAGGCAGCAGGCAACGAGAGGAGGGCGGTTAAAATATATATTCCTAAGGGGAAAAAATTTGATAAGGTTAATATATCTAGCCAACTGGGTGATATTGCTTTGAATGGAGTGACAATAAAAAATTTAACTATTAATAATTCTGATGGGAATGCTAGCTTGAATAAGATAATCGCCGATAAAGTTGATATTGAAAGTGAATGGGGTGATATTGAAGGAAATAATCTGCAGAGCAAAGGTCTTGCAATAAATTCAAGCTGCGGAGACATAGAACTAACAGGTACATTTAGAGGAAAAACGAAAATCACTAATGAATTGGGGGACATTGATATAGAAACAACAATTTCTAAGGCACAATATAGTATTGATACAAATACAGACCTAGATCTAGGAAATTGTACGATTGATAACCAATCCCAATCAGGGAGATTCATAGATAGAAATGCCAAGGCAAAAAATATGTTAGAACTAGGGTGTAGCGAAGGGGATATGGAAGTAAGTTTTAAATAAAATGACACAACAAAAGGCTGAAATTCAATTTGGATTAAAGCCTTTTTTCATTGAAGAAAACTGAGCCAACAGTGGTGAGTTAATCAGTTTGATATGAAAGTAAGTTAATTTGGTTGAACTTGTAATTCTTTACGCAGCCCTTTTCGCTTATAATCGATGACAGCCTTTTTTAGAAATTCACTAGCTCTTGGGGAAACGGCCAGGGGAATCTCATCTATCCAGATGGTTTCATCAGTTACAGTGCCAATAGAGGCAGTGCAGGTAAAGGCATAGCTACAGCATCCAGAGCGGATAATGTCAATTTTCATGTATAGGCCTTGATTTGTAGATTTTTTTAGTTCATCTTTAGCCGCTGGTGTCAAAGTGATTTTCATGAGAAGCTCCTTTCTAGGAGTATGATTTTTCTAAAAAAATAAAAAAAGGGATGTGAAAGTCACATCCCCAGTAAGTACAAGTTGTTTTTATTTACCGAAATATCTGTTTAATAATCCTTCAAAAGCACAACCATGTCTAGCTTCATCTTTAGCCATTTCATGTACTGTGTCGTGGATAGCATCTAAATTTTGCTTTTTAGCTAGTGTAGCCAATGCCTTTTTACCTGCGCAAGCGCCGTTTTCAGCATCGATTCTCATTTCTAAGTTCTTCTTTGTAGAATCAGTTACTACTTCGCCTAGTAATTCAGCAAACTTAGCTGCGTGTTCTGCTTCTTCAAAAGCAGCCTTTTCCCAGTAAAGTCCGATTTCAGGATAACCTTCTCTGTGAGCAACTCTTGACATAGCAAGGTACATTCCTACTTCTGAGCATTCTCCATTAAAGTTATCTCTTAAACCTTGAACGATTTCAGGATCAACGTCCTTAGCTACGCCAACAACATGCTGGTCAGCCCATTCCATTTTACCTTCTGCAGCTTTTATAAATTTTTCTGCGGGAACTTTACATTGTGGGCATTGAGCTGGTGGCTCTGCACCTTCGTGAGTGTATCCGCATACTGTACAAGTCCATTTCATAATTTCTACCTCCTAAATTTTGATTTATCTTAATTATAACATAGTTATACCACCTTTTTATGGTATTAACCAACCTTTTTTTCTCATAGGGTTTACCTTTTTCATAAAAAAAGGTATAATTTCTCTGACAGATATAGGAAAATACATGGGGCTACATCGTAACCATAAAAATGAAATTTTGGGGTAAGATAAATGGGTATGGGGAAAAAGAACTTTAGCAAGAAAGCAGGGCTATTAGTAGGGCTGATTATAATGTTGGTGGCTCTTTCTGGGTGCACCACTTTGGATAATTTCAAGAGTGGCTTTTTTGGTAAAGAAAAATCCGAGAAGGACACAATTAAAATTGGCGTTTATGAACCAATCACTGGGTCTGATAGCGAAGCAGCAAAAGAGGAACTTGATGGAATATACCTGGCAAAAGATATTTGGCCAGAGGTAAATGGGAAAAAAATTCAGCTTATAGAGGCGGACAACAATTCTGATATTTATGCAGCAGAAACAGCTATTCAAGACTTGATGAACAAGAAACCTTTAGTGGTTTTAGGTAGCTATGGAAGTATTTATTCCCTTATAGCAAATGATTATATTGAAGCTAAAAAAACCCCAGGGATTGCAATTACCAATATAAATCCTTTAGTAACTAGCAATAACTCATACTATTTCAGAGTATGTTTTGTAGAATCATATCAAGGAGAAGCTCTGGCAAAATATGTTGTGGATTATCTAAAACAAGATACTGCGGCAGTACTTGCCCCAGCAGAGGATGATCAGGCTACAGCCATGGCAAAGACCTTCAGAGATAAATTAAAGGCCTTGACAGGTAATGAGGATGCTGTTGTTACAACAGAACAATTTGAGACTGGGGAGAAGGATTTTAGTAAACATTTAAAGGCTATTGGAGAATCTAAAGCAAAGACAGTGTTTGTAACAGGTGATGTTACAGATGCGGCAAATATTGTTAAACAGGCGGAGGCTATGGGTATGAAGCTTGTATTTCTTGGAGATAGTCGGTGGGGAACGGATGAATTCCTAGGGGCTGTAGGAAAATATGCAGAAAAAAATATTGCGTTTTCCACATTTGCAGAGCCAGAAGAAACAGCCACAGAAAACTCAGAGAAATTTTTGACGGCATACAAGGCTAAATATGGAGAAGATGCCACTCCTGATGGAGCCACAGCCCTTGGCTTTGACGCATATGCAATTGCTATTGATGCAATTGAAAAAGCAGGCGTAAATGCCACGGGAGAGGAAGTAAGAAAAAAACTAATAGAAGAGGAAAACTTCCCAGGAGCCTCAGGAAAAATCACTTTTGGTAGCAACGGAGACCCTAAAAAGTCCGTAGTTATAAATACAATTGTAAATTATAAAGTTAAACCAATATGCACCATTAATCCGGATAGCAAAAATAAAATTAATCCGGAAAATGAGTAATAAACAAAGGAGAAAAACAATGAATGAGAAAATTAAAGAAGCTTTGGAGCAGGTTAGACCTTTCTTACAAAGAGACGGCGGTGACATAGAGTTTGTAGAGTACACAGATGACAAAATAGTGAAGGTAAGACTTCAGGGGCATTGCGCAGGCTGTCCAGGAGCACAGATGACAATCAAAGGAATTGTGGAACGAATTTTAAAAGAAAGTTATCCAGAAATCGTGGCCGTAGAGGCGGTGTAGTATGGCTAAGCGTAAAAAGAAATTCAGAATTAATTGGAAAAGATTTTCTGTGTTTCTTCTGCTTATCATATGTATTATTGTTGCTGCAATTTACTTGATATCAGCAGTTAACGCCAATAGTAAAAAAACAAAAGATATAAGTAATGCAAATACAACGCTTCAAACCCAACCAGTAGACTTGTCTATTATGTGTGTGGGAGATATTATGGTACATGAGCCACAGCTTGCTAGCCAATATGACTCTGAAACAGGGAAATACAGTTATGACAACAACTTCAAATATGTAAAACCATATATTAAAGGTGCAGACCTTGCACTTTGCAATGTGGAGACAACTTTTGCAGGGAAACCTTATACAGGCTACCCTACTTTTAGTGCACCAGAGACTTTGGCAACCGCTATTAAAAATGCAGGATTTGATATAGCAATTACATCCAACAATCATATGATGGACAAAGGCCTTGACGGAGTGAAACGAACCCTTAAGATTCTCAGGGAAAACAAGCTTGAAACCGTAGGGAGTATTCTCACTCAAGAGGAAAAGCGATATGCCATAAAAGACGTTAAGGGCGTAAAGGTTGGTGTTGTATCCTATACTTACGAAAATGGAACTGGAGAAGGAAGCACATCTATAAACGGAAATCCTATTTCTGATGAAGCTGCAGCATCAATTAACTCATTTAACTTTAATACCTTAGATGAGGATCTGCCCAAGATGAAAGAGGTAATTAAACAGGCAAAAGATGCAGGAGCAGAAATCGTAGTTGCATACTTCCACTGGGGAGAAGAATATGAAATGTCTTCAAATGATAGCCAAAAGGATTTAGCCAAGAAGATAGCAGCATCAGGCGCTGATGTAATTTTTGCATCACACCCTCATGTATTGCAAGAGACGGATGTTCTCACTGTTGGAGATACGGGAAAGAAAGTACCAGTATTTTATAGTATGGGCAATTTTCTTTCAAACCAAAGGTCAGAGACTTTGAATAATAGACATACTGAGCAGGGAGTCATGGCAAAAGTAAACCTGACTTATGAAAAGAACAAAGGAATTACAAATATTGCCTTAGATGGAATTCCTACTTGGGTGGATAAATATAGCGCTGGTGGAAAAGATGTATATGAGATTGTACCACTAGATGATAAGATCAGTGAAAATAAGGCACTGGCTACTTCTGGCCATTTGTCAAGAGCAGAGCAAGCACTGGAGGACGCCAATGGATCCCTTAAAATCGATTAATGAAATCATTGAAAAGAATAAAGAGGAAATGCTAGCTACACTAGGAGAGCTGATAAAGCTTAAGAGTGTTGTGGCAGAACCTAAAGAAGATATGCCTTTTGGAGAAGATGTTCATAAGGCATTTTCTTATATGCTAAAAAAGGGTCGGGACAACGGTTTTAAAACAAAGAATGTTGATAATTACGGTGGCCACATAGACTTTCCCGGTGAAGAGGGTGGTGTAATGGGCATCGTTGGTCATTTAGATGTAGTGCCAGAAGGTACAGGCTGGACCCATGAACCCTATGGAGGAGAGCAGATAGACGGAATGATTTATGGCAGAGGTACCATGGACGATAAAGGGCCAGTAGTCGCATCCTTTTATGCTATGAAAGCCATTAAAGAAGCAGGAATCAAATTAGATAAAACTGTACGCCTGGTTCTAGGCCTAGACGAAGAAACTAACTGGATAGGAATGGAGCATTACCTGTCAAAAGTAGAACCTCCAGATTTTGGCTTTACTCCTGACGGGGATTTTCCCGCTATTCATGGTGAGATGGGTATACTAGTCTTTGAAATCGCTAAAAAGCTAGCTAAGAGTACTGATAAAGGCTTAGAACTTAGGACGGTCAGAGGAGGAAATGCTGCCAATATGGTACCGGACAATTGTAGAGCGGTTATTAGAGATGAAAACATAAAAAACTACAGTATAATCAAAGAAAAAGTAGCAGCTTTTAGGAATGAAAATAAAGGAAAAATCAACTGCAAGGGTGTGGGAAAAAGTTTAGAAATCACTACTCAAGGAATTTCATCCCATGGAGCAAAGCCTGAAAGTGGAGTTAATGCCATTTCTATTATGATGGAATTTCTAGGCCAATTAAACTTTGTCAACGAGGATGCCAACGACTTTATTGAATTTTACAATAAACACATTGGTTACAACCTTCATGGAGAATCACTTGGCTGTGGTTTTGAAGACCAGGTTTCAGGGAAATTAATTTTAAACGTAGGTGTGATTGATTTCAAAACCGAGGCGGTAACCCTTACTGTGAACATTAGATATCCAATTACCGTGGAGGGGGAAGACGTTTATCAGGCAATTATGCCAGTGATGAATAAATACAATTTGGGAGTAGTCAAGGAGAAGCATGAAGAATCTATTTATTTGCCTAGCGATGATCCCATGATTGTTACCTTGATGGATATTTACAGGAAGCACACAGGAGATCAAGATAGTCAGCCATTAGTTATTGGTGGTGGAACTTATGCGAGAGCTATTAAAAATACAGTAGCCTTTGGGGCAAGATTTCCAGGAGAACCAGAACTTGGCCATCAGAAGAATGAATGTATTTCTGTGGAGAACTTAATGAAAATGACTAAAATATATGGAGAAGCAATTTATAGATTAGCCTATTGACAAACCTAAATTGAATCTATATACTTAAAAGAGTAAAAATCTGTTTCAGGGCGAGGTTAGATTCCTCACCGGCGGTGAAAGACCAAAGAGTCTTAAGTCCGCGAGCTGAAAGGCCGAAAGGGTTAGAATCCCTTACCGACGGTATAGTCCGGATGAAAGAAACGCGCATATTATATTTTTGTGTGTAAACCTTGGAATTTTGATATTCCAAGGTTTTTTTAGTTACCTGACAGATTCCTAAGAGAGAAAGAGAGGAATCAGAAAATGCAAAACAAAACAGAAACCCTAAACCAACAATCCAAGACCATTAAACTAGCCAAAATGGCTATGTTAGTGGCAATTTCCATCGTGCTTGTGACATTTATTCACATTCCAATGTTCACAGCTTTCTATGAGTATGACCCAGCAGATATTCCTATTTTGATTGGAACCTTCGCCTTTGGACCTGTGGCAGGACTGTTACTTACCGTAGTGACATCAATCATTCAAGGACTTACTGTAAGCAGTGCCAGTGGCCTTTATGGGGTGATTATGCACATAATTGCAACGGGAACATTTGTCATAGTTGCAGGATGGATTTACAAAGGAGAAAAGAGCAGAAAACGTGCTATTATTGCCTTAGCTTGTGGGATTATCGCTATGGCAGTAGTCATGGTACCTACTAACATTTTGATTACACCGTATTTCATGGGAGCGCCACGGTCCGCAGTTGTGGCAATGATCCCAGTGATTATCGGATTCAATCTTACAAAAGCAGGAATCAATGGAGTTGTAACCTTCATTTTGTACAAGTATATTTCACCATTTTTACACAAATAAAAAAGTTAAACGTAAATGCCAAAAGGCCTGTCAAATAAATATTTGATGGGCTTTTTAAGTTGTGATAGAATAGAGGGATATGAGAAACATTAAAATAAGAAGTGAAGAAGAAACTAGGGAATTTGGTTTGGCTTTAGGCAAAGCTTTAAAACCGGGACAAATTGTGGCCCTAATTGGAAATTTAGGCACAGGAAAAACCACTTTGACTAAGTATATTGCCCAGGGGATGGGGATAAGTGAATTGATTACCAGCCCTACATTTAATATTGTACAAGAATATCATGACGGACGACTACCCTTATACCATTTTGACACATACCGAATAGATGATGTTGAAGAAATGTTTGAAATAGGTTATGAAGAATACTTTTTTGGCCAAGGAGTTTGCATTATAGAGTGGGCGGATCAGATTGAAGAAATTATTCCAGCAGAGGCTTGGACCATTTATTTGGATTACGGCAAAGAAGAAGGGGGGCGCATCTATAAATGTACATTCTAGCACTTGAAACTACAGGCCGATATCCTTCGGTAGGGGTTATAAATAGCCATGGACAGATCTTTGAAAAAACGGGAACCCAGTCCTTAAATCACTTGCAAAACTTAATGCCAATGACAGGAGAATTGCTGGAAGAAATCGGCATTACCCTAGATGATATTAATGTAATTGCAGCATCCGAAGGCCCAGGTTCATTTACGGGAATTAGAATCGGAGTGTCTTCTGCTAGAGCTTTGGCTCAGGTGACAGGAAAGCCAACTATAGGCGTGAAAACCCTAAAAGCATTTGCTTATCAGGCAGAGGATTATTCAGGGCTTATTTGCCCGGTATTTGATGCCAGGAGAAGCCAAGTGTACAGTGGAGCATATGAATGGAACCAAGGAAAGATTATAGAAGTGGTAGAAGGCAAGGCATATAAATTAGAAGAATTATTAAAGACCTTAGAAAAAACAGGGCGAGAAAAAATCATGTTTTTTGGGGATGGAATCAAAGTATACGAGGAAGCCATAGGTCAGTGGAACAAGGCAAGTAATATAGAGGCAGAATTTGCAGAAGAAGAAAACAGGCTACAAAGAGGTTCTTCTGCGGCTAAGCTTGCACTTGAAGAGTATAAAAAAGGGAATACCTTAACATACGAGGAGCTAAAGCCAAACTATATGCGAAAGGCAGAAGCAGAGCGAAAGTTGGAGGAAAAAGCCCGAGGAGAAGCTAATGTCTGAAATGATCATTAGACAGGCAGACGCAGCCGATGTGGATGCCATTGTGAAAATAGAGAAACTTTGCTTTAGTCAGCCCTGGAGCCATCAGGCAATGTATGAGGAATTAACCCAAAACAAACTAGCATTTTACCTCGTTGGAGAAATAGAAGGTCAGGTAGCAGGTTATGCTGGGCTTTGGTGGGTTGTAGATGAAGGACATATCACCAATGTGGCAGTTCGCCCTGAGTTTAGAAAGCGAGGCATCGCTAAGGGGATTATTCAGCTTCTTTTAGACTTTACGGAAAAAGAAGGAATCATGTCCCACACATTGGAAGTACGCAGGTCTAACGAAGCAGCAAAACACCTTTATGCAAATTTTGGATTTACTGAGGAAGGGGTCAGAAAAGGATATTATCAAGATGATAATGAAGACGCCATCATAATGTGGAGGAAAACCGAGAATAAAAAATAGCCCTTTGAAAATACTAGTACTATAAACTGGTATTAGGAGGGAAAGATGGATAGCTATACAAACCCAGAAGAGGGTGACTTAATGGAAGTATCTGCATATTGCAGCAGATTTTCAAGGAGGCATGATTTTGATACATTCAATATGAGTAATTATCAGTCATGTGAAAATTGTCGCCACATGACTGATAAAGATCAGTGTATGGTAAAGATGCAGCGGCAGAAACTTACATTTGAATGAGAAAGAAGATATAATGAAAAACGGAAAATTAGTAACTATGGCAATTGAATCAAGTTGCGATGAGACTTCAGTAGCAATTTTATTAGATGGCAGAGAAGTGCTCACCAATATTATTGCATCTCAAATTGAGGTTCACAAGGTGTTTGGCGGAGTTGTACCAGAAATAGCATCAAGACATCATTTAGACAATGTGAATAGAGTGCTAGATGAGGCTCTTAAAGAGGCAAATATTTCACTTGAGGAAGTGGATTTCATTGGCGTTACCTACGGGCCAGGATTAGTAGGCGCTTTGCTAATAGGTCTTGCCACAGCAAAAGCAATTGCTTTTGCTACAGGAAAACCTTTAGTTGGAGTCCACCATATTCAGGGGCATATTTGTGCCAATTACATTACTCATAAGGATTTGAAGCCTCCGTTTTTGGCACTTATTGTTTCTGGAGGCCACACGAATATTGTGGAAGTCACAGATTACAACAAGTGTGAAGTTTTGGGAAGGACTAGAGATGATGCGGCAGGAGAGGCTTTTGACAAGGTTGCTAGGGTTTTAGGCCTAGGCTATCCGGGAGGACCTTTAATCGATAAATTTGCAAAAGAAGGAAACCCAGAGGCAGTTAAGTTTAAGCGGGTGTTTTTAGAAAAGGGGAGTCTGGATTTTAGCTTTAGCGGAATAAAAACCGGAGTCCTCAATTACATAAATTCGGAGAAACAAGCAGGCCGGGAAATTAACGTTCCAGATGTAGCTGCTAGCTTCCAGCAGGCAGTACTAGATGTTATTGTGGCAAAAACGGTTGGTGCAGCTGTGAACTTGAAGCGAGATAAGGTGGTGTTGGCAGGAGGCGTGGCCGCAAACAGTCAGCTGAGAACCATGTTTCAGGAGGCATGTAAAAAAGAAGGAATAGGCCTATATTACCCAGAGCCTATTTTATGCACCGACAATGGAGCAATGATTGGGTGCGCAGCATATTACAAATACAAAGAGGGAATGGTGGATGACCTTGGTTTAGATGCCATACCCAACTTACCATTATAAAAGGACAAATACATGATTATTTTATCAGCAAAAGAACTATCAAAAGTATATGGCACAGACGTAATTTTAGAAAATATTTCATTCCATATTAATCAGGGTGATCGTATAGGAATTATCGGTGCAAATGGGGCAGGAAAGACTACCCTCTTGAAGATTTTAACCGGGGAGATCACTCACGATTCCGGAGATTTTTTCTTGTCAGCAGATACGTCAATAGGCTATTTGAAGCAAAATGATAATTTTCGGTCAGAGAAGACCCTTCTACAGGAAGTAGAGGGGATATTTTCAGGGCTAGAGTCGATGGAATCAGAGATGTTAGAGTTATCAGGAACAATTTCTGAAAAGGCATCTAATGGGGAAACGGGGGCTAAGGTAGACAAGCTTCTTGCCAAGTATGATCAGATGCAGGAAGATTATAGGAATCAAGGGGGATACAGCTACAAAAGTGAGATTAACGGAATTTTAAACAGTATGGCTTTTGACGAGAGCTTTTACGAGAAAAAGATTGAAACTTTAAGTGGAGGAGAGCGGACTAGACTTGCTCTTGCCTGTTTACTTCTTAAAAAGCCAGACCTTCTGTTTTTAGATGAACCCACAAACCACTTAGATATTGGCACCTTAAAATGGCTAGAACAATATTTAAAATCATATACAGGGACGATTGTGTTGGTTTCCCACGACAGGTACTTCCTTGATCAGATGGTTAATCGGGTCTTTGAAGTGGAAAATCATAAGCTACATACATATGAAGGCAACTATACGGATTTCGCCAAGCAAAAGCGTATGAGGCGGGAAAGCGAGATGCGTAAATATCAACAGCAGCAAAAAGAAATCCACCGCCAGGAGGATATTATCCGTAAGTTTAAAGAACGAGGAACCGAAAAACTGGCAAAGCGAGCCCAGTCTAGAGAAAAAAGGCTGGATGGGCTGGAAGTTACAGCTCGACCAGAAGCTGTTAAAGGTAAGATGAAACTGGCTTTTAAGCAAAAGTTTAAAAGTGGAAATGATGTTTTATTTGGTGAGAATCTTTCCAAAAGCTTTGGATACGGTCAGAACGAAAGAAAACTTTTTAGCCACGTTGATTTAGACATTAAGCGGGGAGAAAAAATTTGTATCGTTGGATCAAATGGAGTGGGGAAGACCACATTGCTTAAAATATTTATGGGAGAGATTGATCCCAATTGTGGATATTTAAAGGTTGGACATAATGTGGAATTTGGATATTATGACCAGGGACAGCAGTTGCTAAATGGAGAAAACACCTTGTTTGAGGAACTTAAAGATGCCTATCGCCTTTACACAGATACAGAAATGCGATCGATTTTAGGAAGGTTTCTATTTTCAAATGATACGGTATTTTTACCTATTAATGCATTAAGTGGGGGAGAAAAGGCCAGATTATCCTTGGTCAAGCTTATGCTTTCTGGCGCTAATGTTCTTATTTTAGACGAGCCAACAAACCATTTAGATATCGAGTCTAAGGAAGTTTTTGAAGATGCTTTAGCAGATTTTCCAGGAACGGTCATAGTAGTATCTCATGATAGATATTTTTTAAACAAGATTCCTGATCGAATTTTTGAGCTGGGACAAAGTGGAATATCCACTTTCTTAGGTACATATAACTACTATGTAGAAAAGAAACAAGAGATCGAATCAGGCAAAAAGTATTTAAACCAAATGGCAGGCAAAGAAGAAAAACAAGAAAATGCAACAGTCAATCAGCAGCGACAAAAGAAGAAGCAGGAGGAGGCTAGAATAAGGAAAAATCAACGCCTGAGAGAAAAGGCAGAAGCTGAGATTTCTTCCCTTGAAGAGAAGGTCTCCACCATTGAAGCCGAAATGTGCCTAGAGGAAAATCTTGTTGATCATGTAAAACTAAGTAAGATAAATGATCAACTAGCGGAGACCAAAGAGGCTCTTAGCGTCAAATATGAGCAATGGTTGGAATTGCAAGAGTAATAAAGCTATAGCGGGTGCAGATAAAAAAAGTGTTGCATTAGGTGGGCGTGTCTAATATAATAGGTCTGTATTCGGAAGAATGGATTTTGCCAATAGGCAATAGAATAAAATTTTATAGGATGTTACTGAATGGAGGTTAATTATGAATTTAGAGAAGGTTAAAGGAATTATTGCAGAACAATTAGGCGTTGAAGAAAGTGCGGTAAAGCTAGAAACTCACTTAATGAAAGACTTAGAAGCGGACTCCCTAGATGCTGTAGAAATTATTATGGCGATTGAAGATGAATTTGATATCGAAGTTCCAGATGAGGACGCAGAAAAATTTCAGACAGTTGGCGATATTGTAAAATACGTAGAAGAGCAAGCGTAAACTGACTAACAAGACATTAAAACCCGCCGAGAGGCGGGTTTTTGTAAATACAGATTTTGAGGTAAACACATGAAAAAAGAAACGAAAATTTCTAATGCGGTAATCAAACGTCTCCCCAGATACAGAAGATACTTAAAGGAGCTGGAGAAAAAGGGAATAGACAAGATTTCTTCTAGTGAATTTAGCGCACTAATTGGTTACACTGCATCACAGATTAGACAGGACCTTAACAATTTTGGTGGATTTGGACAGCAAGGCTATGGGTATAATGTAGAAGGATTATATAATGAAATAAGTGCGATCTTAGGACTAGACCAAGAGTACAAGCTAATTATCGTTGGAGCAGGAAACCTAGGCCAGGCCATCGCAAACTACACCCATTATTACAGAGCTGGATTTGTAGTTTATGGCATATTTGATATTAATCCTAAATTGATAGGGCTTAAAATAAATGATATTGAAGTAATGGATTATGAAACCATTGTAGAATATGTGGAGGCAGAAGGCATTAACATTGGAATTATTTGCACGACACAGGACAACGCTCAGGAAGTTGCAGATAAGCTATGCTTTGCTGGAGTAACTGGTCTTTGGAATTTTGCCCCTGTCGATTTGGAAGTACCCGATCACGTGGCCATAGAGAATGTTCACTTAAGCGATAGTCTACACTCCTTGGCATATCACATGAATAGGAATAAGACAGAAAAATAAGAAGTAAATAAAATAACCGTTTCATTTTGAAACGGTTATTCAAATACCAAATTGATATTGGTTTTACGCTTCTACTGGAGCGTCAGTAGGACATGCACTTGCACAAGCGCCACAATCGATACATTTCTCAGCGTCGATTACATATAGTCCATCGCCTTCAGTAATTGCATCTGTAGGACATTCGCTAGCGCAAAGACCGCAACTGATGCAAGAATCGTTAATCACATAAGCCATTTTAACAACCTCCTTTAAGATTATTTCTCTAAGATATGACTAATTATAACAGAAGGGTATAGGGAATTCAAGATGAAAGTTTACGCCTTAGTAGGCAAAAGCGGGACTGGAAAAAGTTTTCAGGCCGTGAACCTTTGCAAGGAATTAAGTATAGATAGTATTGTTGATGACGGCCTTTTTATTTTTGAGAGTCAAATTATGGCAGGAGTCTCAGCTAAACGGCAGTCTACAAAGGTTGGAGCAGTGAAAACTGCCCTTTTCTTCAAGGATGAACACCGTGATGAGGTTGCCATCGCCATTAAAAAAGTTAAGCCCAAAAAGCTTCTTCTTCTAGGAACATCTGACGAAATGGTTAGGCGAATTGGAAAACGCTTAGGACTTAGCCCTATTGAAAAGGTCATTTACATAGATGACATTACCACGGAGAGCGAGCGAGCTATTGCTCATAAACAGCGGAGTGAAATGGGAAAACACGTAATTCCAGTGCCAACGTTCCAACTTAAACGTCAGTTTTCTGGATATTTTATGGATCCAATGAGGATGCTTAGAGGATGGGGAACAGGCAAAGGTGTACATGGAGAAAAGTCAGTAGTTCGTCCAACGTACAGCTATCTAGGAGATTATGTGATTTCTGACAAAGTAATATATGACATTATCCATCGTGTCGCCATGGATCTTAAGGGATTTGACAGTATTCAAAGAGTATTGGTGGAAACGGGATTTGAAGGCATAGAGTTGACGGTTTTGGCTACTATGAATTATGGTGGACCTTTGATAGAGCAGGCAAAAGCCTTGCAAAAAAAAGGGGCAGAGCAGGTGGAGTTTATGACTGCATTTAATATAAATAAAATCGACGTGGAAATAAGAGGATTGAAATAATGGAGAAAGTTATTATAAAAGGAGTTGCCGATTTTAATTTAGATAATATCTTTGATTGTGGTCAGTGTTTTCGCTGGGAAAAACAAGTTGACGGTAGCTATACAGGTGTAGCCATGGGAAAAGCAATCAACGTGGATTATAATGATTCAGGAGAAGTTGTCATAAAAGGAACGACCCAGGAAGATGTGGATGTGAATTGGAGAACATATTTAGATTTAGACCGAGACTATGGGGCCATCAAGAAATTTCTAAAACAGGCAGATCCAGTAATAGGCAAGGCAATTTCCTATGGTGGGGGTATACGTATATTAAAACAGGAACCTTGGGAAACAGTGGTTTCATTTATAATTTCTCAGAATAACAATATACCAAGAATTAAAAAATGTATTAATTCTTTGGCTGAAAATTTTGGGACTAAGGTTGGTACTGCCCAAAAAGGAGATTTTTACGCTTTGCCAGGGCCAGAAGTTTTAGCTAAGCTTACTGTGGAAGACTTAGGTGTATGCAAGCTAGGATATCGGGCCAAATATTTAGTTAGCACAGCAAAACAGGTAATGGAAGATGGCATTGGAAAATTACAGGGACTTGTTTCTCCTGATGTTTCCAAGGAAGAAGCCTTTAATTATGTGGTTGGCTTAACTGGAATAGGGCCTAAGGTTGCAAATTGCATTTTACTTTTTGCTATGGGAAAATATGATAGCTTCCCTATAGATACTTGGGTTAAAAAAGTGATGCATGAATTATACAATATAGATGAAAAAGATATGAAAGCCATGGAAAAATTCGCCAAGGATACATTTGGGGAATACGGTGGAATGGCTCAGCAATATTTATTTTACTATATGAAAGAAAATAGTTAGGATAGGAGGAAAAATGTTAGGACCAACGGTAAATGCAATAGCCATTGTGCTATGCTCATGTGTGGGGCTTGGATTATCAAAAATATTTAGCAAGATGTCTCTTGAACGATTTCAGGAAATTATACTTAAAGCCATTGCCTTGGCTGTTGTCTATATAGGCCTTTCTGGTGCTATGGAAAATCAGCATATTCTCATGTTGATTTTCAGCTTGGTAATTGGAGGAATCATAGGAGAACTGTTTGATATTGATAAGGGAATGAATAATATTGGTATTTGGGCGGAGAAAAAGCTAGGTTTTGGTAAAGGGGATTTTTCTAAAGGATTTGTCTCAGCCAGTATTTTGTACTGCACTGGGTCTATGGCCATTGTGGGTGCTATGGATAGCGGTCTTGTGGGAGATAACGAAATGCTGTTTGCAAAAGCAATTTTAGATGGAGTAATCTCTATCGTCTTTGCATACCAAATGGGCATTGGTGTGGCTTTTGCTGCAATTCCAGTATTTATTTATGAGGGAGCCATTGCTTTGGCAGCTACCTTTGTAAGTGGGTGGTTAACTGCAGAAATCATCACAGAAATGTCTGCGGTAGGGAGTTTGTTAATTGCGGCAATCGGGTTTAACTTCCTTGGCATTAAAGAGATTAAAGTGGCTAATTTGATACCAGCAATATTTTTACCATGGGTGTTTATCGGGGTAGGAGGCCTGTTTTAATAAGGGAATGAAAGCTTAATGCATTTTGAGGGAACAAAGGTTCACATCCCAGCTTTTTTCTTTAGGCATTCTTTACATAAAAAAGTAAAAAACCTATTGACAAAAATACGGAATAGAGTTAAATTGTAGTTAGCACTCATAAAGAATGAGTGCTAACAATTTATAAAGAATAATAAAAAATATAAAGGAGAGAGAATTATGAGTTTTGGAATTAAGCCGTTAGGCAACAGAGTTGTAATTAAAAGAGTAGAAGCAGAAGAAAAGACTGCAAGTGGCATTGTCCTTCCAGGACAGGCAAAGGAACAGCCTCAAATGGCAAAGATCATCACAGTAGGTCCAGGCACAGAAGATGAGAAAATGGAATTATCTGCAGGGGATACAGTAATTTTCTCCCAATATGCAGGAACAGAAATCAAATATCAGGGTGTAGGTTATACTATCTTGGCTCAAAAAGATATATTGGCTATCGTAGAGTAGGAAAGGGAAGGTAAATTAAAATGGCGAAAGAATTATTTTATGGCGAAGATGCCAGAAGAAGATTACAGGCAGGCGTAGATCAGCTTGCTGATACTGTAAAAATCACATTAGGACCAAAGGGAAGAAACGTACTTCTTGATAGAAAGTTTGGATCTCCACTTATTACAAATGACGGCGTTACTATTGCTAGAGAAATCGAACTTGAGGACGCAGTGGAAAACATGGGTGCACAACTTGTAAAAGAAGTTGCAACAAAGACAAATGATGTAGCTGGTGATGGTACTACTACCGCAACACTTCTTGCGCAGATTATCATTAGAGAAGGTTTCAAAAATGTAGCTGCAGGTGCAAATCCAATGATTCTTAAAAAGGGAATTCAAGGGGCGGTAGACGTAGCTGTAGATCAGATCAGAAAAATATCAAAGGATGTTGACAGCAAAGAAAGTATTGCACAAGTAGCATCAGTTTCAGCAGCAGATGACACCATTGGCGGACTTATTGCAGAAGCTATGGAAAAGGTAGGTAGAGACGGTGTTATTACTGTAGAAGAATCCAAATCCATGGGGACTACATTAGAAGTAGTTGAAGGGATGCAGTTTGACAGAGGATACCAGTCACCATATATGGTTAACAACACAGAGAAGATGGAAGCAACTTTAGAAAATCCGTACATCTTATTAACAGATAAGAAAATTTCTAGCATTCAGGATCTTCTTCCTATTTTGGAAAAAATCGTTCAGCAGGGAAGAAAATTAATGATTATCTGCGAAGATTTAGAGGGAGAAGCACTTGCAACTATCGTAGTTAACAAGCTAAAGGGAACATTTGACTGCGTGGCAGTTAAGGCTCCAGGCTTTGGTGATAGAAGAAAAGCAATGATGGAAGATATTGCAATCCTAACTGGCGGTACAGTGATTTCAGAAGAACTGGGATACGACATTAAGGAAGCAACTTTAGATATGCTAGGTACAGCAGCAATTGTTAAAGTTGACAAAGAAAATACAGTGATTGTTGATGGTGCAGGCAGCCAGGAAGAAATCCAGGCAAGAGTTAGCCAAATTAAAGCACAGGTTGCAGAATCAACTTCAGATTTTGATAAGGAAAAAGGCCAGGAAAGATTGGCAAAACTTAGCGGTGGAGTAGCTGTAATCCAAGTTGGCGCAGCTACCGAAACTGAACTAAAGGAAAAGAAACTTAGAATTGAAGATGCACTTAACGCAACAAAGGCAGCTGTTGAAGAAGGTATCGTAGCAGGCGGTGGTATTGCACTTGCCAATGCTATTGCAGCAGTAGAAAAATACGTTGAGGATCTTTCAGGAGATGAAAAGACTGGTGGGGCTATTATTATGAGAGCTTTAGAAGAACCAGTTAGACAGATTGCAGAAAATGCAGGATTTGAAGGTAGCGTAGTAGTTGCTAAAGTAAAGGCTAGCGAAATTGGCATAGGATTTAATGCGACAAACGAAGAATATATGGATATGATCGAAGCTGGAATCGTTGACCCAGCTAAGGTTACAAGATCTGCTCTTCAAAACGCAGCATCAGCATCAGCAATGCTTCTTACAACCGAAGCAGGAGTGGTAGATGCAGAATCTGATGATGCACCAATGATGCCTCCTATGGGTGGCGGGATGCCAGGTGGAATGCCAGGCATGATGTAAGCTTTATCAAATAATTGTAGATGGGATAGGGAATTAATTATGTTATCAAAGAAAGTAATAGAGTTATTAAATGATCAGGTGAATAAAGAGTTTTATTCCGCATATTTATATCTAGATATGTCAAATTATTATAAAGATGAAGGTTTGGATGGCTTTGCCAACTGGTATAAGATTCAAACTCAGGAGGAAAGAGATCACGCACTGCTCTTTATGGAATTCTTACAGCTTAATGGAGTATCCGTTGTTTTAGAGGCAATTGGAAAGCCAGACAAAGAATTTAAGAATTTTAAGGATCCAATGGAAATAGCGGCAAATCATGAACGATATGTAACAGAGTTAATTCATAATATTTATGATGCAGCGTCTCAGGATAAGGATTTTAGAACAACCCAATTCTTAGACTGGTTCGTAAAAGAACAGGTTGAGGAAGAAGACAATGCTAACAGTTTAGTGAAGAAGTATGAACTTTTCGGAACTGATGCAAAGGGTCTTTACATGATGGATCAGGAACTGGGTGGCAGAGTTTATTCAGCCCCATCCCTAGTTTTATAAAATTTCAACTTTATGATTAGCCCCAGAATTAGAAATTCTGGGGCTTTTTCAGTATTTAAGAATAGAAAACCAGAAAAATTGTTTGCAAAGGTGGCGGATTCATTATAAAATGTGATATTATAGTTTTGGAAAAGAAGGACGCATAATGAAGAAATATAGAACAAAACCTAGATTTAAAATAATTGTGATGTGCCTTCTCATCTTGGCGATGATGGGCATTAAGGCTTTGATTACACCATCTGTAGGAGAAGAGACGGCGCCAGTGACGGGGACCACGGTGGAAGAGAGCAAAAAACCTGCGACAGAAACAACAAATAGCAAACCCGTGGAGAAGCAGTCCAAATACCTTATTCTAGTAAATAAGACCCACAGCATAGGCAAGAAAGATGTGCCCGAGGATCTACAAAAGTTGAAAACTGTTGCATCTGATAGGACATCGACCTATCAGCAAATGAGCAAACCTGCGGCAATTGCCTTTGAAAAATTAGCAGCAGGAGCCAAAGCAGATGGTTATGAGATTGTGGCTACAACAGCGTATAGACCATACAATTATCAGAAAGAATTATATGATAATTATGTGGCCAAAGATGGAAAGACTGCCGCAGAGACATACAGTGCCAAGCCAGGCACGAGTGAACACCAGACTGGCCTTTCTGTAGACGTATCTTCCCCATCAGTAAGTTATAGGCTTACTCAGGAATATGGGAAAACAGCCGAGGGTAAGTGGCTTGCCCAAAATGCCCATAAATATGGGTTTATTATAAGATTTTTAAAAGGGCGAAGTGAAATCACAGGATACGAATATGAACCTTGGCATATTCGCTACGTTGGAAAACAGCCAGCAAAAGAGATTTATGATCAAGATATCACATTGGAAGAATATTTAGGAAAGAATTAATGAAAATATAAATAAGGAAAATATTTAAGGAGGATAATATGGCACAATACTGCAAAGAACCATCAAGAACATTTAATGAGTACCTATTGGTACCAGGATATTCGTCAAAGGAATGTCGTGTTGATAGGGTAAGCCTGGAGACACCAGTTGTAAAATTCAAAAAAGGGGAAGAATCCGAGCTGTCAATGAATATTCCTCTTGCATCGGCTATCATGCAGTCTGTATCTGATGATCAGCTAGCCATTGCCTTAGCAAAAGAGGGTGGGATTTCATTTATCTTTGGATCTCAGAGTGTTGAAAACCAAGTAGCTATGGTGAAAAAAGTTAAAAGCCATAAAGCTGGATTTGTGACAAGTGATGCTAATATTAGACCAGAACAAACCTTAGGAGAGCTTTTAGAACTTAAAGAACGGACAGGCCATGCCACAACGGCTGTAACAGAAGATGGAACAGCAGAAGGTAAGATGGTGGGACTTATCACTAGCAGAGATTATAGGGTCAGTAGAATGTCACTTGAAACCAAAGTAAAAGACTTTATGACGCCTTTTGAAAAACTAATATATGCACCAGAAGGTGCAACCCTTTCAGAAGCAAATGACATTCTTTGGGATCATAAGCTTAACGCTCTTCCAGTAATCGATAAAAATCAAAGACTTACATTTTTCGTATTTAGAAAAGACTACAATTCACATAAAATTAATCCAAATGAACTTTTAGACGATCATAAAAGCTACATTGTCGGCGCAGGTGTAAATACTAGAGATTACGCCCAGCGAGTTCCAGCCTTAGTGGAGGCTGGTGCAGATGTACTTTGTGTGGATTCTTCAGAAGGGTTTTCTGAGTGGCAAAAAGAGACTATCGATTTTGTCAGAGAAAATTATGGAGACAATGTAAAAATTGGCGCAGGCAATGTAGTGGATAAAGAAGGTTTTTACTATCTAGCAGAAGCTGGGGCAGATTTTGTTAAAATCGGAATCGGCGGCGGATCCATTTGTATTACTAGAGAGCAAAAAGGTATAGGCAGAGGACAAGCCAGCGCTGTAATTGAGGTCGCAGAGGCAAGAGATGAATACTTTAAGCAAACTGGTGTATACATTCCAATCTGTTCTGATGGAGGGATCGTATATGATTACCATATGACCTTGGCTTTGGCTATGGGAGCAGATTTTATCATGCTTGGAAGATATTTTTCACGATTTGATGAATCTCCAACAAATAAATTGACCATTAACGGAAATTATGTAAAAGAGTATTGGGGCGAAGGCTCCAATAGAGCCAGAAATTGGCAACGTTATGATATGGGTGGGGACAGTAAACTTTCATTTGAAGAGGGAGTTGATTCTTATGTACCCTATGCAGGAAGCTTAAGCGATAATGTTCGTCAATCACTTCAGAAGGTTAAATCCACAATGTGCAACTGTGGTGTTATGACTATTAGACAGCTACAGGAAAAAGGGAAAATAACTTTGGTTTCGGCAACAAGTATTGTAGAAGGCGGAGCTCATGATGTTATCTTAAAAGACACATCAAACAATACAAACAGATAAGCAAAGTGTAAAAAGTGCCAATAAATAGGTACTTAAATTAAAGAGGAGGACCTAATAATGAAACATGAGAAAATTATTGTCTTAGACTTTGGGGGACAATACAATCAGCTGATTGCAAGGCGAGTAAGAGAGTGCAATGTTTATGCTGAGGTGAAGCCGTACACCACATCCCTAGAGGAGATTAAGGCAATTAATCCAAAGGGGATTGTGTTTACCGGAGGCCCTAACAGCGTTTACGGCGATGCAGCCTTACAATATGATGTAGGTCTGTTTGATTTAGGAATTCCTATCCTAGGAATCTGTTACGGTGCTCAGCTCATGGCACACGGCCTTGGTGGACAGGTTAAGACTGCACCTGTAAGTGAATATGGAAGAACAGAAGTTGAAATTATTAGTGAGGACTCAGCTATTTTAAAGGGTATTTCCAATAAGACAATTTGTTGGATGAGCCACACTGATTATATAAAGGAAGTTCCACCAGGATTTAAAATCACAGCAAAGACGTCTGTATGCCCAGTGGCAGCCATGGAATGCACAGAAAAGAATTTTTACGGACTTCAATTCCATCCGGAAGTGCTACATACTGAGGAAGGCTCTGCAATGCTAGAATCCTTTGTAATGAAGGTTTGCCAGTGTAGCGGAGACTGGAAGATGGATTCTTTTGTGGAAACTACTATTGCTTCTATTAAAGAGCAAGTGGGAGATGGCAAAGTTCTTTGTGCTCTGTCTGGAGGAGTTGATTCCTCTGTTGCAGCAGTTATACTTTCCAAAGCCATCGGCAAGCAATTGACCTGCGTTTTTGTTGATCACGGCCTTCTTAGAAAAAATGAGGGTGATCAGGTTGAGGCAGTGTTTGGCCCAGATGGGGACTATGAATTGAACTTTATTCGTGTCAACGTACAGAACAGATTTTATGATAAACTTGCAGGGATTTGTGAGCCTGAAGCTAAGCGAAAGATTATCGGGGAGGAATTTATCCGTGTCTTTGAAGATGAGGCTAAGAAGATTGGCAGCGTGGACTTTTTGGTTCAGGGAACAATCTACCCTGATGTAATTGAAAGCGGCCTAGGAGATTCTGCGGTAATCAAGTCCCACCACAATGTTGGAGGCCTTCCTGACCATGTGGACTTTAAAGAAATTATTGAGCCTCTAAGGATGCTCTTTAAGGATGAGGTGCGAAAAGCCGGATTGGAGCTTGGAATCCCAGAACATCTAGTATTCCGTCAGCCATTTCCAGGGCCAGGCCTTGCCATTAGAATTATCGGTGAAGTGACTGAAGAAAAAATTAAGATTGTTCAGGATGCAGATGCAATATACAGAGAAGAGATTATAGCGTCAGGGATTGAAAGACAGATTGGCCAATACTTTGCGGCTTTGACCAATATGCGTTCAGTTGGTGTTATGGGCGATTTTCGAACTTATGATTATGCCATTGCCCTTCGAGCGGTGGAGACTTCTGATTTCATGACAGCAGAAGCAGCACAGTTACCGTGGGATGTGTTAGGCAAGGTGACAAGCAGAATTGTCAATGAAGTAGAACATGTAAATCGAGTGCTTTACGATTGCACCGGCAAACCTCCTGCTACAATTGAATTTGAATGACCTAAAATGCCTGCAAACCCTTATAAACACTGGGTTTCGTGAATCCGTGGTTAAAGAATGGTTGCATTTTTAGAGCCAATATAGAGCCATAAATATAATAGTGAAGCCACAGACTGCAAAATGTCTGTGGCTTTTTACTTAGAAATTATCATGTTCTTTTAAATATTCGATATGCTTTTTCAAACGTTCATCCCTCGATAACCCCGGGATTTTTTTCTTTGTAAGTGGCAAGGAGTAATAATCGACCACTGATTTCTTTTCCAAATCATAGGATTCGGGAGTGCTGCTGTATGATATTATATCTTCGTTTGCTTCCTTGATTTTTCTTATAATTCCACATAAATCTCCATTAAATGAATAAGGGTCATTACCATAAAATTTTAGTTGTGTATACCATCTGTTTTCAGGTGTTTCTATATCCATACCATTGTGTAGATGGTCATGAACTTCTATCTCGCAACCTATTTCATTAGTTTCACATAATAATTGATAAAGAAAATCAGCAACATCTGACAGACTGGCAAGCTGTTTCTTTTCATCTCTTCCACACAGCCAATCCATAGAAACATTGCATTTTTCAGCTATGTCCATAACAACATCTATTGTAGGGGAGTTCTTCCCATTCTCATATGCAGACATAGAGGGCTGAGGAATACCTAAAAACTCTGCAAATTCTTTTTGTGATTTTCCCATAGTAAAACGCAAACTCTTTATTCGTTCGCCTAAAGTAGCAATATCCATTTAAACACCTCCCTGATGATATAGGAATATTATAGCACAAAAATCCTAGGAATAAAACGAGATTTTAATAAATATTAGAATGATAGTACTGACAAACGAGAATATATTGTTATAATAATATTATAACAATATAATAATAAAAATCAAGAGGAGAGATAAAATGGTTACAGAAACAAGAAAAACAGCATATGTTGATGTTTCAGAAGTTTGTAAAGATTGGAATGTAAGTCGTAGTAAGGGTTACGCCATTATCAAGCAGTTATCGGAACAAATAAAAAAAGAGAATCCTAAGTTACTGGTTATGAGTGGGAAAATCAACAGAATTTATTATGAAGAAGTATGTATGAAGAGGTAGGTATGAAAAAGAGAAAACAAAAAGCTCCTGCGGACACAGGAGCAAAGACAATCGGTATTTGCATACACGATTATTCCACTTGCAATATACCATATTTTCTCTTTTATCGCAACGAAAGAAAGGAGCAATAATGGGAGACAGAAGAATGATTTCACGAAAAATCGTGGAAAGTGCAAGAATTTTGAAAATGCCATCAACTTCTCAAAATCTGTATTTCCATCTGATGGTTAATGCAGATGATGATGGGATTGTTGAAGCGTATCCAGTGCTGGCACTTACAAAAGCAAATGAAGATGATTTGAGAGTGCTGATAAGCAAGCAGTTTATATTCCTGCTGAATACAGAGGATTTGGTGGCATTTATTGAGGATTGGAGAGAACAGAATGTATTACGAGCAGATAGAAAAAGTGACAGCAGATATAAAGCATTACTTTTGCAATTAAGACCTGATATAGAACTGCTGGAGAAAAAGGAACGCTCTGATACAAGAAAGAAAAAAGAGCAGGAAAGTCTTAAAAAGGCAAAACAATATTCGGCACAGAAAAAAGCACTAGACAGACAACTTAAGGAAGTGGAAAGAAAAAAGAGAACCAACCGATTGTGTCAAGTCGGTGGAGCTGTTGAATCTGTATTAGGAAAGGCAATCGAGGTTGAGGATATTCCCAAGCTCATTGAATTTCTAAATAAGCAAGAAAGCAATGGTGGATTTTTTTCTAAAGCAATGTGTAAAAGCGATGAAGAATCAAGTTAGTATAATGAGCGAAGCGAAAGGGGTTGTTGCTACAATCCCTTCTCTCTTTTGTAGAGAAGGGCGCACTTATATGTGGGCGAAGCCCACACATACCACTTCACTTCGTTTCGTTAGTCCGCTCCCTGAGAGGTCTTATGCAGACAGTACCATTTCATGGAGAGCGACTTTGTCGGTTTTGTATTATGCAAAACTCCTATGCGGACAGCACTCTTACGCAGAGGGCGGTCTTGCAGACAGCTAATTTTGATTTTCACAGAAGGAAAGGGGGAGTTGTAATATGGCAATGTTTCATTGTTCAATCAAAATAATATCAAGAGCAAATGGACGTTCTGCGGTTGCCAGTGCTGCATATCGTTCAGGGGAAAAATTATACAATGATGAAACTGGAATCACACATGATTTTACTAGAAAAGGTGGAGTGGTATTCTCTGAAATATGTATTCCTGATAATGCACCAAAAGAGTTTCAGGATAGAGAGTACTTTTGGACGGAAGTGCAAAAAGTGGAGAAGCGAGCTGATGCACAGCTTGCGAGAGAAATAGAAGTGGGTTTGCCGACAGAGTTTTCAAGGGAACAACAAATAAAATGTGTGCAGGATTATATACAAGAGAATTTCGTGTCAAAAGGTATGTGTGCAGACTGGTCTTTGCATGACAAGAAAGACGGAAATCCTCACGCTCATATCCTACTGACAGTTCGAGCGTTTGACGAAAATGGAAAATGGATTGCGAAGCAGAAAACCTCATTTGCTTATGATGAAGATGGGAAAAAGATACCACTCATTGATGAAGCGACTGGAGAACAAAAAGTCGGAATCAGGGAGGGAAAAGGTACAGAAAAATTGTGGGTGCGAATATCCACCCCATCCAATGATTGGAATGACCATAGTAAAGCAGAGGAATGGAGAGAAGCGTGGGCAAATGAATGTAATAAGTACCTGCCAGCACATTTGCAAATTGACCATCGAAGTTATAAAAGGCAGGGTATAGAAAAAGTGGCTACGATTCACGAGGAAGTTGTTGCAAGAGATATTGAGAAAAAAGGTGGTATATCAACCAAGTGCGAATTGAATCGTGAAATACGGAAATACAACACAGCATATGAGCAGATGAAAGAAAAGGCACTGAATATTACCAAAAAAGTAATTGAGAAAGCGAGGGCGATAATAGATGGATTTAATGAATTTAGAAGAGGTCATACAGATATTGGAATCCCAAGAGGAAATGCTTCTGATATTGGAAAATCAGCAGAAAGAAATAGAACAGCTGCAACTGACGAACACGCAATTACAAGAAGCATTGTACGAATCAACACAATTAGAACAGACATTAAACAAAGAGCATCAGATACTGCGGTTACAGAACAGAAAATTAACGGAGCAGAATCAGATATTGCAAACACAAATCGTATCGTTGAAGCACTTACAAGAATAATAAAGGAAAAGGAGCGTGAGAAGAATGAGAGAGTTAGAAAATTGCTTGAGCGAAGAAATAATGCCAAGTATGGAGGAACTTCTGACGGAGAACGTGGAGCAGGCAGAAACGATTCAGAAGCTCTTCAGAGCTACAACAGATAATGCAAGAGCAACAGTCAGCGCTTCGTCAGATGCAAGAGAAAATCGTGAGACTGAACAACAGCGACTTGCAACTGAAAGAAGCGGAACAAAAGCTAAAGGGCAGCAAATTGATACTGGCAGAAGCGGTAAAACGAGAAAAAGCTATGACAGAGGAAGATAGAAGCAGGCAGGAACTCTATGAGAAAAAACAAAGGGAATGTTCTTTGCTGGAAGCGAGTGCCACTAAGCGAGAGAAAGAAGCAAAATATATCATTGATAATCAGAATCAGGTGTTACAAGACAAGGCGGAAAAATTAACGCAAAATGAAAGAACGTCATTAAAAAAAGAGTTTTGTGCTAAAGAGAAAAAGCTGAAGCGTGAGCTGGCAACAGAAAGAACAGAGTTATACGCTTTGACGCTTGGAGGTCTGCTATACAGTGTCTTGGCTACAATTGCTTACCATTGCCACCACAAAACGCTTTAAAACGGATTTAATGGCGGTTGTTGATATTATCTGCGGTACTGCTGTATGGGCATGGGAAAAGACACTAATGATGGCAAATTCAGCCTTGAATATGTGCCATTCGATACCTAACGAAATAGTAGCGACCATAACCGGTTATCTACTGGGGGCAGTGGTTATAATCGTAATCACTGGTGGAATCATAGCAGCGCTTGTCTATGGGGGATATGCCCTTTTTAAGTTTTACAATGAAAAATATGCTGATACGATGAGTGCGGTTGTAACACTGATAAGTTTTGCATTACTGGTATGGCTGGGGGATTTTATCAGCGATATGGTTACTTGGAATTTGGTGGTTGTGTTTTTAATGATTCAGGCAGGATATATATGCTTGCGAAGATATATGGAGAAACAATAGAAAAATCTCACCGTGAGGGAAACTTCACGGTGAGGGTTTCTAGGTCGATTGTGAGGTATAAAAGAGCAAAATCAAGTGGTAAAAAGAAGATATGTTTGGTATAATAAATCTGTTGTACGACCGACTATGGGTGAAACAACAAATAACTTAATAAAGGAGAGTACCGATGAGAGAATTTACAGCAGTGAGCCTGTTTTGTGGTGCTGGAGGTCTTGACCTTGGATTTGAACAGTCAGGATTTAGAACTATTTGGGCAAATGATTATGACAAAGACGCTTGTAAAACTCATCAGAACTGGAGCAATGCAAAGGTATTTTGTGGAGATATATCTAAAGTTGATATTGACGAAATACCAAGTTCTGATATTATCCTTGGAGGGTTTCCGTGCCAAGGGTTTTCTTTGAGTGGACCGAGAAAAATTGATGATTCAAGAAATGTGCTTTATAAGCACTATGTGAATATTGTTAAGGAAAAACAACCTAAGATATTTGTGGGAGAGAATGTAAAAGGTCTCTTGACTATGGATAATGGTAAAATCTTTGAAGCTATTGTATATGAGTTTTCAGAGTGCGGTTATGATGTATATTGCCAGTTGGTCAATGCAAAGAATTTTGGAGTTCCGCAAGATAGAGAACGTGTGATTATATGTGGATTTAGAAAAGATTTGAATATGAAATCTTTTGAAATTCCAGTTCCGAAAAATTTGAAGATGACGATGAGAGAAGCATTAGCAGGAATGCCTGAACCGACAGCGGATGAAGTGTGCAACGCACCTTATTCTTCAAGATATATGTCAAGAAACAGAAAGCGTGGTTGGGATGATGTTTCCTATACAATCCCTGCTATGGCGAAACAAGTTACGCTTTATTCAGGTTCACCTGATATGGAGAAACTGGATAAAGATTTATGGAAATTTGGTGATAATGGAGTAACAAGGAGATTTAGTTGGAGAGAAGCAGCAGTGATACAGACATTCCCAAGAGACCTTGAATTTCATGGAGATTTAGTAAGTAAATATAAGCAGATAGGAAATGCTGTTCCAGTAAAACTTGCCGAATATGTAGCCACCCATTTATATGCAATATTATCCGTGAAAGAGGGAGAAAAAATATGGCAAATGGAATTCAAACAGCCAACGGAAAAGCATTTGAGTATGCATGTGTCTTAGCATTATACAATGACTTGCATGAGTTACAGCAAGTTCAGATAGAAGAATCACCGCAGTTAAATACGGCAAAGGCTTTGTATGAAGCGATTGAGGTAGATATGCGGCACTCCTTAGATTCAGCGTCAAAAGCCGCCGTGAGAGTGATTAAAAGGTTAGAACCGCAACTGTGGAATACTGATGAAAAGAATGAGCCGTTATATTTGTCGATTCAACCTGATTCCGCAGGAATCAAGGGGGATGTCAGAGATGTTATCTGCTTGCGGATGCAAAATGGCTGGCAAATAGGATTTTCTTGTAAGCATAATCATCATGCTGTAAAGCACAGCAGATTATCAGATATGATTGACTTTGGCAAAGAGTGGTTAGAGATACCATGCTCCGAGGAGTATTTTTCAAAAGTAGTGCCGTTATTCACAACACTACGAACCATGAGAGATGAGAGCAAGGCGGCTGGAAAACCAGTGCTATGGGAGGAAATAGAGGATAAAGCAGAAAACTATTACCGACCAATATTACAAGCATTTATAGACGAATTACAAAAGATAAATGCTGAAAATGGGGGAACAGTACCAGAAGCACTTATAAGGTATCTGTTAGGCAGATATGATTTTTACAAGGTTATTACAGATGATAGAAATAGGACAACTCGTGTTGAAGCAATCAATATCGCAGGAACATTGAATGTCAGCGCAGGGAAAGAAAAACCGATTGCAAAAGTACCTTTGCTGAAAATGCCGACACAGTTTTATCATATCGGTTTCAAGGCTGATTCAGATAATACAATAGAGGTGGTTTGTGATGAGGGATGGCAAATCTCGATGAGAATACATAATGCAAGTTCAAGGGTAGAGCCATCGTTGAAATTTGATGTGCAGTTAATCTCATTTCCATCTTCGGTATATGCACAAGTAGAGCCTTGGGAGACAGAAGATGAAAAATTCGCAAGGCGAATGAGAGCATACACGAAAAAAGTTTAGTTGCTATTGATTTTGTAAAATTAGAAAAAATTAATGATAAAAAAGGAGAGTGCTTTGTATGAGTAAGCAAGTCTATATTAGTGCTGATTATGATTGGGTTAATGGCGATCAAGATGTCGTAGATGAATTGAATAAATGGGGAAACGACAATCTACATAAAGTCGATTTTATTGATATGTCGAAGGTATCGTCTGGCAGTGTAGCTAATAGTGATGATTGCCGTATTTGTGATTTGAAAGATGAGTTTAGTCGTCAAATTAATGCTTCGTCAGCAGCAATTTTTGTTGTGGGTGATATGACCGCTTCTAGAACAGCGGGAAACGGATGCGAACGTATGTCAAAGGAACAATGGCAATGCTTTTGTACACCATATAAGCAAAATACCAATGGTGCTAAGATGTGTAAGTTTTCAAAGGTTTTCGAGAGTGGCGAGAATGGTAACTGTGGAAATATTAATTCGTATTCTTATCTCCGTCATGAATTTGAACAAGCAAAAAAGAAGAAGCAAACAATTATTATTATATACAATTCTACACGTAATGAATTAAGTTGGCTCCCGTCATATATGAATGGCTACGAAAATGATGCGAAACCATTCTGGAAAAAAGACGCTAATGGGAATAAAGTTGGAGATTATTCATACATAAAAGAGGTATTTGGATTTTGATTAATTTCATCATTAAAAGTGTAGCTATGGCATTTGCTATTGTCACAGGCGTATTTACATTTGTACCAGAGACATTTTTTGAAAAATATGAATGGATAACGCAAGTGACCCTTGAACAATCTGGAATTGGACGCTTAGAGGCTCAAGATGTTAATATAGTTATTTCTCGTCTTGTGTGTTTTTTAATTATCTGGATTGTGACATCATGGCTGTATATGAGCTTCTTGAAATTTCGCAGATGTGTTACAATTAGAGGTCAGAATTATTCAATTAGAGTAGAGTATGGAAATATACTAAAAAAAAGAAACTGCAAGCGAGTAATTAATTTTGATGAGTGTTTTACAACACAAGTTGGCAATGCAACGGCAGATATCAATCCCAATTCTATATGTGGACAGTATTTATTATCACATTCAGACTTAAATGTACAACAGTTGATTGAAACTGCTCAAGTTAAACCAGCAAGGGGTAAATCAAAATATCTACATAAAACATGGTATGATTCAGGAACAATAGTTCCGAATGGCGATGATTTATTGATGGCATTTGCCAAATTAGATGAAAGAGGTAAAGGGCGATTTTTTTCTCGTGATGAGTATCTTGCGTGCTTGGATTTATTGTGGAAGGAATTAGAAAATTACTATTCCGAAAAGGACATATGCGTACCAATATTAGGGGCAGGTACAACATCATTTGACGGTGGCGCTGGTGCTTCCATATCACAGCAAGATTTACTTGATATGATGATTTGGTCGTATAAATTAAGTTCTCATAAAATAAAAGCTCCACATAAGTTGTGTATAGTCTGTAGAAAAGGGGATTCATTTTCTATTAACAACGTAGGGAAATGATTAATATTACATATTGAATTGCACATAAAAAACCGAAATTCAATAAATCATTTGGCATAGCAAAATACAATTTTAAACGGTTTGAAAGTGGCTTAAACGCTGGATTTGTGGCACTTCAAAACAGCTTGTGATACTATTATGAGGAAAACCCTCTCGTTTAGCTAAGTTTTAGGACTTAGTTTAAGCAAGAGGGTTATTTTTATGTCTATAAATTAATCTTTATAGAAGTAAAACCATAGGCTTTCGAGTATCACCCGAAGAATGGGAACACTTTGAAACCGTGGGGAAACTGTTGGGGCTTACCAAACAGGATTATTTAATCAACTGCATATATTTGTGATATAATAAGACAAACCAAAAATGTGTGAAGGACAAGGTGTGAGCTAGAATGCCAATGAGTTATGATAAACTTTGGAAATTGTTAATAGATAAAAAAATGAATAAAACGGATTTAAAAGAAGCCTCTGGCATTAGCTTCAACGTACTTGCCAAAATGGGAAAAAATGAGCCCGTATCTATGGGAAGTGTGGAGAAAATATGCCGAACACTTTCTTGTGATGTTGGCGATGTGATGGAAATTACCCAATTTGAAGAGGAAAAATCTTTAAAAAGCTTAAAGGTAATAGAACTATTTGCTGGTGCAGGAGGTCTTGCACTTGGGATTGAGAAAGCAGGATTTGAAACTATAGGATTGATTGAAATCGATAAAGCCGCATCAGAAACGCTTAGGCGTAATCGGCCAAATTGGCGAGTAATCAATGAGGATGTTGAAAAAATATCACCACTTGATTTAGAAGATTATTTTAACATAAAAAAAGGTGAGCTGGATTTGCTATCGGGCGGTGCCCCTTGCCAGTCTTTCTCTTATGCAGGAAAGCGCTTGGGATTACAAGATGCAAGAGGAACTTTATTTTATCATTATGCCATTTTTCTCCAGAAGCTCCAACCCAAAATGTTTTTGTTTGAGAACGTGCGAGGACTTTTAACCCACGATAATGGGAAAACAATAAATAATATGCTGGACATTTTTAAAGAGCAAGGCTACACCGTGCAGAAAAAAGTTTTAAACGCTTGGGATTATGGTGTGCCACAAAAAAGAGAACGTCTTATTTTGATTGGAATTAGAAACGACTTGGTTGATAAGATAGCATTTAATTTTCCGATGCAGCATAAATATAAACCTGTTCTTCGTGATATCCTTTTAGATTGCCCTAAAAGTGCGGGAAGTAAATATTCAGAAAGTAAGACAAAAATATTTGAACTTGTTCCTCCCGGCGGATACTGGCGGGACATTCCCAAAGAAATCGCAAAAGATTATATGAAATCATGTTGGAATATGGCAGGAGGCAGAACCGGGATTTTAAGGAGGTTAAGCCTTGATGAACCATCTTTAACAGTACTAACATCTCCAAGCCAAAAGCAAACGGATAGATGTCATCCGCTGGAAGCAAGGCCCTTTACCATTAGAGAAAATGCACGCTGCCAAAGCTTTTCTGATGATTGGGTTTTCTGCGGTAGTGTTGGACAGCAGTATAAACAGGTTGGTAATGCAGTCCCGGTAAAGTTAGCATATGAAATTGCAACAAAAATTAGGGAAAGTTTAGAGGTGCTTTAAATGTGGGAATTGTTATTCATTTCTGAAGAAAAATTTATAGATCATGTTCAATCAACTATTGAAAAATACGGCGAAAAACTACAGTCTTTCGATTTGAAAAGATTTAACAAAAACATTGTTGACCCTATCAAGCTAATTTTTGATAAGACTGTTTATGGGTCTTCATGGGCGGAAATTGTAAGCAGTGAAATATTTCGGCAAAGGGATAAATCCAACAATAATGACATAGGGTATTTTCATCAAAGGATATTTCAATACATAGAAAATTGCCAAGTCCCTAGCACAGGTTGGGATGTAATTTATACAAATGAAAAGGGCATTCCTATGGCTGATGGTAGTGTTGTAAAAACTGTTTATGTAGAAATGAAAAACAAGCACAATACAATGAATTCAGCATCGGCAGGCAAGACATTTATCAAAATGCAAAATCAGCTTTTACAGGATGATGATTGTGCCTGCTTCTTGGTGGAAGCCATTGCTCAGAAATCTCAAAACATCAAGTGGGAAACCACAGTGGACAAGCAAAAGGTTGGACATAAACTTATTCGTAGAGTCAGCCTTGACCAGTTCTATGCGCTAGTGACAGGACAAGAAGATGCTTTTTACCAAATGTGTATGGTTTTGCCGGAAACAATTCAAGCGGCTGTAAACACCATGAATAGTGCGATTGTACCTAATGATACAGTTATGAATGGGCTTAAAAAGGTAGCTTCACAATACGGTGCAAAGAATGACGACTTGGCCATTGCTATGGCGGTTTATATGTTGGGGTTTGGCGGATATAAGGGGTTTAACTAAATATAGGTTTCTAAAACTTAGATATAACCCAATATTTGAAGTAAATTACATACGATGATAAAATCGTGTATTTGGGATATAAAGCAATGTCTACATTAGGTGGAAAAATCAAAGATAAAATGCTAATTCCAAAAGGATCATTTATAAAGCTGATAAGATGTGTTAGAATATTTATCAGACAATAGCTAAAATAAGTAATCAGGTGAGAGAGAATACGCTCTCTGCCTTTTTTAGGAAGAAAAGGAGATTTGAAAATGCTTATAACTATAATTATAATTGTTGCACTTATTGTAATCATCGTCCTTTGGGCCATGTCAGTACAGCGCAAACTGGTAGTGTTAGATGAAAACATTAACAATGCCATGAGTCAAATTGGCGTACAAATGTCAAGTCGTTTTGATGCATTGACCGCACTTTTAGATTTAACTAAGGGATATGCTGAGCATGAAAGCGAAACTCTCATTGAAACTATTAAGTCAAGAAGAAGTGTTATTACTGCCGATTCAACTACAAAAGATGTTGCTAACCAAGAAAATGTTATTACGGAGGCTCTAGGGAAGATCTCAATGGTTGCCGAGCAGTATCCGGACTTAAAGGCTAATCAAAACTATATGCAAGCTATGGATGCTGTAGAAACCTTTGAAAATATGGTTCGTACTAGCAGGCTTGTTTTCAACGACTGCGTTACAAAATTAAACCGTACTATTCGTATGTTCCCAGCATCTATTATTGCAGGAATGTTAGGATTTAAACAAAGAGAATATTTGGAGACGGTAGAGGCAAAGGCTGATATGCCAAGTATGAAATGAGGTTAAAGATGAAGAGAAGATTACATATTGCCATAGTTTGTCTTTTGATGCTATTTTCTTTTTCGGTTCCTGCCTTTGCGGCAAATCAAGTAAACAATATCGATATTAAGGCTGTGGTTAATAATGACGGTTCTATGGTTGTTACACAGACTTGGAAGGGTAGCTTTGACGAAGGAACAGAAAACTTTATTCCAATGAAGGCGTCAGATTATCTTACCATAAGTGATTTAAAGGTTAAGGATCAAAATGGTACCTATGAAACCTTGCCAGAATGGAATATAGATGCAGATCTTGAAGAAAAAGCAAACACCTGTGGAATTCTGGAGACAGATGAAGGATATGAAATTTGCTTTGGCATTAGTGAATATGGCGACAACACCTATACTATAAAATACAAGCTTGATAATTTAGTAGGTGGATATACTGATATGGACGGTGTGAACTTTAAGTATGTTAATGATCAGATGACCACAACTCCTACAGATGTAACCTTGGATATTAGCCTTGCGGACGGCACACCACTAACAGACGATATAGCTGATATTTGGGCATTTGGATTTGAAGGAGATGTGAAATTTAATGATGGTAGCATTAAGGCTTCAACTAAAAAGCCAATAGAGGAAGAAAATCATGTTACGGTAATGTTTGGCATCAAGAAAGGCGTGTTGTCACCTGCTAGAACTGAAGATACCAGCTTTGAAACTGTTAAGGAGGCAGCATTTGAGGGGAGTGACTACGATACTGAAGATGGAGGATTGTCTACCTTTGCTGCAGGGGTTATAGTTGCGCTAATTATTTTAATTCCTATGGTTGTAATGTTTTTCGTCAGAAAGCTTAAGAAGAAAAGAAAACGTGCAAAGCTTAATAAATTTTCTGATCAGTTTGGGTATTTCAGAGATCTTCCAAATGATGGGAACACAAATGCCACTTATGCACTGGGTAGATTGTTTGATGTTTGCAAAGACGGTGCTATTTTGTCCACTGGAATGCTTAGACTTATTGACTTAAGGTGTCTAGAGCCTATGACCGAAGACGAAGTAGGCTTTATGGGTAAAACCAAAGAAGTGGTTAACCTTAAAATGTTAGAAACTCATCATGGTGATATGAATGAGTACGATGAGTATTTGTATACCGTTTTAGAAGGTGCAGCTGGTTCTGATGGAATTTTACAGTCTAACGAATTAGAAGAATTTGCAGAGGAAAACGATCACCTTCTCAGAAATTACATTAATAAATGTGATTCTCAGGGAAGAGCTTATTTAGATGAAAAAGATTGTTTGAATCGACCGGATATACCATCTAAGCTAAAATACTTGACCCAAAGTGGCAAAAAAGAGCTAGGAGAGTTAATGGGCTTTAAAAAATACTTAGAAGAGTTTTCATTAATTGCTGAGCGTTCGGTTAAAGAGATACCTATTTGGAAGGAAATGCTTTCTTACGCCATGCTTTTTGGCATTGCAGATAAGGTGGCAGAACAGATGAAGGAACTTTATCCAAATATGGCAGTAGAAGTTACAAATTATAATAATAGTCTTTACACTGCATATTCTTATCAATATTTACTTTACAAAAACATGAGAAGATCAGAAGAAAGACGTGAGCAAGAAGAGCGTAGCTCTGGCGGAGGCGGTTTCTCCTCACTTGGAGGCGGAGGCGGTTCTATAGGTGGTGGCTCTGGCGGAGGCTCAAGATAAAACATAAAATAAGACAAGTAATATTACAAAAATTAGGAGGATACTATTATGGGACTATTTTCAAATAAATCCCCTTGTCCTGTTTGCGGTGGCAAAGTTTCAGGGCTGCTACCGTGGAAGGTGGAGGGAGAACCTGTTTGTGGCAAATGCCACGATAAAGTTGACCTACCAGATGATATGGAAAAAAGTATAACTATTGAAGAGCTAAAAGAGTATATGGTTTTTTATGAGGAAAATCAGGTGCTAAAAGACAAGTTTGTTGTTTCTGAATTGCTAAAGTTTGGTTTTTGGAACAAAAAAATGGTGGTTGACTATGAGAACAATATGTTCTGCATGAATAAAGTACCAGACAAGACAATATTTGAAGGGTCACTGCTACAATCCTTTACTATAAAAGAAGGCAGAGAACTTCTTTTTAAAGGCTCCCAAGAAGGGCTTACCCGCTATGAAAGTACAGTCCCTAAACGTGTAGAGGAACAGAGAGAATATATTAGTAAAGCAGTGAGGAGTAAGAGATTTAAGAATACCTTAGATGTTTTAAGTGACCGTGATAATAGGAATACTGTTTATGATGACATACGTGTTCCAACGCCATTTGAAGACTTTGATATCAGATTAAATTTAGATCACCCATATTGGGGCGTATATGAATGGGATATGGCAGGGCCTACTTTTTCAAATGAATACCCTGATGTTGATGATTATTTGAGAGAATATGAAGATGACGTTGAGGAACTAGAAAAACTGGCAAAGACATTAATGAAGCTAGCATTTCCAGATGCAGAGGAAACCACTGTGGAGGCACAGTCAAGGGGTGGCAGTGATAAAAGCGGCGGGGATAGTATTGGAGAAATTAAAAAATACAAAGCCCTTATGGAAGATGGAACTATTACAAAAGAAGAATTCCAAGCAAAGAAAAAAGAACTACTAGGAATTTAAATACGTTACTAATATAAAAGAGGGATCAATGAAAATACAATTTGAGAATAAATATTACAAGACCTACGAAATGATGTCTGAATATGTGAATAAGATCCTTTGCAAAACTATAATAAAAATGGGGACTGTTTTTTCAATTGTGGCGATTATTATGGTGACAGTCACTGGAATTAGTCAGGATTACGTGTTGATGGCAGTCTTTGGTGTATGCCTAATTTTATTTGCATTTTCCACAATAGTGGCACCACGTATTATTTTAAATCAGCTAATTGAAAGTGATCAGCGAATGCACAAGGGAGAGAGCCTTGAAACTGTAGTTCAGTTTGGAGATGATATTTCCATCACCAAGGGTTCCAGTTCTTCCAAGGCAGAGTATTCACAAATAATTAAAGTCCATTACTTAAAAAAATCTTGGGTGATAATGTTTGGTAAGAGCAATGGGATTATGCTTAGCCCCGACCACTTTACAATAGGTGAAACCCAAGATTTTAAAAAGTTTATTAAAGAAAAATCTATTTAGTCCAAAGAGCTGTTTCAAGAACGTCTATGCCTAAGCGATCAATCGTTGAGCCAAGACGTTCTTTTTCATATCCATTTTCTTTAAACCAAAGTAATGTTTTCTCTAAAAGAGGATAGACCTGATTTTTTTCTACTAGGCGTGAAAGAGGAGTGCCTACTCTAGTATGTTTGCCCCATGTGCCCCCCACAAAAATCTGGTACTGGATGTGATCGTGATGAGCAACAGCTTTGAAAGGACACTTCCCGGTGCAAACTCCACAGGTTATGCACAGATTCTCATCAATTTTAAGCTTACCTTCCACAAGCTTTGCAGCCTTTACAGGACAGGAACTTTCCACTAGACAGCTTTTGCAGCCTTTACAGTCAGAATAAGTATATTCTGGGGCACAGCGACCTTCAATTCCAAAATCGTTTAGGCTAGGCTTCATACAGCTATTAGGACAACCGCCGATTGCAATTTTGAATTTGTGGGGAAGGCTTACAGTTGACCAACCAAGATAATATTTATTGTAAATTTCCTTGGCCATCTGCTGGGTATCAAAGTTCCCATATATGCAGGTGGTTCCTTTGCAAGCAGCCACAGGGCGAATTTTCGCCCCAGTACCACCAAAGCTTAGATTGTTGGAAGCTGCGTATGCTACAGCCTCAGGAATTTTATCATACGGAATACCTACGATTTCAGCGGCAAGGCGAGTAGTAAATGCTATTTTTCCATTTCCGTAAATCTTAGCAATCTCGGCCACAACGGATAAATCTTCGGCGGAAAACACACAACCTTCCGGCACTATACGGCCTGAAAAACATTCAGTATTACGATTAATCAAAAATCCCATTCCTTTAACACGTTTAATGTCTTCTTTTCTTAATTTTCCCATCGATTATACTCCTTTACTTCTTTAATATATTACCCATAGTGTATCTTAAAATTTAATATATCACAAGGATAAAAATATTAGCTATTCTCTTCCACAGTTTTTGCAGAGTGTAAGGCATACACGGATATGAATTAATACAATGAAAAAAAGATAGCTATTAAGTCACTTGTACTGTACAATGAAGTGTTGGTTAAAACCGTAAATACAATGGTGCCAAACAGCAGTGAATATAAATATAGAAAAAACAAAAGGAGAAATGAATGAAATTTGCAGAACTAAATATTACACCTCCCATATTAAGGGCATTAAAAGAGGAAGGATATAAAGAAGCCACCCCAATACAGGAATCAATTCCTATGGTTTTAGAGGGAAATGATCTTTTAGGATGTGCTCAAACGGGAACAGGAAAGACAGCGGCATTTGCAGTGCCTATCTTGCAAAGATTAGATGACTTTGAAGGAGTTGGGAAGAGAAACAGCCCTATCAGAGCTTTGGTAATCACACCAACTAGAGAGCTTGCATCACAAATTTATGATAGCTTTCGCACATATGGCAAATACACTAGATTAAGAAGTTGTGTAATTTTTGGAGGGGTTTCACAGAAGCCACAGGCGGAAAAATTAAAAAAAGGCGTAGATATTCTTATTGCAACACCTGGACGACTAAAGGATTTGGTCAATCAGCGTATTGTCAATATTAAGCATATAGAGATGTTTGTCTTAGATGAAGCAGACAGAATGTTAGATATGGGTTTTGTCCATGATGTAAAAAAAATCATTACAATGATTCCAGAGGACAAGCAGACCTTGCTATTTTCAGCAACCATGCCACCAGAAGTGGAGCAGATTGCAAACAAATTGCTTCATAATCCAATAAAAGTAGAAGTAACACCAGAATCATCTACGGTGGATCGTATTGAGCAATATTTATATTATGTAGATAAAGCCAATAAGAAGAATTTGCTACTTCACCTTTTGAAAGATGATAAAATAAAGAATGTTCTAGTATTTACAAGAACAAAGCATGGGGCAAATAAAGTTGTAGATCAGCTTGTAAAGGCCAATATAAAGGCAACCGCCATTCACGGGGACAAATCTCAAGGGGCAAGACAGCGAGCTTTAAAATCATTTAAGGATGGACTTGTTCGTGTGCTAGTGGCAACAGACATTGCAGCAAGAGGTATTGATATTGATGAATTATCCCATGTAATCAATTTTGATCTGCCAGAGGTGCCAGAGGCATATGTTCACAGAATTGGTAGAACAGGTAGAGCAGGACGTGAAGGCATTGCAATTGCATTTTGTGACTTTGATGAAAAACCGTTAATGGCGGAGATAGAAAAGACAATCGGCAAAGAAGTAGAGGTTATTGATGACCATCCATTCCCATTATTGAACAATTTCCCAAGAGAGAAGAAGACAAGGCTTAGAGTTAAGCGAACTCAGCCAAGTGAGAATAAAAGACATTCACAGGACAATCAGAAATCCTCTGGAGATAAGAGCCGAAAGTCCAGCGAAAACAAACGATATGCAGCAGACAGAAAGCGCAAATCCAATGAGGAAAAACGGTATTCTGGAGATAGAAAACGCAAGTCAAACAACAAAGATAGATCAAAATAAAAATCTAATATAAGCTATCACCTATAGACACAATATTTATCCCCTCCACTCTGTTTTGCCTCGTAAAGAGCGATATCGCTTTCATGTATGAGAAGATTCAGGTTAGCTGGAGGGGCTTTTAATTTCACATGAATGCCTCTTTATATTTACTATACATAGGTGGGAGGATAGAAACAAGTGGTATACTAATTAAATGGAAGGAGCAAAGAAAATGAAACAATTTATTGAATTTAAAAATCAAGTTTGCGTTGTGACCGGGGCTGGAAGTCCGACTGGAATTGGATTTCAAACGGCAGCTCTCCTAGGCCAACTTGGAGGTACCATAATTTTGGTGTCCACAACAGATAGAATTTATCAAAGGGCTGCGGAGCTCAAAGCCCAAGGCATTAATGCAAAAGGGTATATTGCAAATCTCATGGATAGAAAGCAAGTAGGAAAATTGATTGAGAATATTATTGAAGAATTTAACCAGATTGATGTCTTAATGAACAATGCAGGTATGATTCAAGTGGGAATGGAAGAAGACTTTGCCACTTTTGCAAAAGTCACAGATGAAAGCTGGGATGACTCCATTGACAGAAATTTGAATATAACCTTTAACGTAACCAAAAGGGTATTACCATACATGATACAGAAAAAGTATGGGAGAATTGTAAATACTTCTTCTGTAACAGGACCCATAGTGAGCAACCCGGGAGAAGCGGCATATAGTGCAGCAAAAGCCGCCATTGTAGGAATGAGCAAATCTTTATCCATTGAAGTTGCTAAGGATAATATTATGGTGAATTGCGTCTTGCCAGGCTGGATTGCTACAGCAAGCCAAACTGAAAGTGAGGCGGTGGGAGGTGAAAATACTCCAGCTGGCAGAGGTGGAGATGCTGAAGAAGTGGCAAGTTTAAACGTTTTTCTTGCATCCAAGAGGGCATCTTATATTACGGGGCAGGCAATCACTGTTGACGGTGGAAACACCATTCAAGAGTACAAAGGTCCAAAGGAGTCGTACTATTAAATGGAATGCAGCCAAAGGATAAACCCACAATTGTCAGAAGATTAGAAATAAAATGTTGAATAAAGATATCCCCAGTCATATAATAAGAGTAACGGTAAACCTAAAGTAATGAGGAGGAAAAAACCATGAATAAGAAAAAGATTCTTTGCCTCGTAACCGTCTTTTTAATGATACTCATGACATTCAGCGCATGTGGTCAGAAGGAAGACTCTCCCGAGGCACTAAACCAAGAGGTAAACTCAGATTTTTCCATGAGTCAAGATGTAAAATCTTATCTTGAGAAGGTAGATACAGAGTATGCCTACAAATTGACTGAGACTCTTGCCTATGACAAAAAATACTGGGACAATGATCTTGGTTGGAGAACATCAGGATCTGATGCAGAGCACAAAATGGCCGATTACCTTGCAAAAGAAATGAAATCCATTGGATTGAAGGATGTTGAAAAAGTAGGCACTAAAGTGGACAAATTCCAATTCAATGACTCTAAATTCACTATTAAAGGTACTAAAATCGACTTAATGCCTGCATCTTATCAGTGCAATGGAACGGATAAGAAAGGAATTACTGCAGACATCATAGACTGTAAGACAGGCTTTGAAGCTGATTACAACGGAAAAAATGTAAAAGGCAAAATTGTATTGGTAAAGGTTGACCAAATGAATGAAGCCTGGATCGATAGTTATATTAAGCAGGCCGCTGAAAAAGGTGCGGCAGCCCTAGTTACATATGCAGATTCTGGATACGGCGAGCTGAACAAAGATACAATTAATGTTCAAGATATTTGCTGTGAAGATTTGATCCCTACTGTAGCAATTAGTGCTAATCAGGCAAAAGAGATACAAGATGCAATCAAAGCCGGAAATGCTAAATCTACTCTTATGGTTGATGCAACAATGGAAGTAGGAAAAGGGACCACTTATAATGTTGTTGGAAAGATTAAGGGAAAGAGTTCTGATCAGCAGATTATGATTGCTGGCCATTATGACAAGTACTGGTATGGATTTCAGGATGACAGTGCAGCTATTGCACTTGATTTTGCTGTAGCCAAAGCAATGATTGACTCCGGATATGTTCCTGAAAACGATATTACTGTGGTTGCTCACGGTGCGGAAGAATGGGGTGCTTCAAATACGCAATTTGACTGGACCACAGGGGCATGGGGAATGATCCACAAGGAACACCCTGAGTGGGCTGGAAAAACTATTGCTATGTTTAATTGCGAGTTACCAGCATTTACTACTAAAGGCAATACACTGAACATTGTAAGTGTTCCTGAATTTCGTACCCTTGCAAATAAAATGGTAAAAGATTCCGGATTGGTCGTAACCGCAGGAGACGTGAAAATAAATGATAAAGCGGTAGATGCAACCAATATGGAAGATGGTGTTTCCTACAGATGGCATGGCGTGCCATATATGATTAATGGTTTTGAAGACGAGAATTTCATTTCTCAACGTTACCATACTACGTCTGATGATAAAGAAACTTGGGATGAAAATGTGATGAAAGCAAATATGAACTGGTATGGTGCAATGGCTATATATATTGATAAATCACCTGCTCTTGAGTTGGATCTGACGGCAACTTGTGACGATCTGGAAAAGAACTTAGATGAGAATATTGCCAAAGAAGCCGGTGCTAATGTAGATGCTTACAAAGGTGCAATTGCTGATTTGAGAACGGCAGCCCAAGGATACAATGAAAAAATTGCTGATGTTAATGAAAGATATGAAAAAGCCATAAAAGATAAAGCTGCTGATGGAGATATTGAAAAAATCAGAGCAGAAGGCAAAGCTTTAAACAAAACTACGTTAAAGGCATTCAAATGTATCCAGGATGAATTTCTTAAGGCTGACGATGTTGCTGTATATATTGGACACCCAAGTGTTAATAACAATGTTAACGTGTTAAAAGGTGTTATCACAGGACTGGAAAAGAAAGAACTTTACAACAAAGATGAGACCTCCGGGGCACTTGACCAGGCATATAATCTAAATGCAGTCCACGATTATAATTACTATAACTTTAGTGTAAAGGTTTCAAATAACATTTCCCATATGTATGATCCTAGTAAAGAAAAAAATAATACTAGGACTTATTGGGGTACTGACAAATTGGTGCCAGTTTATTATGTAGGAGAGACAACATATAAATTGGTTCAGCAAGCTAATGCAGAAGATAAAAATATTGACTATGCAGGTGCTGCTAAAGTATATAAGAAAGCCTTAAAGCAGGCTCTAGGTGACGTGAAATCTTATACGGCCACTGAGATTAAAGGAATGGAAAAAGTTGCAAAAATATTAAAATAAAAAAATTACAAAAGCACTATAAATAACACTTTAGGGTGTCAAATTAAAAAAATATTAAAGCCGGGAGTTGCGATATTTTTCTGGAGTGGTTTCTAACTAGTCCAAGAGAATATTAATGCTTCCGGTTTTATATATTACAAATCGACGAAAAAATACATAGCAAATATTCTCATCGCCCAGTATTTTATACAATCTAATTAAACACTCTTTTTACTCCCATAATTCTACTTCGATGGGAGTTTTTAACAGGCCAAATTACAACCTTATTGGGCCATGATTCAACAACCTTACCTCTACCTAGGTAAATAGCAATATGGTTTACAGTGCCATCTTTTCCTTTATAGAATATCAAATCACCACGTTGTTTCTTAGCGTAAGAAACAGTTTTTAATTTCTTGCTAGCCCAAAGATTTTTGGATTCAAATTCATAGCCAGGCTTTGAATGGCGGACGCAACTTACAGGATAGGGATCCACACCAGCAGCATACAGACCTTGCATTACAAGACCTGAGCAATCGGCACCCTGCTTAGGTGGACCTGACCCACCTACTACATAATCTGAACCTAGATATTTATATGCTGTGCGGATCATGGCCTCAATATGATCTTTTTTAGTGCTAGAAGGATTCACCTGAATAGGGGAAATATAAGCCCCTGCAGTGATCCATGACTTCTTCGAATATCCCATTTTAAGCCAGGTTTCCTTATTCACTATGCCAGTGGCATTTAAATGCTTCTTTTTTTGGAATGCTTTTACTTGAAGTTTTGTTTGCTTTGTATATCTTGGCCAATACCTGTTTCCAATATGGAAGTAACGATTGACTAATCTTACCTTAATGCCCATATACCCGGTATTTAAATTGTAGGCTCCTGAATGTTTTAGATTAATTGTGTTCTTAATTTGAATATATTTGGAAGGGTTTTGATAAGTTCGTTTCGTATTTATTTTAATTGATTTCCCAGTATAACTGGTTCCCTGCTTTGTGGAAGAGAGGGTTATTCTCCAGGTTGAAGCAGTGGTTTTCCACCAGTCCGTTGGAAAGGTAATGTTAAGGATATCCGTTAGTTGGTTTTCTAACGTGTAGGATTTCTTTGTAATCCATTTTCCATTAGTATACTGTTGAATATTTAATTTCCTTTCAAAGGCAGGAGTCACTTTGATTTTCTTTTTTAAAGAGGTTCTAGATTTTCCCGTATAGCTTTTACTTAAGCCAGTTACAGTTGTCTGCCTTTTTATTACTTTAACTTTGATTTCGGGAAATTCTACCCCATCTTTTTTCGTGTACTCGCCATCTAGGGTAGGTGTGTAGGTATATGTGCCTACGTTATTAGGATTAAAAGTTGGAGTGGATTTCCAAGTCACTGGAATTACCTTATTTTTTACGATAAGCCCCTCACTTGTAGAATCCCAGTCTATAGGTACATCACTTCCTTCTACATATACTGTAAGTGTCTCTGGCAAGGATGGCTTTTTTTTGTCGCAAACTTTAATGGTTTGGCTTGATATATTTGCTGGGAGAGGAGGGATATCAACGATAATCTCTGCATCAGCAGCAAAAACTCCTTGAGGAAATAACAAAATGGCTATTAATAAAAATATCAATAGCACAAACTTTTCCCTGTAGTGTATATGTTCATTCATAATGTTGTTTCCTTGATGACTAAATCCATTGATGATATCACTATTTAAGCCTGAGCCAAGGAATCGATGCCAAACTTACTATTGTCCGCCACCAGGTACACTTCCTTGGAACGTTGGATAATTTTTTCTCCCATATACCTAGGAAGTCTCACGTTGATTGCTGAGTCAGCAAGAGTTTTGCTGACTAGTGTTGCACCCCGTAGATTGTTTTGACTATGCCTTCTTTTCTTCGGTTACTTTATTACTATTTGTTAAAATACTATAACATAAATAAGAACAACTGGAAATATAATAGAAGGTTAATTACAAGTCGATTAACAGTTAAAAACGCCGCCTATATATAGGCGGCATTTTTAACTGGGTGAAAACCCAATATAGATAGACTATTGTTCCATGGACTCTAAGATACTGTCCACTAGATTCTCAAGTTCACTTTCCTTGTCAGTATTAAGAGAAGAAAGCAAGGAAACCTGTTCGTTAAGGACAGTCATTTCCTTCATATCATCAAGAAATTCAGTCATTAACTCTCCTGACTTTGGTGACCATGAGCCATTTTCCATAATAGCAAAGGTGCGTTTTTGCATATTTAGAGCCTTCATATCCATTAAGTAGTTGTGCATTAAAGGATAGATTCCAAGGTTGTATGTGACAGAGGCCAAAACCACGTGACTAAGCCTAAAGGTTTCCGCAATAAGCTGGGAAACATGGGTTTTGGAAACGTCGTACATTACTACATTTGTCATTCCTTTTTCCACTAGCTTGGTGGCAAGAACATTTGCAGCACTTTCAGTATTTCCATACATGGAAGCGTATGCAATCATAACACCTTGCTCTTCTGGTTCATAGCGACTCCACTTGTCATGTTTATCAATGTAATATCCAAGGTCAGTTCTCCAAACTGGACCATGAAGTGGGCAAAACATTTTAATATCAAGGGTTCCAGCTTTTTTTAGCAAGTGCTGAACGTGGGGACCGTATTTGCCTACGATATTTGTGTAATATCTTCTAGCATCATCAATCCAGTCACGATCAAAATTAACTTCATCGTTAAAAAGCTTTCCATCTAGTGAGCCAAAAGATCCAAAGGCATCAGCAGAGAATAAAACTCCGTTTGTGGTGTCAAAAGAGACCATAGCCTCAGGCCAGTGAACCATAGGCGCAGCAACAAAGGCAATTTCATGTTTACCAAATGATTTTGAATCTCCTTCGCCAACTTCCTCAGTGTGACCATCAATAGCAAAGCCAAATTGGTGCATTAACATGAAAGCCTTTTCTGTGCTGATAATTGTTACGTTAGGATAGCGGAGAATAACTTCTTCAATTGAAGCTCCATGATCAGGCTCCATATGATTAATTATCATATAGTCAAGATCTCTTCCATCTAGTAAATATTCAATGTTTTCAAGGAATTGTCTTCCTGCTGACCAGTCAACTGTATCAAATAGGACAGTTTTCTCATCTAAAAGTAAATACGAGTTATATGAAACTCCTCTAGGAATAGGGTGAATGTTTTCAAAAAGTGCAAGTCGTCTGTCATTTCCACCTACCCAATAAAGATCATCTGTAACTTTTCTTACGCAATACATATTGTAACCTCCTTCTTAAGCTTCAATAAAGTTATCTTTTTCTTCGCCGCAGTCTGGACATATCCATTCTTCTGCAAGCGCATCAAATAATGTGCCGGGGCTAACGCCACCTTCTTCATCTCCTTCGGCTGGATCGTATTCATAACCGCAACCGCTGCAAACATAAGTCTTCCATGGAGGTGCTTCCTTCTTTGGTGTAGCCTTCCTCATTTTTTCCATAGGTGGAGCAGGTTTCTTTGCTTCCCCGTTATCTAAAGCTTTTGTTAACAGTGGGAGAATCTCCATTAGGTCTCCAACAATGCCATAGTCAGCGTTTTTAAATATTGGTGCATTTTTGTTTTTATTTATTGCTACAATAGTAGTAGCTTCCTTAATTCCCTTAAGATGTTGACCAGCTCCAGAAATCCCACAAGCAATATATAAGTTGCCGCTAAATTTTTGTCCGGACATACCAACGTATCTATTTAGTGGTAAGTATTTTAAAGTCTCAGCTACAGGCCTTGAAGAACCTACAGCAGCGCCAGCTTGAATAGCTAAAGCTTCAATTATCTTCATGTTTTCCTTAGAACCGATTCCTTTTCCTGCACTGACAACACGTTCAGCCTGAAGGATTGGAGTATCTAAATCAATGCCTACAGTGAAGTCAAAACCGTCATTTTTCAAAGCAGCAACTAGTGCATCAACATTTTCTGCAGGGGTGCCTTCAGTAAAGAATTTTTTCTTTCTTTGACCTGTAATAGGACCCTTAGCTTTCAGTTTGCCGCCAGACTGTTTAGGCGGCTTACCAATAATGTGAGAAGCAATAACGACCCGTTGAATCTCGTTGGTTCCTTCATAAATAGTACAAATTTTAGCATCACGGTAAGCTCGTTCAACTTCCAGACCTTTAAGATAACCATTACCACCGTAGATCTGAACCGCATCGTTGACAACTTCCAAACAAATGTCTGAAGCGTACTGCTTTGCCATTGCAGATTCCATACCGTAAGGTTCATGAGCCTGCTTTAATTCTGCTGAGCTATAAATTAAAAATCGAGCAGCACGAATCTTTGTTGCCATGTCGGCAATTTTAAATGAGTTAATCTGTTGATGAGCGATAGGCATACCAAATTGTTCTCTTTCCTTAGCATATTCTACTGCGTTTTCAAAGGCGCCCTGAGCAATACCCAGAGCCTGAGATGCAATGCCAATTCGGCCTCCATCAAGGGTGGACATGGCGATTTTAAAGCCTTCACCTTCCTTGCCTAAAAGATTTTCTTTTGGCACTTTAACATCATTGAAAACAAGTTCTGCTGTGGCAGAAGAACGGATGCCCATCTTATCGTAATGGTCTCCAAAATCAAAGCCTTCCCAGCCCTTTTCCACTATGAATGCACTTATACCCCGTGTGCCTATATTTGGTGTTGTTACTGCAAATACGATGTATGTGTCAGCAGGGCCTGCATTGGTGATAAATATTTTTCCACCGTTTAACAAATAGTAGTCATCAGTTAATACTGCTGTGGTTTCTGTGCCACTGGCATCACTTCCTGCATTAGGTTCAGTTAGCCCAAAAGCGCCTATAGATTTTCCTTTGGCAAGTGGAACCAAATATTTCTGTTTTTGTTTTTCCGTACCAAAAGCAAATATAGGATAGCTTCCAAGTGAGACGTGAGCAGAGAGGATAACCCCTGTACCACCATCTACTCTTGCCAATTCTTCAACAGCGATAGAATAGGAAAGAACGTCCAGCTCTGCCCCTCCATATTTTTTCGGATATGGAATACCCATAAGGCCCATTTCGCCTAATTTCTTTATAACTTCCTCTGGAAATTCATTGTTTTGATCCAGCATAAACGCAATAGGCTTAACCTCTGTCTCAGCGAACTCTCTGATCATTGCCCTAAAGGCCTCATGTTGATCAGTTGTTTTAAATAACATATTGATTACCTCCTTACACTGCCAAAGTATAACGTTTGAATTTTGTGATTGTTTTAAGTATATTCTACTTATTAGTTTAATGTTGTGGCATTTGCAACAAACTTGTAATATAATAGATTAATAACTTTAAGAGAATTTGGGAGGGATAAAATGAAAGAAGTATTTATTGATGAGGGCATTTCTAGGGAGTCAATAGAGAAAATGAAATGTTGCTTTAAGCCCCAAATTAAAGGATACACTGCAGGAGAAGTAATTATGCAGTATTCGGATCAATTAGAAAAAGTAGCGATACTCCTTTCAGGACTTGCTACCCTTTATTGTCTTGATGCAGATGGGGAATATGTCAGGCTAGACGATTATGAGCCTAAGGATGTATTTGGGGAACTTTTTTATTTGCCCCTAGAAAATTTTGAATATATAGTAGAGTGTATAAGGGATTGCCAAGTGGTATTTATCGACTACGACCGTATTATTGCTCCATGCTGCAATGTGTGCGATCATCACTCACAGCTGATTAACAATCTCTTTGCCATGACGGCGAAAAAATCACAAGGCTTGTCACTTCATCTGAATATTTTAAGCCAACACACAATTCGGAGAAAAGTGCTTACATATCTTAGGTATGTTAAAAATTCATCAGGGAATAATCCTTTTATACTGCCAATAACTTTGGGAGCACTTGCAGAGTATCTTTGTGTTGACCGAAGTGCAATGATGAGGGAGATTCGCTTAATGAAAGAGGAAGAAATAATAAAGTCGGAGAAAAAGGAGTTTTACCTTTTATAAATGATTATGTTTTATGAAATATTAAAAGACACTATAATAGATGTGATAAAAATGGCTCCATTTCTTTTGGCAGCCTACCTTCTTGTAGAATTAATTAGCAGGAATCTTTCAGGGCATATTGTTTCACGCATGAAGGGAAGTAAAGTAGTGGCTCCAGGAATAGGCGCTATGCTGGGGAGTATTCCTCAGTGCGGTTTTTCTGTAATCGGTGCAAATTTATATGGGAACAGGCTTATTTCTATTGGAACCTTAATGGCCGTCTTTTTGGCAACTTCTGACGAGGCCTTGCTAGTGCTAATAAGCAATCCATCTCAAGCGAGTCTCATACTCCCTCTTATCGTCATCAAGGTGACCATAGGCACAATAGCAGGGGTTTTGCTCAATTTAGTGTTAGGGGATAAAAAGTCTTCGTCTAAAGAAATAAAAGAAAAACCAGAGGATAAAATTTCTTTATCAAAGGCTGGGGAAAGTGGGATATTATGCCACGTACTTAAACATACAGGAAAGACACTCCTTCTTATTTTTTGTGTTATGTTGATTCTCAACATAGCGGTGGAAAATCTTGGAATAGATCGGATATCCGCATTACTCATGGGCAACACGCTTTTTCAACCTGTAATAGCGGCATTTATTGGACTTTTGCCTAATTGTGCCGTGTCCATAATGTTCACAGAAATGTACCTAACTAAGGTGATTAGCTTTGGGTCACTTCTAGCTGGCCTGTGTGCCGGGGCAGGGATGGGTCTAATAGTTCTCTTTAAGTCAGGGAGAAGCAAAGGGGATAATTTGATGGTTTTGGCCATTCTTTATCTTATATCTGCAGCTGTAGGCATTATATTTAGCTAACAGGGTAACAAACAAAATGAAAAGTGTTATAATGAAAACCGTATTTCAGTCAGAAGTATAAACATAATTTAAAGTGAAAAAGGAGAGGAAAAAATTAAATGGGAAGTGGTCTTAAAAAAAAGTATGGTCTTGTTACCGCAGTGGCATTGATTGTAGGAATTGTTATCGGAAGTGGTGTGTTTTTCAAAGCGGAAAAGATACTCAATGCGACTGGGGGGGATTTATCTCTAGGAATTTTGGCTTGGGTGTTGGGTGGCCTCATCATGATTTGCTGTGCCTATACTTTTGCGGTGCTTGCGGCAAAATATGAACGGGTTAACGGGATTGTAGACTATGCTGAAGCCATAGTAGGAAAAAAGTACGGATATTTCATAGGTTGGTTTTTGGCTCTTATTTATTATCCATCTTTGACTAGTGTACTGGCCTGGGTATCTGCAAGATATACATATGTACTTATTGGTTGGAACACAGATGGAGGCGCCTGCATAGGTCTTGCTGGAGTGTATCTTTTCGCATCATTTGCATTGAATTTCTTTTCACCTATCCTGTCAGGAAAATTTCAAGTGTCAACCACAGTAATCAAGCTCATCCCTTTATTTTTAATGGCAATATGTGGTGTGATTGCAGGTTTGCATAGCGGGATGACTGTATATAATTTTACTCACATTCCGCAGGAAATGGGAGGTAGCACCATAACGTTGCTATTTACCGCTGTGGTTGCTACTTCTTTTGCTTATGAAGGCTGGATCATCGCAACCAGCATTAACGCAGAATTAAAGGATGCTAAGAAAAACTTGCCTAGAGCATTGCTCATGGGTACATTTATCATTATGATTGTTTACATCTTATACTATATAGGCTTAGCCGGAGCTGTAACTAATGAAAATATGATGGCTGGGGGAGAAGATGGCGCCCGTCTTGCGTTTGAAACGATTTTTACTAAAGTGGCTGGCACAATTTTGTTTGCATTTGTTGTGATTTCATGCCTTGGAACATTAAACGGTCTGATGCTTGGCTGTACTCGAGGAATATATGCGCTAGCTGCAAGAAAAGAAGGTCCGAGGCCAGACCTCTTTGGGAAAATAAGCGAGAAAACAAATATGCCTTCTAATTCAGCAATTTTCGGTCTTATTTTATCCGGGTTTTGGTTGTTTTATTTCTGTGGCGCAAACTTAGTAGGACCTTGGTTCGGTCCCTTTAGCTTTGACACTTCAGAACTTCCCATAATTACTATATATGCTTTATACATTCCTATCTTCATACTCATGATGAAAAAAGAAAAGAAACTAGGCCATTTCAAACGGTTTATCATGCCTTGCCTGGCACTGGCAGGGTGTGTGTTTATGATGATAGCGACCTTATTTTCTCACGGCATGGCGGTACTTTACTACTTGATTATATTTGGAGTAATCATGGGAATCGGTATGTTTTTTGAGAAAAAGCGGGTTTAAGAATTTTGTAAGAAAACAGGCAACTATTTGTTAATAAGTAAAAGTTATGATGTATTTATCAGCTGAAGGGAGAACAAATGAATATCTTAGTATGTGATGACGATCATGATATCGTTAATGCAATAGAAGTTTATTTAAGTAATGAAGGATATGATGTCCTCAAAGCATATGATGGGGTGGAAGCTTTGGACATAGTCGCTAATAACGACGTTCAGCTAATTTTAATGGATATTATGATGCCTAAGTTGGATGGTATGCGGGCAACCATGAAGATTAGAGAAGAAAAGAACATTCCTATTATTATTCTTTCCGCAAAATCAGAGGATTATGACAAGATTACCGGCTTAAATGTAGGTGCTGATGATTATGTTACTAAACCATTTAATCCTTTGGAGTTAGTTGCAAGAGTGAAATCTCAACTGCGAAGATATGTAGATTTGGGATGCTTGGAGCAAAAAACAGGGGTATTTAAAACTGGCGGGCTGGTGATTGACGATGAGCAAAAGGTTGTTAATCTTGATGGAGCATCCATCGCAGTGACGCCTATAGAGTACGGTATATTAAAACTATTAACAGAAAGTGCAGGCAGAGTGTTTTCCATGGATCAAATTTATGAGGCGGTTTGGAATGAACCTGCATATAATCCGGAAAACACTGTAGCCGTACACATTCGTAGAATTAGGGAGAAAATTGAAATCAACCCTAAAAGTCCGCAATATTTAAAGGTGGTATGGGGAATTGGATATAAAATTGAAAAAATATAAAAAGCCGGTATTTATAGCAATATTTGCTGTTTGCGTACTAAGTCTTTTGACTGCATGTGTAACTTTCACCGGCTGGATAAAAGCTGGAAATCTTTATTATGCCTGGTATGAACCAGGGCTATATTTAGAAAGAAAAGGTGCACCCATTTGGCGTATTGAAAACTGGGGACATGAGATGCAAGTTTGGCTTGTTGTTACTATTGTCGCCGTAGTATTAGCTTTAGCGTGCCTAACATATTTGTTGTTCACCGTTGGAGAGAAAGGTGAAGATGAAAAAATCCAGTTAAATGGATTTGATAAATTCTTTACAGAATTTCAGCTAATTTGTATAATCTTTTTACTCGTAAATGCCGGAGGCATGTTTCTGGCGAACATAGATACTTTTATATATGAAGATTTCGGCGAGAGGGAACAATACCTTACTTCAGCTGAAATGGTAATAACAATTCCAGTTGGATTGATAGCAGCAATCTTAGGGTTAGCATTGATTCTCTCCTGCGCAAAAAAACTTAAAGCAGGGACTTTTATCAGTAACTCTTTTTGCTTATGGATTTTTGGAAAGATTCAAGACATATACATGGGCGGATCCACTATGCATAAAGTAGTTCTTGTTGCAATTGGTATATGCTTACTGTCTGCAACTATATTCTTAGCACCAGTAGTCTTGATTTTAGTATTAGTCTACGCTCCTAAGATGGTAAAAAAGTATGATGCAATTAAGGCAGGCATCAAAGAAGTAAACAGTGGAAATGTGGAATATAAAATTCCAGTAGATGAAAATAGTCTTGGGGAGCTAGATCAGCTTGCTATGGGTATAAATAAAGTCTCCGAGGCAACCAACATAGCGGTTCAAAATGAAATAAAAATACAGAGAATGAAAACTGATTTAATATCCAATGTTTCTCACGATCTTAAAACTCCGTTGACCTCCATGGTGACATATATAGATCTTTTAAAGACAACAGGACTGGATAACGAAAGGGCACCGGAATACCTAGAAATTTTATCAGAAAAAACCAATCGTTTAAGATTCCTTACAGAAGATTTGTTTGAGGCTGCTAAGGCGTCAAGTGGAGCCACTAAGGTGAGGTTTTCTAGAGTGGACCTTCAATCCTTGGTAAATCAGGGACTAGGCGAAATGGACCAAAGAATTAAGGATGCCAACTTGGAGTTTATTCTTACAACTAAACAGGACAGAAGTTATGTCAATGCAGACGGACAGCTAGTTTGGAGAGTAATAGAAAATCTTCTTGGCAATGCTCTTAAGTACTCTATGGAAAATACCAGGGTATACATTGATATTAAAGAAAAAGAAACTCCAGATGGTCAGCCTAATATGATAGTCATGGAAATGAAGAATATCTCCAAATACCCACTTAATATTGATGCAAATGACCTGACAGAGCGGTTCAAAAGAGGGGACGAAGCAAGGACTACAGAAGGAAGCGGACTTGGCCTTGCAATTGCAAAGGATCTGGCAAAGCTTATGGACGGGGAATTGGCACTGGAAATTGACGGAGATATGTTTAAAGCCAGAGTAATGCTCCAGGTTGCATCTATAGATCAACCGATTACACCTGATTTCTCAAAGGAGGAAAAAGCAGCAGAACTAGAAGCTGAAATTGAAATGTCAGGAGTCACCAAGACGGAAGAAGAAATTAAAGAAAAGGACTCTGAGGAAACTCCAAAGGAGTAATTAAAATCACTAACACTTATAAAATCCATATAATTTAACACAAGAAAAAATGAGCCATTTTTGGCTCATTTTTTCCATTTATAAAACGTATTACTTTAATTGATCTAGCCAAATTTCCACGTCAGCATCACTAGGCATCCGCCAATCTCCTCGAGGAGATAAGCTTACAGAACCAACTTTGGGTCCATCGGGAACACAGCTTCGCTTAAATTGTTGGGTGAAGAATCGTTGATAAAATGTTTTCATCCAATTCTTAATAAACTTTTCGTCGTAAACTCCAGCAAAGGCTTGAACTGCCGTATAGAGTAATTTCTCAGGGGTCATGCCATATCGTAAGGTATAGTAAATAAAGAAATCGTGTAGAACATAAGGTCCCACCTTTTCCTCTGTCTTTTGGGCAATATTTCCGTCTTTGTCAGGAGGAAGGAGTTCAGGAGAAATAGGTGTATCTAAGATATCCTGTAAAGTAGATTTTAGTAGAACGTTGTCAGAGCTGAAATCTAAATCCTCCTTAGAGCCACTCAACTTATTGTCCATTACCCACTTTACAACGAAGCGGACAAGAGTTTTTGGAACACTGCTATTAACTCCATACATAGACATATGGTCTCCGTTGTAGGTGCACCAGCCAAGAGCCATTTCTGATAAATCGCCAGTACCGATAACCATGCCACCCTCTTTATTAGCAACATCCATAAGGATTTGAGTTCGTTCTCTAGCCTGGGAATTTTCATAAGTTATATCGTGAACATTTGAATCCTGATCAATATCAGCAAAATGTTGAAGCACACTTTCCTTAATAGAAATTTCACGGACATCTGTGCCTAGAAGTTTCATAATGGTCAAGGCATTATTGTAGGTTTTGCCGGTAGTTCCAAAGCCAGGCATTGTAATAGCCACAATGTCTTTGGCTGGAAGGCCTAGAAGCTTATGGGTATAAGCACACACTAAAAGGGCTAAGGTAGAATCTAGTCCACCAGAGATGCCTACTACAGACTTCTTGGCATGAGTGTGTTTAATCCTTTTTCCAAGACCTGCTGATTGTATATTGAAAATTTCTCCACATCGTGAATCCACCTGAAGGGAATCTTCGGGAACAAATGGATTTTGTGGGTACTTTCGACATAGGCTGTCCCCTTTTACGATAAGAAGCACAGGGTCAAGCTCAACATGAGTGTAATTGCTACGATTCGTGTAAGCTGATGTGCACTGTGCAAAGTTGTGAGTGTGGGAACGTTCAAATTTCAAACGTTGAAAGTCAATTTCGCCATAGGTGATTTCTGATTCCTGAGAAAACCGTTGATTTTCATTTAGAATAATTCCATTTTCTGCGACTAGGCAGTGGCCTCCAAAGACTACATCTGTAGAAGATTCACAGGTGCCAGAGGAAGCATAAACATAGCCAGACACACACTTGGCGCTTTCTACTGTAACCAAGTTTTTTCGATAGTCCGCTTTGCCGACAGTTTCATTACTAGCTGATGGATTAAAGATGATTTGAGCTCCGTTAAGAGCGAGTTGAGAACCAGGGGAAATAGGCAACCATAAATCTTCGCAGATTTCCATAGCTATAGATAAATCCGACGACGGATCATCAAAGATTATATTCCCAAAAGGTATATCATAGTCAAAAATGTGAACTGAGGTTTTATCCTTAGAAAGATCCAGTCCGGAAGCAAACCATCTGCCTTCATAGTATTCCTTGGAGTTTGGCAGGAACATCTTTGGCACGATGCCTTTTATCTTGCCATTTTGAATCAAGGCAGCACAATTATAAAGATTGTTTTCAAGACGTAAATAGCAACCTAAGATAACAGTTATTTGCAATCCACAAGTAGCTTCACATATGGTAAATAGTGCCGTTAGCTGGCTTTGATAAAGGTGCTCTTGGTAGAAAAGGTCGTTGCAAGAATAACCAGTTATAGCTAATTCGGGGAATAAAATAACCCCTGTTTTATTTTTTTCAGCCTGCTTTATCATGCTGATAATTTCCTTTGCATTATTTTTCGTATTGGCCACTTTCAAGGTGGGAACGGCAGAACCGACTCGAACAAGGCCTAAATTTCTCATTGTCATAAATTTCTCCTTGGGTGATGAATAACGTAACTTCATTATAATTGACTTTTCATCTTGACGCAAATAGTTTTCCCAGAAGGTCTTTTTCCATGAACAGGTTGAAGATAAAAGATGCATGCTATATAATTGAGATGATTATTTTTTTAGAAAAGAGAGGAATTAACATATATGAAGGAAATTTACGTATCAGATGTAAGAACAGAACAGGTCTTGACCGATTTTTTTATGGTTAAATCCATTGCAATTAAGCTAGGTGCAAATAGAAAACAGTATTTAGATTTAATGCTGGGAGACAAGACAGGGGAAGTTACAGGAAAGAAATGGGACGTTTCCGATGAAGAGCTTATATCATTAAACGAAATCAAGCCGGGAGATATTGTGAAGATTCGAGCCACAGTAACAGAATGGAACGGGCTGAAGCAGTTTAGAGTCATGCGCATTCGCCCAAAAGCTGAGGCAGAAAAAATTGAGTTTAGCGATTACATTAAAGCGGCGCCAGAAAAGCCAGAAGAGATGTATGCATATATTTATCAAAGAGCAGAAACTATGAAGGATAAGGATTTAAAGGCATTATGCATTAGAGTTTTAGAAGACAACAAAGACAAACTCATGTATTATCCGGCGGCTCAAAAGAACCACCATGCACAAATGGCAGGGCTACTTTATCATACCAAGAGAATGCTTATGGGTGGGGAGAGAATGTGCCAGGTTTACGAAAATCTTAATGAGGATTTAGTGGCGGCAGGGGTCATTTTACATGATATGGAGAAGATTAACGAAATCCAGTCAAATGAACTTGGGATTTCCGATGGTTACTCATTTGAAGGTATTATGCTAGGCCATATAATTCAAGGGATTAAGACATTAGAAACCCTTACTACAGAACTGAATTTCCCTAGAGAAAAAGCAATAATGATAGAACATATGATTTTGTCTCACCATTATGAGCCAGAATTTGGTAGCCCTCGAAAGCCACTTTTTCCAGAGGCAGAGATTCTTCATTACTTAGATATTATTGACGCTAGAATGTTTGACATGCAAGATGTTTTGGAAAAAACCCAGCCAGGAGAATTTAGCGATAGAGTTTGGACCTTGGATAACAGAAGACTATACAAGTCAATAGGTGAATCTAAGGAGGAAAACTATGATTAAATTACCTAAAGAAGTCAACAAAGCAATGAAAGCTCTCAAGGAGGCAGGGTGCCAGGTTTATGTAACTGGAGACTGTATGAGAGAGTTTACATATGGAGCCACGCCCATAGATTGGGATTTATCTACAGATGGAAAAATAGAAAAGCTTAAAGAACTTTTTCCAGAAGCTCAGATTATAGATGAAGATCTAGGAATGATAAGATTTGACTACACTAAAGACCAAGGAGAAGACGGGATTATTTTAGACATTTCCACTTTCCGTGGTAAAGATGGAATCACTGATGATATTAATAAGGATCTAGAACGAAGAGATTTTACAATAAATGCCCTAGCAGATAATCCATCCGAAGCTTTTTTAGACCCATATGGTGGGAGACAAGATATTAAAGATAAACTGATTAAAATGGTTGGAGATCCGAGTATTCGTTTTAAAGAAGAACCAATCTTAATGATGCGTGCTGTCAGATTTGCAGCAGAGCTGAATTATGATTTGAACAAGGAGCTTTATCAGGCTATTTTAGACAATGCAGAATTACTTATTGAAACTGATCCAAATTTTATTCGGGGTGAATTTGAGAAAATCATAGTTTCTGAAAATGCAGGAAAAGGGCTTAGAATGCTTGCAGGTGCAGAACTTATGCCGGCAATTATAGGCGATGTTGCCCAGAATATGACTAGAAGACATATGGAGCTCTTCTCTATTCTTGCAGATAAGATTGATACAACTTACCCTGTGCTGACTAGAAGGCTTGGATTGTTTTACCTTTGTTTTGAAAAAAAATCCTTTTCAGCCATTGAACGACTTAATTACGACGAAGAGACGAATCAACATTTAAAGGATGCACTGACCTTAATTAACAAAATCTATTTTATTGTAAATAATATTGAATTGAAGCAGTTTCTAGCCAAATATGGATATGACCGATATGACTATATTCATATGCTTTCTAAGGCTCAGAAAAACATTTATGGTAATGGAGAATCAAAGATATTAAGCAGAGAGCATATACTTAAAGAGATTAAAACAAAAGGGGAACCTATTTTTATTGAGGATCTGGCAATAAACGGGGAAGATCTTCTTGAAGAAGGAATTGTACAGGCCGATAGAGTAGGAGAAATTCTTCTTATGCTTACAGACTTAGTCCACGTAAAGAGTACTCTAAATACTAGAAAAGACCTGCTGAAGTACGCAAAGATCTATGCAAAGAGCAAATTTAGGGCAAGCTTTAGAAAAGTAAAGTGGCTGAAATAATGGAAGAAAAGCAAGGTGTGATTAGGGAGGTTATCTTTCATAATAAGGATAACGGATATACTATTGCAATTGTAGAGACGGAGGAAGAAGAATTTACCGCTGTAGGTTCTCTTCCTTCTTGTGATACAGGCAGAAGCTATATTTTTCGTGGGGATTTTACAATTCATCACACCTATGGGGAACAGTTTGCTTTTACCCAGTTTGAAGAGGTAATGCCATCTACAAAAGGTGGAATAGAAGAGTTTTTAGCATCAGGAGTCCTTAAGGGAATAGGGAAGAAAACTGCGGCTATCATTGTAAAAAAATTTGGAGAAGACACCTTTGATATTATTGAAAACCAGCCCCAGAGGCTGACAGAGGTTTCTGGTATAGGGACGAAAAAAGCCACCTTAATATCAGAAGCTTTTCATACACATAGAGAGTTTGCGGAAATCACTCTTTACCTTCAACAGTTTGGAATCAATGGTGATAATGCCATGAAACTTTACCGTGTATACGGCAGTGGCACTATAAATGAAATAAAGCAAAACCCCTACAAAATGGTAGAGGATATCTTTGGCATTGGCTTTAAAAAAGCCGATAAAATTGCAGAGAAAATGGGAATTGACAAGGCAGATGAATGCAGGATAAAAAGTGGAATCAAGTTTACATTATGGTATTTTGTAGGGGAAGGCAATACGTTTTTGCCTCATAAATTTCTTTGTGAAAAAGCGGCAGAGCTGCTAGATTTGACCAGCGGTTTAATTGATGAAAACCTAGTAGAAATGGTTTTTTCTGGGGATATTCACATGGAAAATCTGGATGGGCAGAATGTGGTTTTTTTAATGTCATATTATATGGCGGAGCAAAATGTATGTAAATGCCTTCATACCCTTAACTGTTCCCAGCTAAAGGCGATAACATCCGACATAGACAGCCTGATTACAGTTACAGAAAATCAGACAGGAGTCTACCTTTCAGAAAATCAAAAGCATGCGGTGAAAACCTCTCTTCAAGTGGGAGTGTCGGTTATTACCGGGGGCCCTGGAACGGGGAAAACAACCATAATCAACACTTTGATTAACGTACTGGAACATAGCGGTCTTAAGACTGCAATTGCAGCGCCTACAGGAAGAGCAGCCAAAAGGATTACCCAAACGTCTGGCCATGTGGCTTCTACCATACATCGACTTTTGGAATATTACTATTCTGAAGTTGATGGAACCATGGCTTTTGGCAAAACGGCAGGCGATCCACTTGACTATGATGCGATTATTGTGGACGAAGCGTCCATGATTGACCTACTTCTCATGAATGGCCTTGTCAGTGCTATAAGGGCTGGGGTTAGGCTGATTATCGTAGGAGATGCAGATCAGCTGCCTTCAGTAGGTGCAGGAAATATTCTTAGAGACATAATTGATAGCGAATATATTTACTCTGTTAAACTGACGGAAATTTTTCGCCAGGCCAAGGAAAGCCTTATTGTAGTCAACGCCCACAAGATTAACAAGGGGGAGTATCCAGACTGTAATGAAAAAGGTAAAGATTTTTTCATGATGCGCCAAAAGACGGAAAAAGAAATGTTAAACATGATTAGATCATTGTGTATTAAAAGACTGCCTGAATACTATAAAGATCTTATGCCTGTGCGAGATATTCAGGTGCTGACCCCAGTTAGAAAAGGCCTTTTAGGAAGTATTAATTTAAACAAGCAGCTACAAGAAGTATTCAACCCTGCCGATGGAAAATTAGAGGAACGAAAATTTGGAGACAAGCTGTTTAGAGAGCATGATAAGGTCATGCAGATTAAAAACAACTACCAACTCAAGTGGAAAAACCTAGAGGATTTCACTGAGGGGGAAGGGGTCTTTAACGGAGATGTAGGCTTCATTAATAGCATTGATAAGGATTTTAACCAAGTTACAGTGGTATTTGACGAAACTAGGTATGTGACATATCAATTTAACCAACTAGATGAACTAGAACTTGCATATGCCATAACAGTTCATAAGAGTCAGGGAAGCGAATTTCCCATCGTGGTAATGCCAGTCACTTGGTTTCCACCAATGCTAGCCACGAGAAATCTTTTGTACACAGGGGTAACTAGAGGTAAAACGGCAGTAGTGTTAGTTGGATCAGAAAGTAAAATGCAAGGGATGGTAGACAATAATAGAATTACTGCCAGATATTCAGGGCTAGCTAGTAAGTTAAGTAGCATGATGGCCATATCACAAATAGGGGAATAAAATTATGGGGTTAATAGAAAAGGGATTAGAAGTAATTTATCCATCCAATATTTATTGTATTGGTTGCGGAAGCGTAATTGATAAAACAAGGTATTATGCTTTATGCGACAAGTGCATAGAGAAGTTCCATTGGGTTGGGAAAAAGACGTGTGACAAGTGTGGCAAAATTTTAAATGAAGAATATAGCAACGATTTGTGTTATGATTGTAGAATGTTTAAACATTCATTTGAGAAAGGATATACTTGTGTACAATATGGTCTTTATGAGCGACAGCTGATTATGGATTATAAAAATAAGAATAAAGCGTATATGGGTAAAAAAATCGGAGATATTCTCTATGATAGAATAAGACTAGAAGGTGTTAAGGTTCATGGGATTATACCTGTGCCAATGCATCGAAAAAAGCAGGAAGAGCGTGGCTACAACCAAACTGCACTCATGGCAAGGCAGCTTGCTAAACGGATGGAATTACCTTTTTTGTGGGATGTCCTTTTGCGAACTAAGTACACCCAGCCAATGAAGGGTCTTGGATCTATTCAACGGGAAGAAAATCTGAAAGATGCATTTGAAATAAAGCTAGGGCTTTCAAAAAAGATAGAAGGCAAAGCCATACTCTTAGTAGACGATATATATACGACTGGAAGCACTATGGATGCTTGCAGCAAGGTGCTTCTTAAAAGTGGAGCCGAGAAAATTATAGCCTTGTCCTTTGCGGCAGGTGGAAATAGAAAGCCAGCAGAGTAGAATCTGCTGACTGCTCAGGTCTGTGGTTGAAAGGCCATGCTAGTTACGGGCAAAAGGTCCCACGTAAGCTGATCCGCAAAGCGGCAGTGATCATGGCGTAGCTTAGAAGTAAGTCCTCTGACAAAGTCAGATAAAGGCAGGTGTGGGGGCAAAGACCAGGTCAGCTGAGCAGTTAGCAGATTCTATTTTATTTTATGAAATTTCCGAAAAAATAAAGGACTATTGGACGCCATATATGGTATAATTAACTAAACAATTAAGTAATACGGCTAAGCCGTGGACACGCAAGGAGGTAAGGATATGAAGATAATCATTAATAGCAAGAATTTTAGTGCAAGTGATAAACTGAAAGAGACCATTGACAAAAAGTTCGGGAAATTGGATAAGTATTTTTCCAATGATATTACTGCAAATGTTATGACTTTAAAGCAGAGAGATCGATATAAGGTTGAAGCGACGATAAATACTAAAGGTACTATTTTCAGAGCAGAGGACCTTGCAGATGATCCATATGAAGGTGTGGATAATGTGGTAGAGAAGCTGTCTCGTCAAATGTCAAAATTTAAAACAAAATTACAGAAGAAATATAAGGATCACAAGGACTTTACTTTTGCAAATCTTCCAGAGGTGGAAGACGAGCGAGAAGAAGTTAAGATCGTTAGAACAAAGCGATTTGAACTTGTACCGATGGAAGTTGAAGAGGCAGCAATTCAAATGGAATTGTTGCAACACAATTTCTTTGTATTCTTAAACATACAAACAGATAGTGTAAATGTGGTTTATCAGAGAGATGATGACACTTATGGTCTATTGGAAACCAATTACTAAAGTAAAATATCACTATTGGACATGTAGAAAATCAGGGAAAATAGAAGAAAATTAGTGAATTATAAAACTGGTGAGTGGCATTAGCTGTTTGCCAGTTTTATTGTTTACATTAAGGCTGAGTTTTTTATCCGATATGTGTTGAAAAAATCGCTGAAATTCTGTAAAATAGAGGGGAGAAGTAGTGGGGAGAGTTTTATGCAAGAATTTTTTGAAAATGTGACATCAGGGGTAGGTATCATGGATATTATTGATATTGTTACTGTCACATTTATTATATATAAACTATTAGGATTCATAAGGGAAACACGAGCAGAGCAATTAGTTAAAGGTCTGCTTGTTTTAGTTATAGGAACTTTCCTGTCAGATCAATTCAATTTGTATACATTAAATTGGATTTTAAAGGGGACAATGACTTTGGGGGCTTTTGCGCTGGTTGTAGTTTTTCAGCCTGAGCTTCGTCGTGGACTTGAATATGTAGGCCGAACTAAGATTGTTAAATCTCCATTTGGACAGATAGACAAGGAGAAAGCTAAGCTTATCACCAAAGAATTTGTCCATGCGGTTGATAGCTTTTCAAATGATAGAGTAGGTGCATTGATTATTTTAGAAGGGGAGACAGCACTGACTGACATTGCTGAAACGGGCACTCGCCTTGATGGAGAAATTACCGCTGAATTTTTAGGAAACATTTTTTATGAGGGGGCACCTCTTCACGATGGAGCAGTGATTGTTCGAGGGGATCGAATTCTTGCTGCAGGCTGCGTGCTTCCATTAACGGAAAATAAGAATATTGCAAAAGAGCTTGGAACTAGGCACAGAGCAGGTATAGGAATCACTGAACATTCCGATGCCACAGCTATTATCGTTTCCGAGGAGACAGGAATCATTTCGTTTGCATCAGATGGAAAACTTTCCAGGTTTTTAGATAGCAAAACTGTTGAAAAAACCCTACTCAATATGTATTTAAGTAATAGTAATATTAAAGAGAAAATGTCCTTCGTACCTAAATTTTTCAAGAAATTAAGGAGGAAGAACAATGCTACAAAATAATACATTTTTAAAAATTTTATCTTTGCTCATTGCCATCTTTCTTTGGTTTTATGTAATGGGTCAGGTGGATCCTGTAGTGACGAAAACCATCAAAGGGATTTCGGTGGAAATGCGCAGTGAAGATATACTCGGGGAAAGATCCTTAGCTATTGTTGGGGACGATCAAAAAACTGTAGATGTTACCGTGGAAGGAAAGAGGGCTCAAGTCAATCGAATTGCAAGTGGAGGAATCAAAGCTACAGTGGATGTAGGAAGCTGTAGAATAGGAGAAAATAATTTAGACATAGCAGTAACGGTTCCTGAGGGAATAAGCCTGATCAAGGTTACAGAGCCTACCACATCGGTGAAAATAGAGGAAAAAATTTCTGCATATAAACCAGTTAAAGTGAAATTTATAGGTGATGCAGCAGAAAACAGGGAAGTGGGGAATATATCATTTTATCCAGAGAAGACTCAGATCACAGGGGCAAAATCCACAGTAAACCAAGTTTCTTATGTGGAAGCTAAATTAGATTTAAAAAAAATAAATGCAAATGAAAAAACTTTTGAAATAGATCCGGTCGTTCGTAACAAATCTGGCAAAAAGGAATACAATATTGAACTTTACGCAGATAAAATTCATGTTACTGCCGCATTGCTATATACAAAAGAAGTTCCATTAGAGGTGCCTTTAAAGGGAAAGGTACCAGATAATTATGATATAGAAGAGACTCAAATTCCTGAATACATGTATATACGAGGAACCAAAGAAAGTATAGATAAAATTACTAAGGTGACTTCGAGGCCAGTAGACATTACAAAACTGAAAAAAACTGTTACGTTGCCTATTACGGTAGACTTACCTGCAAATATTGAAGTGGCTCAAGACTCAAAACATTTGCAGGCAACTATAAACATTGTTGAAGCAGGCCAAAAGATCTTCACCTTATCAACAAAAGACAGCGAAATTAAAGGTTTAGAAGCGGGGCTTACAGGAAAGATTAATACTCAGAGTGTAATTCTTACATTTAATGGACAACATGAAACCCTGACAAAGATTGCAGAATCGGATTTTACTTCATCTGTAGATTTGACAGGGCTAAAACCTGGGCAGTATGATGTTGCTTTGAAGGTGGATACAAAAGAAAAAGTTGAGAAGGTGAAAACATCACCAAAGACAGTTAGAGTAACTATTACAGAAGAAGAAAATAGATAAGTATAAAGAAAGACAGGAGGCTATTAAATGGGAAGACTTTTTGGAACAGATGGAGTCAGGGGCATTGCAAATGCAGAACTTACCCCCGAATTAGCATTCAAATTGGGCAAGGTTGGTGCCCACGTATTAAGTAAAAATACAACAAAGCCGGTAGTTGTAATCGGCAAAGATACCAGAATTTCAGGAGATATGCTAGAAGATGCATTGAGTGCTGGAATTTTGGCTGTTGGAGGAAATGTAATTAAAGTTGGAGTGTTGCCAACTCCAGCAGTTGCTTGCCTAGTGAAACATTACCAGGCAGATATAGGTGTGGTGATTTCCGCTTCACACAATCCTTTTGAATATAATGGAATTAAATTTTTTAATAGTGAAGGATTTAAATTGGACGATGAAATTGAAGATGAAATCGAAGATCTTATTCTAAGAGACATTGATGTGAATAGTCATATTACAGGAGATAAATTAGGCAAATGCTTGGAGGCAGACGAATCGGCACTTAGCTACTATGCTGAATTTCTGGAAAAGACAGTGGATATTTCATTTAAAGGGCTTAAGATCGTTTTAGACTGTGCCAACGGGGCGGCTTACCAAGTGGCTGAAAGAGTATTTAAAAATCTGGAAGCGGATGTAACCGTTATCGGTAATAAACCAGATGGACTTAATATTAACGATGGCTATGGATCAACTCATCCTGAGAAGCTGCAGCAAGCAGTATTGCAAAAGGGAGCCATAGTCGGACTTGCTTATGACGGGGATGCAGATAGACTTATTGCAGTAGATGAGCTTGGAAGAGTAGTAGATGGGGATAAACTCATTTGTATATGTGCCAAAATGCTGAAGGATCAAAATCAATTAAAGGAAAACAGGGTAACAGCTACGGTAATGAGTAACATTGGATTCCACAAGTACATTGAGGGACTTGGATGCACAGTAGATGTTGCAGGTGTGGGAGACAGATACGTTCTTGAGCAAATGCGTCAGACTGGATGTTCTCTGGGAGGAGAGCAGTCAGGCCACATTATTTTCCTAGATCATTCCACAACAGGAGATGGTACATTATCATCATTGCAGGTTGTTAAAGCAATTCTCACCGCAGGAAAACCACTTTCAAAGATGGCAGACGAAATTACTCTTTACCCACAGGTACTTAGAAATGCTAGAGTAAAGAATGAAAATAAAACAAAATATAAAAGCGATAAAGAGATTGTGGCAGAAATTGAACGCTTAGAAAAAGAAATGAAAGGCCAAGGGAGAATTTTAGTCAGACCTTCAGGCACTGAACCTCTGGTTAGGGTAATGATAGAGGGGCAGGATGTAGAGCATATTGCTATTCTTGCTCAGAAGTTAGCAACATTGCTTACCAAACGATTTGGCTAAAAGAGATTAAATAGGAGGACAGGATATGTGTGGTATTGTAGGATACATTGGCAAAGATAATGCCAAAGAATATATTATAGAAGGGCTTAAACGCCTTGAATACAGAGGGTATGATTCCGCAGGGATTTCCCTGTACCGTGATGGAAAACTAGAAACCAGAAAACATGTAGGCGGTATTGAAAATTTAAAAAAACTTGTGGACGACAAAGAATATGACAGCAATATAGGAATAGGACATACAAGGTGGGCGACTCATGGAGTTCCATCTAATGTTAATGCTCATCCTCATAGCAACTCGGACAACACTATTTCAGTAGTACATAATGGAATTATTGAAAACTACGTTGAGTTAAAGGAATGGTTAGTTAAGGACTATGGTGTAGAATTCAAGTCACAAACGGATACGGAAGTAATTGCACAGCTTATAGGAATTTATTATGATGGAAACCTTCATCAAGCAGTGAATAGGGCAGTGGAACAGATGAGAGGCGCTTATGCTATTGGTGTAATCGCAGCAGATGAGCCAGATCGAATTGTAGCTGTAAGAAAAGATGCCCCACTTGTTGCAGGCATTGGTAAAGGCTGTAATTTTATTGCATCAGATATTCCAGCATTGATCAAATATGTTAGAAAAATTTACTTAATTGAAAACAACGAGACCGTAGTGTTGACAAAGGATGATATTAAGATTTACAATGCAGAACAAAAAATAGTAAAGAGGGATGTATTCCATGTAGATTGGGATGCAGATGCGGCTGAAAAAGGTGGCTATGAAGACTTTATGCTTAAGGAAATTCACGAACAACCTAAAGGGCTTGACGAAACATTAAACAGAAGATTGACTAAAGATAACATGATCAATTTAGACGGAATTTCAATGACCAAGAAAGACATTGAGAAGTTTAGCAAAGTTTATATAGTTGCATGTGGTACAGCTTACCATGCAGGGCTTGTAGGCAAGACGATTATAGAAAAAATGGCAAAGATTCCAGTAGAAGTAGATATCGCATCTGAGTTTAGATATAGAGATCCTTTTGTTGATAAGGATACTTTATTCATAGCTATAAGTCAGTCTGGAGAGACTTTAGATACGTTGGAAGCGCTTCGTGAAGCGAAGAAAAGAGGAGCCAGAGTATTGTCTGTAGTTAACGTTGTGGGCAGCTCTGTAGCAAGAGAGTCCGATGATGTATTTTATACATGGGCAGGCCCAGAAATTTCTGTAGCCTCAACAAAGGCTTATACTACCCAGCTTATGTGCATGTACCTAATAGCCCTTTATATGGGTAATGTTAAGGGAACCATTGATAAGGATTACTACACTAAATTTATTAAAGAATTAGAAATGATCCCAGGGAAGCTTGAAGAACTTCTTAAGGGTGAAGAGGTTATAGCAAAATTAGCAAAGAAATATTCTCGTGAAAACAATGTTTTCTATATTGGAAGAGGTATGGACTGTGGAGTTGCTTATGAGGGTTCATTAAAACTAAAAGAAATTTCATATATTAACTCCTTCGCTATTGCGGCAGGAGAGTTGAAGCATGGCACTATAGCCCTTATGGAAGAGGGAACTTTGGTATTTGCCTTAGCGACTCAAGACTTCCTCTATGAAAAAGTACTTTCTAATATTGAAGAAATCAAGGCGAGAGGTGCTAATGTAATAGGCATGACAAAAGTAGCAAATACAAACATGGAAAAGTCAGCTAACCATACTATTTATATTCCAGATACTATGGATGAACTTACTCCACTTCTAGCAGTAGTGCCGTTACAGCTCTTTGCATATTATGTGGCAAAGAACAGAGGATGTAATATTGACAAGCCAAGAAACCTAGCAAAATCAGTAACAGTAGAGTAGAAGGAGAAAGAAATGGCGGAAAATTACAAGATTAGAGATATATCCCTAGCCCCATCAGGCCACCAGAAAATCCAGTGGGTAAAAAACAATATGCCACTCCTTAGAGGATTGGAAGAAGACTTTGTAAAGACTAAGCCATTTGCAGGGGTCAAGATTAGCCTGTCTGTACACCTTGAGGCTAAGACTGCTTACCTATGCCTTGTTTTGGCAGCAGGAGGGGCAGAGATGTCTGTTACAGGCAGTAATGTCCTTTCCACCCAAGATGATGTGGCAGCGGCTCTAGCCGACTCAGGAATAAAAGTCTTTGCATACCATCAAGCGACGGAAGAAGAATATGATAGACATATTGAACTTTCCTTGGAACACAAAGCTAACATTATCATTGATGATGGTGGAGATTTGGTGGGAATGCTTCACAATAAGCGTAAGGATCTGGCTGAAGAGGTTTGGGGTGGTTGCGAGGAAACCACAACTGGGGTAATTCGCCTTCAGGCAATGGAGCGCCAAGGAATACTCGCCTTTCCTATGGTGGCGGTAAATGATGCCCGCTGTAAGCATCTCTTTGATAATCGCTACGGAACGGGCCAGTCAGTTTGGGGTAGCATTATGACCAATACAAATTTAATCATAGCAAGTAAGACTGTTGTAGTGGTAGGATACGGCTGGTGCGGCCGAGGGATAGCCATGAGAGCAGGGGCTTTAGGTGCCAAAGTAATCGTGACAGAAATTGATCCGGTAAAAGCTATTGAGGCCAAGATGGACGGATATGACGTTATGACCATGGAAGAAGCTGCACCCCTTGCAGACATTTGTGTTACAGCCACAGGGTGTCTTCATACCATTACCGTGAACCATATGAAAAAAATGAAGGACCAGGCAATTCTTGCCAACGCAGGCCATTTCAATGTGGAAATTGACATGGTAGGCTTGGAAAAAGCAGCAAAATCCAAGAAAGAAACAAGAAGAAACATTATGGGATATGAAGTGGAAGTTGGAAAATGGATAAATGTTATCGCTGAGGGGAGATTAGTAAATATAGCAGCAGCAGATGGCCATCCAGCGGAAATTATGGATCTAAGCTTTGCGGTACAAGCTTTGTCAGCAATGTACATTAAAGATAATTACAAGGCCCTTGAAAACAAAGTAATTGATGTTTCTGGGGAAATTGACGATAACATTGCAAGGCGAAAGCTTGACAGCTGGGGCATTAAGATTGATAAGCTAACCTCAGCACAAGAAAAATACCTTAATAGTTGGGAAGTATAAGATATGAAATTTGCAGACAGATTAAGTTTGTTAGAAGATGATTCTTTGCTAAAAGCATTTGAATTAAAAGAGACAAAGGATATGATTTCTTTTGCCGCTGGGTGTCCCTCTTCAGAGACATATCCGCTAGATGCGATTAGAGAATCCATGGATAGGGTGATAAAAAACCAAGGGGGAGCAGCACTTAGCTATTGTTCCACTAGTGGCTATATTGGATTGCGAGAAATCATGAGAGATCGAATGCAAAAGAAGTTTTCCATTAATTATGATCTAGATGAAATAATTATTACTAGTGGATCTCAGCAAGGTCTTGATATGAGTGGAATGCTATTTGTGAACCAAGGAGATGTGGTTCTTTTCGAATCCCCATCTTACCTAGGGGCAGTCAATGCACTACGTGCATACCAAGCGGAATTAGTGTCAGTTCCAACTGACAGGGATGGCATTAAGATTGAAGACCTAAAAAAAACTTTAGATAAATATAAAGAGCGGGTGAAGATGATTTATGTCAACCCGGATTTCCAAAACCCTACAGGACGAAGCTGGTCTGATCAGAGGAGAAAAGACTTTATGGAGTTTATGGCTGATTATGAAATCCCTGTTTTAGAGGATGCAGCTTACGGGGAGCTTTCCTTTGAAGAGAAATTACAAAAACCCTTGGCTCATTATGATACAAAAGGACAGGTAGTATACGTAGGCACTTTTTCCAAGATATTTTGCCCGGGGCTTAGGGTTGCTTGGCTGTGTGCCCGCCGACCAATTATGGAAAAATATTTAGTCCTAAAAAATGCAGCAGATCTTTCCTCTTCCACCATTGCTCAGATGCAAATGGCTGATTATCTTGAGCATAACGACATCGACCTGCACATTGAGAAGATCAATAAGATTTACAAGGAAAGACGGGACATTATGGTATCACGCATCACAGCGGAATTTCCTAAGGAAGTTCATTTTATAGTGCCAAAGGGGGGTCTGTTTATTTGGCTTGAACTGCCTGAGGGCAAGGACGGAAGAGAACTTCTAAGGCGAGCTATCAAAGAAAATGTTTCCTTTATTCCAGGAACATCCTTTTATCCAAGTGGAATAAAAAACAATGAAGTAAGATTAAATTTTTCGAATATGTCAAAAGATGAAATAGCAAAGGGCATGGCGATTTTAGGAAGGCTGACCAGACAATATCTAGTCAAATAATTATGGTAGACAAATTAAAAATTGAAAAAAGAATTTTAAAAATTTCCTTAGCTGGGAGCATCATGTTTTTGCTGGCTGAGATTGCAGCAGCATACTTCACTGGCTCTCACGCAGTATTAATGGATTGTGTATTTGATATTGCAGATCTAATTATGATTGGACCATTTTTGGTTCTAGTACCACTATTATACAAACCAGTTACAGAGAAAAGGCCATACGGGTTTTCACAAGTGGAATCCCTCTTTGTCATTATTAAATGTGCCTTGCTGACAGTTGTAACAGTGCAGCTGATCATAGGCAGCGTTAAGCTGATAATAAACGGTGGAAATGAAGTAAATGCAACGGCTATTGCCATTTTTGAAATTGGTGTTTCTATTTCCTGTATTATAATGTACGTGGTTCTTAGAAGGCTAAACAAAAGATACTCATCCCCATCAATACAGGCAGAACTTTACATATGGAAACTTGATGCAATGAGCACAATGGGTGTAGGCTTGGCATTCTTAGTGCAGCTGATTTTACAGAATACATTACTAAACTGGATTGTGCCATATATTGATCCAGGTATTGCTATTATTTTGGCAGCGCTGCTATTAAAGGAACCATTATCCATGGTATGGACGGAACTTAAAAATCTAGTTTTGTTTGCCCCGGGTAGCGAAATCACTGATGACATTCGTAAAATCAGCGAGGAATGCCTTAAGGATTATGAATGTGACATAAACTTTTTAGACGTAATTAAAACAGGGCGAAAGCTATGGGTAGAAATTTATATTGTGCCGAGAAAAGATTTAATCAGTGTGAAAAACATTAAAAAGGCTCATGACGATATTGTGGATGCCTTAAAAAATGAATATGACAGCATCTATGTAGAGATTATTCCAGATATTGAAAAATTAAACTAGTATATGGTAAAAACAAAAAAATAGGGTAGTGAAATCTAAAAGAGTAGTTTTCACTATCCTATTTTGATTACATCAAATATTACCACTTATCATTTCGAAAGGCTTTACCTTTTATTTCCTTAATGGTCATTTTGATTACTGAAGTTTTGCCTAAGGCGCCTTTTATAAACTTCATGCCACCATCAATAAAATCAGGGGAAAATACTTGGATGAATTTCTCCATAACCTGTTGGCGTTCCTCTGGGTTCTCAACTAATTCCACATTACCAAAGGCGATAACACTTTCAAATCTAGTAGTAAAAAGCTCAGGTGCCACCTGAGAGCGAATAATCGCTGAGAAGCAGGCTTTGCTGTCTCCTTTAATAGCATCATACTTGTAGCCATATAAGGCGCCATGAAAGTAGATAGCATCGTTAAAATAAACATAGTTCATAGGGGATCCGTAAGGATATCCTTCATCCCCATTTAAGCAAAGAGTGCCTTCTGTCCCAGAGGCTAAGAGCTTTATAGTATCTTCAGCTGAAAGCTGGCGCTCAGTTTTAAACATTTTTCTATTCATTAGTTTTATTCCTCCTATCGTATTTAGCAATAATTTGTTTGCTTATTTTTATTTCATTATAAAAATAAATTGCACTATATAAAAGCGACTATTATAATGAATATAACAGATTTACGCTCATATTGAAATAGAAATCATAGCAGACAAGCTTATAACAACAATACAATGATGAAAAGGAGACGAGGAGATGGACTATAAATTTGGAGTAGACATTAGGAAAAAAATTGAAGAAGACGTCAAAGAGGCAGTTATAGATTTTCAGCAAAGGCCAGAGGTAACGACTAAATTTGGGGAGCCAATAATAGGTTATGCCAATATGTACAGCCCAATATTTGATATGCTTTCTGACAAAAACCTGTGCCACCATCCCAAGGGGATATACAGACCCGGAGACACTGTAGTTGTTCACTTTGTACCCTACGCACCAGAAATTACAAAGAGCAATATAGGTGGCAAGGCGCCGTCCAAGCTGTGGCAAGGGTCATACCACGATTCCCTTATGCTGACCATGCGTATCAACGGAGTGATTAGAGACGCCCTAGACACTGTTGGACGATTGTCATCTTGCACCAATACCCCTGCGGACTGGGAAGAAGACTTGTGTAGAGAAGATTGGTCCCACAAGCTTGTTGCATATGTGGCAGGAATGGGACATTTTGGACCTGCAGGATGCCTTATAACAGAAAAAGGATTTGCTGGCAGATTCGGTTCTATTATTACAGACAGCCATCTATCTGAAAAACCACAACCCATGACTGAGGTGGAGCTAGAAGCTCTTTACCATCAACTGATGAGAGAGCAAAGATACGAAGAGGAAGATGGAGTAACAGTTAGTGAAGAGATGATTCAAGCCTGCCCGGGAAAGGCTATATCCCAGAAGGGAATTAACAGGCATAAATGCCAGGAATACTGTAAGACTATATCGGAACATATTCCTTCACCAGAAGTGTGTGGAAAGTGCTTTTACTATTAAAAAAATAAAGGCAGAACATTTAGCACCTTTTTTTCAAAACCACATACCATATAGTATAAAATAAAAAAAAGAAAAGTAGGTGATTAAATGGGTAATAAGTGTGGAATGTTTGATGGCGAAGGTATAGATACTAGCTTGTTATTTTTCTTCTTACTATTAGTAATTATTTTCTGTAATTGCTAGGTTAGATTATAGACGATATTGAACTTAAATCTAAAAATAGCCACCCACTAACCCTAAAAGTTAGTGGGTGGCTATTTTGTCCTCATTTAAAAAATGGGTTGTAAGAAAATAATTTCTCCCAACCCATTTTAGTTTATATTTGTGATTTAATTCTCGACCTTGTTCGATCTTCTCCTAAGATTTGTTGGATCTCCCAAATGTCAGGGGATTGGCTGCGACCTACAAGTGCAATACGAATCACCGTACTTACATGGCCTACATGGCCTTTGAAATCGTCTGGATTTTTCTTAAAATCCTTTGGCTTTGCAGCATAGCCTAAATCCTCACCAATAGTCCTGATCTTATCAAACCACTGGCTCTGATCGTCACTATGGTCATAGCTGGCAAGATAATTAGTTAAAATTGCGGTAGCATCTTCCTTAGATACATTTTCAGGATAATCCTCTTCTATAACAAAGTGATCATCAAAGAAGTAGTTGATAAATTGAAAAATTTGTTTGCCACAAATCAAGTCTTTTCTAGGCTTTTTGCCACCCCTACCTAAATCTAAAATCTTTTCTATATAATCTGAATTACCATCTAAAAGCGGGAGAATTTCAGGGTTAAATTCTCTTGCCCAGCCAGTAAGAAATATATAAAGGTCTTTGGCTGGAATTTTAACTAAAACATCCTTAGAAACATCGTTTAACTTGTTAAGGTCAAAGAGTGCACCGGAATTACTCATTTTTTCCGCTGAAAATAGGAAATCATCAGGGGTTGTATTAGGGTTTGCCATACGCCATTCCTCATAGTTTGAATTTAATATGGTAAGTAAATATTCTCTCACTGCCTCAGGTAAATAGCCTTCACTTCTATAGTAATCTAAAGAAAGCTCAGGGTCTTTTCGCTTGGAAAGTTTACGTTTGTTTCCATCGTCCAGCTTCATAAGTTGAGCTGTGTGACAGTATATAGGCGGTTCAAACCCTAGCTTATCAAAAAGTTCGATATGAATAGGCAGGGAAGACAGCCATTCTTCACCACGTATTACATGGGTGGTTCTCATTAAATGATCGTCAACAACATGAGCCATATGGTAGGTAGGAATGCCTGTTGCCTTGAGAATAACAACATCCTGATAGTTTTCAGGCATAGTTAGGGTGCCACGAATGCCATCCTCAATGGAAAATGAACTATGATTCTCAATATCAGAGCTGCCACTGGACTTTAGCCGTATTACATAAGGCTTTCCTGCCTTAATATTTCCTTCAATTTCTTCAAGAGAAAGATTTCGACCTACAGCCCATTTCCCGTAAATTCCAGGGTTTTGCTTTTCTGACTCTTGGGCTGCTCTAATTTCTCCGATTTCATCCTCCGTAAGGAAGCACGGGTAAGCAAGACCCTTTTGCAAAAGGTCCTTTATATATGATTGATAGATTTCTCCACGCTGGCTTTGGTAGTATGGGCCGTAATCCCCAATATGTCCGTCCATGGTAGCGCCTTCATCAAAAGTGATTCCGAAAAATTCCAGGGAAGAGATAATGGTTTCAACAGCACCTTCCACGTATCGCTTGTCATCAGTGTCTTCAATACGCAAGTAAAATATGCCGTCGCTTTGGTGGGCAAGGCGTTCATCGACAAAGGCACCATAAAGGTTACCAAGGTGAATAAATCCTGTTGGACTAGGTCCCAGCCTAGTAACTTTAGCCTTTGGAGGAAGATTTCTCTTTGGAAAAATTTCTTCATAATCAGCAGGTGTTTTTTCTATCTGGGGAAATAAAATATTTGAAAGTTTGTTATTATCCATACAGTTGCGCCTCTTTCTTAATTTTTAGTGAAAAACTTTGCTTTTACAAGCGTATATATTATATACTGTAATCAAAAACCAATCAACGATATCTTACATATTAGGAGGGGAATCTAATGAGAATAAACGAATTATTAACATATAATGTAGAGCTGGGAAAAGAAAAAACCATTGGCAGAGAAGTGGAAGCGGAAGGACGTAAATTTTTCATACTCGGAATAAGGCAGGTAGAAGAAGATGGAGAATTGTTTAATCGTCTTATGGTACTTCAAGAAGATGAAGATATTTTAGAAGATGAGGAAGACTGGGAAGAGGAGCAAGAGGTAGAGGGAGTGACTAATCGTCAGATACTTATTGATGCATTTGTTTCTGGAGATGATTCTCAGGATTTGGGAGAAGTAATAGTAGGCGGCATTTCCTGTGGGATGGAACTTGCCAATGGCTGGGGAATGGAAGAAATGAGCTTTGATGCGGTTACACTTCTTAAACACTTTGGATCTCAAGTGGATTTGCCACTGTATTGGAGAGGCAAAGAGTTGGAAGATCTAGGAATAACTGAGTATGACGTAGACGAAATGGCTTATGGCCTTGACTGGAATGGTAGTCTTAAAGGTGTGATGGAAAACCCTATGGAAGAGGTCCTTGTAGGAAAAGTGATTGAATGCCAGATAGGTCAATACGATGTGCCACAGGTGGTTTCGGTTCCTGACAAAGAAGGCAGAGTGATTAAGCTGGAGATCAGAGGAGTTAGCGTAATTGAGCTTATGGAAGATACTCTTATAGAAGAGGATCAGACTATACCTGGAAAGCGACTTTTAATCCTTGATTATATTGCCGATGAGGATGTTCAAGTTGAGATTTACAAAAAAGATTATTTAGACTTGCCTTTTGACGAAAACGAGGAGTTACCACTAGCGTTTGACCTTTCAATTACAAGAGAGGATGGGGCATGTAATAGTCTTGTTCTAGATGTGGTCTCTGAAGGGTTTGAAGGACCAGTAGACATAGAATGGTTGTCATATTGTATCCTAGCCTAATAGGCGGAAACAAATTTTAGAAGGCTTCAATCAGAGGTCTTCTTTTTTTTGAATCCAGGGAACTCAGCCACAATAATTGCTATGAACATAAAAATGCAGCCAAGAACCATTCGCCCACGGAATATCTCATGTGCCAAAGTTACCGCAAAGATTGTACCAAAGACAGTTTCTGTGGAAAGAATAATAGCAGTATGGTTTGCTGGAGCCCGCATTTGGCAGATATTTTGTAATAAAAATGCAAAAGCAGTATTGAAGGTAATCAAATAGATTAGACTTAGAATACTGGAGGTAGACATGGTTAGCGGGTTTATTGGAGTCTCTGTAATTACTCCACCTATTAAAGAAAAAACAGCGGCAAAGGCAATCTGGACAAAAGTGAAGGCGGTTGCATCCATGTCCTTCATGAAAATCCCGATTAAAATAATCTGAATAGAAAATGTAAGGGCAAAGATTAAAGTTAGAATGTCTCCAAAGCCTATGGTTAGATCATCAGTCAAGGTAAGGAGGGCAATTCCAATAAGGGCAAGCAAAGCAGCAAATATAATTTTCTTTCCAGGACGGGTTTTAAAGACAATCCAAGATAAAAGTGGGACTATCACAGTGTACAGCGAGATGATAAAACTTTGTTTCCCAGGAGTGGTGTATTGAAGTCCTATGGTTTGTAAGGTGCTTCCTAAAAAGATAAGGAATCCAATAAGTGCACCACATAAAAGCATTCTCTTTGTAATGAATTTGAATTTCTTCAGGCAGAAGGGAATCATGACAATGGTGGCACCAATTAGTCTATAGGCCATAATATTCATAGGGGTCATATCTTGAAGGGTAAAGCCAGTAGCTACAAAGCCGCCTCCCCAAAAAAGTGCCACGAAAACAAGGCCTAAATCGGCCAATAAAATTTTTCGTTTTTTTTCCTTAGTCCTTGTCTCTAATGTGACCATAAGTACAAAAATCCTTCTTATTCTGATAAACATATCAATTTTATTTCCATTGTATCTGAACCAAGGGAAGAATGCAAACTACAAATAACGTGTTTAAAAAAATATTGCCAGGCCGATTTCCAATGATATAATAGATTTAAAAAAGCGTTCAAACCAGTGAGGGATAAATGGAAAAAATCAAGATGTCCATGGGCGAAGAAATGATTAGAAATAAGGGAGAAAAGATTATAAATAAACTGGAAGCAGCCGGCTACGAAGCATATTTTGTAGGAGGCTGTGTTCGTGATTCCCTCCTAGGCAAGCCCCCCAAAGACTGGGATATTTCCACAAGCGGAAGGCCTGATGAGATTAAGACTGTCTTTGCCGATACCACAGTTATAGAAACGGGAATCGCCCACGGCACCGTGACCATCCTTATGGAATCAGAGCCTTTTGAAGTGACTACTTACCGAATTGATGGGAAATACCAGGACAATAGAAGGCCAGACACGGTAACCTTTACCGCCAGTATTGAGGAGGACTTGGCTCGTCGTGATTTTACTATTAATGCAATGGCATATCATTCAAAGAGAGGCTTAATAGACTGTTTTGGAGGAATAAAGGATTTAGAGGCTGGGTTGATTCGATGTGTGGGAGTTCCACAATGTAGATTTATGGAGGATGGCCTTAGAATTATGAGGGCTGTTAGGTTTGCATCTCAGTTAGGATTTCAAATTGAAGAGGAAACATACCAGGCAATGAAAAAAGAAAAGGCATTGATAGACAATATATCCGCAGAACGCCTTAGAGAAGAGTTTTTAAAGATATTGCAAGGGGCAGATGCAGCAAAGGCCATAGAGGAAAATAGAGAAATCATATTTCAGCTAATTCCTCAGGCTAGAGCTATGTACAATTTGGATCAGCAAAATCCTTATCATGTATATGACGTGTGGCAGCATACCCTTCATGTTACTACTCAGGTGGAAAACACGCCAATACTTAGATTGGCAGGTTTTTTTCATGACATAGGAAAGCCTTCGGTAATGACAGTAGATGAGCAGGGGCATGGCCATTTTTATAAACATGAGCAGGCCAGCAAGGAGATTGCCACTCAGGCTTTAGCCAGACTAAAATGTGACAACAAAACTAAGCAGTTGGTAATTGACCTGGTGGCGAATCATGGAATTGTATTTCAGCCCACTGAAAAACAAGCCAAGAGATTATTAGGGAAACTGGGAGCAGACACCTTGCATTTGTTAACATGCTTAGAATGTTCCGACGTGAAGAGTCAAAATCCAGTCTATACTAAAAAAAGACTGGAAAATATTCAAGATTTCCGCAAGGTGGTAGACAAGGTGATTGAGAATAAACAATGTTTCCAAGTTAAAGATCTGAAAATCGATGGTAAGATTCTTATGGAGGCAGGTGTTAAGGAAGGCAGAGCCATTGGGGAAATTAAAAATGCTTTACTAGATTTAGTGGTGGAAGATCAACTGGAAAACAAAGAAGAGGTTCTTCTTGCCAAGGCACTAGAATTGTATTCAATTATTTCCTTCACTGGTAAATAAATGGTGCAAATGGCTGTAAATAATGTATAATAAAAAATAGGCATAAAGCATGAGCATAAAATCTGTAGTGAGTATGGTATTACAAATAAGCTCCGGGAAAGCGATTTATTCTGGGGCTTTTTCGTGCCTGGTAATAAAGGTGTATTTTTCATTTTACACCAAATTTACGCCAAATGACAAAAATAAAAAAAGAAACGCTGAAATTTCAACGTTTCTAGTGGTATCCCGTAGGGGAGTCGAACCCCTGTTGCCGCCGTGAGAGGGCGGCGTCTTGACCACTTGACCAACGGGACGCAATATATACAAGAGTTATTATAGTATGATTTCATATTTTTGTCTAGAGGGAAATGTAAGTCACTTGAGGGAGAATGATAATATGGTAATTATAGATAGTGAAAATATCTTTGGTATTATTGGAAGGACATTAGGATATGTGAATGACAGTCTATTAAACCATGGAGAAAGAGTGGCTTATATGGTGCTTAAAATGATGGAAGAAGATGGAAGATATTCTAAGGAAACAATCAGAAGCGGGGCATTTTTAGCGGCATTTCACGACATAGGTGCTTATAAGACTGAAGAAATTGAGAATATTCTCCAGTTTGAGGTAGACAAAGTATGGGACCATTCAGTATACGGATATTTATTTGTAACATATATGACTCCTTTCAAAGATATGGCGGCGGCCGTTTTGTTTCACCATCTTGAATATGATAAGCTAAAAAAAATTGATGCACCCTACAAAGAACTGGCAGCAATAATTAAAGTAGCCGATAGAATAGATGTAGGCCTTAATAGTCCTATGGGAATTAAAGTAGTTGATTATATTCACAAGGATCGAGGAACTAGGTTTTCACCTGAAGCTGTGGATCTGTTTGATAGAGTTGAAGAAAAATACCATGTAATACAAGACATCCAGTCGGGGAAATATTTGGGGCAAATAAAAAAACTATTAAAGCGAGTGCCCTTTGATGAACACGAAATCGATGATTTTTTAGAGATGCTAGTTTCTACCATAGATTTTAGAAGTGAGTATACAGTTACTCATACGATTATTACCACCAGCATTGCCGTTGAACTAGGCAGAAAGTTAAAACTGGATGAATCAGCGCTGATCAGATTGAATTATGGTACATTGCTCCATGATTTGGGTAAAATTGGCATTCCTATGGAAATTTTAGAATACCCAGGGAAATTAAATTTTAAGGATATGGAGAAAATGAAAACCCATGTAAACCTAACGGAAAAAATCATGGGTGGAGATATTGAAGAAGAAACTATGAGAATTTCTTTACGCCATCATGAAAAACTAGATGGATCAGGATATCCTAGGGGACTTAGAAGGGAAGAATTGACCTTGCCAGAGCGAATTGTTGCTGTGGCAGATATTGTAAGTGCCCTTAGTGGAAAAAGAAGTTATAAAGAACCTTTTGACACTAAGTTAATAACAAAGATTATTTTAGAAATGAAAGATGCAGGTCAGTTATGTCCTGAGGTAGTGGATGTTATGATCAACGAGTTTGACCATATTATGGAAAAGGTAAAAGAAATGTGCAAACCAACTTTAAAAGCGTATACTAATATTAGCACTGAATATGAAACCCTAAAAAAACGGTTGGAAGATTTTTAAATTAAGGCTTATAAATACAGGAGAACAATATGAATTCTGCATTAAACAACTTAAAAATACTTGATTTTACTACATTGCTCCCAGGACCTTACGCAACTCTCATGTTGGCAGACCTTGGCGCAGAGGTGATTAAAATCAGTTCTGGTAGCAAGTCAGATATAGTAGCGGACTTTCCACCTTTTATAGGCGGATCGGAACTTTCTGCAAATCAGGCATGGCTTGGAAGGAATAAGAGAAATATTTTTCTAAATTTGAAAAGTTTGGATAGTATTGAAATTGTGAAGAAACTAATTATGGATTATGATATACTAATTGAGCAGTTTCGGCCGGGAGTTATGGATAAACTAGGACTTGGTTATGAAACCTTGAAAAAGCTTAACCCGAAACTGATATACTGCTCACTGACTGGTTATGGCCAGGACGGACCTTTGAAGATGCAGGCAGGTCATGATATTAACTACCTTGCCCGTAGCGGTAATATGGCTCATGCAGGGAGAAAAGATACCGGACCTGTTTTAACAAATATGCAAATTGCAGATGTGGCCGTTGGTTCTTTGAATTCAGTGACAGGGATTTTGGCGGCTGTTAATTATCGTCATATAACAGGAGAAGGACAATATATTGATGTAGCCATGTATGATGGGTTGATTCCTTTTAACTCTATGGATGGAGCGGCTTTTTTAGTGTCTGGGCAGGAAGCAAAGCGAGAAGGCCAGCGGCTTAACGGTGGCTGTATATATGATTTTTACAAGACAAAAGACGGAGAGTATCTCAGTGTAGGTTGCCTAGAACCAAAATTTTGGAAGGAGTTTTGCTTGTGTATTGAAAGGCCGGAGTACATAGAAGGTACCGTATGGCCAGAAGATATAGACAAAATAAAAGAAGACATCCGTAATATATTAATGGGAAAGACCAAAGCCCAGTGGATGGAACAATTTAAAGGAAAAGACGTCTGCGTAGAGCCAGTATTATCCTTGGAAGAGGCTCTGCTGCAAGACGAACAAGTAAAAGCGAGAAATATGGTGGTGGATGTAAAATCATCCATTGACCCAAGGCAGCTTGTGAAACAGCTGGGAAGTGGGATTAAACTTTCAAAATGTCCTGCTTGGTATGATAAGACTGGATATCCTTTAGGATATCACACAAAGGAAATAATAAAAAAATTAGGTTATACAGATGATGAAATTCAATTGATGAAGGCAGAAGGTGCATTTGACTAAACAAATCCCTTCCAATTTGGACAATTGAAGTTATACAAATTTGAGGGGAGTTGGAATGGTTTCAAGTACACTATTTATCACATATACAATTATGTGTTTTCTCGGACTTCAGGGTTTGACCCTGGTGTCCATAATTATAAAACATAATGTTTCTGGAAATACAAATTTACTTAAAGCTACAAGAAACTTTGCGATTATCTCCTTAGTATTAGGACTTTTTTACTATATTACCTATTACCGAGAAATAGTTCTCGGAGAATTCGAAGCTAATTTTATTCTTAGAGGACTAGATGCCATCATCTTTTATGCTATGGGGCATGGTTGGGTAAAATTGGTGGATGCAATTGTTGATTCAGACAACCCTAAACTTGTATTGTGGAGAAAATGGACAAATAAAGTTTTTGTCGTCTTGATGATTAGTTCTGCAGCAATATATATTTTCTTATTAGATAATTATTACACCACAGACGTCATGTGGGAAGAAGTTTTTGTTATTATCTCTGAGGTGATTTTAGGGATTACCGTGGTCGTTTTTACTTCGGCATACGTAATTTTAGGATATAAGGATATAAAGGATAAAATAAGCAGGCGGTATATCGTCAGCGTCAGCATTCTTATTAACTTTAACAATTTGTGGAATAACATCGTAGTGATTGCAGTTTTTTTAAAACAGATATCCCTTACCCTTTGGTGCACAAAATTATACGGAGTTACTTCCATCCTTCTTTTGGTCATTAACCTAGCCACTCTTTTTTATATCTACAAAAAAGACTTTACCCCTATCTATCTTGATAAAGGAAAAGAGGACAGACCCTACTTATCAGAGGCTGAAATTTTAGATTTGGTGGCCCAGGAGCACGGATTAACGCAAAGAGAACGTGATGTTATGGTTCTGGCTTATGGTGGAATGACAAATCCGGATATTGCTGAAGAGTTATTCATTTCAAAACATACGGTAAAACGACATATGCATAACATATTTGAGAAATTAGAGGTGTCCGCTCGAATGGAGCTTGTGCATCTCATAAAATCCCGTGCAGCCTTGAAATAGGCTGCTTTTTTAGTTATGGCCCATGTGGTCCACAGGACAAAAATACCCAAGGATACCATATATGGCCCATGTGGGCAATTGTCTAAATCTTTTGTTTAGTCATATAATATGTTTGTAAACAAGCGAATGATTTATACACCATTTTATAGGGGTATAAACAAACGGTATAACAAATATTGAACACTTGGAGGTATTCAAAAATGAAACTACTTATTATTGGAGCAGGCGGTGTTGGTACATCAGCAGCAAT
>JAVXGM010000004.1:0-152265 GCA_036657395.1 Anaerovoracaceae bacterium
CAAAAGAACGCCATTAGAAACATGGCGTTCTTTTTATGTGACAATCAATATTAATCTATAGTCCCTTTGTTTTTTCCTGGTGAATATTAGAAAACACACCCACAGCTTTGATTGGATTGCCATAATTATCTTCGATGGCCGTGGAACGATTTCTGAACCAAACAAAACTGCCATCGGCGACTCTCATTCGATATTCCGTCTCATTAGATCCAGACATCTTATAAGTGTTTTTTACACATTCCTCAAAGATTTCCAAATCTGCAGGATGGATATGCTCTCTTATTACAGGGTTGGTGGTAACATCATTTCTCACGGGTGTCCGTCCAAATTGATCCTCATACTTGTCTGAAAATACAATACTGTCAGTGGCAAAATCCCACTCAAACATAATAGAGTCGCTCTGCTCTACAATCAGTCGGTAGCGTTCCTCATTTATTCGAAGAGCCTCACGGCTTTCATGTTCAGATGCAACCATGTATTCCAGCTCTGCGATTTTATCCTCTAAGGAGTTTTGCAAAGATTCAGTACGCTCTATTTCCTCAGTAACATCCTGGAAAGCATAAATGCCAATAGGACGTCCCCAGCTGTCTATCACACAAGAACTTCGTCCTTGCAACACGATCACCTTACCATCCTTACGGATTGCTCGAATTTTAAATTGAAGCGGTGTTCCACTGTCAATCAATTGCTTCGCATTGGCTCTTGCTATATGAGCGTCTTCTGGATGAATAAATGCTACAATGCTATTTTTGAAGGTATCATGAAATTCCTGACGAGTACACCTCAAATATTCTAGGGCACAGTCGTTGACATATTGTACTTTAGCATCTCCATCTAAATAGCCTTTCATCAGTCCCATATTAATGTTTTGTCCTAATGTGTAAAGCTCCCAGTTGTCCATCTCGAATTCCTGTGGAATGGTTTCCAGATATGATACGTCATTAGCTTCCATCTGATTAACTAAATATTCTTCGATGCCCACAAGAGGAGAACCTTGTCTTAAAAACTCAACATATGCTTCCTTAGGCATAGGCTTTGCGTAAAAATACCCTTGTCCAAAATCGCAACTGAGTTTTTGCAAAAACTCTGACTGCTCTTCTGTTTCTACCCCCTCTACAACCGACAACATTCGTAGTGACTTGATCAATTCCACCATCTTTGTAATAATAAGTCGCCCCTTGTCTGTATTGGCAGATCTCTCTAGAAAGCCTTTGTCTATTTTAATTATATCTAAAGGCAAATCTTTTAGGTGATTCAAAGACGAATATGCGCTACCAAAATCGTCAAGAACCACCTTGAAACCTAAATATTTCAGCTTGTTAAAGACCTCCTTCAAGGTTTGAACATCGCTTAAGTAGACGCTTTCTGTAAATTCAATTTCAACCATCTTTGTGGATATTTTATGCTTTTTAACTGTAGAAGAAAGTCTATCCACAAAGTCTTTGTTGTGGATATGCATCTTGGAAAAATTCACCGAAATAGGCATAGGCGCAATTCCCAGAGAAATAGAATTTTCAAGGAAGATGCAAGCTTCCTCCAAAATGAAAAAGTCCAGTTCTTGAATAAATCCATTTTCTTCTAAAATAGGGATAAAACGGTCCGGATAAATCATCCCATATTTCTTGCTCTTCCAACGAGCTAACGCTTCGGCACCAACAATTTGCTCGGTCTTAAACAGCACTTTTGGCTGTAAGTGCATTTCAAACTCTCCCTCTTGTAGTGCGACTTCCATCATTGACGTGACGATTTTACGCCACTCCCGTTCCTCATTCATTTTTTTATCATAATTCAAAATAGTTGGTGTATTATGTCCTTTTGCCCTCTTTCTTGCAAAATTGGTTTTATCCATAAGTGCCAATAAATCATCTTGATATTCACCTATATAGACAACCCCTCCGCTACTGATAAGACTGTAATTGGGCGGCAGAATATCGGACAAAATTATTTTTAATTCACTCATCTGCCGAAAACGTTCAGGAACATTTGGCTGATCTTTAGTGTTCACTAAAAAGGTAAAATGATCAGCATGGAGGCATGAAAACAGTTCCCCATCTTTTAGTTTTGAGGAAAAATGTTCTTTTATACGTTGCAGTACCTTATCTCCCACGTAAAACCCAAATATATCATTTATAAAATTAAAATTATCAAAATCCAGGGACACCAGCGCAAATGAACTTTCTATATGATTTGCGTCTGATAATGTCACCTGTACATTGCTTTGAAACTCTTGTGCTCCTAGATAGTGCGCTAAATCTTTAGTATTAATTCCCATTGGTGTCTCCTTTCTGCTACATTTTTTATTAAGGATCTTCTTAAATGGGTTCTTTTTTAGTAATGTATTTTGTAATGTCTAAGCTGTTCACAAGGCAAACCTGCTCTTCATTAGTCCAATCGATCCACGAGGTTGTAGCCTTAACCCACATACTCAAATTGGTGTTGAACATTTCAGCGACACACCTTGTATTCTTACTTTCTGAAAGTGCCTTCATTGGACAGTCCTTACAAGGTTTGTCATTTGCCCAAAATGCCTGATAGCAAATATCTCCCACCTTCGCATCCGGTGCCAGTTCATGTAATCTTTTACTAATAAATAAGACCTTATATGTTTTAGGATCACAAACATAAGTAATAGATCCAAGACCATTTATGATAGACCTTGCCATTTGGTTTTCAGCATCGCTTTCTATCTTTGCCATGGTTCTCATCTGATTGAGAAAAATCCCAATAACATTTGACATATTACGACACTGGCTCAATTCTTCTTGCTTTGGCTCACGTAAATGGTCACATTGATCAAATCCTATAATGCCTATAAGGTTACCCTTCTTTTCAATGGCGAATTGCAGCATACTCTTTATCCCTTGTGGCTTTAATCTTTCTTTTAATTTAGGATTCGCTTTCTCAATGTCATTCATATAAAAATAGCTCTCTGAGTTAAAATTCTTTTTGTACTCCTCAGAAGCCAAATAAGTTGACCTTTGTAATCTTTGAATTTGGGGAGAAATTCCCTCTGCACACCATTCGAATGTATTTTTCATGGATAAACCATCTGTAGACTTTTCAAAAACATAAACTCTGCTAGAGGCATAATGCTTGCCGATTAATTCCAGCACGGTTTGAATTGCCGTCGCACTGCCTATAGATTCATACAAAATTCGAAATATATATTCACTAATATTTCCTTCAATTTTTTTTGCCTCTATTGTCCTACCAACATCAATGGCTTTAATATTAGTAGCTCCTCCTTGCATACTGTTGTCATAGAGGACATACTGATTTCTACCTTGCTCCTTTGCATAGTATAAGGCTGTGTCAGCGTGGCGGTAAAGTTCTGAGTATGTCTGTCCATGCTCCCGATAAATAGCAATACCAATGCTTACCGAGACATGATACTCTATACTGTCTTTTATATAAGTCTCTGCCAGTCGTCTACAAATTTCCGATGCTTTAATGCTGACCATCCGCTCATTTGGAATATGTTTCATAAGAACAACAAATTCGTCTCCACCTACTCGGCCTAAAAAATCATCAGCACGAAATAATTCTCTTATTTTTAAAGCCATCTGAGATAAGAAAGCGTCTCCAAAGGCATGTCCAAAATTATCATTAATAGCTTTAAAGTTATCTAAATCAAGCATCAAAAATGCATGAGTAGATGATTTTGCATCTTCAGTATCAAAATATAAAGAGATTTTCTCTTCTAGTGTTGATTTATTATAAAAGTCAGTCAATGAGTCTCTTTCCGCCCTGTAACGCAAATTTATTTGCTCTTTCTTTTCATAATCAATGCTCTTTACGTAAGAAAACCCCATGATATCACCACCGAGAGGTTCTTGGAAAAGGTGTATTGTGCTGACAACCCATATGTATTTGCCCTGGGAATCCATCCGCCTATATTCCCCTTCAACGTCCTGCTTACCTTGGGCATATTCCCTAAGCAAGACATCAGTATTGTATAAATTATGAAATTTTACTCTATCTTCTGGATGAACTGCCACTTTGGCAAAGTCAGTCATTATTTGAGTATAATCATCTATTATATCTACTCCATACAAGCTCTTCCAATCATCAAAGCCACGCACCGCTTTTTTTCTTGTTATATTAAACTCATACACAGCACTTAGCTTTGACACTATAGTCTCATAATGGCGTCGCTCCTCAAAGTCTTCCCGTTCCCGCTCCTTTTCCTCATTAATGTTCTTAATATAGCAGCGAGCATGGATGTCTCCTGTGAGTTCATCTTTTATTATATGTAATGTCTCTTCGTACCACTCAAACTCGTTTGTTAGCATCAATATTAAATTTTGGCAACTTACGACCAGTTTGCCTTTATTATAAGCATCAATAACTGCGGTGTTTGACAGGGTATTAAAGGCCTTGTCCTTATGCTTAGATGCAATCTTTTCATTGCACATATAATCCAATGTTTCCGACACTGATCCTGATTGGGGGATACCAAACTTGGTAAAAAATGCTTTGTTGTAGCTTGTATATCTATCTGTAGTTACATTTGCATCGTAGATCAAAATTTTATTTGCATCCGCAATATTTTTATAGGATTCTTCTCTTTTTAGAATGCGTGAATCCGTAATGTCTTTTCGTGCGCCCACTGCATAAACTGGCTGCCCTTTTTCATTAAAAACATTAACGAGAACAATTTCAAGCATTCGTTCAGTACCACTTCTGTCATAAGCATAAACAACCGTTTTTGCAAATGGAGCTCCTTCATCAATTCTTTTATACAAATTTCGGATATCATTAACACTCCGACCAGTGACAATTCCAGACTTGATTACATCTTCTACTCCATCTTCCATCACTGGTGGCATCCCAAACTCTTCAAAGTCTTCATGCTGTGTAATTATCTTTTTTGTGACTACATTATAATCAAAAGTTGTCACATCAGAAAGTTTCATCACGATATCATATCTCTTTTTGCTAAGTTCTAGCTCTTCTTCTAGCGCTTTCAATTCTCTAACATTTGCATCCATAGATTGACACCTCCACATTCTAATAGTAGTTATTCAACATTTAACAGCGTGTATCATCCCTCATCTTGTTATCTGTTTAAAAAATATCATATAAATTTGATTATAACGTATACTCTCCTAATAAAGCAAGGATTTGGGCTAATTCTTTAAGAATCCTAGTTTTCCTTTACCCACAGGATATCTGAACATTTCTATGTTTTCATCTCCACCTAGCGCAGGCATAAGTGCTGGCATCTTTTCTTTTATTTCATCATAATTCATTGTATTTAAAAATATGATTTCGTAATCCTGCAAGAAAGTTAGCTGGAGAAAATCTAAAACTTCGTCATCGTTAAAACCTTTTTTCAATGCCACGTGAAGTCTGATTTTCAAGTTTTGTGCTACCGCTTCATTAATACCTTCAATAACTGGATCCAAATGTTTCCCTGTGTTAGACTGATTGTAACGAGTGTGATTAAATGTGTTTACAACTACTATCACTCCTGTAACTCCTGCATTTTTTAGATCTGCTGCCATGGCTTTTAATTCTTGACCATCGGTTTCAAGCACCAATTCCTCACAGGATATACCTTTGAGTATCTTGATAATATCCGTTCTATTTAGTGGCTCTTCCCCACGGATAATTACTTTGCTCTGGCCCTTTGCCATGTCTAAAATTTCCTCTTTTGTGGGCATATTACCCTTTTTAAGTTCAATTTGCATAATGTCCTCCTTTAGCAAAGTCATTCTACTCTATTATAGTGTTCCTCGTCAATAAGTCTTCCTATTACTTAAGGAAAAAATATGCTACAATTTACTTTTAGGAGGTAGATAAATTGAAATTTTTTGTAATAAGTGATACCCATGGGAAAATTAATAAAGTAAGAGAAGTCTATGAGAAGTTAAATAATATAGATTTAATTATACATTTAGGCGACTGTGAACACGATGCCAAGGCACTTGAAGTTGCTCTTGAGGCTCCGGTAGTTTGTGTTAAAGGAAATATGGATGGCTCCTATAGCAGTGATGATTTTAAAACCTTAGAAACCGAATATGGCAAAATTCTTTTAACCCATGGACACATGGATCATGTGAAAACAGACAATAGCAGGTTATTGTACCGAGCGGAAGAAAATAATTGTAAGGCTGTATTGTTCGGTCACACTCATACCCCTTACTATAATCAGGTGGATGGAATCTATTTGCTCAATCCTGGCAGCCTACCTGCTCCCAGAGATGGTACTCAAGGATCCTATGGAATTATTACCACCACCCCTACGGAATTTAATTGTGCTATTGTTTATTATTCTTCCCTCCAAGGGAAAAATACAAAACCCGTTGGCGGAGTCCTATGGGATATGTTAAATAATAGCGACCGTTTTTAATTTTTACCACTTGACAATAAGATATAAAAGGATACAATAGAACTATGGAGTTTTTAAAAACTTGCCGGTACACATGTGTATCGGTTTTTATATTGGACAAAGTTTGGAGATGACAAATGAAATCAAAAAAACATCATATTGTAGAGATTGCTACAAGCTGTTTTATAGAAAATGGCTACTCCCATTCCTCAATGCAGGATATAGCTAAAAACTGTAATATATCTAAAGCTACTATATACAAATATTTTTCTTCTAAAGAAGATTTAGGTCTTAACGTAGTCTACTATCTAACAGAAGAACTTGCCGGTAACTTATCTTTGATTCGTCAAAGAGAAGATTTATCCCCTATGGAAAAATTGCGAGAAAGCATCATATCCCGAATGAAATATTTTAACCAACAGAATTCCTTTATTGAAATTCTCCTCCTTTCTCTTACTCCTGTTGAAAAAGAGAGATATCTTTCCTCATTGTACGCATCTAAATTTCACATATTTAACATCTTTGCTGAAATTGTTGCTGAAACATTCAATCCTGAAGGAGAAAGCAATGTTTATGAAATCACTTTATGTTTAAATGGCCTTCTAAAAGAAATTTCTGTAATTAACAAAGAACAGACGTTAAAAATCCCCCCTACTGTTATTGCCAACTTCATCCTAGACAGTTTAAGCGGCATTTCAAAGGCACGCCAGGGAAAGCCACCCCTTCTTACTCCTGGCCAGATAAACACCATGAAGGCTTACAGAGAAGCTGTTCAAACCAAATACCAACCATTCTTTAATAGAAACCATGAATTAAAGTATATGCGTGAAATCATTAATACCTTCTCTGACAAGTCTGAGCAAGAGGCATATCTTGAAGCTATTGATCTTTTGAATGAAGAATATCGACAATCAAGCCCAAGGTCTATAGTAATTCGTGCATTCTGGGCTTTCCTTGAAGGAAATGAAGCCTTAAAGCCTCATGTAATCAATCTTAAAGAACTAAACAAACTATCAACACAATCTAATGACAATGAATAAGGAGTATACTAAAATGAACGACATATCAGAAAAAAAAGTATCAAAACGAAACATGATTATTATCTCCGTTATGCTATCGGGAGCTTTTATAGCAATACTAAACCAAACGGTTCTGTCTCCTGCTCTACCAAGCATTATGAGAGATTTAAACATTACCGCCTCTGAGGGACAATGGCTGACCACAGCATTTATGCTTGTTAACGGCATTATGATTCCTATTACAGCCTATTTTATCGACAGATTTACCACAAGGCAAATCTATATTACATCAATGGTGATATTTACAGTGGGCACAACTTTAGCAGGCTTTTCCCATAGCTTTACCATGCTTATGGTTGCTCGTATTTTTCAGGCAATTGCAGCTGGTATATTAATGCCGCTTATTCAAACTGTAATCCTCCTTATCTTTCCAAAGGAAAAGAGAGGTTCTGCTATGGGTACTGTAGGTATCGTTGTCGCATTTGCTCCTGCTATAGGCCCAACTTTAGCTGGTTCTATTATAGACTCTGGCGGATGGAACTTGATTTTTAAAATCATTGCACCACTGTCTGGGATAGTACTTATTTTGGCTATTATTCTACTTAAAAATGTAGGGGAAACCCGCAAACTAAAGCTGAGTATTTCTTCGGTAGTTTATTCTACCTTAGGATTTGGTGGTCTACTTTATGGATGTAGTTGTGCGGGAGCTTATGGCATACTTCATCCTCTTACATATGTCCCTCTAGCAGTTGGCATTGTATTTCTAATTATTTTTTTACGAAAGCAGCTCATTATGAAAAACCCTCTCTTGGAAATTAAGTTGCTGAAAACCCCTACATTCTGTTATTCTACTATTATTGCCATGATTATTAATGCATCACTGATTGCAGGAACTATTATAACGCCTATATACCTACAAAATATTTTAGGCTTTACAGCAATGCAATCAGGACTAGTAATGCTTCCTGGTGCAGTCATGATGGGTATCATGAGCCCTATAACAGGACACCTTTTTGATCGGTTTGGTCCTAGATTTTTAACTCTTTTAGGACTTTCACTAATGACTGCCGGCTCTTTTGCGTTCATTCTCTTTGATGAAAACTGGATATTTTCCAACCTTTGCATTGTGTATACAATAAGGATGTTTGGTATTTCTATGATTTTAATGCCGGTAAACACTTGGGGGCTAAATTCTTTAGACAATAAATATATGGCTCACGGAAGTGCCATTAACAATACATTTAGACAGGTTGCAGGTTCCATTGGAACCGCCCTGCTTGTCACTATTATGACCTTCTTTACAAAAGTCGCTTCAAGCCAAGGTGCAGTTTCTTCTACCCTATATGGAATGCATGTTGCCTTTGGCGTAGCAGCCGGTCTTAGTGCAGTTGGCCTAATTTTGGCCATACTCTTTGTTAAAGATAAAAAGGAAGATATAGATATTTTTTCTAATTAATATGGTAAGATGTTATTACTAAGAAATGGAGGAATAAGCAATGCTTGGAGATAATCACGTAATCACAATCGGTAGACAATTAGGCAGCGGTGGTGCTGACATAGGAAAAGCTCTAGCCGATTATCTAGGATTTAAATACATAGACAGAGAACTGCTAATAATTAAGGCGGCTGAAAAGCTATGCCAAACCACAGATGAAATTGAGTCCCTTGACGAGAAGGAATCCCCTCTTTGGTCCTCGTTAATGCAAACTGCGGTATATGATATGCCCTATATTGCTGACCAGTGGTATGTACCTACTAGCAGGCAACTTTTCCATGCTCAGACCCAATTCATCAAGGAAGCCGTAACCGAATCTCCTTGTGTCCTGGTGGGAAGATGCGGCGCTTTTCTTTTTAGAAATTATGATAAAGCCTTTAGTATTTTTCTCCATGCCAAGGAAGAAAAGCGACTTGAAAAAATAGAGGCTACTACAGATGTTACTGGCCCCGCAGCTTTGAAGCTGCTCCAAAAGGAAGACAAGGCTCGTGGAAAATATTATCATACTTTTACAGGAAAAAAATGGCTGGATTTAACTCAATACGATTTATCCATAAATACGGGATTCATGTCCCGGGAAGAAATGGGTAAGGTTCTCATCCAGAACATCTATTTAAGATTTCCTGAATTAAAAAAATAATTTAAACATTGTAAAAAAAATCCTCCCTACACCACATTAGCTTCATCTAGATGTGGTCTGTATGGGAGGATTTTATATTGGTTAAATTAGTCTAATAATCGATAGTCTAGGTGGGTTCCTGCCTGCTTAAGGGCAATAGCCTTTAATAGGGCATTTGCTGTATCTAGGCAAGTCATTACTGGCAAGCCTCTTTCGATGGCCTTTCTCCTGATTGGGAAGGTGTCACTTTCTGGTCTGTTTGCCACTTTTGGTGTATTAATGATCATATGTATTTGGCTTCCTACCAGCTCTTTGGCCTCTGCAAATCCAATAACCTTAGCTTTAATTCCAGCCGCCGCCATAAATGCACCAGTTCCTTCTGATGCCAACAAATTAAATCCTGCTTCTTGATATTTTTTCAAAATACCTGCTGTATATGGATTTTTGTCTGGTTCTCTTAAAGTAACATATATATTTCCCTCTGTAGGAATTTTCGTCCCTGCTGCAAGAAATCCTTTATAAATCGCCTTGTTTAGGTTCTCATCGACACCTAGAACTTCTCCAGTTGATTTCATTTCTGGGCCTAGAGCCATATCCATATTAGTCAACTTTGCGTTGGAGAATACAGGGACTTTTACCGCATATTTACCACTTCTTTTGTAAAGGCCTGTGCCGTACTCTGTGTCCTTAAGCTTATGTCCAAGCATTGCCTTAACCGCTAATTTTACCATAGGCACTTTAGTAACCTTACTTAAAATAGGTACAGTTCTAGACGCTCTTGGATTGACTTCAATTACATAAATCTTCTTTCCATCGTAGGCGTATTGAATATTTACAAGACCCACAACCTTTAATGCTTTTGTAATTCGCTTTGTATAATCTACTAAGAGATCTTCCACTTCTTTTGGAATAGAGAAATGAGGGTATACGGAAATACTGTCACCTGAGTGGACTCCTGTTCGCTCAATATGTTCCATGATTCCTGGGATAAGCACGTCTTCACCATCTGAGATGGCATCTACCTCTATTTCCATACCTAAGATGTATTTGTCAATTAATACAGGATGTTCTGTAGAAATCGATACGGCTTCTTTTAGGTATCTTTCCAGCTCAACGTCACTGTAAACAATCTGCATAGCTCTGCCACCGATAACGTAAGATGGTCGAACCATTAGAGGGTATCCTAATTGTTTTACTGCCGCAAAAGCTTCTTCCTTCGTGGTGACTGCAAGACCCTCTGGCACTTCAATATTAATCTCATCTAAAAGTTCACAAAATTTTTCTCTGTCCTCTGCAAGGTCAATGTATTTATATGGCGTACCTAAAATGTTGATTCCTCGGCTATTAAGTTTTTCTGCCAAATTCAGTGAAGTCTGTCCACCAAATTGAAGGATTACTCCGTGAGGCCTTTCTTTTTTAATTACATTCATTACATTGTCTATGTGAAGAGATTCAAAGTATAGTTTGTCTGAAGTATCAAAGTCAGTGCTCACTGTCTCAGGATTATTGTTCATAATCACTGCTTCATAGCCTTCATCTTTAATAGCCCACACGCCCTGAACACAACAATAGTCAAACTCGATACCTTGGCCTATTCTAATAGGACCAGAACCTACAACTAAAATCTTTTCTTCGTCACTAATCTTACTTTCGTCTTCCGCATCATAACAAGAATAGTAGTATGGCGTAGCCGCCTCAAACTCACCCCCACAAGTATCTACCATTTTATACACTGGGAAGATGTCGTTGTAAATACGAATATCTTGAAGAACTTCCCTTGGAACTCCTGTTAACTCAAGAATTTCATTATCGGTAAACCCTCGTGATTCTGCTTGATATAGAAGTTCCTTAGTCAAAGGCCCTTCTGCTAATTTTCTTTCCATGTCGACAATTCCCTTAATCTTGTTTAGGAACCAACGGTCGATCTTTAACAGTTCATATAATTTTTCTACATCAACAAGATCTCTTCTCAGAGCTTCTGCAATGCAAAAAATACGTTCATCGTCACAATCTAACATTTTTGCTATAAGCTTTTCATCGTCAAGATTTGTAACAAAAGGCACACGCAATCCGTCACATTTCACTTCCAAAGAAGTAATTGCTTTTAGCAAAGCACTTTCAAAAGTCCTGCAAATTGACATTACTTCCCCTGTTGCCTTCATCTGTGTCCCCAGCTTACGAGAAGCAGTTCTGAATTTGTCAAAAGGCCACTTAGGAAATTTCACTACGCAATAGTCAAGGACTGGCTCAAAGCAAGCGCTTGTTCCTTTGGTAACATAATTGCTAAGCTCATCTAAATTATAACCTAAGGCAATTTTAGCTGCGATCTTTGCGATTGGGTATCCAGCCGCCTTAGATGCCAAGGCAGAGGATCTACTCACTCTAGGATTTACTTCAATAACAATATATTCTCCATTGTCAGGGTTTAAAGCAAATTGAACATTACAGCCCCCTTCAATTTTTAGGTTTCTAATAATCTTAACTGAGGAATCTCGCAGCATCTGATACTCTTCATCTCGAAGTGTCTGAGTTGGTGCAACAACAATACTATCACCTGTATGTACTCCTACTGGATCCAAGTTTTCCATACTACAAATGATAATGCAATTATCTCTGCCATCTCTGATTACTTCATACTCGATTTCTTTCCAGCCTGCTACAGATTTTTCAAGAAGAATCTGGCCTATGGCACTATTTTCAACACCTCTTTGGAATAATAGCTTCAGATCTTCGTCATTGTCTACCACACCGCCTCCTGTTCCTCCTAATGTATATGCTGGCCGTATGATTACAGGATAACCAATCTCTTTCACAAAGGCCTGACACTCTTCTAAGGTGGTTGCAATAACGCTAGGTGGAACTGGCTCTCCGATTTCCAGCATAAGGTCTTTAAATTCTTCTCTGTCCTCTGCTTTCCTGATGCTTTCTCTATTTACACCTAGAAGCTTAACCTTGTACTTATCCAGTACTCCTTTTTCCTCTAGTCCCATGGCAAGGTTAAGTCCTGTCTGACCACCAAACCCTGCAAGAATCCCGTCGGGTCTCTCTTTTTCCAGTATTTGCTCCATGGCCTCTTCTGTAAGAGGCTCCATATATACTTTATCTGCGATTCCCTTATCTGTCATGATTGTAGCTGGGTTGCTATTGACTAATATAGTCTCAATACCCTCTTCTTTTATAGCTTTACATGCCTGGGTACCGGCATAATCAAACTCAGCAGCCTGACCGATGATGATCGGACCTGATCCTATGATTAGTAATTTTTTTAATGACGCTTTCTTAGGCATGTTCCTTTTCCCCCTTCATCAATTTAATAAACTTATCAAATAAATATCCACTGTCATTTGGTCCTGGGGATGCCTCTGGATGAAATTGTACAGAAAATATGGGAAGATCCCTATGCTCCATACCTTCTACTGTACCATCATTCAGGTTCAAATGAGTAACTTCTAGACCTTTTAGAATAATACTCCCTGCTTCCACTGCATATCCATGGTTTTGAGAAGTTATATATGATCGTTTTGTTTCTTTATCGTAAACTCCATGGTTTCCACCACGATGTCCATAACCTAATTTATATGTCTTGCCACCACTAGCCAAGGCAAGAATTTGGTGTCCCATGCAAATCCCGAAAATAGGAACTTCCCCATTTCCTATAAGATAATTAACTTCCTTTATTGCTTCCACTGCATCTTCTGGATCTCCTGGACCGTTTGTAAGGAATATCCCATCTGGATTAGTGGCTAAAATATCTGAACCCTTCGTTTCATAAGGAAAAATTTCCAGCTGGCAGCCTCTTTTAATAAGGGCTTCTAAAATGCTAGACTTCACTCCAAAATCTAGGACTGCAACTTTGTATTTGGACTCCTTAGGCCCTAAAATAACTCTTCTCTCAGTAGAGACAAGTTTCATCCAATCTCCTCTAAGCTCCTGGCTATTACAAAGTTTTTTAGCCTCTTCAATTGTGATTCCCTCGTTGCTGATTACGCATTTTATAGTGCCTTCGGTTCGAATCTTCTTAGTAATCTTTCTAGTATCTAGTCCCCAGACTCCTGGGGTTTTCTGTTCTACTAACCACTGATCTAAAGTCTTGGTACAATGGCTATTTGAAGGGTTTTGGCAAAGATCCTTTACCACCATTCCAAAGGCGTGTATACCACCTGATTCGTAGTCAATATCATTCACTCCATAATTCCCCATTAATGGGTATGTCATATTGATAATCTGTCCTTTGTATGAGGGATCTGTCATGATTTTCTGATATCCCGTCATTGAGGTGTTGAATACAAGCTCGCCTACTCTAGTCCCAGTAAATCCAAACCCTTTGCCTCTATAAACAGTGCCATCTTCAAGATAAAGCACACCATCTCGCTGTTCTTGGTTATTTTCCATCATCTTCTCCTATTATAATATCCTCACTATGTTTATATAATTATACACTATGCTCTATTTTTATTCAAGCGTAATTCACAATAAAATAGGGACTTTTTTGTGAAATTCCACTATTTTTCCAATTTTATTTATTTTTTTGTAGTGTCTACATTCATATAAACCGATGCTGCTGTAGCTACCAGTTTTCCTGATTCCTTGCTATGAGCCTCTGCTGTAAGCTGAGTAATCCGTTTTCCTGTAGCTGTGGCTTTTGCCGTAACAATCATGGTATCCTCCAACTGTATTGGGCGAATGTATTTCACATCTAAACTAATTGTTGGCGCATAATTCTCACCTGCAAAAAACCTTGCCACTGCTGCCATTGTCATATCAAAAGCTGTACAGATAATACCTCCGTGAAGCATCCCGGCTCTATTTGCCTGCCATAGCAGGATTGGAAACCCTAAGGTAATGGATTTATTTTCATATGAACAACCCATATCTATGGATTTCATCATTCCGTTTACAGTCTCTTTTTGATTCACATTATTTTCTATCATGGTTTTGCTAAGATATGCATCCATGCGTTCTTGTCCACTCATCTTCCCATATCCTCCTTATACATCTTTATGCAAATATGCATCCATTTCTTCTCTTGGCACCATGGCTCCCCCAGTGGCCCAAACAATCTGTGTAGGTGCTTTCCCTTTTCCAATGTTTAACTCCACTCCACGGAATGCTGCACACGCAGAAGGTTCAATAAGTATGTTTTCTGTGGTTGCTAAAGTTTGAAGGTATTTGTATAATTCCTTATCATCTACTGTATATGCTCCATCAAGAAGGGTTTCTATAACAGTTCCCACAAGCTTTGATGGGCGTCCCACTGCTAAACCATCGGCCTCAGTCTTTCCATCTATCCCAATATCCTGAACACAAATTCTGTCGTTAAGACCAGTCATAAGGCCTAATGTCATACAAGGAGCATGAGTTGGCTCTGCAAAAAAACAATGAACATGAGATCCCAAAATGGTCTTAAGCCCAAAGGTAATTCCTCCTGGTGCTCCACCTACTCCACAGGGCAAATATACGTAAAGAGGGTGATCTTCATCTACAGGAATATTTTTTGCAGTCAGCTGTATGGCCAGCCTTTTTGCTGCAACGGCATAACCTAAAAACAAATCTTTTGAGTTCTCATCGTCTACAAAGTGGCATCTAGGATCAGCTTCTGCCTCTTTTCGCCCTTGTTCCACTGCCTTTTGATAATCTCCAGGATATTCAACAACATTGGCGCCTTTTTCTCGCAACAAATCTTTTTTCCAAGCCCTAGCATCAGCAGACATATGGACATCCACACGAAATCCTAGTTTTGCACTAATAATTCCTATGCTTAGACCTAAGTTTCCAGTCGATCCCACTGCCACCTTATAATGGGAAAATAACTTTTTAAACTCAGGGTCTGCCAACTTAGCGTAATTATCTTCTTTAGCCAACATTCCATTACCAATAGCGATGGTCTCGGCCAATTTCAACACTTCATAAATTCCGCCTCGGGCTTTAACTGATCCTGAGATGGGAAGATGGCTATCGCATTTTAGTAGCAATTGCCCTTTTCCTCCCAAAGCCTGTCCCATATTTGGAATAGGTACTAATGGAGATTCAATATGCCCCTTTGTTCTTTCCGTTTCGGGAAATACTCTTTCTATGTATGGTGCAAATCGCCATAGCCGTGCCTGTGCATCATCAATATCCCTTTTTGTGAAAGGTAAGGTTGCTGCCTTTCCACAGTCTGGATTTTCCCATAAAATTTCCTTATATCTTGACATAGCTTCAATCACAGGAAGCTGTGCATTTAAGTCTTTTTTCCTCATTTTCTTCTCCTTTTTACAAATTTCTCAAATGTGTTTTTTATATTATACCATATAAAAAGACCTCGTTGACAATGTCACAACAAATGTTATATAATGGTTAACGACACGAAAATTTGCGCCATTAGCTCAGCTGGATAGAGTAGCGCACTACGAATGCGAAGGTCGGGGGTTCGAATCCCTCATGGCGCACCATAAACCCTGCAACTACAACGGTTGCAGGGTTTTTATTTTGTCCACCATTTACGATTTATCACTATAGTTTTTTTCAGGGCTGCAATGACAATAAAAAAGCCCCGGTCTCCCGAGGCGATTCTACATTATTCCACGTCTGCTTCTTCCTCTGCGATCTCATCTTCTAACTCTATTATTTGTTTTCTATTAATACTATATAGTATTAAATTGTTTATTATTTTCTTTGCCTTTCCCTTTAACTGGCACGCTACAACGTGCTATAGTATGGTTGCAGTTAAGGAAGGGAGGTAAATACGATGTGAATATATTAAAAAATGTGCTGGAAATAGCAAAGGACCTGTTAGAAATCTTAGTCTTAGGGCTTACAGCGTGGCAACTGGCAAAGTCTAAGAAAAAGAATAAAAACAAGTCCAAGGGGCGGTATTAAAACCGCCCTTCCCTTCTCGGTGATCATCTTTATTATACCACATTGAAAGAAAATATGAACAGAAAAAGTATAAATGTGTTACTTGCGGCTTTAGTGATAATAAACATTATTGACGGTGATTTCTCGCACCCTGGCATTTTGGATATTGCAAAGGCTGTGCTGTTGGTTATCTGCTTTATGTTAAATAATAGGAGGGATAACAATGCTAAAAATTAAAGAAATAAGGCTGAAGAAAAAAATATCCGTGCCGAAACTTGTGGAACTGTCCGGTGTACCTCGCCGGACTATACAGGATATCGAAAAGCGTGGCGACTGTATGCTGTCTACTGCCGCCACATTGGCAGATGCGCTTGACGTGACGCTGAATGACATCTGGATCAAATAAAAAACCCGGATTGTCTAAATCCGGGCTATCTGCTATACTAAACAAAAGAGCGGTGGCAAGCCCGCCCTCTTTGATATGTGTGCCTGTCGTTTATTCGGCGGGCTTTTCTTTTTATCAATCTTTATCCAAAATCAGCAACTCTTCAATCTTACATCCCAGGGCATTGGCCAGTTTATACAGTGTTATCCCCTGCGCCTTATTAATGTCTTTTAAACCCTGCTCATAGGCTTCTATGGTCCGCACGTTTACACCTGATTTTTCTGCCAGCTGTGATCTGCTCAGTTTCCTTGTTTCACGTAACTCTTTTAGCTTGTTAATTTCGTCACCTTTTATTTTTTCTATAATCTCAATTGTTCTCACCTCCATTCCATGTTTTAATTATACTGCTGTAGTAGTATAGTGTCAAGCTGCATTTCCTATAAATAATATTTTCCAAATAAAAAAGCCCCAGAAGAAATTGCTCCCCCGGGGCATGCTACAAATTATTTTAACTCTTTGAATAACTGTTGGCATTCTTCATCTGTAATAAATTCTGTTAGGCTACAGTCTGCCGCATGGCATATCCTAATTAGAGTGTTAATATCTGCCTTATAGATGTCCCTGTGTCCCTGCTCATAATTCTGGTATGACCTTACTGGTATTCCAACTCGCTCTGCAAATTCCTTTTGAGACAGTCCTGTTTTTGCTCTCATCTCTTTTAAGCTCATCTGATTCACCTTCTCTTTTTTAAAACTGTCACTAATGCTGCTATCGCAATTGCCAGTGCTGCCAAACTGATTATTAATGATACTACTTGCATAATGTTTGCAATTGAGGTTATAATAAGTTAACAACCCTTTTCGGGGTGGGTAAGAAATTACTTCTTACCCTTTGAGTCTTTAGCTAACTTGAGAGCAATGATTGCGATTATGAGTGAGATAATCGCAGTTCCCAAGTTGGCTATTTTTTCTATAATCTCAATTGCTTCCACCTCCTTTCTATGTTTTAATTATACGTCATTTGACGTATTTTGTCAAGAGAGTTTTCAGTTTTTATTTAATTTTTGCAAATAAAAAAGCCCTGCCGGAATTAACCATGCAGGGCTTTTCCAAAATCCATTTTTATTTCCTCCTATTTTAAATATTTCTTATGTACCCACATGGATGCGCCGATACAGCACCAGTTACCTCTAGTACAGTAAACAGTAACCTTCGTGCCATTTTTCAGCTTTCCTACCGCCGCAGACTTTACACTGTAGGACTGCCGGACATTCAGCTTGCTCTTGCCAGTATTTATGTACAAGACTCGCTTTCTCGGCGTAGTTTTAAAACTAAGATTCCTGTCATTCCTTACCCGGGTACCAGTCCTCTTGTTTTAACAGTAGGCTCTTGTGATGATAATCATAAAATCCCCGACTTTTCCAGTAGAGGTCCTACTCTTGATGGAACTATCAAACCTGATCTCATTGCACCAGGCGTTAATGTAAGTTCCCTTGTAGCTGATGATTGCAAAGGTTATGTAGAACAAACAGGAACTTCCATGTCTGCCCCTTACGTAGCTGGTTTAGCTGCATCCCTATACAGTGAGCACCCACAGGCTTGTCCATCTGAAATAAAAAATGCTTTAATACATTCTGCAACGCCTATTAAAAAAGCAGATCGTAACGCACAAGGTCACGGTCTGCTTTTATGGAAATGTATTCCTTAGTCAGTTATCCTCTGGCTAATTAACCTTTCCTTAATAAACGTCAATATGTAAACCCCGTTTAAGCGTTTATAATATACTAAGATTTATATTATTGGTTCGTTAGTTTGCTTATCTATAAATTGTATCTTTAATTCTGCGTCAATCGCATCTGCAATTTTTTCTAATTCGGAAACTTTAAAAGTGTTTCTCTTATACTTATTATTCATATTTTGCGGCGTCTGTCCCATCCTTCTTGCAAGTTCAGCCTCCGAGATATTTCCCCTTTTTACCCTACATAAATTAATATATTCCCTTACGTTAGTGTGCATATTCCCACCCCTCCTCGTTCCATCCAGCTGCCCTTAGGCCTAATATCAGCCTGGCCGCTTCCGACATGTTCATGGTATTCATCATTCGTCCTTTCTCCCTCTTGCCAGGGGAATTAAGTTAATCTCTTAACTTAATAATATTATACATTATATTTAATGTATAATCAAGTGTTTTTTTCATCTTCTACGTATTTTATTATATTGCCTGGCTGCATATCTAATAACTGGCAAATTGTATTTAATGCTTTTGCACCAACTGGCTTGCCTTCTCTAATATATTGTATTGCATTTTCTCCTAATAGCTTATCTTTGCGTAATTTAGTAGTCGTGAATCCTGCTTCCTTTAAACTTTCCAGTACATTTATCTTATATGCTAACATTAAATTACCTCCTTTATCACCATTTTATATGCACCTAAAAACAAAGTCAAGAAAATACATTAAAAATAATTCATTTTAACATTGACATTACATTAAATATAATGAAAAGAGCATGGCATATAAAGAAAGTAGTTGAGGTGGATTTTTCAGAAGCCTTAAAAATGTCTTGGGAAATTGCAAAAAAAGAGGCGGCTCTAAAAGAAGAGGATTACGTGCAGGAAAGCGGCAAGGTTACATGGAATCTATGGTCTAATTTCGGAATGGTTAGAGCCTATTTTCGGGGTATTATCAATCTCTTTTAAAAATACTTCAACTTCTCTTCCTCTGTTGTGATAACCTCTACAATATCACCGGGCTGTTTCCGGCACATGATACATATTTTATTTAGAGTTTTAAGCGTAATCGACTTACCCGCTTTGATGTTGCTCATAGTCTGCTTTGGTAGCAGGTTTTCTTTTTGTAGCCTTGTTTGATTAAAACCGTGTGCCTTTAGCTCCTTAAGTACATCCACTTTGTATTTTATCATTATTCACCTTTACATTTTATCTTAACGCCCATCGCAAAAAAAGTCAATAAAAAATATTCTAAAAATAGGGCAATATGTAATTACAGAAAGAGTTAAGGTGGAGTAAAATGAACAGGTTTGCAAAAATCCTAGACCTATGGCTGTGCATTCACCACCCGCTCAGATGGGAACACTCGAAGCCCATGCTGCAAGTAAGGTGAAAATCAGAAAGATTTACTTAATGTTATGAAAAAATTGCTCTGCACAGAGCCAGACATAAAGAAGAGATGTTACAGCGAGGATACCGAACCAGCTATATCTTCACCACAAGCAACGGAACATGGTACTACAAGCGAAACGTTATTCGGGCATTAAAGAGGCTCTATGATCGGATAGATGTTCCCTATCATAAGTTTCACTCTTTCCGACACACGTTTGGCACAAACCTTAGTCGAGCTGGAATTCCCATAGAGGAAACCGCTAAGCTGATGGGGCATGCCAATATTGGTATCACTGCCAAGTATTATATTGATATCAACGCCGATAGAAAGCGTGAAGCTGTTGAAAAAATCAGCGCATTCAGCCTATAAAAATTATCACTATTTTATCACTAAAGGTACAGTTAACTATGGAAAAACATCGAAAGTTATTAAAAGAAACATAGATACAGCAAATATACAACAAGGCGCAAAGCGTTGAAATTTTAAGATATAGAGCAGAAGCATTAAAATCTAAGGAATTTGTTTTTTGTGAACAATTCAAGCGAAGGTCGGGGGTTCAAATTCCTCATGGCGCACCATAAACCCTGTAACTACAACGGTTGCATGGTTTTTATTTTGTCATATTTTTCCTAAAAAAGATTTACATTCCTTCATTTATCACTTAATCCAAAATATCTATTATAGTCTACCTTTTAGAACCCCTTTAACCTCTTCCAAGTTACTATTACATAATATTGGGATAATTTTATTAATTTCCTCTATTGGCAGGTTCCACCACTTAAGTTCTTCCAAAATTCCAATTAATTCTTCATCAAATCTTTTGCGTATAACCTTAGCTGGATTTCCCCCAGCGATTGTATAAGGTCCTACATCGTTTCCCACAACACTATTGGCAGCAATGATTGCCCCATCCCCAAGAGTAACTCCTGGCAAGATTGTAGCATTTTCCCCAATCCAAACATCATTTCCAACAGTTGTATCACCTTTCACAGGGAAATCAGAAAGTTTAGGGACTTCCTGCTCCCAGCCTTCAAAGATATAAAATGGGAAAGTGGACACTGCATTCATTTGATGATTCGCTCCATTCATAATGAAATCCACATTAGCTGCAATTTGACAAAACTTACCAATTATAAGTTTATCCCCATAAAAATCAAAGTGATGCTTTACATGTGTTTCAAATGAAACATCATTAAAATAAGTAAAATCCCCTACGATAATATTAGGATTTGTAATGGTGGGTTTAACGTATGTAACAGTATCAATACCTGGCACCGGATATACCGTATCAGGATTTGCCACCGTAATATTCCCTGGATTTTCATCGTCTCTACTTGGAACAATGGCTCCACTACTTTCAACAATTCCTACAATATCAGCTTTTCTAACAGCAATACGATCTTTGCCATCTCTAACAATTATAGTATCTTCATTGGTTGAAATGATAGTTGCTTCTTCATATCCATCTGATGACAATAGAAATGTGGACAATTTAGGTGAGTGTAGCTGTATATCGCAAACCTTCCCTTTTAGAAATCTAAATGGATCCTGTCCTCCAATGAAATGTTCATTGGGTATGTCAGGAAACTTGTTTCGCTTTCTTTCACTCATGTGAACCATTGTTACATCTTCAATATATTCCTTTATAAGAAATCCAAACCTTAAATGTTTTTCCTTGTCCGTTTGATAGAAAAAAACGTATCTGCTATCCTCCCCAATAATAGCTGCCTCATAGTAGCCATTATCCCAATCTTTAAAATTAATATCGCACCAGTGCCTTATGAGGCTGGAACAATTTATATTGGTTGGATTATGCTTTTCTTTAAACTTCATTTCAACGCCCCCTTTTCTTTTGTATAATTATATATGCTTCCACAATCAATGGCAATAATCCAAATAAGAATAGATATTTTTAAATAACATTGGAAAATCCCTTCAAAAGGCTGTATAATAGTTCTTGTTTGTAGTTAATTATGCTACTGTGGCTCAATGGTAGAGCAGTACATTCGTAACGTACAGGTTGGGGGTTCGATTCCCCCCAGTAGCTCCATAAACGCCGCAATTCCAATGGAATGTGGCGTTATATTTTTAAAGGAGAGATTTTATGAGCAAATTGTTAATTGTTGTGGATATGCAAAATGACTTTATTGATGGTGCCTTAGGTACGCCAGAAGCCCAAAATATCGTAGAGAATGTGGAAGAAAAAATAAAGGCTTATGACAAAGATAATGAATTAGTTTTCTTTACCGCAGACACCCATACGTCTGATTATCTTAATACTCAGGAAGGTAAAAATCTTCCTGTAAAGCACTGTATCAAAGGTACACATGGATTTGAAATTTCTGAGAAATTGACTCGTCCTGAGGGGGCTCCGGTTATTGAAAAAGACACTTTTGGATCCAAGGAATTAGGTATTATGCTTATGGAGCTTGTTCGGGCAGAAGAGCCATTGACAGAGGTAATGTTTGTTGGACTTTGCACAGATATTTGCGTAATTTCCAATGCTTTAATCGTAAAAGCATTTTTGCCAGAAGTGAAAATTTCTGTAGACAGCAGCTGTTGTGCTGGGGTTACTCCCCAAAGCCATGAAACTGCATTAGCCGCAATGAGAACCTGTCAGATTGATGTAATTTAATTATTGCTTTGGACGTAGTAAAAAGTCTGTCAATAGAGTTCTATACTGTCCTTACCATTATCCTTGGCCCTATAAAGAGCTTGATCTGCCTTTCGATAAAGCTCTTCTAGGCAACTGCCCTGCTTAGGATATATTGCCACTCCCATACTTACAGACAGATTGATTCCCGTCTGATATAAAGCTTCTGTTATGGCTTTTCCAAAGCCTTTCAAATGTGCCTTAAGCTTGGCACCCTCTGGACAATTATATAAAAACAGAATAAACTCATCTCCTCCAAGCCTGCCTGAATCTGTCCCTTGAGGAAAATACTCTTTAGCAACATGAGCAAATTGTTTTAAAACTTCATCCCCCACCAGATGACCATGAGAGTCATTAATTTTTTTAAAGTTATCAATATCTACCAAAATATATGCATGTGGACCTAATTTTCCCTTAGCCACTGCTTGATTTACTTTTCGCTTAAAGGATTCTCGGTTGTCCATTCCTGTAAGATTATCCGTATCTGCAAGGTGCTGTAAGTGTAATTCCTTTTCTTTCTCTTTGGAAATATCCTGAAGGATTCCTAAAACTTCTTCTTTTGCCACCAATCTGGTCAAAATTAACTGATACCATTCATACTTTCCGTCAACTTCTCTAAGTTTCACCTGGCAACAAGAACATTGCGCTCCTTTTACCATCTCTTCCCAGGACTCATTTACTATGGATTCAAATTCAGGATGTATAAAACCTTCCAAAAGAGGTTCCTTTAATATATAGGCACGAACCTCTTCTTTAGACAAGGGGCAACATTGACTTAAAAATGTGATGCCTTTCGTTTCTCTGTTATACACAAAAATTAGATTATCCATATTGGTCATACTTACTCCTCTATCTTATTTAGCCATCTTTCTCCGCATGTTGTGTAATACACGTTTTTCAATTCTAGATACCTGTACCTGTGAAATCCCCATCTTACCAGCAATCTGTTGTTGAGTCATATCCTTAAAATACCTGAGTATAATAATCTGCCTCTCACGCTGAGTCAAAGTTCCAATAAGGTTTTTTAAATCTATTATGTCTACTTTTCTCTCCTCTTCACCGCTGTGGTCTATTTTCTTTTCCAAATATCCTTGTGAAATCTCTTCATTGTCCAAGCTTTCCACATTGGTCAATACTTCCTCTGCATCTAGGATTTCTAGAATTCTCTCTATAGGCACTTCCATTTCCTTAGAAATATAGCTTAGTTTAGGATATGTTCCATGTCCATGATAATATTCCTCTTTAATTTGTTTTAATGTTTTAATATCCATCTTTAATTGACGGCTTACTTTTATTTTTCCGTCATCCCGGATATGTCGTTTGATTTCCCCAAGAATCATGGGTACGGCATAGGTTGAGAACATCACGTCAAACCCAGTGTCAAATCGATCAATAGACTTAAGTAGGCCTACAAAACCAATCTGCATCAGATCATCCAACTCATATCCTGAATTCACATATTTCAAAGCTAAGTTTTTTACAAGTCCAATATTTTGTTCTACTATCTGCGTTCTGGCATCTTGATTGCCTTTTTGCGCCTCATTTATTAGTGCGTATGTATCTTCTTTTTTTATGGGTACATACTTATTCGCCATTTACTGCATCCAAAAATTTTGTCATGGTTACTGTGGTTCCTATGCCTCTTTCAGATTCCACTTCCAATTTGTCCATAAAGCTTTCCATGACGGTAAATCCCATTCCTGACCGTTCTTCTGCTTTTCCTGTAGTAAACATGGGCTGCCTAGCCTTATCAATGTCCCCTATTCCCACTCCCTCATCTTTTATTCTAATGAGGACTTTTCCTTTCTTTCCTATTGAACATTCTATCAGTATAATTCCCTCTTCACCCTCTTCATACCCATGAATAATAGCGTTGCTTACTGCCTCGGAAACCCCAGTTTTTATTTCTGTCAATTCTTCTAATGTAGGGTCAAGATAGGCTATAAATGCGGCTACCGCAGATCTGGCAAAACTTTCATTTACTGCCAAGGCCGCAATTTGGATTTCCATCCTATTGTTCATTTCCTTTTACCTCCATTCTTAATTGTTCCTGTCCTTTTATCTTATCTATAGCATCCTCCACTTGTTTTTCTTGGTTGATTATCGTAAATACACCAGACATATATAAAATCTTCTCCACATAAAAAGAGCACCCCGTAAGGTAGATTTCTCCTTTCTTTTCCTTTACTTTATTATATCTACCTAAAACCACTCCAATTCCCGAACTATCCATAAATCCCACTTGGGCAAAATCTAGAACCAGATTTTTGCATTTAAATGTGTTCATAGCCTCATCCACCTGCTGCCTTAAAGTTTGGGCAGTGTGATGATCCAGTTCGCCAAAAGCTGAAACAATGAGAATATCATCTGTCATCTTAAATTCAATATGCATAAAAAAATTCCTCCTTTCTCGACCTAGGACAACGTACAAATAAATTATATTACTTGTATTGCTCTTTGTCCTTAAGAGAAAAGGAGGAATTACTTCTACTTTTGTTTCTTATTGAGGGAATATGTCGACGATTTCTTTAGAAGCTAATGCGTCTTCAATTAGTTTCTCACAATCTAGTTTACTTTCTGAGTCTAGAATCCTATCCAATCTAGGTTTTGTAGTCGGGTGCTTTGGTAAAAATACGGTGCAACAATCTTCATAAGGCTGTATGGACGTCTCGTAAGTTTCAATTTCTTGTGCTTTATCCATAATATCAATCTTGTCCATTGCTATAAGGGGTCTCATAACTGGCATTTTAACACAAGCATCCGTAACAACCAAAGCTTCTGCTGTTTGACTTGCCACCTGTCCTAAATTTTCCCCGGTAATAAGCATAGTACATCCAGTTTGTTCTGCAACTTTTTCCGCTAATCGCATCATAAATCGTCTTACTAAAATAGTAGTTTCAGCCTCTGGGCAGTTCTGTACAATTTGCTCCTGTATTGGTAGTAAGTTAATCACGTGCATTTTAAACCTACCACAATAAGTTGCCACTATTCCTGCCAAATCTTCTACCTTTTCTTGGGCACGCTGGCTTGTATATGGGTATGAATGAAAATGAATAGCTTCGATAAGCATCCCTCTTTTCGCCATCATCCAAGTGGCCACAGGACTATCTATTCCACCAGAAAGAAGAGTCATCCCCTTACCATTGGTTCCAAGAGGCAGACCGCCAAAACCGGAAATCTTATCCTGGAATATATATGATTTTCCCTGCCTTACATCTACAAAAAGAAGACAGTCTGGATTATGAACATCCACCTTGAGTACTTTACACCCTATCAGAATTTTACTTCCCATTATCCTGCTAATCTCCGGAGATTCAATTGGAAAATTCTTGTCTGCACGCTTGGCCTTAACTTTAAAGGTTTTAATTCCTTTTTCTTCGATAATTTCCTTCATGTAGGCTATAGCTGCTTCACCGATTGATTCTATATCTGATTCGGCTTCAACAGCCGGGCTAATTGAGGCTACTCCAAAAACTTTGGAAATTTGCTTAACAATATCGTCTTTTGCATAAGCCTTGTCTGCCCTAACAAAAATCAATCCTTCATGACGCTTCACTTCGCAACCATCAAATTTTTTCAGCAATTTACGAATCCGCTCTACTAGCATTCGCTCAAAATATGGTTTGTTTAATCCTTTTAAGGCAACTTCTCCGCACCTTACAATAAAAATATGTCTTTCGTTCACTGATCTTATCTCCTTTACCTAAAGCTTCCCAGCTTTCTAAACTTCTCCACTGCCAGCTTTAATTTATCTACTACTACATCCATCTCTGCTTTGGTGTTCCATGGATTCAAGCTGAATCTAAGGGCGCTCTCGATGTCTTTGTATTCAAGCCCCATTGCCTGTAACACATGACTTTGTCCTTTTTTATTGGAAGAGCATGCCGATCCGGTGGAAATGTATATCTCATCTTGCTCTAAAGTGTGAAGAATTACTTCTGCCCTAGTTTTTTTAAATGAAATATTCAGTATGGATCCCACTCCTTCTTTTGGCCCATTAACCTTTATGTCTTTAATGTTGTTCTCAATAGCCTTTAAAAGGTAATCTTTCACTTCTGTCACTTGCCCGTTTATTTCCCTGGCAATAAGCTGTGCTGATTCTCCAAAGCCTGCAATCCCTGGAACATTCTCTGTTCCTGAGCGCATGGACTTCTCCTGCCCTCCACCTACTACGAAAGGAGAAATGTTCACCTTATCTTTAACATATAATCCGCCTATTCCTTTAGGCCCATGAATTTTGTGGCCGCTTATTGATATCATATCTGCACATTTTGGTATGGGTATTTTGCCAAAAGCTTGTACGCTATCTGTATGCAGTAAAATGTCTTTATTTACCTGATCTCGCAAATTGGCTATTTCCTCTATAGGCATGATTGCTCCTGTTTCGTTATTAACCTGCATGATTGTAATCAGAACCGTTTCCTCGTCTATGGCTCTTTTTAACTGATCCATATTTAATTTGCATTCCTTGTCCACATCTATATAAACCAGGTTCCACCCCCGCTTTTCCAGCCTCTTGCAAGCTTCTAGCACTGCTGGGTGCTCCACCTTAGAGGTAATAATCTTGTTTCCTCGCTTCTTCTTTGCCTCTGCTGCTCCAAAGATAGCCATATTGTCAGCCTCTGTTCCTCCAGAAGTAAAGTAAAATTCCCCACTGTTTTGGCCCATGGCTTTTAGAATTTGTGCCCTTGCTTTTTTAATTGCCTTTTCCCCAGTAATGCCTAGGCTATACAGCGATGATGGGTTTCCAAAATCTTGACTCATATATTTAATCATGATTTCTGTTACTTTATCATCCTGTCTTGTGGTAGCGCTATTGTCTAAATAAATCATTGAATCTCCTTTACTTATAATTCATCCATTTTATCCTCTACCTTATCTTGTGTCAAGGTATTAAGACCCCTCAAATACGTAAAAAAGCTGCCCTGATAACAAGGCAGCCATTCATTTTCTTTATTCTTATTTTGCGTAGTCAATGGCTCTAGTTTCCCTAACAACATTGACTTTAATCTGTCCGGGATATTCAAGTTCTGACTCGATTTTCTTGGAGATTTCTCTAGCAAGTGATACAATCGTGTCATCGTTCATCTCATCCGGTTTTGCAATGATTCTAATTTCTCTTCCCGCCTGAATTGCAAATGACTTCTCTACTCCTGGCGTTGTGTTTGCGATCTCTTCTAGCTTTTGCAAACGCTTAATGTATGTTTCCAAGGTTTCTCTTCTAGCTCCTGGTCTTGCTGCAGATAGTGCATCCGCTGCTGCAATAAGCACTGCTTCCATTGATTTCGGCTCATAATCGCCATGATGGGCAGCCATGCCATTGATAACCGCTTCTGATTCCTTGTACTTCTTTAATACTTCCATTCCTAAATCTACATGGGTACCTTCACGTTCGTGATCTATGGCTTTACCAATATCATGGAGCAAGCCTGCACGTTTTGCTAAGGTAATATCCAAGCCTAATTCTCCTGCCATAAGACCAGCTAGGTGAGCAACTTCTACAGAATGTTTCAACACATTCTGGCCGTATGAAGTTCTGTATTTTAGTCTTCCCAAAAGTTTAATAAGCTCTGGATGAAGGTTGTGTATTCCTACTTCAAAAGTAGCTTGTTCTCCTTCTTCCTTCATTATTGACTCAACTTCTCGCTGAGATTTTTCTACCATTTCTTCGATTCTTGCTGGGTGAATTCTTCCATCTACAATAAGTTTCTCCAGTGATAGTCTAGCTACCTCTCTTCTAACCGGATCAAAACCCGATAAAATTACTGCTTCTGGAGTGTCATCAATGATAAGATCGATTCCTGTTAAAGTCTCGATGGCACGAATATTTCGTCCCTCTCTTCCGATGATACGACCCTTCATTTCGTCATTTGGAAGTGGTACTACTGATACTGTGCTTTCTGCTATATGGTCTGCTGCACATCTTTGAATAGCACCTGTAATGATTTCCTTGGCCTTCTTATCAGCTTCTTCTTTAGCTTTAGCCTCAATTTCCTTAATCATTATGGATGTTTCATATCTGATTTCTTGCTCTGTGTTAGCAAGCAAAACTGCTTTTGCCTCCTCCACTGAATAACCGGAAATTTTCTCCAGTTCCTCCAGTTGCTTTGCAACAAATCCATCCAATTCTTTTTGCTTTTCGACTACAATGGTTTCTTTTGCTGTAATGCTTTCTTCTTTTCTTTCAATATTTTCAAGTTTTCTATCTAATGATTCTTCTTTTTGAATCAGTCTTCGCTCTGATTTTTGGATTTCTCCTCTTCTCTCTCGAATTTCACGATCCACATCACTTCTAATCTTATGAGCTTCTTCTTTAGCTTCTAAAGTGATTTCTTTTCTAATAGTTTCTGATCGGTTTTCAGCATCTAAAATCAAATTTTTTGCTTTTTGTTCTGCACTGCCGATTGCCTTTTCTCCAACTGTCTTTCTAAGTATGTATCCAATTAAAATACCCACAACTAGGGCAATAATTCCTATGATAATTCCTAGTATTATACTGTTCATTTAAGCACCTCCTTTACTTTATTTTTTCTTTTTATTTTATCAATTGTTTATTCTCTTTGTAAAATATGATATAAAAAATCGCATTACGTAATAATTTTTTAGTATAGTCATACAATAACCATTATACGGGCTCAGCTCCTCATAGTCAAGCCAATGAAAGGTAAAGGAATGAACAAATTTTCGAAAAAAATAAAATCAATTGATATCAATTTTATTATACTCCCTCTTTGTCTTGGAATATTTAGTCTTCTAATGATCAGTAGTATTGCTTACAATGGTAATTATGTTTTAACCAAAGATGTAATCATCCAGTCTGTTGCTTATTTTTTAGGCTTTATCTGTCTCTTTTTAATCATATCATTTGATTACCATAGGCTTGAAAATTTCACTCTGATTCTGTATTTTGGGTCTTTGTTTTTTTTGTTGACAGTGTATATTCCTGGTTTGGGAATTTCCGTCAATGGAGCACATTCTTGGATTAATTTAGGCATCACTACATTTCAACCTTCAGAAATTGTAAAAATCACTTTTATTTTAATAATGGCCTCCTACTTATCTAAAAACAAGGGTAAATTAAATACACTTAAGGGTATTCTATCTGCGGCCTTATACGCCGCTCCTTTTATCTTAGTAATTGTTAAGGAAGATTTAGGTAGTGGGTTAGTTTTCTGTGCGATCTGGGTGTTTATGATTTTCTATGCTGGAATCGATTACAAGCTATTTGGTAAATTTGTTCTTGTATTTGTCCTTTTTCTACCCATCGCCTACGGTCTTATGGCTCCCTATCAAAAAAGGCGAATTGATGCCTTTTTACGGCCAGAAGATTTAACCCTGCCAGGGAACTATCAGGTTTGGAATTCTAAGGTAGCCATCGGCTCGGGAGGTTTCGCCGGAAAAGGTCTTTTTCAGGGGACTCAAAAACAACTAGATTTTCTTCCAGTTCAAAAATCTGATTTTATTTTTTCCGTTGTAGTTGAGGAATTAGGTATGATTGGCGGAGCCTTATTAATCTTACTTTTTGCCTGGCTTTTGTATAGATTAACAAGAGCCGTCTATTATTCCCAAGATCTTTATGGCGGACTAATCATAGTTGGCTTTATTGGAATGTTCCTTTTTCAAATTTTTGAAAACATTGCTATGACTATGGGAATCATGCCCGTTACTGGGCTAACCCTTCCATTTATCAGCTATGGTGGATCTTCCGTCCTGTCAAACATGATAGCCTTAGGTCTGGTTGCTTCGGTTAGCCTTAGCCCCGGGGAAAGGTGTTGTTAATTATTCTGTCTTGTATACGTGCACTTATCTTTGCGAAATTTTTTCTTATGTATGTACTTTCTTTGCATACAATGGGGATTCCTCTGTTTGTAGAAACATAAATATTTTCATCATACTGGATTGCTCCAATCATAGGTATTCTAAGCAAGTCACCTATTTGGCTAAGGGTAGGGACAAGCCCTGAAGACATAAGGTCCACTCTCACTTTATTCAACACGTAAGCTCTCTGCTCTACTCCTCTATTCTTTAAAAACCGTTCCATTCCATCTGCATCCCTAATAGAGGCAAATTCTGGTTCTGTAACAATAATCCCCTTATTTGCAACGGAAGCCGCTACTTCTACAATGTTGCCCATTCCGGTTGGTGCATCTATTATTATATAATCAAATTCCTTTTTTAATTCGTCACAGAGAGTCTTTATATGCAGTGCCGTAATACCAATGTCATCTTTCTTAGGAGATGCTGCCATCATAAATAAATTGGATATTCCTCGATGCTTTATTTGTGCTTTTTTAACCCCACACACACCTTTAAACACGTCCATAATATTAAATACAATTCGGCTTTCAAGGCCTAAGTAAATATCTAGGTTTCTTGTACCCATATCCATATCAAGAACAATAGTCTTATATCCTTTAATAGCAAATAAAGCTCCTAGGTTTGCGGAAAATACCGTCTTCCCTGTGCCACCTTTGCCTGATGCAACTAGTATTACTTCTCCCATTTTGTCTCCTCTCCATAACTTCCTAAAACTTCTCTTGCAATTGGTGCTGCATTTGCTGCTGCTCTCCCCTGTGGTATCATTACTACTACAGCTACCTTCGGATCTTCTGCCGGGGCTAGTGTCACTACCCATGCAAAATTGTCGTAGGATTCCTTGAATCTGTCCATTGTATCAGCAGTTACTCTACCTTGACCCAAATTAATCACAGCACGTCTTACTGCCGTCTGCGTAGTCTCATAAACATCTGGGTATGTTTTCATCAACCTATTCATCTCTTGTTCCACCTCTGACCAGTTTAACCTGGAATCAATTGACCACAAGTGGGATTTAATATATTTCACCTCATCTGATTCATTGATTTTCCCCGATCGCTCTGCCGTACCTGTTTTGGCTGCAACAGTAACTGGGAAGTTAGAAAAAACACTGGTCAAACTTCCCATAGGTCCATTTGCCACTGCTTTCATACCGCTCATAATTTCCTGAAAAGAATCAGAGTTTGATACTGTAACCTTACTTAGGGTTCCCTGACTTTCTTCTTTTCGCCCCCCTGCCATTTTAACTAGGCTAACTGGACTACAAAGTCCCTTATTACCTAGTGTGGCTGTATACCTAGCCATTTGCAAGGGTGTATATCCATTGGCACCTTGCCCAATAGACAAGTTAAGGGCATCTGCCAAAGTCCATTCTGCTTGTCCAAAATAATTATCCCTGCATATTTGTGCGAGGGACGAAAGTTTCTCTGGTTTCACACCAAAGCCATTCTTTAATTTGTCAGCAATTTCTTCCTGTGTCAGCTTTTGATTTATCCAACTTGTAATTTCATCAATCTGATTTCTGAATTTTTCCCTGTCCTTTAATATATTTTCTTCAAAGTAGGTTTCACCATTGGCTAGAAGATAGTTTTTTAGGCTGCCTTGAAGCTGGATGGTCTTGCTTTTAGCCGATGGAGTAGGTATCACCGTCTCGGGAATCTGAATCCCTGTGGGTCTCCCCAGTCCATACTCCTCTGCAAAATTCATAATCTGATCAATCGATATTTCCTTATTATATCCTAAATGCCCCCCTGTTGAAAAGTCTTTTCCTGTTGCTATGTCAAAAAAATAGTAATTGCAAGAAACTTCCAAAGCTTCACGAAGGTTTAAGTAACCATGCTTTTTGTGAGACAAGTTCCATGCAACGCAACCAAATGATTTATTCCCCATTGAAATAAACCCATCATCGTAAAGCCGTCTCTCTGAGTCTAGACCACACTCTAGGGCTGCAGTAGCTGTAACCATTTTAAAGGTGGATCCAGGCTGAACACTACTTTTTGTAGCGACATTGTAAAGTGGTGTCGGTGCCAATGGGTCTCTAGTATTTTTGCTTTGTAGTGATTTCCAATCTTCCTGAGAGATTCCCCCTACAAATAAATTGGGATCATAGTCTGGTGCGCTGGTCATGGCCAGAATCTCTCCTGTTTTTACATCCAAGGCCACAACTGCTCCCACTTCTGCCTTGTTGGCTGTTTTCATCACACGATTCCCATATTTACTTGTAAATGTCCCTCCACTTCTCATCGCTTTAAGTCCTTGATTTAGGCTGTCTTCTGCTGTTTTTTGCAGCTTTGAATCTATGGTCAATTGAACATCTTTACCTTTTTTCGCCTTAGTTTCATCTATTACTCTTACTTGATTACCTGAGGAATCCACCTGGACACGCTTTTCCCCTGGAGTTCCCCTTAATATCGCCTCATACTTTGCTTCAATACCATCTTTACCAATAAAGTCCGTAGTCTGATATCCTAATTTTTCCACATATTTCTCTTTGTCTGCGTCTGATATCTTCCCTAGGTATCCTATCATGTGAGAAGCTAGCGATCCCTCAGGATATATTCTGGCATACTCTGTAAACACTTCTATTTCTGGGTACTTATCCCTGTTTTCTTCTATTATTACCACCGTTTCATTAGAAATATTTTTAGCAACGGTTATTGGCAAATATTTTCTGTACTTAGATTGGGATATTTCCTTTTCCAGATGGTCTCCTTGCCCAGCTAATAGATTATCTAGATTTTTCAGGCTGTCTGTTATTTCTCTTTGTGTCATTTTGGTGGTGTTCATCCTAAGAGAGTATGAGTATGTGTTTCCTGCAATAATCTTTCCATTCCGATCTAAAATATCTCCTCTAGGAGGAGCTTGATAAATAGTTTTTGTAGTTAAACTTGTGGCTGCACTAGTCCACTTATCATTTTCTATTACCGTCAAAATAAACAGACGTATAACCAATATTCCCATAAGCACTACAATAAGGCTTAGAATTTTTACATACCTAGAATAAAAAAAGCCATTCATCTCTTCTCCTTTACTAGCCGATTTAAAATCAATGTTACTGCCAAGTTGTATACGCTGCAAGCTGTAAGCTTTTTAACCACACTTACAAACCCTGGATCATGTGCTAAAAGTCCTGCAAAGATCCAAAGAAGTAAGTAATAACATATAGTTGCTCCTATAATGCCTATAGGCAAAAGGAGCCTGTTATTTGGATTAATACGGCAAGTTGCACCATAAAGGATCAGGCTGGTAAGAAGAAATGGAATCCAAGTAACTGGCGGCTCTGTAGTAAGGCATTGATCTGACAAAAATACAAAAAAAGTTGCCACCCATAGGATTTTTGACCCTCCAAACCCTTTAACAAGCAGTACTGTAACTAGGCATATGAATAAGTTGGGAGCTACATTGCCTAGAGCAAAAGCGCTAGTAGTCTGAAGTAAGAAATTAACAAAAAACAGGCTTGCTACCTTCCATAGCTTCGTATGATTTTTTCTTAGCCTCATATAATCACCCCAACTATTTTTAAGGTTTTTACTGAAACTTCAGGCTCAATCGTAAGCTTCATCTTTTCTTCATTGCCTTCTTTGGCAACTTTAATGACTTTTCCTAAGTTTAAACCTTGTGGATATGTGCCAATCCCAGAAGTGATCACTTGATCTCCTTGCCTCACTTTGCTTTCCTCATTGAGCATATACCCTGAAAGTTGATTTCCCTTCCAATTTCCTGCAAGTCCAATTTCTTCTTCCTTACTTTCCACCTGAAAGCTAATCTTGCTGTTTTTATTTTGATAAGAGCTAACTTTTGCCCATGTTTTGCCTATATCAACCACTTTTCCAACTAGGTTTGCTCCGTAAATCACCACATTGTCCTTTTTAATTCCATGATTGGTTCCTTTATTGATTACGAAGACTTCCATCCAGTTACTAGTATCTGAACCAGTAACATCAGCGGCAACAATATGGTCTTTATCCTGAATTTCATATTCAAAAATTTGGCTAAGCTCTTTTAACTGACTTTCTCTTTCTAAAAGTGTGGTTTGCCTAAGGTTTTCTTCTGTCAGCCTATTCACTTCTTCTTTTAGCTTTGTATTTTCCCTGATTATTCCCCTAATGTTAATGGTGTTTTTAATACCAAATATTGCCTTTGAAACAGGCTCACGTATAGCCAATCCACCGTTGGTAAGAAGTCTTCCCCCTCCAATAGTTACTATAAGAATTAATAATCCACAAGTAACACCTATTAATATTTTTCTAAAGTTCTGCCCCTTCAATAAATCCACCTGCCCAACCTAAAGTTTTTCCGTCTTTAGTTTGGTTTTTCTCCCCATAAACTATGCTTCTTTCACATAAAACCTTCAGATTTTAGACTGATATATTTCCCATCTCCAATAATAATATGATCCAAAACTTGAATACCTAAAATCTCTCCAGTTTTTTGCAGTCGTTTTGTAGTCTCTAAATCTTCCTTGCTTGGATTAGGATTTCCACTAGGATGATTATGAACACATATAATACCTGCAGCACTTCTTTTTACTGCACTTCGAAATACTTCTCTAGGATGAACTATCGTAGAGCACACATCTCCCACTGATATTTGAGTTTCTTCAATAATTTTTCCTTGAACATTGATCAGTAAAATTTTAAAGTATTCTTTTGGATAATGACGCATTTCCTCCATAAACAGGTTTGCGATTTCCTGTGGCGTAGTCACAGCACAGTTTTCACTTCTCGGCCTGATGGCAATTCGTTTTCCCAGCTCTATGGCTGCTAAAATCTGACAAGCTTTTGCTTCACCTACCCCACTTATTACGCAAAGCTCCTCTGGTGCAGCATCCACTAAAAAAATCAATCCCTCCTTGTCTAAAGATAATAATTCCTGACCAATATCTATGGCTGATTTCCCTTTGGTTCCTGACTTAATTAAAATAGCTAAAAGCTCTCCATTAGAAAGAGCTGCTCTTCCCTGTTTGAGCATTTTCTCTCTGGGTCTTTCTTCTATTGGCAACTGTTTAAGATTCATATTATCCCCCTTTTAATATAGAATATTTTTATCTTTAAATTTTACCATTTTTTTACATTTATCGCAAGTTGTCTTAATTCCTTTGCATAAAGACTTTAACTTTGTCAACACTATAATAGATAAACTAAATTTAAGGAGGTAACATTATGAATTGTGAAGCAAACCAATGCATTAAATGCACCGTTAATCAGTGTGTTAATCATGCTGCTGCAGAAAATTATTGTTCACTAGATTGTATTACTGTTGGAAGTCACGAAGCAAACCCAACAAAGGATCAATGTACTGACTGTCAATCTTTCCAGAAGAAATAAATAAGACCATGCACTTTTGCCTGGGTCAGGCACTTCCCCTCTGTTTTTTGCATATAGTAAAAAATTAATAGAGGGGGTTACATACATGAGCGTTTCCTTTCCAAAACCACTATCCCGCACAGAAGAAGAACACTATATATCTCTTTATGAATCAGGTGATGAATATGCAAAGAATGTGCTGATTGAACACAATTTAAGATTAGTAGCCCACATTGCAAAAAAGTACACAAATACAGGTTATTCTAATGACGATCTTATATCTATTGGTACTATTGGCCTTATTAAGGGAGTAAGTACCTATAGTAGTAAGAAAGCCACAAAATTAGCCACATATGCTGCAAAATGCATAGAAAATGAAATTTTAATGAGCATTCGCTCTTCTAAAAAGAACAAAGCAGAGGTTTCCTTAAGTGTACCAATTGGTGTGGATAAAGACGGTAATGAAATCAGCCTTAACGACGTTTTAGGCACAGATCCTGATGCTATCCTAAACGATATAAGTCTTAAAATACAAGTAGCTAAACTTCTAGATGCCATTGAATGCACCCTTACCAATAGGGAAAAGACTATAATTTTAAGCCGATATGGAATCTTTAATCATAAACCAAAGACTCAAAGAGAGGTTGCCTCTTCTCTAGGAATCAGTCGCTCCTACGTATCTAGGATTGAAAAAAAAGCCTTGCTTAAACTCCGTGAAGCATTGAAAGACGAAGTAACTATCACCTGTTAATAGGCGTGATAAAACACAAAACCATTGAAATTAGTAATAAAGACTGTTACAATTTGAAAAGCAATATATCCAAGAGCTTATTTTCATAGGCTCTTTTTTGATAGCAAAAGAAAGGTAATCATTATGATAAAAGTCGATAACTTATCCTACTCATTCCCTAAAAAGGATTTATATAATAAAATTTCATTCACAATAGAGTCTGGGCAGCATTGTGCCTTCATAGGTGTAAGTGGCAGTGGAAAAAGTACTCTCGTAGATATAATTATGAATCCAGAAAAATACATGTTTGATGGTGAATTGGAAATCTCCCCTTCTTGGAAAATCGGGTATGTACGCCAGTTTTACAAGACAAACAAAAACGGAGATGTTACTGTATTTGAATATATAGGCAGCGAATGTATTAAGGTACAAAATGAATTGACAGCTATTTGTGCTGAAATGGAAAAATCCCTTGATATTGAGCCATTGCTTTTAAAGTACCAAGAAACTTTAGAAGCCTTCGATGCCCTTGGTGGAAACGATCTGGACAGCCAGATCAACAAAAAATTAAATTTAGCAAACCTGAGTCATCTTAAAGACTTAATGATATCTAAACTTAGCGGAGGGGAGTTTAAGCTTATTCAGGTAATTAAAGAAATGTTAGGTAACCCCGAGTTGATAATTATGGACGAGCCTGATGTATTTTTGGATTTTGAAAACATTAATTCTCTTAAAAATCTAATTAATAATCACAAGGGAGCGCTGCTAGTCATCACACACAACAGATACCTGTTACACCACTGCTTTAATAAAATTATACATTTGGAAAATATGGAGCTTCAGGAATTTGACGGAAGGTATATTGACTACAATTTCTCTCTACTTGAAAGCAAAATCGAACTTCAAGAGTTGGCCACTATTGATGAGGAAGAAATTCGAAGAAATCAGGCCTTAATCCATAAGCTAAGATGTATAGCCACCGATCGGACTGAACCAGCTAAAGGAGCCTCCCTCAAAGCTAGAGTTAAAATTAAAGAGCGATTAGAAGCACGCAAAATCAAACAACCATTTGTGCATATTAAACAACCTGTTATTTCTTTAAACACGGATAAAGCAATAGTCGACACTATTGGTGTATCCGTAGATAACTACAGCGTTGCCTTTGATAAAATTATCCTTGCAAATGTTAGTTTTGAGATTGGCTCTAATGATAAGGTAGCCCTCATCGGCCCAAACGGTAGCGGCAAAACCACTTTACTGCGAGAATTATTTAAAAATACCCATGACTCTATTCACATAAATGAAGACGTTGAAATAGCCTATTTATCCCAACTTCAAGGAGAAATGTTAGATGAGTCTAATACAATATTCCAAGAATTCTTCCAATGCGGATTTGAAACTCAAGACACGATTATCACATATCTTTCAAACTACGGTTTTGAGGAAGAAATTCTCAGCCAGAAAATAGGTTCTTTGTCTGGGGGTGAGAAAAACATACTCCAATTGGCTAAGGTTTCAACTAGCAAAGCGAATATGTTGCTTCTTGATGAACCCACAAGCCATTTAGACACTTACTCACAGATTGCTTTGGAAAATGCCATAGAAAACTACAACGGAAGCATTCTTATGATCTCCCACGATTTCTATTCTATAATAAATTGTATGGATTTTGTCTTAATCATTGAGGACAAGACCGTCAGAAAAATGAATATGCGAAAATTTAGGAAGATGATTTACGCTAGCCATTTTGATGTAGACTATTTGGAACTTGAAAAAAAGAAAAAATCTCTTGAAACCCAAATTGGTTTGGCTTTACATGATAATGATTATACCCTTGCCAAAACTTTATCTACCCAATTAAAAGCTTTAATTAAAGCTTTATAAAAATCCTTTTAATCAACAATTTTAAAGTAGACCTAAATATCCGCAGTCTTATAGATTGACGGATATTTTTATGGGTATAAGAAAATCACTAAGGAAGGGAGGCATATTATGGGAGTCGAAACAATTTATATTAGCACTGTGTTTATAGCTGGGATTGTATCCTTCTTTTCTCCGTGCATCGTACCCCTACTACCAGTTTATTTCTCAATATTTGCATCTCAAGAAAGCCCCAGTCTGGCTCCAAAAAATAATAAGCTTCAGACTGTTTTAAAAAGCGCCATATTTGTGGCTGGAATATCCCTATGCTTTGTCCTTTTAGGCTTTGGTGCAGGAGCCTTTGGTCAACTTATCAACAGTAAGTGGACTATGATAATTGTGGGAGGCATTGTTGTTGCCCTTGGAATTCATCAAACAGGTCTTATAAATATTAAGTGGCTCAACTATGAGAAAAAGATAAAGATTAAGAATCCACAAAGCAAAGGTTATCTGAGTATATTTTTATTAGGGTTGACTTTTAGTTTTGGGTGGACACCTTGCATTGGCCCAGTACTTGGGGCAATTTTAGGTATTTCTGCCGCAGGTAGTCAACCTCTTTATGGAGGCCTTCTTATGGCTGTTTACTCACTAGGATTTCTCATCCCTTTTCTTGTCCTTGCTATATTTTTAGATTTGCTGCTTTCTAAAGTGAAGAAAATTAACAAATATCTGGGGAAAATCAAAATTGCAGGTGGCATCATTATTATCATCATGGGAGTACTCCTGATGACTGATAGCTTAACCTTACTAATACGTATATTTGAATAAATATTGGAGGAATAATCTTATGAAAAAGCGTAAATTAATAATAGTATTTTTAGCTGTAACCCTCACTTTGGTTCTAGCATCTTGTACACAATCTGAAAAAACTGAAAGCAAAGGTGGCACAGCCCCTGATTTCACCCTAACTGACCTTAATGGTAACACAGTAAAACTATCAGATTTTGCTAAGGATGGTAAAAAAGTTTATTTGGATTTCTGGGCATCATGGTGTTCAATATGCCTCGACGGATTAGAGGAGGTAAATTCTCTTTCGGCTTCAGACAAAGACTTTAAAGTGCTTACCATCGTTGCGCCTGGCTACAACGGTGAAATGAAAATAGAAGAATTTAAAAAATGGTTTTCCGACCTTGAAAATACAGAAAACATGGTGGTGCTAATTGACGAAGATGGAAAATACTCACAGCAGCTTGGGGTAAATGCATATCCAACGGCTGCATACATTGGATCCAATGGCTCTTTAGCCCAAGTTTTACCTGGATACAATGACATTGATACTATTAAAGCCAATTTTGAGGCTATAAAATGAAGAAGCTAATTATACTTTCAATACCCTTTTTTTACGAGCCAAACGCCTGAGAAAAACTTTTGGAATCCTCCAAGTATTTTACAATTTTTTCAAAAATTGGCCCTGCTGACTGGCTCCCTGATTTTCCATTTTCCACTAGCACTGTAATTGTATACTCTGGATTCTTTTCTGGTACAAAGCCTGTAAACCAGCCGTGAACCACCTCTTCATTCCCTAATATTCCTTGGGCAGAACCAGTCTTTCCTGCCATTTCTACCTCTGCTGACAGTTCTTTTCCCGAACCAGTTTTCATAACTTCTTCCATCATCTTCTTAATTTTTACAGCTGTCTCTTTTGATATTACTCTACTTTCTCCCTGATCTTCCTTGTCTTCTATCACATGTACCCCTGCGTCTATGCCCTCTAAAGCGATAATATTGGTCATTTTAGCCATTTGGATTGGCGTTGCCAGTATTTCCCCCTGGCCAATGGAAAGATTGGCTATAGCCGCTCCTGCTGCCTGGTCAGTCTCCATTAGATTTCCTACCTTCTCGTCAGGATAATTCACTAAGGTTTTTTCTCCTAAACCGAATTTTTGAGCCATATCAATGATACCCTGTGCCCCCACCTTTTCTCCAATCTGAATAAATGAAGAGTTGCAAGACTGAGCAAAAGCTTGGTGAAATGTAATTTTCCCATGACCCTTTTCTCCACCAGTTTGACATTTAATCTTTTTCCCGTTAATGTTTTCATAGCCCTTGCAATGAAAAGTGTCTTCTGTTGACATACCTTGCTCCAAAGCTGCCGCTGCCACAATAATCTTAAAAATAGATCCTGGAGGATATTCCCCTTGGGTCACTTTGTTTACCAGCTGATTTTCATTACTATCCATATATGTGCTAATCTTGTTAGGATTAAAAGTAGGAGTGCTAGCTGAAGCCAAAATTTCACCAGACTCACTGTCCAAAATCACTCCCCCACAAGGAGTATTTTCTTCTGACAAAATTTCCTCTAATCCTTGTTGCATGTCTCCATCTAACGTAGTGGTCACTCCTTTTTTTACATATGAATCCTTATCCATAGCTGTTGAAATCACCAGACTTTGTCCTCCTATAATGTTTCCCATCACATCTGCTGTTGTATATATCTTTTTTTGCAGAAGCCTTAGCTCTCCATCACACATTTTCTCAATGCCAGTAATCCCTGTTCCATCCTGTTCATTAACATAGCCTAAAAGATGAACGCCTGTCTGCCCGTCCTTATATCTTCTTCCCGCCTCAATAATATATGCTGAAAATTTATCCACAAGCTGCTGTCCTAAGGCTTTGTCGTATTCCTTGGCTGTAAAAACTTTGTACCCACTACCTTTATTAGGGATTTCCCTTGCTCCCATTGTGTTCAAAATGGTCTCAGCCTCCTGAGTAAACTTGTTCTCCTTAATAATAGTAATATATTCTTGGTTGTTTCCCACTAACGGTCGATTATTTCTATCATAAATAAGACCTCTACTGTTGACACCCTGAATGGCAATTAACTGCTGGCTCTTGGCAACTGCAGATAGATCCTCGTGACCTATCAACTGAATGTATCCAAGACGGACAACTAGGGCTAAAAATATTACTCCTAATGCAATGCAAAGCACTTTTATTCTTTTATTCATAAAAAAACACTCCTATAAAGGTATTTTCTACCGTTCTAGGAGTGTTTATACTGTTTACTTTATAATTGGTGAATAAAAAGTCCACTACCAAGCTTTGGTTCAAACCAAGTGGATTTTGGAGGCATCACCATATTTTCATCGGAAACTTTAAGTAGGTCGGTAATGTCTACAGGGTAAATAGCAAAGGCCACTTTCATATCCCTGTTTACTCTGTCTTCAAGTTCCTTAAGCCCTCTGATTCCCCCTACAAAGTCGATTCGCTTGTCCGTTCTTGGGTCTTTAATCGCCAGGATAGGATCAAGTAAATTATTTTGCAGGATTGCTACATCAAGAGAATCAATTGGATGATCTGTCACAAGCTTAGATGGTGCAATTAATTTATACCATTTCTCCTCGAGAAACATAGCAAAATCATGTTTTTTCTCTGGTCTATAAGTCTGGGTGCCTTTTTCTTCTACTAAAAATCCTGCCAGTTTAATCTTGTTTAAAAATTCTTCAGGCGTATTGTTATTTAAGTCTTTAACCACTCTATTGTAATCGAAAATATTCAAATCCCTATCGGGAAAAATCACAGCCATAAAGAAATTGAATTCCTCTTCTCCTGTATAATCCGGGTTTTCTTCTCTTCTTTTCAGCCCAACTTTACATGCTGATGCACTTCTGTGGTGACCATCGGCAATGTACATAGAAGGAACTTCTCCAAAGACTTCAGTCAAACCTTCAACAGTTTTTTTATCATCTACAATCCAAAGGGTATGACTTATTCCATCCGCTGTAGTAAAATCATATTCTGCCTTGTGATTTGTAATCCAGCCTTCTACTAAAAGGTCAATTCGCTTATCATCACGATAAGTCAAAAATACTGGTTCGGTATGAGCATTACAAATATCAAAATGATTTATTCTGTCTTTTTCCTTTTCAACTCTGGTAAATTCATGCTTCTTAATAGTGTTGTTTTGATACTCATCTATAGAAACGCACCCTACTATTCCAGTCTGCACTCTGCCTTCCATAACTTGTCTGTAAATGTAAAGAGCCGGTGCATCTTCCTGGACAAATATTCCCTTATTTAAAAATTGAGCAATGTTATCTTTAGCCTTTGCGTATACTTCTTTATTATATGGATCTTGCTGCTGGGGCAAATCAATTTCTGAACGACAAATTTTCAAAAAACTATAAGGGTTTCCCTCTGCCATCTGGCAAGCTTCTTGCCTGTTCATAACATCATAAGGTAATGATATAACATCTTCTACGTATTTTTTATCTGGCCTTATAGCCTTAAATGGTCTTACTATTGACATGATTTCTAACCTCTCTTATTATGAATGCTGTAACCTCTTCTATACTCATTCCTGTAGTATCTACTTCTAATGCATCATCTGCTTTCTTCAATGGATTTAACTTTCGCATAGTATCATTATGATCTCTAGCGACAATGTCCTCTAGCACTTGGTCAAATGTGACAGTTTCACCCTTTTCTAATAGTTCTTCATATCTTCTTTGGGCACGCTCTGAAGGCGATGCAGTCATAAAAAATTTATATTCAGCTTCCATAAGCACATTAGTTCCAATGTCTCTTCCGTCCATAATTACACTTTTAGTTTCTGCCATTTTTCGCTGAAGCTCCACTAGCTTTTCACGCACATCCCCAAGCCCTGAAAACTCTGACGCCTTTTGGGACATTTCTGGAGTTCTGATCTTGCTATTGACAATTTCTCCGTCTAAAATAACATCTCCTTTAGCAAAGTCGATTTTTGTCTCATCTAAAACTCTCTTTACTTTGATGAAATCGGTTGGTTGTACATTTTCCAGACCCATTTTATAAGCCACTGCTCTGTACATTGCTCCTGTATCGATATAATCAATATTCAGCTCTTCGGCCACTGCCTTGGCAATGGTACTCTTTCCTGCTCCGCTTGGCCCATCAATGGCCACACTAAAAATCTTATCCATATCTATTATCCTTTACTGTTTCTTTGTCTTAAGCAGATCTTCGATTTCTGCAACAAAAGTATTAATATCTGTAAATTGTCTATATACTGATGCAAAACGAACGTAAGCCACTTCATCTAGCTTTCTAAGCTGCTCCATGATCAATTTGCCAATGAAGGCACTTTCCACTTCCTTTTCCATCATATTGTTCAGGCCTCGTTCGATTTCTGAAACAACTCTCTCGATTTCTGCTATAGGTACTGGCCGCTTCTCACAAGCTTTAATAATACCGTTAAGAATTTTTGATCGATCAAAAGTCTCCCTTCGACCGTCTTTTTTAATTACCATCAAATGCATTTCTTCAATTTTTTCATAGGTAGTAAACCGCTTGCCACATGAATCGCACTCTCTTCTTCGCCTGATAGCATGTCCGTCCTCCGTATGTCTTGAATCAATTACTTTAGTATCGGAATTTTCACAAAATGGACATTTCATTTTGGCATACCTCCCTTTAGACTGTTATTGTAACTCAATATGCTAATATTACTATATATTGTGTTTTTTGCCAAGAGTTTTACTCAATAACTGTTGTTACATCTACTAAAATAACATCTTCACCTATGGTTTTCACATTTTTCCACTTCACAACAAGATCTTCGCTATCTTTGCCAAACAGATTGAAAATCCCTCTTTGCACTGGCAGAACAATTCCGTCAATACGCCCTTCTTCCAGATTTATCTCTATGTCACAAACATAGCCTAGACTCTTACCGTCAAAAATGTTGATAACTTCTTTATTTCTAATATCCTCAGTGTTTAACATGATTTATCCCCCTCTTATGTTTATCATTTTACTATATGAAAAAACAGCAGTAATAATACCGCTGTTTTTATAATTTTATTATTTTATATTTTAGTTTAAAGTCTATTTTTATTTAGTTTATTAAAGTAACTCTTGGTTTCTGCAACTACTACACCACTAAGTGCAAGAAGTGCGATCAAGTTTGGTATTGCCATAAGTCCATTGAAAATATCTGCAATAGTCCATACTGCGCTTACCGTAATAAATGGTCCAATAAGTACTGCTAATATATATATCCATCTAAATGTTAATACTGCATTAGTTCTGCCTCCAGATAAGTACTCTAAACATTTTTCGCTGTAATAGTTCCATCCTAAAATAGTAGTAAATGCAAAGAATGCTAGACAAACCATAAGCACTGTGCTACCTGCAAGCTGACTCCAGGGAATTCCATCGACAAATGCTTTGGAGGTCACCTGAACTCCCTCTAGACCTGTTACTTTCCATGCTCCTGTTACCATAATTGTAAGTCCTGTCATTGTACAGATAACAATAGTATCTACAAATGTACCCGTCATGGAAATCAATCCTTGTCTTGCCGGTTCTTTTGTCCCTGCTGCTGCTGCTGCTATTGGAGCACTACCAAGACCTGCTTCATTGGAGAAAATTCCTCTAGCCACACCTTTTTGCATAGCAATCATAAGTGCCCCTAATGCTCCACCTGCTGCTGCTCTCAATCCAAAAGCGCCTGCAAATACTTCAGCTATTGCTGATGGAATTTCTTGAATGTTGTAAACCAAAATAACAATACACACTAAAACGTATGAGATTGCCATAAACGGCACAACAATCATAGTCACATTTGCAATTCTTTTAATACCACCAATAACAACAAGTGCTGTTAATGTAGCTGTAATCACTGCCGCAAGTACAGTGGACCAGGAATAATCCATCGAGCCTAATGAGAATGCTATGTTTGTATTGTTTGGATCAAAAACTCCTTGAACTGCAGAAGCAATACCATTTACCTGTGTGATAGTGCCAATGCCTAAAAGTCCTGCGCCTACACCAAAGATTGCAAAAAATTTAGCCAACCATTTCCATTTATGACCCATTCCGTTTTCTATGTAGTAAAACGGCCCACCTAGTACATGTCCGTCTGGCTTAATAACACGATATTTAATGGCAAGAAGCCCTTCTGAATACTTTGTAGCCATTCCAAAACAAGCTGCAAGCACCATCCAAAACAATGATCCAGGTCCACCTGCTACTACTGCTGTTGCAACACCCACAATGTTTCCTGTTCCTATAGTTGCTGCCATAGCTGTACACAAAGCTCCAAAACTACTTACTTCACCTGATCCATCATCATCATTTTTTACCATGAATTTTAATGCTTTTCCTAAATGTCTAAACTGTAGCACCCCTAATCTAACGGTTAGGAATATACCTGTGCCCATGATTAAGATAATCATGGGTACTCCCCATACTAGATCATCGATGCTTACTAAAATTTCCGTGAATTTTTCCATTTTAACCCTCTCTTTACGATAAATAAAATAAAACAAATAAAAAAAGTCGATTCATAGTAATCTAATATTACAGAAGTCGGCTTTCTAGAGAGACACCGGTATTAAAATAATTGCAAATTATCGGCTCTGTCCTTTTGCCTGAGAGATTAACGAGGAATTTCCTCGTCGTACACCTTCGGCGCTCATATAGAGGCTCTCCAGAGAATCGCATTTTTTCTTTAGCAAACGTAATAAGACGCTTGCCTCAAGTTAAATCGATTTACTAACCTAACGATATTACCATAAGTAGCGCCTTATTTCAATTACTTTTTAATTCTAATTCTATTTTGATTTTTTAGTTTCCTTGGTAGCCTCTTTTTTGGTTTCTGTCTTTTTATCTACCTGTTTGCCACTGTCATACATGAAATCCAGCACCTTTGAAAGCGTAAGCACTTCATGTGTATATTCTTCTATAGTCTGGCCCATGGATTCCTCAATGTTATCCTTTGTATAGCCTTGAGTTTCCAGATTTTTAGCAACTTCCTCTGCCTCTTTCTTTGAGTAGCTAAGATCCTCTTTTTGAGCAATGTATGTCATAACCAACTGCTGTTTAACAATTTGTTGAGCCTGTTGCTCCAATGTTGCTGTGTATTCTTCCTCTGAGCTAACTCCCATCTGTTGCCAAAGTTGGCTTTCTTCCATTTTGTAGGATTTCGCCATCTTAGAATATTGGGCTTTCATTAAATCCACATACTTTTGTACTTCTGCATCAGGGTATTTAAGTACTTCAGAATTGGTTTGGATCTCCTGCCACAGACCCTGTTTTATTTCATTTAACTTGGTTTGCTTCTTTTGCTTAGTCAAGGCCTCTTTAACTGTTTTTTCATAAGAGGATTTATCGTTAGCCTTACTGTTTTTCTTTATCCATGCCACATCATATTTTGACTCTACTGTCTCTTTTACTGAATTGATTTTCACAGTAAAAATTACATCTTTACCTTGAAGTTTTTCTTCAGAATAATTTTTAGGGAATTTTAAGTTTAGCTTAACTGTGCTGCCAATCTTCTTACCTACTAGTCCAGATGAAAATCCATCAATAAATGAGTCAGCTCCAATAGTTAACTCCTGAGCTTTTGCTGAACCACCATCAAAAGTTTTTCCATTAATTTTGCCACTATAATCAATATTTAAAGTATCTTTGTTTTTTACTATGCCTGTTTTTTTGTCCCTTGTTGTACTGGTATCTTCAAGTCTTTTCTCAATTTCTGTCTGTACTTCCTTGTCACTGACTGAAATCGTATATTTTTCAACTTCTAATCCTTTGTAATTACCTACTTTAACGTAATCATCTAAGTTTAGTTTGTCATATGTGGTAGTTACTCCTCCACAACCAGTTAAGCCTAAGACCCCTATCATACACACCATTAATGTTAATGCGATTATTCTCTTCTTCATCGTCCCTCTTCTTTCTTTAATTCTAATCTTCAGTGTTTAGCACACTACTTCTAACATATTTTTTCCATTTTCAAAAGAATGTATCCCTATTTATACCCATATTTCACAAAGCAATCACAATTGCTTATGAATCTTTTCCATAGTTAGGTCTATTTCTGCCATTGAATTAGCACAATCTATTAATTCTTGTTGCAAGCTTTCTGGCATTTTTCCTTCTCGCTTATACTTCAGTTCATGCTCTAGGCTTGCCCAAGTATCCATTGCAATAGTGCGAAATTGGACTTCTGTAGGAACTAGCTGTGTCCTATCTGATAAGAACACAGGCACTTCTACCACTAGGTGAAGGCTACGATAACCACTTTGCTTAGGTGCTCTAATATAATCGCTTTCCCTTATCAATTTAATATCGTCTTGTTTTAATAACAATGCTGCAACTGCATAAACATCGTCAATATAGTTGCAAACTACCCTGACTCCAGCCATATCAGTAATATTCTCAATTGCACTAATACTAACGTCTAGGCCTTTTCTCTCTAGCTTTTCAAACAGGCTCTGAGGAGATTTTAGCCTACATTCCATATGATGAATTGGGTTGTAATCATAACATACGTGAAATTCATCGTCTAATATTTCTAGCTTGGTGCTAATTTCTTTAATCGCCGCATGGTATGTATTTCTTAGAATGACAAACTGTCTATAATCCGCAAACAAAGGCCGCAGGTTGTCTGGAACCGACTCTCCATCTAGTCTAAAATCATCTCTTTTTTCTAAAATCATTTTGTTCTCCTTCTGTCATTTGTATTTATACATTCTACACTATATATTATGTTATGTGTGTGTAGTTTTCCTGTTTTTTTAGAATCTCAAATGAAAAGAAGTGTTTACAGAAAAAAAGCTCTATGGGCCATTAAGCACCTTAGAGCTAATTCTTTTACACGTATTTTCGCATATATTTCAATGCATTTTTTTCAAGCCGTGACACTTGGGCTTGGCTGATAGAAATTTCATCTGCCACTTCCATTTGAGTCTTACCCTGAAAAAACCTCATGGTTAAAATGTTTTGTTCCCTCAAGGTTAACTTTTTCATCGCCTCAGATAGAGAAATATTTTCAATCCATTTAACATCTGTGTTCTTCATGTCTTTTACCTGATCCATAACATAAATGGCTTCTCCATCATCGTGGAATACAGGCTCAAAGAGAGAAATAGGATCTTGAATGGAATCTAAAGCTAAAACTACATCTTCTCGCTTCATTTCCATTTCCTTTGCGATTTCTGTAATATTTGGTTCCCGTTGCAATTCTCGACTTAGCTTTTCCTTTGCTTGCAATGCTTTATAGGCAGTGTCTCGCAGGGATCTTGATACACGAATGCTATTATTATCCCGAAGGTATCGCCTTACTTCCCCGATGATCATCGGTACTGCATAGGTGCTAAACTTTACCCCGTGAGAAGTATCAAAATTGTCTAAAGCCTTAATCAATCCAATACACCCAACCTGAAACAAATCATCAGGATTTTCTCCTCTATTGTTGAATCTTTGTATTACGCTTAAGACCAAACGTAAATTTCCTCGAATAAATTCTTCTCTAACCTGTAAGTCTCCACCTTTTATGGCTTCAATCATCTCTTTCATTTCTTTGTCCTTGTAGCGTGGTAGCTTTGCTGTATTAACGCCACAAATTTCAACCTTGTTTAACATAAATAAGGTTCCTCACATCCCCTTTGCTCCCCTTCAGCAATCGGTTTATTTCCATACCTTATTTATGTGCAATTTCCCAATATTTTATTCTGTTGAAATAAGATTATCCTACTTTATTTTAAGACATCTTCCAATATTATTAGACCTTTATCTATCTCTTCGTCTGTAATGTTAAGTGGTGGCAAAAGCCTAACCTTATCCTTTGCAGTCAAGGTCATCACACCTTTCTTCAATGCCTCAGCCACGACATCTTTTGCGGATTTTCCCTTTATTTCAATACCAAGCATGAGTCCCATCCCTGACACAGAAATAACGCTTTGAATTCTTTCCAGTCTGTCTTTTATGTATTTTCCTTTACGCTGCACCTCCAAAAGAAAATCATCGTCTAGCTGTTTTAGAACTTCATATGCACCAGCACACGCTACTGGATTACCACCATAAGTAGTTCCATGGTTTCCTGGCTGAAGAACCCCTGCCATCTTTTCTCCAAAGAGCGCCCCGCCTATTGGCAGCCCACCTCCAATACCTTTGGCAAAGGTTACAATATCTGGCTTTATACCAAAATGTTCGTAGGCAAACAACTTACCTGTTCTTCCAATTCCCGTCTGAACCTCGTCAACAATTAACGCCATATCCTTAGCCGCACAAAGTTCCTCCGCCATCTTAACAAATTTAGGATCTAGATTCACTACGCCACCTTCTCCTTGAACCAATTCAAGCATAATGGCACAAGTTTTTTCAGAAACTAGCTTTTGAAGTTCCTCTTTATTGTCTGCCTGACAATAATCGAAGTTGCCAAGGAATGGATAAAAATCCTTATGGTAGTCATCTTGTCCTGTGGCTGTAACAGTAGCCATAGTTCTACCGTGAAATGAATTTTTTAAAGTAATAATATGGTTAATATCATTTCCATATTTGTTATTACTATACTTTCGCACCGTTTTTATAGCGACCTCGTTTGCTTCTGCACCAGAATTTGCAAAAAATACTTTTTTCATGCCAGTCTTTTCAGTAAGTATATTTGCCACTTTCACCTGAGGCTCTGTGTAAAACAAGTTGGAAACATGCTGAAGTTTTTTAAGCTGCTCTGTCACTGCCTCAATCCACTCATCGTTGCAAAACCCTAGGGAGTTCACCCCAATTCCTGCGGTAAAATCAATGTATTTTTTACCGGATTGGTCACTGCACGTACTTCCTTTTCCAGATTCAACTACTAAGTCGTATCTACTGTAAGTACCGACAATGTTTTTCTGGTCTAATGTTTTTATGTCATTTTTATTCATTGTAATATCGCTCCTCTTTCTCGCATAAAATCGCCGTACCTATTCCCTTATCTGTAAAAATTTCAAGAAGTAGGCTGTGTGGGATTTGTCCGTTTAAAATATGAACCCGAGACACGCCCTCTCTAATGGCGTTGATGCAATTGGTCAGTTTTGGCAACATTCCACCTTTAATGGCTCCACTCTTAATTAGCTCTTCTGCCTCATCCATATAAAGCTCTGAAATCACACTTTCTGGATCATTATAGTCTTTGTACACCCCTTCTATATCTGTCAAAAATGCCAGCTTTTCTGCTCCCATTGCTTTGGCAATAGCGCAAGCTGCATCATCTGCATTAATATTATATCCCTGGAAATCATTGTCCATGCCAATAGGATAAATTACTGGGAGAAAATCCTTTTCTAGCAAGTCCTCAATTACCTTTGGATTTACTTCTGTGATATTCCCAACAAAGCCAAGATCCTCACCTCCGGAAAGCTTTTTCTCTACATTTAGCATTCCTCCGTCTTTCCCACTGATACCAACGGCTTTCACCCCTAATGATTGAATCAGGCTGACTAGCTCTTTGTTCACTTTCCCAAGAACCATTTCTGCCAGCTCCATAGTTTCCTCGTCTGTAACCCTAAGACCGTTGATAAAACTTGGCTCCATGCCAACCTTGCCAACCCATCTATTGATTTCTTTCCCACCACCGTGTACTATAATGGGTTTAAATCCAACTAGCTTTAATAACACTACATCTTGGATGACATTTTTCTTTAATTCTTCATCCACCATAGCACTTCCCCCATATTTCACTACGATTATTTTTCGGTTGAATCGCTGAATATAAGGTAATGCCTCAATTAAAACTTCTGCTTTATCTAAATATTTTTTACTTACCATGTGTCTACTCCTTAAGAACGATAATCTCCATTTATTTTAACGTAATCATAGGTCAAATCACATCCCCAAGCCACAGCCTTTCCGGTTCCTTGATTCATTCCGATAATAATATAAATTTCCTTTTCAGCCAAAATCTTTGCTGCTTTTTCCTCTTCATAAGGTGCATATGCCGAATGTTCACACACCTTAACTTTTCCCTGGGCTGATTCTATCTCCACCTTGATATCATCACAATTGAACTCTCCAGGAGCATAACCTATGGCACAAAGTATTCTCCCCCAGTTGGCATCCTCACCAAACATTGCAGTCTTAAATAGTGGTGAATTTATTACTGATTTGGCTATGATTCTAGCTCCATTCATGTCTGGGGCTCCATTGACCTGACACTCTATAAGCTTTGTGGCACCTTCTCCATCTGCCGCCAACTTTTTAGCAAGCACGGATGTAACCATTTTTAAGGCCTTACAAAATACATGGTAGTCATCATTTTCAGCTGTAATTTCCTTGTTTCCTGCCACTCCACTTGCCATAATTGCCACTGTGTCATTTGTGGAGGTATCCCCATCTACGCTGATTTGATTATATGTATCTTTAATATCCTCAGAAAGAGCCTTCTGGAGAATTTGTGGGGAAATCGCTGCATCAGTGGTAATAAATGAAAGCATTGTAGCCATGTTAGGATTAATCATTCCACTACCCTTGGCCATTCCGCCTAGTCTGCAGGTCTTTCCATCTAGCTGGAAGCTTACTGCTGATTCCTTTGGCACTGTGTCTGTGGTCATAATTGCTTCCGCCGCCATTTTAGATCCTTCATAACTAAGGGCTTTCACCAAGGGTTCCATACCACGCTGAAATGGATCCATGGTCATATTCTCCCCTATTACTCCTGTAGAACACACTATTATGTCACTTCCATTTATTCCAAGATGCTCCCCTGCCAATTGGCAAGTCATTTCGCTAATTTGAGCTCCGTTTGCTCCACAAGTGTTGGCATTTCCACTGTTACAAATAATTGCCTGAGCTTTCCCATCACTAATATGCTTCTTAGTCACGCCAATAGGTGCCCCTTGAACCTTATTTTGTGTATAAACTGCCGCCGCACTGGAAATTTTATCGCTTACAATTAAGGCCAAATCCTTTTTATTAACATCGGTTGTCCTAACTCCGCAGTGGACGCCTGAAGCCTTAAATCCTGTAGGGGCACAAACACCACCATCTATGTATTTCATATTTTCATCCTCCTATATTAAACCTGTAGTCTCATCTATACCAAGCATTATATTCATACACTGTACCGCCGCCCCAGAGGCGCCTTTTCCTAGATTATCAAACCTGGCTGAAATACTCATCCGCTCATCGTTGCCGCAGACAAAAATCTCCATATTGTTTGTCCCTGCTAGTACGTTCGCCGGCATAAAACCGTCAGTCAAAATTCCCTTCCCATTGGGATCCATAACCTTAAGAAAATCTCGCCCTCTATAATAGTCCGCCATAATCTTATGTATTTCATCAAGGTTATATGAATTTGAAAGCCAGTGTTGATGAAGTGATATTGTTACAATCATTCCGTTATAGTAATCATTTACAATTGGGTGAAATGCTGGTTTATATTTTAATCCACATATTGCCTGCATCTCCGGCAAATGTTTGTGGTCCTGACCAAGAGCGTACTCAAGGGGAGAACTCCAAGCTGCCGGCTTGTTTGCCCCCTCCATGGTGGCAATCATCTTCTTTCCACCTCCGCTGTACCCGGACAATCCATGGCAAGTAAGAGGACAATCTCTTGCCAAAGCTCCTGTTTCTACTAGTGGATATACACAGGCGATAAATCCGCTAGCATAACACCCTGGAACCGCCACTCTTTTGGCCTTTTTAATCTTTTCCCTGTGATCTTTTGAAAGTTCTGGGAATCCATAGACCCATCCTGGCGCAACCCTGTGGGCAGTTGACGCATCGATTATTCTGGTATGATCATTTTCTATCATGGATACTGCTTCTCTAGAGGCTTGATCTGGCAAACACAGGAAAGTAATATCCGACTCATTAATCATCTTTTTTCGCTGCGCTGAATCTTTTCGCTTGTCCTCATCTATTGACAGTATTTCTAAATCCACTCTATCTTTAAAACGTTCTCTAATCTTTAGGCCTGTGGTACCTTCTCCGCCATCAATAAAAATTTTAAATGTCATTGTCATCTCCTTGCTACACTTTAAAAAATATAACTCTTATAATACCCTTTTTAAAACCAAAAATCAATAGGTTTTAGCATTTTTATTATTATATTTGTATTTTTATTCATTGGTTATGTATTAACGTAAAAAAGGACCACCCAACCTAGGCAGTCCCTCTTCATATAACCCTTAAATTCATCCTAATTTTTTTATCTCCCTTTGTAATCTACTGATAATCTTTTTTTCAAGTCTTGATATGTAAGATTGGGATATTCCCATTTGGTCGGCTACTTCTTTCTGGGTCATTTCATTTCCGTTGATTAGACCAAAACGCATTTCCATAATTTCTTTTTCTCTGTGGGAAAGCTTGTTCATTGCGTAGGTAAGCAAATTTTTGTTTACCTCTTCTTCTATGTGAGTGTACACAACATCATTTTCCGTTCCTAAAATATCCGACAGCAAAAGTTCATTCCCGTCCCAATCTACGTTAAGAGGTTCATCAAGGGAAATATCCCCCTTTGTCTTGCTATTTCTCCTAAGATACATGAGAATCTCATTCTCGATGCAGCGAGATGCATAAGTTGCCAATTTAATATTCTTATCCATCTTAAAGGTGTTTACCGCTTTAATAAGCCCAATGCTACCTATAGAAATCAAATCCTCTACATTAATTCTAGAATTTTCAAATTTTTTTGCAATGTAGACTACCAATCTAAGGTTATGCTCAATTAAAAGTGCTCTCGCCTCTTGACTTCCTGCCATAAATTCTTCTAGAGCCTTTCGTTCTTCTGTGCTATTTAGAGGCGCTGGCAACACATCGCTTCCACCAATGTAGTAAACCTCTTTGTCTCCTGTTCCATTAAGTTTTTGCCATAGACTCTTAATCTCTTCCCAAATATTTCTTTTCTTTACTGTGTAATCATTTTGCATTTTCTAATGCCCCTTCCTCAATAATCCTATGCTGCAATAAAACCTCATATGGTTCTTCCCCTTGCCAGTATGCGAAATCTTCCTTGCTAATTGCCAAAACTATTTTTCTCACCTGCTTTCCCCCAACAAATACCCTATCCGGTCTAATGCCTTCCATAATTCCATTCTCCCCAATACTCCGATATGGAATTATGCAATGCCGCTGATCGAGGACTCCTTGCCCCTGAAATTCGGAGAGTATTTTCTTGCCACAGGTTGCGGATAGAACTGCTGCCGGTCTTCCTGATACAGGATCCCTTAAAAAATTTCCTGTATCTACAAAAGCCTGTAATTCCCACTGTTTATCCTCAATTTCCACTTTCATACGAGTAAAAACCTGTTCTTTATGTCGCTTTTCCCCAATAAACTGGGCAAACCAAGTTCCCAAAACGTAGGTAACAAGCACTCCTGAGCTGATTTGTAAATAGGTCACCTTGTGCAAATACACTGCTCCGTTAGCCGTAACTCCTGGCATTTTCACCAGATACATTAATGCCACCGTTACGCCTCCCATAAGAAAACTGATTAAGTAAAAAATAGCCACCATCTTTACAAAAGCTTTCTTGGTTTTAAAGCCAAACCCTTCAAAAATCACCCCAAGGGAAAATGTCAGTTTCCCCAAAATAGCTGCTGTCCATCCCATTGGGACAAAAAGAACAAATGCGTACCCACCACACAATATTCCTCCAAGAACAGTTCTCCTCCTGGAGATTTTTCTCCCGCAAATCTTTCCCGTAAGCATAAGAATTACGCATCCTGTTATGAAATTTTCCAGAAATAGATATTCCCCGTAAACAGTCAACTAAAAAACCCCCTTTGGTCTATCTCTTTCGATTATAGTCCCAAAGGAGGCTTTTTTTTGTCAAACCAAAGTGTCGAATAGTTTCTAGTTTTGGCTATTTTTTTTATTTATTTTACGTTTTTTGCAGTTTCACAGATCTGTGTGAATGCTACTGCATCGTGAATTGCCATCTCAGATAACATCTTTCTGTTAATTTCGATACCTGATTTCTTAAGACCGTTCATCAACTTGCTGTAAGACATTCCATTCATTCTTGCACCAGCATTGATTCTTGCTATCCACATTCTTCTATATTCTCTCTTCTTGTTTTTTCTACCAACATAAGCTGAACGAAGTGAACGCATTACCGCTGGGTTTGCTGCTCTAAATACTTTGCTCTTTTGTCCGTAAAAACCTTTTGCTTGCTTTAATATCTTTTTATGTCGCTTGTGGGCATTTACGCCTTTTTTTACTCTTGCCATTTTTTCTTACCTCCTATTACTATTTCCCTAATACTGTTTTAATTCTCTTAAGATCTGCGCTTGACAAAGTAGTTGCTTTTCTCAAGCCTCTTTTTCTCTTTGAGCTCTTCTTGGTAAGAATATGGCCTTTAAACGCCTTACTTCTCTTTACTTTACCAGAACCTGTTAACTTGAATCTCTTGCTTGCGCCTCTATGAGACTTCATCTTATTTTTTGCCATGGTACTTAATTCCTCCTATATTAATTCATTTACTTGGTTACTTTTCTGTTTTTGGTGCCACAAACATAACCAAACTTCTGCCTTCAAAGGCGGCCTTCTTTTCGACATCACCTACTTGGGAAACGATTTCGGCAAATTTGTTCATTACTTCAAGACCTCTGCTTGCATAATCTTTTTCACGACCTCTAAACCTTAAACTTACCTTTACTTTATCTCCATCTTTTAAGAATTTTGATGCCGTATTAGCTTTTACATTTATGTCATGTTCTTCAATGAATGTACTAAGTCGAATCTCTTTCACCTGGGTTGTCTTTTGTTTTTTCCTGGCTTCCTTTTCCTTCTTTTGTAATTCATATCGATACTTTCCATAATCTAGAATCTTGCACACAGGCGGCTTTGCCTTTGGAGCAATATTAACCAAATCTAATTTTCTTTCATTGGATAAATCTAGAGCGTCCTGTAACTTCATGATTCCAAGCTGGCTGCCGTCATGATCAATAACTCTTAGTTCTCTGTCACGAATCTCTTCGTTAATCTGATTTTCTCTACTAATTGTCTTGCACCTCCATACACATTAGCTTGACTCTTTCGAATCAACAAAAAACGGATAGTAAAACTATCCGCCCTAAAACACACTAACAGTGCTTATGTTCCCTATTTAACCCTATCAGCGCAATTGCCTACAAGGTGAGAAGCGGATGACTTCCTCTTTACTACTTGAGTAATATATCATTTTCAGGCTTTGATGTCAAGGCAAACTTTATTGTACACCTGGGTAAATATCATTAGTGAATGAAATCATTTTATATTAAACCTACTTATATTCTCTTGCTGGTTCTCCATCTAGCATTCTTGCGGTTCCTAGGGCAAGGGCTTCCATCTCATTTTCACCAGGCATTAATTCTACTGGAGCAATAAATTCTACTCGTTCTGTTATCATGTCGGTCATCATTTTGGAATGAGCCATTCCCCCTGTAAGAATGATGCAATCCAGTTTCCCATTAAGTACAGGAGCCATTTCTCCAATTCCCTTAGCAATTTGGTAAGCTTGGGCTTCATAAATGGTCTTTGCTTTTTCATCCCCTTCGGCAATCATTTTTTCAATTTCTCGACAATCCTGAGTCCCTAGATAAGCTTTCATTCCACCTAGACCACGAACTCGTCTAATCATCTCTTTACGATTGTATGTCCCTGAATAGCACATGTCAACTACATATAGCAGTGGAATGCCTCCCGCCCGTTCAGGTGAAAAAGGTCCTGCGTCATCACGAATAGCATCGATAATTTTTCCGTCCTTATGAATGCTGATTGACACGCCTCCACCTAGGTGAGCAACAATCAACTGCATTTTTTCATAAGTCGTGTTATATTTCTCTGCTACTTTTCTAGATACAGCTTTCATATTAAGTACGTGGCACATACTTTCCCTGTGCACATCGGGCATTCCAGTAATTTTGGCAATATCTGCGAATTCATCAGAAGTCACACTATCATATATATATGCTGGTATTCCTAAAGGCTTACCAATCCAACTTGCCAAAAGTGCTCCTAGATTGGAAGCGTGAGGTGAAGCTTTGCCATTCTTAATTGCGTTAACCATGTCATCATTTACAAGATATCCACCTGCTTTCATATGAGGTAAAAGGCCACCTCTTCCCACTACAGCATTTAATGTCTTCGGATCTGTCCCCCATTCTTCCATAGTATTTTCAATCATCTTAGCTCTAAATTCTTCCTGATCCAGTATGTCGTTGAATTGATCCAACTCCTGGGCTGTATGGTCAATGGCTTTCAACACCGCCTGTTTGTTGTTTTCATATAAAGCTACTTTAGTAGATGTAGAGCCTGGGTTAATTACTAAAATTTTATACCCCATTTTTTCCTCCTATCTAGCAATTGCTGCTGCGAAAATTAGTGAAAAATATTTTTCTTCTGAAGTAGCGCCTCTAGATACTACAACGATTGGTACTGAAGCTCCCACGATTACGCCTGCCATTTGAGCTTTTGCCGCACACATTAAGGATTTCGCCACAAGATTCCCTGCAGTCATATCTGGAAGCACCCATATGTCAGCTTCTCCTGCCACTGGACTTTCGTATCCTTTAATCATGGCTGATTCCTTATCAAACATCAGGTCAAAGGAGATTGGGCCTTCCACTGTGCAACCTTTCAGCACACCTTCCTTATTCCATTTCTTTAGCTTTGCTGCATCCACAGAAGCCTGTATTTTAGGATTTTCCACCTCTGTAGCACATAAAATCGCAACCTTTGGATCTTCGTATCCCATTTTCCTCATTACCTCTACTGCATTATCTACAATCATCTTTTTTTGCTTCAGATCGGGGGCAATTATCATTCCTCCATCGGTGAGCACAACAAGCTTATGAAATGCAGGAATCTGAAAAAGTCCTACATGAGACATTATGCTACCAGTACTAAGTCCGTAGTCTTGGTTAACCACTTCTCTCATTAATTCAAAGGTCTGCAACTTACCTTTCATTAGGATGTCTGCTTTTCCTTTTCTTATCAATTCAACAGTTTTTTTGGCTGCCTGTATAGGGTCTTCTTCGTTGATGATTTCAACTCCATTCAAAGCAAAACCTTCTTCTTTAATAATTTTCTTAATCTGCTTTTCATCTCCAATGAGAATCGGCAAGATTACATCATTGATATAGGCATTGTTAATGCCTTCTAAAGTATGAAGATCATGGGCAGCCGCAACTGCCACACGTTTCTTTTGTTTATTACCTTTTACTCTTTGTACCAGTTCTTCATAGCTCTTAATCATTTATGCTTTCACTCCTTGCTCTTCTAGTTCCCTCTTTAATTTACTGTGATTCTTACCATATCCAAAGTAGATACATAGACCTAATGCTGTCCAAACAACAAAGGCTACCCACGTAACCCACTGAAGCTGAATTGACAAGAATGCACAAAGAACCATGGCTACAATTGGAATAACAGGAACGGCTGGAACTATAAATCCTCTCTTAAGGTCAGGGTGTGATTTCCTCAATACGATTACGATAATCGATACAATGAAGAATGCCCATAATGTCCCGATATTACAAAGTTCTGCAATAGTTCCAATTGGAAGTAATCCTGCTAGAATACATCCTAAAATCCATACACATATAATCGCTTTATTAGGTACTCCCGCTTTGCTAACCTTAGAAAAAGTAGATGGTAAAAGTCCATCTCTTGACATTGAATAAATTAATCTGGATTCGCTTCCTAATAAAACTAGAACACCTGTGGTCAATCCTGCAATCGCTCCTACTGATACTAATGCAGATCCCCATTTAATCCCTGCCTCATTTAACGCATAAGCAACCGGTGCTGCAACGCCTTCATAGTTGAAGTACTTAGTTACTCCTGTAAGCATAAGTGTTACGATTATGTATAAGACTGTCGCAATAATCAGCGAACCCATAATGCCTTTTGGCATATTTTTCTGAGGTTCTTTTACTTCTTCTGCAGAATTTGCAATTGCATCAAAACCTAAATAGGCAAAGAACACAATGGCAGCACCGGAGAATACACCAGACCAACCAAATGGTAGAAACGGCTTATAGTTTGCCGGATCAATGTGATTTGCAACCAAAACGATAAATAGAACAATGACTGCTAGTTTTATAATTACAAGTACACTATTTAGAGTCGCACTTTCTTTGGTCCCTTTTAGCTGCAATAATGCCATAATAGTAATAATGATGATTGCTGGAAGATTAACTATTCCTCCACTGAATGGATCAGCTAAAAGTGATGCCGGCAAATTAAGGTGTAGCAGAGATAAGATATTCGCCGCATAAGCGGACCATCCTACTGAAATAGCTGACATAGCAACTACGTATTCCAAGGTGAGACACCACCCAATAAACCAACCAAAGGCCTCCCCCAAGCCTACATAAGCAAAAGTATATGAACTTCCCGATGCCGGGATAGAGGATGCCAACTCTGCATAGCACAGGGCTGCACATGCACAGGCAAGTCCTGCCAATATGAAGGATAAAATCAGTCCAGGTCCAGCGTGTTCTGCTGCTGCTACACCTGTAATAACGAATATGCCGGAGCCGATGATAACACCCACTCCCATCATAGTAAGCTGGAAAGCCCCTAGCGTTCTTTTCAGTTCTCCACCGTGCTTTTTCCTCCCAAGAATATCTTCCATGGGTAATTTACGCATTATATTATTTTTCATTTTTTTACCTCAACATTTTCTTCATTCAATGTTATAGTACATAACCCTTGTTAAATGCCTTAATATTAAGTCCTACAAAAGCAGGTTTGACATTCTTTTTAATCATTTCTTCCCAGTCGATACCTTCAGCGTTCATCGCTTTTACCAGGCACCAAGCAACACGATGTTCATCGCTTTTGGATTGCCTAGTTTTTCTGCGATATCCGATGCACCAAAAATCTGTACATCTGTTTTTCCAGAAATCTTTTCGACAATTCCCTTGGGGTTTTGGACATTTCCCATAAGGATAGGCACAGATGGAATTTGATGGTCGCCCACTTCCAATACAGTATATTTAATTATGCATTATTTATCGTGCACAATATTAACTGAAACCCATTATATACCTGTATAAATATTTTTCAAGGCATTTTTTTAAACATTCGCACAATTCTCTCTAAAAAACATTTTTTAAGGTATTTTTGTAGTGCTCCCACAATTCTACCCAGTCTTAGTGGGTATATTTTGGCATTCTATAACAAGTTAAAGTGAAAGCAGTTTACATTTTTCGACCCATAATTTATTTGCCTCAAATTATTACACCTCCTTATTTTTATGCTTAATTTTGTATAAAAATAATACAGAGCCCTGATTTGGTGTCCGGTTTTTTTAAACTTCACTCATATTTCTATCTCATATATCTTTGATTTTTCTCACGTTCTTTACCAGTTGAAACCCTTTTGTTTAAGCCTTTTTTCCCTTGCTTGGAGCAATTTTTTATATAATAAAAGACAGCCCGCAATTGAGCTGCCTTGGTTAACTGATATTTGTTATTTGAAAGCTACTATTCAATGGCCAACCTTATCAATATGATTCAACTCTCTGTTTAGTATTTGTGCATCTGATGCAGAATTACATATAATGTCCGTTCCATCTTCAAAATCGCACATTAAAGTAAAAGCGATGCCCTCATATGACCCTTTAATGAAATTACAATAAGGCGCCTCAACCACTTTTTCAAACTGAAAATTATTAAGTTCCTTCATCCACTTCAAGACTTCATTGAAAACCAGCTCTTCGGGCCTATTATCTAAGTTGTAAAAACTGATTTCATTTTCTTCTATCCATCTCTTCATCTCAATCCTGCTTTCTTATCATATTCTGCATTACTTTCCACGCTACTTCTGATGATATCCTCAAGTGCTTCATCTTTAGATAGACCTTTTCTTTCCATCTTTTTCAACAACAACTTCTCAAAAGTCGTACTCCTATCTGGTAATGCCGCTCTGCCTTTCTCATCTGCCATCAATTCTCGTGTATTTGATCTTATGCATTGCCTTAATTCAAAAGCTTCCCTGGCACGTTCTTCTAAAAGGTGAATATCTTTAATCTGCTCAGCAATAGCGCCCATATGGGTCTTATACCACAATCTAGCCTCCCCATTTCCGAGCTTACCAACAAGCTGCCCCATTTCCTCGAAAGTCATCTGGTTTAGCTTCTCCTGCTTCGCAACCTTTAATGTCCCCCACTTATTACTATTATTATACTTCATCTCCTGAAACGTTCCAAGGGTGGAAGGTATCTCTTTACCAAAAATAGCCTTATATTTTGCAAACTGTTTTTGGTATTGTTTACCGTTATGTTTCGGTTCTGGTGTTGCATCCTTCGCAAACTTCTTCTTCCAGTCCTCATACTTCATATCTGCAGGTACGGAATAAGTCTTGCCGTCTGCACCTCTGGCAATCCTGGTAGTCCCTTCCATCCATTCATCATCCACAGCAGGCATGGTTGTAGTCCTGCACCTTGGATGAAATGGCGGGGCAGTCACACCTTCCGCAAAGTCTTTAACCATGGCCTTGTTCGTGGAGAAAGGCATGGATAATCTCATGCCGCAAAACTTTCTTTTGAAAATCCTCCATCTTCTCCAGGTGCATGGGATGTTCCGAAACTTTTTCAACGATTATTTTTTTTGAATACGTCTCGCACAAGCCGTTTGCCTCTTCCAGTTTTGTGTTTTCTTCTTTATTCTGGTAGAGTATTTCATAATCCGTACCAAGTATGTTTACTTTCATTAATGCCCCCTTTGTCCTATAAGAAAAGACAGCCCATGTTGGACTGCCTTGGTTAACTTATATTTGTACCCCGGTACCCAAAGGTTGCCGGAGCATAGATGTTTATATTTGTAGTCGTTTAATTCTGATTATAAATTTGGTCATAAACCTTCTGTAATTTAATACCTGTCTCGTCAGGCTCATCATCATTGCCTAGAATGTTATTGACAATTTTATCATCAATAACCTCTAGCAGTATCTGTAAATCGCCTTCAGAAACCACTTCTTCTATGTTGCCGATATGCTGCTTTAAAAACTGCACCTGAGCTTTTGTTATTTCTATCATTTCTTTATGCTCCTTTTTATGGGATTTACCTGAATTAGGTTACCAGTTCCAGGGTTTATGGATACCTCTACACCATTAAATCTAATCTTCTGACTTTTACCATTCGATAACTTTTTAATAGAGAGAAACTCCGCATCCTTGTGGGTTAATGCTTTGAATATGTCGCCAACTGAAACCCCATTTCTTTTCTGCTCAGCAGAGCCAATTACCCTTGCAATAAAGTGCTTCGACTTCCCTGTAATGGTAATTCCATTATTCGTTATCAATCCCACCAATTTTGAATCAATTTCATTGCTAGTATCTTTGAATAGTTTGAAGTCAGATAGCGGCGTTAATTCACCCGATTTGACGAAGCCGGCATATGATTTAAATAAATTCCAATTAATATCATTATACCTTATTTTAATAAACTCTTCCATGGAGCTTGGTGCATTCATGCCAATGATGTCAGTATATTTTTTATATGTAGATATGTCTTTTTCGGAAGCCACATCCTTCGCAAACTTCTTCTTCCAGTCCTCATACTTCATATCTGCAGGTACGGAATAAGTCTTGCCGTCTGCACCTCTGGCAATCCTGGTAGTCCCTTCCATCCATTCATCATCCACAGCAGGCATGGTTGTAGTCCTGCACCTTGGATGAAATGGCGGGGCAGTCACACCTTCCGCAAAGTCTTTAACCATGGCCTTGTTCGTGGAGAAAGGCATGGATAATCTCATGCCGCAAAACTTTCTTTTGAAAATCCTCCATCTTCTCCAGGTGCATGGGATGTTCCGAAACTTTTTCAACGATTATTTTTTTTGAATACGTCTCGCACAAGCCGTTTGCCTCTTCCAGTTTTGTGTTTTCTTCTTTATTCTGGTAGAGTATTTCATAATCCGTACCAAGTATGTTTACTTTCATTGTTCCTCCTTTATTCCATAAGAAAAGACAGCCCGCAATTGAGCTGCCTCGGTTAATTGATATTTGTACCCCGATACCTAAAGGTTACCAGGGTACAAATATAAAAATACCGCCACTCCTATTTAAGTGGGGGTATTATAAAAATTCTAATTTTTCCACAATATCTTCTAATGATTCTCCACTGACTATTTTTGCACCCAATGCATCAGATATACTATTGAACGTGCACTCTTCTCCACCATATGCAACAGAAATATCTTCTCTAGAAAATGGACAAATTGCCCCATCTACACTTAAATAGGAAAACTCTATATCTGATGCAAGCGAGTCAACTGCATTATATAATTCTTGTCTTGTCATAATATATCATCATTCTCCTTCCTTTGAATTTTCCATCAGAAGTGGAATAGTTGGAAATGAACCGTCAAATGTTTTGTCATAAAGTTCTAATGCTGTATCAAGTTTATTCACTTACTTCACCCCTTTCAAGATTTCAAGCATAGCCTTATAGCTATTAGGAAGATAATTTTTCACGTATTCCAATGACTCGTCTCCACAAACTACTGCACTCATGATATTTGCCCAAGCTTCTGATGCCGCTTCATATTGCCTGCAAATCGTTTTGACTTTTGCCTGATTGCTTGCATCAAAACCCAAATCCTTATAAACCTCTTGCAATGCTTTTTTTCTTGATGTTCTTGCCATTTTATCCATGAATTTAATGTCTGTATATTTTTGATTGTAATATCGTTCACCATGTCCCCACTTAATTCTTGACCTAGGGAACAGGCCATCAATAGCATCTTGTACTCCACTGCTCGAATTTCATTAAAGCGCAATCCTTTGAATTTGGCTGCCGCATCAAAAAAATATCCATATTCATGTGCGAGTGCATCATATTTGTTCAGGTCGTTATGTTTAGGATAGTTGAAATTAAGAGTGTTTGAGCCTGGTGAATACGCAGCACCTTTTGAAGATGTCAACTTAACGCCCTTAATTTCATCAGCATATTTTGAATAAATCTGTCTGGCAAATGGATTTTGATGATTGTTGATAATACTTAAATATTCACCATATTCATATTCTACCATTCCTGAATAATTTCTTTCTTTGATTCCATTGTATCACCTGGGTTGACAGGTTTCAAGCCATCATTTGAACCGTTATCAACGAAAGAATCTTTCCAGTCTTCATACTTCATATCTGCGGGAACGTTATAGTTCTTCCCGGTTTATTCCATAAGAAAAGACAGCCCGCAATTGAGCTGCCTTGGTTAACTTATATTCATTTACATTCTATGCCATTGGCACTATTTCCAATTCTTCCTCTGAAAACTCAGAGTAAAGACCTTCCATTATGGTTTCACCCAACTCATCAAAAAACTCTACAGTAAAGGCTTCCCCATTTCCTAAAACATCAACAATTGTTCCTTCATATGTAGATTTAATTCCTAAATCTGTTCTATCTTTTTTCAGTCTAACAACATCTAATTCATGTAACATGTTATTTTCCCGCTTTCTTTTTATTAAAAGTAATAGTAACTAATCTGGGCACTTTGGAACCTTTGTCAATTTGCCATACAGTTCTTAACGTAAGATTTCTGCTCGCTTTTCCATCCGTTTGAACATGAGTTTCATATTTAACGCCATATTGGGTCTTTGTTTTTCGGCCTGTCGTTTATTCGGCGGGCTTTTCCTTTTCTAGCAATTCTGCAACTTTTACCTTTGCTTCGTTTAGGTCTTTGCAGCCGTCCAATATCATTGCCACCATTTTTAGAATTTTATCAAACTGTTTGTCTGTCATATTTTCTTTCACGTTTCCTCCTTACCCCGCTTGCCCGGTTATTAAGTTAACTTCTTAACTTAATTGTACCGCACTATAGGTGTACACCTATGTCAACTATTTTAATAGTTTTTGTTCTGTTTTATTGCGTCTCTTATCATGGCCTTTATGGCTCCCTGTTTGCTGCTCTGCTTGTCTAGCCACTCGATCACATCTGCATCTGTATTCCTGTTTAGTTTTGCCTTTATCTGGACAGTGTTTTCCTTATCATATTTATTTTGCGCTTCGTATTTTTTCATAATCATCTCCTTTTCTTAATAGTATACACCTATAGTAGTTAAGGTTCAACGCTTTAATAGGAAGAATCGCAGTCGCCCTAGATGATTTAAATACAACTTTTTGTTGAGGTTCAACCTGCAGGCCGAGAAGATTATCCAAAGACTGGAACGATTTAAATACAACTTTTTGTTGAGGTTCAACCAAATCGGAACGAAACTATAGAGCTGGCAAATGGGAGATTTAAATACAACTTTTTGTTAAGGTTCAACTGGGTGAAATCCGTAATATGGCACAAGAGGGGAAACATTTAAATACAACTTTTTGTTAAGGTTCAACTGAGATAAGACACTGGTAAGGCACAAAAGGAAAGGATTTAAATACAACTTTTTGTTAAGGTTCAACGGATATGGACGCATTGAAAGAGGAGTCGGAGGAGTATTTAAATACAACTTTTTGTTAAGGTTCAACACTTTTCCGGGTTTCTCATTATGTTTGTATTGCTTAATTTAAATACAACTTTTTGTTAAGGTTCAACACGAAAAAATGTTGAAAAAATCAACAAAAAAGTATATTTAAATACAACTTTTTGTTAAGGTTCAACATAGTGTAATGCAAAATGTAAGCAGGTGATAATCAATTTAAATACAACTTTTTGTTAAGGTTCAACATACTTCTTTAACCTAACACCAATACGATCATCCCTATTTAAATACAACTTTTTGTTAAGGTTCAACATTGACAAAATTAGCCGTGAACTTGATTTAATTAGATTTAAATACAACTTTTTGTTAAGGTTCAACTGACTTTTTTAAAGCTTTCTTTTATAATGTCAATAATTTAAATACAACTTTTTGTTAAGGTTCAACCTTGGCCACTATTATACTACTGCCGGAAATATACTATTTAAATACAACTTTTTGTTAAGGTTCAACTGGAAAATTGAAGATTTATTTAAAAGGGAAGTAGGGATTTAAATACAACTTTTTGTTAAGGTTCAACTAAGCGACCTGAGTCAAAAGATTTAGGGGCTAAACTATTTAAATACAACTTTTTGTTAAGGTTCAACCTCCGCTGTAATCCCCCATTCCATTATTCTCAATAATTTAAATACAACTTTTTGTTAAGGTTCAACTCATCCGCTCATAATCCCTCACGAGCCACAAAACTATTTAAATACAACTTTTTGTTAAGGTTCAACGTAATCTATTCCGGCAGGCAATTCGCCAAACTGCTTTTATTTAAATACAACTTTTTGTTAAGGTTCAACCCCAGCCGGGACACGGAACTCGACTCCGGGATTTTTATTTAAATACAACTTTTTGTTAAGGTTCAACATGTATCTTTCGGAAAATTGCAGCAAAAGTTTAGTATTTAAATACAACTTTTTGTTAAGGTTCAACATTGGAAAAATCGTTGGCCGGAATATTACGAAGCTAATTTAAATACAACTTTTTGTTAAGGTTCAACCATCCCAGGTAAGCCCATCGTAATATTTGTACGTAAATTTAAATACAACTTTTTGTTAAGGTTCAACGAAGCACCTCTTCATCTATAGATGCATTGCGTGAATTTAAATACAACTTTTTGTTAAGGTTCAACGTATAATGGTAAAGAAAAGGAGAGGTGCAGGGTTTAATTTAAATACAACTTTTTGTTAAGGTTCAACTTGGACAAAACCTTTAGGGATATCGGACTCTTTTTTATTTAAATACAACTTTTTGTTAAGGTTCAACGGATGCTAACTTACGGAATGCTAACTTATGGAAGGCATTTAAATACAACTTTTTGTTAAGGTTCAACTTAAAAAAAGCGTGAATTATTTCATGTCTCAAGATTTAAATACAACTTTTTGTTAAGGTTCAACTTCGTACTCCTCTTTTCAAAATTGTGTCAATTGTATTTAAATACAACTTTTTGTTAAGGTTCAACAAGACATCGAAAGAGCACACCATGCCGGATGTACATTTAAATACAACTTTTTGTTAAGGTTCAACTCCGATAACTTATATCACTAGCCAATTCAATAAATATTTAAATACAACTTTTTGTTAAGGTTCAACCGGCACGAACTCTGCCATCCTGCACACCTGATATGATTTAAATACAACTTTTTGTTAAGGTTCAACCATGTCTGCCCATTCTTTTGCTAAGGGTGTTGTCTGATTTAAATACAACTTTTTGTTAAGGTTCAACTCCGGTAACTTATATCACTAGCCAATTCAATGAATATTTAAATACAACTTTTTGTTAAGGTTCAACGCTAAATCCGGCACTTCCTCCTTTGTGGCACCTGATTTAAATACAACTTTTTGTTAAGGTTCAACAGGATGGCGAAATTGTAATTAGAACAGACGAAGAAAATTTAAATACAACTTTTTGTTAAGGTTCAACGCAATCGACCCGCAGCTCAATTTGTACTTTTTGGATTTAAATACAACTTTTTGTTAAGGTTCAACAAGCTTTACATAGTTGCATATGGGCTTGTTGATAGATTTAAATACAACTTTTTGTTAAGGTTCAACAAATCGCGGCAATGCAATTTGACCGCAAAGGAAATTTATTTAAATACAACTTTTTGTTAAGGTTCAACCGTTTTGTCCGATCGCCGTGTGCTATAGTATAAAGATTTAAATACAACTTTTTGTTAAGGTTCAACCATATGGTTTTCACCGTTCAATAATTACATAATACCCTAATTACAAGTAAAATCAATAGTAAAGAGGATTTTTACCAACAAAATTTGCATTCTCTATTTATTATAGACTTTGTCCGTATAAATGTTGAAATATCAAGTAATTTCTAGATTTAGAAATCATCATTCCTTGGTAAAATACACACCTTCTTATTTTTTCCATCCATATCAAATATTAAAATAATCTCATTTTATTTTTACTCTTCATTGCATTTTATATGATATAATAATTATGCTAAATAATTGAACATTAGCAAACGTTACATTTAAACAAGGAGGATCGTTGAGATGCATTCCAACCCTATTGAACCTTAACAAGCGTTGTTTCAGCATTTGTCATAGTTGATAAATTTTGAAGTAGTTTCATATTCTATATGAATTTTACAAAATTAATTCCTCTCCAGTTTGTCGCTCTGACTTTCCCAGAATCTCTTCGCCAAACACGTTGCCATTCACCAATTTAATAATGCAAATGAAATCTTCCTCTTCGTTGATAAGGTTTTTCAAATCCTTTCGTAAATTTATAAACTTAGCAGGTGTCATTTCTCCCCTAAAAACAGAAAACTGAAAATGAGATAAGTACTTTTTGCACACCTTAAATACTTTATGTACTCGCTTTTCACCCACGTCATAAAAAACAAATGCATAATTATAATTTATAGTCTTTTTCATTTACATTCCTGCTTTCAATGAAAAAGGGATAAACTCTTTTTCCTCTAGGATATATTTAATTAATTTATAGCAATCTAATTTGATTGCAGTCCTATAGCTCACTTTTCTATTCAATGTATTATGGGTAAATATCTTGTCAAGCCTGCCCTCAAAAGCCTCAATAAAAATCTGGCGACCCTTATCATTAAGCAAACAATAATTCACTTTTTTATCAAAATGTTTTTCCACTTGAATCTTTCTGTTATTTACAAGGTCAAAAATTGTTTTGTAGACCAGTATTGGCTTAAACACTTCACTAATGTCCAAACTTAAAGAAAACCTACCCTCTGATGGCTCATGTAAGAAGCTAATCCGCTGATCCAAGTGGGTTTTATAAATTGCGGAGATTGTCTTAGTATATAATAGGGCATTGCCAAAGGATATCATTGCATTTATTGGGTTATCTGGCGGACGTTTCACCCGCTTATTTAAGATGAATTCCTCTGGCAAGAAAAATTTAAAAGTTCCATAAAATCTAGCCCATGCCTCACCTTCCGCCGCCATAAGTTCTGGAACGTTTGCTGCCTGCAAAATTCTATATCCGAATTCTTTTCTTAGCCAATCAATAGTGCCCTTCACTTCCTTTTTATCATGCTTATAGTAATGATAAAGAACCTCCTTCATATTCTCACCTATTCCTCTAACAACAGCCTTTGCAACATTAAGCCTAGAATTTTGAAAGGTTTCCACTTGCTTCACAATTAATTTTCCACTGTTATATTTGCTCCGTGGATAGAAGGTTCCACTGTATCCCTCATAGTAGTTGAAAAAATGGACTACAACGTTATTCTTTGATAAAAAATCCAGTAGTTTTGTATTTACAGTTACCTCGGACATACAATAAATTTCTTTCGTATTTTCTATTGGTATGTATACATTTTTTCCTCCCTTTCGAAAACACAAAGAATTATCTTTTCGAGTCAGTTCTCCCATAGACATAATATATCTGGTACTTCCCATACATCAACCTCCTATCAGACAAAACAATATTCGTAATACGCACACCTATGACAATGCTTTTTGAAAACCACTGAAGGAACATCTTGCTGATTTATCAATTCTTCAACCTGTCGAACCTTCTCTTCTAAAGCTTTCTCATTTGCCGATGTTAATTCATATACAGTTGTTTTCGCCCCCTTTTTATTTTTTTCCACAAATTCCAATTTTCCTTTTCGTATAATCCCTTTTCCCTTCAATATCCACAGGTAATACAACAGCTGCCACTTGCCTGCCTCTTCATCTGCATCCGATTTCTTTATTTCAATCAAATATTCAGGCCCAAGTTTGTCAACTTTAATCCCATCAATAGCGATTTCCGCATCATTCCGCTTATTTGCTTTCTCCTCATGAATTGCTCTTCCTATTTTCACATCTTCACTGTTATCCTCTAATTCCAGGTGATTCCCATGTAGATAACACTGTCTTTTACAATGAAAATAGTAATTTATCAATGTTCCGTTCATAATGTAATAAACATACCTCCTTTCTCGTCAATGAGTTTAGTATCTAGTTTCCCATTTGTAAAATATTCCTCCCCATCTTCCAAATAATACAATTCTCCTATTTCATCATTCCATACATGAATAATATTTCGATTTACTTGGTATATAAAATAGTTCATATTGCTACGAATGTGGGAAAGTTCCACCTGTTTTTGTGCATAATCTATTTTTTCATTTTGCAATAGTTCTTTATATTCTTCCCAACACTCCTTTCCTATTAATTTATCACCATTTTCCAAGGTGATATCCCGTGAAAGAAATAGGGATACTTCCCAATCGCTTTCGTCAATAAGTGCCATTCTCTTTGAGACTTTTTGGAAATTCAACTTCATTACATCTTGAGAAAAAAATTCTTCTAGGCTATCTTCCGCTGTTGATTGATTCCAACTTTTCTTTAACTGATCCAAAATAGGTTTGTAATATTCACCAAAGTTTTTTTCCTTTAATATTGTTTTCATGATTTCGGATCCCAACGTGAATTCTCGACTTATTCTAATATCATTTTTATATATTTTGTCTGCCGAATCCATATTAAAAAAATAAGTAATACCGTCTCCCTTGCATGAACGGTTAATTCTCCCCAGAAATTGTTCTTCGCTATCTAGTTTGGATATATCCTTGTAGCCAATATCCATATCAATATCTACTCCAGCTTCAATAACTTGAGTGGCCACAAGAACAATTCCCACCTCTGAGGCTTCCGTTACTTCTCTGATAATATGTTTCCGTTCTTCTTGATTGTCATCGCCAGTCATTAAAAAAACCTTGGATTTCATATCTACTTTTTCTTGTAGCAAGTTGAAAAATTCATATGCGGATTTCTTTCTAATGAATTCTACCAATACTTTTTTTGTCGGCTCCAGATTTCTCAACATGTGGTCATATAATTTATCCAAGTCCATCTCCTCTTTAAGAAGTTCATATGAAACCTTCACCCGTTCTTTAAAAAGCCTATTAGAAAAATATTTTTCCCTATTGCTAATTAAATGTACAACTCTCTTTGCTTCACCAGTCAAATATTCTAGATTGGGAAGTGTAGCTGACATAATTATTACTTTTATATTGAGTAATTCCCCAAAAGTCTTCAGAAAAATAATAATTTCAGACCAAATTGTGTTTTTGTAGCTTTGTATTTCATCTAACACAATAACACTGTTTGCCAGCTGCATGAATCCAAATACGTCTTGTCTTCCTACTCCAAACATAGTATTAAATAAGCTTACATGGGTAGTTAAAACCAATGGATAATTTAGAAATTGACGATCCAAAAGGCATTCCTGATAGTATTTATGACTATCCTCTTCTTCAGTTCTATTGGTAGTCTGTTTAATGGGCGTTATTGAATTCACTATAGTAAGCTTGGAAAGAATATCTTCATTTTTACCAAAAACTTTTTTAATTGATGTTAAATTTTGCTCCACTAGCGTGTTAAATGGATATACATAAAATATTTTTCTTATATGTTTGTTAAGCATTTTAAAACTTAAATTCATTGCAGTGTTGCTTTTTCCACTACCTGTAGGTGCCTCTAAAAAAAACAAACTGGAATCTGTATTGTTGAAATAAGTTTTTTCTGCATCCAAAAATAATTCACTGCGTAGACAATTTATATCATTGCTGTTGGACGCATATTGCCCTTTATTATAGTATTTTTTTTCATAACTTCGTATTTTTTCCGTTAATTCAGCCTGCTCAAATGCCTGTTTTAGTTCTTCTACTTGTTCTAACTCGCCAAAATTGGTGATTTCCATCTCTTGAATGTATTCGGTTGTAGCATAATAATCAGCTGCCACCAGGAGAGAATAAATCAGTCTAGTATATACGTAAATACCAATTTCCTGCTGTCGTGTACTATCTTTCATTGCAATATTAAGAAATTTTCCGCATCTATTTATATTGTCTAGGGATAAATAGGATAGTCCATTATAATATTTGTCCTTGGGCTGACCCTCTACAATATTATAAATTCCTCCGCCTTCTATAAACTCTCCCCCATAACTCTGCAAATCGGCAATATTGCTGTGATGCCTAGATATAACATATGAATTTATATATGTTATGCCCTTTAACTTCTTTTTTTCTGCTTTACTATAATCGCCTTCATTCAACATTTCAAGCGCAAAATTCAAGTAAATAACCGATGAAAGCAACGCATGATTTGATCCAGAGACGCCCAAATATCCTTCCCTTTTATCCACATTGTTTCTCATTTTATTTCGCTGGAATTCAGGGTTAATCTTTCCCGTGTCATGAAAAAGCACGGCATATTTCAACAAGTCAAAACAGATTTTTTTTATATTCTTATCATCTTTCCCTAAATACGTGCTAATTATATTATCAAAAATTGGTTCTAACTTCTTTGCTTTTACTAGCCTATTAAAATAAGATAGGCTCAGTTCACTATGAGCTTCTAGGGTTTCTCTTTTGCCCTCTTTACTATTTGGGCAATGTGCGTAGATTGTCCCATCCAAATTTAACACTTCCAACAATTCCATAAATTTCCTCCACCTAAAAAATAGAGCCTTTCAAAAATTATCTATTGAAAGGCCCATTCTATTAAAAGAACACGATGTTCTTTCCATCAATACTGTATACATCACATTGACACTCTTCTAGGAAAAAATCCGTAAATGTGAATTTTTCCATTTGATACATATTTGTTTTTTTCTGTAATTTCACCGGCAAATACTCCTCATATTGGTATCCACCTTCACCCTCTGAATCTAAAGTTGCCTCTGCCTTTGGGAACAGACTATGTATCCTCATATCCTCCATATCTTCTGCAAGACTTCCCGTCATAATTACAGGTTCTTGTATATCTGCGGGATGATTGTTACTCCCTAAATATGGAATGAATCTACATTCCTTGTTTAGTAACGCCTCTTTAATTGCTTTGCCCTCTTCGCTTTCAATTTTCAAGTAAATATTCCAGCAAGGGTTCTCTATCCATTGCTGCTTTATGATCAAATTTCCACCTGATTCGGCCGACGCATATCCTACAGAATTGTTAAAGCTTTGTATCTTTTTTTGAAAACATCCTTTGGATTGATCCTCAGGTGCAACTCCTACCTTAAGATTTTGTAGCTTTTCATAAAATTCTGGGTATTCATCCTCTTTTTTCATCTGCATGTATCCACCAAGGCCTAAGATTGCACCAAATATCCCAAGCAGTGCCACTTTATGTATATTGCCATAGGTAAAATAATAGTAAGTATTAACTTCTGGTTTCTTGAAAAACGCAGTTTTACCTGATAATTTAAATTTCAAAATTTCCATAAGTAATCCCTACGCCTCTTCCTGAGTAAAAATATTAAGAAGTTTTAACTTCTCTATGTTTTGAACAATCTCCGTTGTATATGGATTATAATACAGTTCAATCGACTTTATTCTGTCCTTCACTTCATTTAGGAGTAAGTCGCATTCCACTCTGATAATGTTTTTTTCTGTACCCTTTTCAAATGAAATATACTCGGCCAAGTTTGGTAGATACAAGTTTTCTTCTGTTTCAACAAATAATGCAAATTCGTTTTCGCAGCCTATTTTCGCATTAGTGGCAAAAGAGGTCGCTGAGGTCAATGCTACTGCCTTAAATTTCTCATAATCTTCCTCTGTATACCCTTCTGTAACACCTAACTCTTCAAATTCTTTATAAGCCAAGGCATTAACATTAAATGAGTAGAAATAATGAGCTTCATCACTAGTGATTTTTGTTCCTATGGTAGCATTTTTAGCTTCATCACCATCATTCTTCTCCTTTGCTAATGGATCTATAAATGGTGATAAAATAAGCTGTTCAACTGCCTGTGAATCCTCATATTTATTAAATCCCTGTCCAAACTGAACCGCACCGGTAATTGAAATGTTTTTACCTGTCTCTGCAAAAGTAGCCCCAAAATTTTTCACATCAATTGCTTTAAATAAATTGGTTATGACCTCTTTCCCATCAACAGTTTTGTCAAGGTCTTCCACCTGAAATATCTGTTCATATCTTTCCTTTAAGGATTTAGGGATTAAGGTGACCTCACCTTTTTTACCATCATAAAATTTCATGGATTTTATATAAAGGACTTTCTCGCCTTGGTTTTCCCACATCTTTTTCATAGGGTACTTTAATGCCTTATCACTTCCAAATATTTGTCCCTCTGATGTGGTTTTTGGATACCCTGAAAAGTCTGCATTCCAATTAGCCATAACTGATGAAATTCCTAACACTCCGTATACTCTCTTATTCATTTACTAATTCCTCCTCTTTTTCTTCATGTTTCACTATTGCATTGTTTGACATAAGCCCAGCCAAAATCATGTCTTGATTCACTGCCGCCTCTGGTTGATATAGCAATATTCTACTCAGTACATTTTTTAGTTTCATAGATTTTATGGAAATATCATAACTGTATTTTTTGAACATAGACGTCAATTCTCTTTTAATGATTTTATCGCTTTTTGCATTAAAAAATGTATTTGCAAGGGAAAACGGGGTTTTTTTGCCCTTATTTCTAATTATTAAACAATACACCACTTGACCTACTGCAAAATAATATTCTGCATCGTCCCCATCAAAGTCCCATGAGTCTGCTCTCTCAACATGCTTATCAAAGTTCTCTTCTACTCTGTTCATACGCTCCTCCATTTCTCTATTTTGTAAAAAATAATCTTTAAAAGACCATTTCAAATTTAACTGTTTTTTTGCTTTCTTCCTGTATCCTTTACTAACCGAATCCTTAATTAATGCCGTTGAAACCATTTGCATGATTTCACTAATATCAGCGCCTTCATTTTTATAAAACCATGAAAACAGTTGATCTCTTCCAACAATTAGATTGTTTCTCAAAGCACTATCTTCTCGCTTCAGGTCGCCAGAATCAGTAAAGTAATTGTATATCAATTTTCCTCCAAACAAAACATCATTTACCGTCATCTCTAATTCTTTTCTTTTTTTAATGCTTTCGCCGTATTCATCCCCTTTCCATCTGATTATATTTCTATAATAGAATGTGGGGATCAAATTAGGATTATAGCTTACCACTGTATCACAATTATGTATTTCTAATTCCTTTCCCTTTTGTATTCTTAAAAAGTATCCATGCATTTGAGCCTCTGGGCCTTCCGTTGAGCCATAGCCTTTAATAGTTATATTATCAATATCGAAATAAATATTATATTTCCCCTTGGACGCTAATCCTTGTAGGTAGTCAAAGAACTGCACTTGTAATAAGGCATTTTCTTGGTTAATCAAATATGGAACCTCTATTTGTCCTCTGTTCTTATTTGCAAGATATGGTTTCTTTGAATTCATTCCCATGTTGTCATTAGGCAGTCCGCAAATATGGTTTTCAATTTCTACATTAAAATCGTTACTGTTATAAATATTAGGCAATAGATATCGTTTATATTCTTTCGCATATAGGTTCCTTGTTTCCTGTTCATTCTCTAGCATGAAGAAAATCTTAAGATAATCTTTCTTGTCCAAATTAACTTCAAGAGTAAAAATATTATCTATAATCCATTTATGAATAGCTTCCAAGAAGCTTTGGTCTACTAGACCAATATCATTTACAACTTCATTATATAGGGATGAACTTTTTTTGCTTTTTTTGTACTTTTCACTAGGATCCAATAAAATTCTATAATATCCATCTATTATTGATTGGGTTAGCTTCTCGTTTTTAATGCTTTTCTTTTTTACTACAAAACTTAAATAGTTATTCGAGTGAATAATTTTCCCACTGTCCATAGGCTTATTCATTTCAATTAATTTGCTGTAATAATCCATAGCACAGATCATGGAAAATCTACCGTCTTCTTTACCCTTCATAACTTTATTTTTTTTGTCATAAATGACATCAAGTGGTGATGCCATTTCAAACTGATTACCCACCATCTTTACTAATATGTATGTGCCATCCTTTGGAATATAATTATCAAGAATGTATCTTTCACCTTTAGCTTCAAGGTTTTTTTTAAATACTTCCAAGCAATCCTTTATCAAAACTATACCCCCTTTACTGTGTGGTAATTTACGTACCCGAAATTTCTACTTCCCATTTCTCCAAGTCCTGTGGCCAAGGCCATATATGCCAGATCCTGTGCCCTTTGATTATCTGCAATTCTAAGTTCCACTTTGTCTCCAAGCAGCTTAATATTCTTATATGGCGTTGCAATTGGTTTTTGATTTTTAAATTCAAACAAATTCCAAAGATCAAAATCTTCATCTATTTTTGTCTCTACAATTTGATTGTATTTTTTTATTAAATTTATTCGTATCCGGTTTTGGTAGTCCTCCAAAGACATGTTCCCTCGCCAATACTTTCCTGTTTCACTTTTAATAATAACTGGGGTCAAAGAGTATAGCTTTTCTATTGGTTTCTTCAAAACCGGCCAAACTTCATTCACGATCCCCTTCATTATTTTTGTCTGTGTATTGGCAAGTTTATCCATTAAATATTTGGCTAGTGGCATATCTAGCGTTCTAAGTGTAAAATTATACAAACTGTCTTTCTTATACACGCCAAATTTTTCCACAGGAGCAAGTCCACTACATATGTATACTTTGTATTTATTTTCTTTATGTTCTTTTTCCCATTTTGGATCCTCACACAAGGCCTTGTCCACAAATGCGGCAATAGCCTCCAATGCATTTTCCTGAGAAACGTCCTCCAACAAATAAATTTTTGTCTTTATTGCAATAATGTTCATAGAATCCTCCTTCTTACTCTTCTATATCATTGTACTTGAATTGGACATGGTATTCAATAAATACACTCTGTTGTTTTTTGTCTAATTATTTTTTGGAAAGTTTCATCTCGACTATCAAAGTAATCTCTGTAAGTATTTTGATTTCAACGATCTTCCTTTGATAATATTAATATTTTATCTCTTATTCGTCAACTATAATCTTTAATTAAATCCCATACAATAACTCCTGTATTACGCACAAAAACAAAGCTGAAGTCAGACATAAGCTCAGATTCCAAGGGGCATGGGCTGTCTTAACTTCAGCAAATATTTCACTCTAGTTATTTATTTTATTTCTTACCTATCAAATTCCGGGTTGATGGCGTAAAAATTCTTTTTGTCTAGGTTGTCTTGAACTACTCTCAGTGCTTCTCCAAAGCGCTGGAAATGGACTATTTCACGGGCTCTAAGATATCTGATAGGATCGATAATGTCCGGGTCATCCACCATTCTTAGAATATTGTCGTAGGTGGTTCGTGCCTTTTGTTCAGCTGCCATATCTTCCACTAAGTCTGTAATTGCATCGCCTTTTGAGGCAAAGCACATAGCATCAAAGGGAACACCTGAGGCCGCTTGTTGATATACACCAGATGTATGATCCACAAAATATGTTTCAAATCCGGCATCTTTTATTTCCTCAATAGTCATATTTCTGGTTAATTGATGCACCATTGTGCTTACCATTTCAAGGTGTGCTAATTCTTCGGTTCCAATGTCTGTAAGGGTTGCAATACCTTGATTAAATGGCATTGTATATCGCTGAGATAGGTATCTTTGCGATGCCCCTAGCTCCCCGTCAGGGCCGCCCGCCTGGCTCATTATAAATTTGGCTATGGCAGGGTTTGGATTCTTAATGTTAACCGGATACTCTAATTTTTTTTCATAAGTCCACATATACTACTCCTCCACTTCCCAGGGCCATGGCTTTTCAATCCAGGACCATCCACCATTGACTTCAACCCCAGCATAATTAAGCGGGCCGAATTCCTTTTCATATTCTGCTTTGGCACATCGTTGCAACTCCTGGTACTTTGCAAATAATGCCAAAGCCTTTTCACACTCAGGCTGATTGTTAAGATAAAGACCAATATCTATAATAACAAAATCCAGTTCCTGAATGTTTCTCATCATTTCTCTTCGTTTAGTCATCGTTTGCCACCTCCAAGGAATGGAAGATTAAGGCTAGGAAAAATGGTTCCAACCTGAAGGCCCTTACATTGATCATATGTTTTTTCCCAAGGTTGCCAAGGCACATAAGCCATTGCTAATGGCCAGGTGGAAAGGCAGTCATCACTGCCACAATTGTGTTCCTTGACATCGTCTTCCATAAAATCGTCACAGTCACAATCGTCTAAATATATAGGCATACCTATATAAGGCTCTTTTTCTCTCAAAATAAAATCCCCTTTCTTAACTATATAGTTCATACTATGAAAGGACATTATTTTTTGTGTAACTCATAATAGTTTATTTTTATTACAGGAAGCTAGGACTTATCTCTGTTTTTCTGTTATATTGAGAGTATTAACATTACCTTGTTTTTTTCAGATGGAGGTCATCTAAATGGAAATCTGCGTTTTTGGAGATTCCCTCGCAAGAGGTGTAGTCTTTGATGAAAGTAAAGAAAAATATTTTTTCTCTAAAAATTGTTTTGTCAATTTGTTTTCTGATGAACTAAATATTCATGTAAAAAATTATGCTAAATTTGGTTGTACTACTTCAAAAGGGTTACAAATTTTTGAAAAAAACAAAGATGAACTTAGCAAGTATGCGTATACTGTTTTGGAATTTGGAGGTAATGACTGTAATTTTAACTGGTCTGAGATTTCAGAAAATCCAAATGCAAACTTTGATCCAGTGGTGGCTCCCGAAGTGTTTTCCGCAAATTACGGTCATATCATAGAATGCGTAAAAAAAGCCGGTAGCAATCCTGTTTTATTCTCCTTACCACCACTGGATCCTAATCGATTCTTTAATTGGGTTTCTAAGGGACTGAATAAAGAAAATATACTTCACTGGCTTTCTGATGTGAATTTTATCTACAGATGGCAAGAATATTATAATCTAATGATTTTTGAATTGGCACGAAAATACGATGTGCCTGTTTTTGATATTCGTAAAATCTTTTTAAAGAGCCGTTGTTATGAGGACTTGCTTTGCTCAGATGGAATGCATCCAAATGAAAAGGGCCATTACCTGATAAATCAGGAAATAGCCCAAATTCTTAAGACTCGAAGTCTTGATTTAAAACAGGTTTAATTTATAACTGATCTAGTGATTTAAAGGTGTATCCTATCTTTTCCCATTTATCTAAAAGCTGCTCTAATATTTCACTATTAGTTTTAGAAGTGCTATGTAGTAGGACAATAGCACCCGGATGCACTCTTGGAATCAATTTATCAAACGCTTCCTGTGGTGTGGGTTGGTCATTTTCGTACCAGTCTACATATGCAAGACTCCAAAATATCGTCTTGTAACCTAGCGACTTAGCCATCTGTAGATTCTTCTCACTGTACTTTCCTTGGGGGGGACGATAATATTTTTTCATCTTGGTTTTTGTAGTCTTTTCAAAGATCTCCTCCATCTTACCTATTTCCTGAGAAAAAGCTTTCTTTGTGGAAATCTGCGACATGTCTGGATGGGTGAATGTATGATTCCCGACTATATGTCCTTCTTTCACCATTCTTTTTACCAACTCTGGATTAGTTTGCAAATAATTCCCAACAAGAAAGAAAGTGGCAGGCACTTTTTTCTTTTTTAGAGTATCTAAAATCTTTTCCGTATAACCGTTCTCATACCCAGCATCAAAGGTTAAGTATAACTCTTTTTCTTGTGTATTCTCCGCATAATATGCGTCATACTTCTTTAGGTATTCAGCCGTCGCATTTGCCACAGGCGGCTTGCCTGTTTGTTGAAAACTTAATCCCCAATTCCCATCTGCCGATGTTGTTACAATCTTCTGCCCCATTAGGTTTCCAACAGAAAAAATGCTAACTCCAAACACAACCAATATGGCCACTATCCCAGCCACGCTAAACAATTTCTTTTTTCTAATAAAAATCATCATAAAAATCACCACCAATACATTATATTGGCAGTGACTTGTAAGTATTACTTTTCTTTACGTATTATGCCTCACTGATTTGCACTAAAGCTCCTGTCACAGAATCCATAATGAATCCATCAATCTTTACGTCACTTGGAATAAGTGGATGATCTTTCAGCAAGTTTACGGTTTCTCCAATCGCTGTATCTACATCATCAAATCCACTAAGCCAAGACTCAAAATCTATTCCGCAGTAGCCCATCATATCCATAGCTTTTTCGGAAATGCCCCGCTCTTTCATATGCTGTATCATAGCCTTGCCATCCATATGTTGAACTCCGCAATCTGTATGTCCAATTACTAAAATATCCCTCACGCCTAACTCAAATATAGCAATGAGCAAGCTTCGCATTGCACTACCAAAAGCATTACTAATAGTACCACCTGCATTTTTAATAATCTTTACATCTCCATTTTTAAGCCCTAATGCTGCTGGCAAAAGTTCTGTAAGCCGGGTATCCATACAGGACACAATAGCTAATTTTTTATCTGGATATTTGCTAGTAATATAGGCTTCATATTTTTTTTCTGATACAAATTTTTTGTTGTACTCAAGTATATCTCTTATCATTCTTCTATCACCCGTGTTTAATATTTGTAAACTCTGAAATTTCTCTGCTGATTGTGCACAAATCTTCTATACCAAGGTCATGAATGCTTTGGTGCCCTGTAATCCTTGCAAAGGTTTTCAAATCATTAGTGGTGCAGTTTAGGAAGTTGCCTACCCTCTTAGCTGCTGCTTTCTCATTTAATCTTTTTCTAAGTTGTGAATCCTGAGTAGCTACTCCAACTGGGCATTTTCCACTACCACAAATTCTGTACTGTTGACATGCTGCTGCAATAAGTCCTGCGGATGCTACTGCAACTCCATCTGCTCCCATAGCGATCGCCTTGGCAATGTCAGATGCAACTCGAAGCCCACCTGTGATTACTAAATCAGCTTCACAACCTACTTTATCTAAATATTTTCTAGCCCTGTACAACGCATAAATCGTCGGCACGCTAGTGGAATCTCGAACAATTTTCGGACTTGCACCTGTGGCGCCTCCTCGTCCATCAATAGTAATGAAATCCGGCTCTGCAAACACGCAAAACTCTAAATCTTTTTCAAGTTTTCCTGCAGCAATTTTAATGCCAATAGGTCTACCTTCCGATTGGTTTCTAAGTTGCAAAACCAGTTCCTTTAAATCCTCCTTACCATTGACATCATCAAATTTGGAAGGGCTTATAATGTCCTTTGCTAATGGCTTGTTTCTTATTGCTGAAATCTCTGGTGTCACCTTATCTGCGGGGAGATGTCCACCCATTCCTGGCTTTGTACCCTGGCCGATTTTAATCTCAATAGCATCTGCATTTTTCAGATTCTCAGAGGTAAGGCTATATTTATTTGGAACGTATTCAAATATGTACTTATATGCTGATTCCATTTCTTCTGGCAATATGCCACCTTCACCGCTACACATAGCAGTTTTAGCCATTGCACTTCCCTTAGAAAGAGCCACTTTAGTTTCTTTGGAAAGAGCACCAAAGGACATATGGGAAATATATACTGGGCTCTCAAGAACCATAGGCTTTTTTGCATTCTTTCCAATAATAGTCTGGGTACTAACTGGAGCATGTTCATTCAAAGGCGGAGGATTTAACTGAGCCCCTAAAAGCAAAATATCATCCCAGTTTGGCATTGGTATTTTTGTACCCATTGCTTCAATAATCGTTTCTCCAGAAACTGCCATTTTATGAATTTCTGCCATATATCTACAGGATTCATCTACCCTTGCATATTCTGAATCGTAATCCAAATCATTTGATCTGGTCTCTAGCTGAATTTCATCATCTTCACCTTCAATGTTTTCAAAAACCGATTTGGGTTGGTTACATATTGGACATTCCTTGAAATCTTTAAAAGTATTATTTCCATCTTCTGTAAAGATATAACCACATACACCGCACTTATAACTTGCCATAATCAATATTCCTCACTTTCGTCATAACTAATGCTTTTCAAAACATTTACTACATCGTCCTTTAAATATAATACTGTGACCATCTATTTCACAACCACTTTTCTCTGTAAATTTTTTGTCTAACTCTTCCATATATGGGATTTCTACATCATATATCCGCCCACATTTTGTACATTTCAAATGATAATGATTATCTACATGATAATCATAACAATCAGCAGAATTTGGAACCTGTATTCGTAAAATAATCCCAGCCTCCGCCATTTGGTTTAAATTTCGGTAAACAGTAGCTTTACTAATCCTTGGATAGTCGCAAACTACTTCTGCATAGATTTCCTCTGCTGTAGGATGAATCTTCAGTTTTGTTACTGTTTTAAGAATTACATCCTTTTGTACTGTATTTCGTTTTTGCATACAACCGCTCCTTCTAATTGATACTTATTATTAATAAGGAGTATATGCTATTTTTTTCTCTTTGTCAAATATATCTAGTGTTGACCCTTAAACCCCATCAACATCTAATTATAGGACTGCATAATAGACAACTCTATTTTGATTGCCATTTCTCTGTATATCCACATTTTCTAGGCTACGAACAAACTTTTTAAACTGGGAATAGCCATAATCCTGAAGCTTAAAATCGCTAAACTTTCCATGAATCTCCTGACCTAAGGCACCTAGTTCAATTCCCTGTTTTCCAGCACTTTTCACTATTTTTACAATGAAATCTTCAACATCTTGTTTCTTATTTGTATCTTCTGCCAATTTAACGGAAACATAATTTCCTTTTTTAATTAGGCTAATCTTTGTAAACTCCTCTAAAAGCTTAGATAACAAGCTATATCCGTAGCTTCGTACATCAAAATCCGGGTAAAGCTTTACTAAGCGATTGCCTATTTCTGCTAGCCCTGATTCACGCCCATCATTTACATTTCCCGTAATGATTTTTACGATTGCTTCCTCAATTACTGCTTTATCCACTTCTTTAACTTCTTCCTGCATAACATTATTGACCGCAGGCTCTGGTAACGCCTGGTTAGGCTCTTCTCCATTTGCCAAAAGTTCAAGTCTAGTGAAAATATCACAGGCTTTTCTAAAGGCTAGAGGAGTTTTCTTTTCTCCCATTCCGATTACTGTAAGACCCGATTCTCTAATCCTACTGGCAAGCTTGGTAAAATCGCTATCACTTGACACAATGCAAAATCCATCTACTCTACTTGTGTATAAAATATCCATTGCATCAATAATAAGTGCAGAATCCGTGGCGTTTTTCCCTGTAGTATAGCTGAATTGCTGAATCGGCGTAATGGAACTTCGTAGAAGTTCTTCTTTCCAACTAACATTTTGTCTACTTGTCCAGTCCCCATAAATTCTTTTATACGTTACATTGCCATATTTAGACAGTTCGTCTAATATAGGATTAATATATTTTGCTGATACATTGTCTGCATCAATCAAAAGTGCAAATCTCTTTTCCAACATGTATTCTCCTTCTCTCTTAAGTTAGTTCCATTGTACCTTTTTACACGTGTAAACACAAGATATATAAGAAATGGGAACGCTTTCATCTAAGGCATTTCAAGCTATGTGCATATTTTCAATCACTATCATATCTTTCGCTGTAAGCCCTGTGGTTTTTTCAATAATTTCGTAGTGTACGCATTCCTCCATCATCCGATGCCCAATAGCATATTGCATGTCCTGCCAACCTTTTTGTTCTCCCTTTTGGAAGGCAAATTTTTCAACCTCTGCAAATATCTCAGAATTATTTGTCCTGCGAGGCTCTAGTATCCCTTCATCTTCATCTTCCTTAAATTCCATCAACCCCTCATCAACTATTTTCTCCACTAAAGCGTTAGATGCTAAAATGCATCCTTCAACAATCCTGCAAAACAAATCCATCTCACTATCGTTTTGTGGATTTAGTGATATGGCACTTAACTGGAGTCTATGTAACGCCTTTAAGTCTTCCTCTATAGTTTGTTTTAGTTCATTATAATCTTTCATCTTATCCTCCTTTTATATATGGATATGTAAATTTTTTCCATATCTAAAGGATATCTTAATTGTAAATATTTGTCAATTCATATGTGCAAAATTATTCCATATTATGCTTTTTGATAACCTCTAAGAAAGCTTCCCCATATTTAGTATATTTAGTATCCCCTATACCGGAAATATCAAGCATTTCACCCTTATTTTTTGGCATTAATCTGCACAATTCTTTTAAAGTTTTATCTGTGAAAATTACGTAAGGAGGAATTCCTCTGCTTTTAGCAAATTTCATTCGTAAGTGTCGAAGTTCCTGGAATAACTCTGGTCGTTCTCCTGCATATTCTCCTGCCTTAGGTTTTTTAGCCTTAGCCATCGGCGTTTTATCCTTAGCTACTTTCATTATTACGGTTTCCTCCTTGGCCATAAGCTTACTTGCTGATTCCCCTAGCCTGACAATGCTATACTTATCATCAGTTTTGTAAATATAGCCATGGAGAGTCAAAAAATTAGCCACTTGCTTAAGAAAAGCCACAGAACGCCCCGCTTCACTGGCAAAATAATCATTCTCTAAAAGCCCGTATCTTTCTACCTTCTCAGTTTCATTGCCATGAACCGCATCAATAATCACGTTAATCCCATACCTTTGGCCAGATTCGCTTATACAGCCCACCAAATTTCTCGCCGCAGAAGTTACATCTTCCTCTTCAAACTGGGTCAAGCAATTAGAACAATTCCCACAGTAATTTGAAGGATGTTCCCCAAAATATTCAAGAATATAACTGCGAAGGCACTCATTAGTATGGCAATAAAATGTCATCAACTTTAACCGTTGCCTGTCCCTTTGAGTAATTGCAAGCTGTTCTTCCGGATCAACTTCCTCATTTTCCGTATCTTTTTCAATGAAAAATTGGTTGGTAATTACATCTTTTGCTCCGTAAAGCAATATACAATCTGCTTTTTCACCATCTCTGCCAGCACGTCCAGCTTCCTGGTAATAGCTTTCTATATTCTTTGGCATATTATAATGAATTACAAAATTTACATTTGACTTGTCTATACCCATTCCAAATGCATTTGTAGCCACCATAACTGTCTTCACATCGTAGATAAAATCGTCTTGATTTTCCCGCCGTTCTTTATCAGAAAGGCCTGCATGATAACGTGTAGCCTTAATTCCACTATCATTTAATTTTAAGCAAACTTCCTCTACGCTCTTTCTTGTAAGGCAATAAACAATTCCACTTTTACTGGGATGACTTTCAATGTAATCTAAGACCGCTCCAAATTTGTCCTTAGGTTTCTCCACAGAAAAAAACAGATTATCCCTGTCAAAGCCAGTAACTAAAACGGTAGGATCTTTTAGATCCAAAATCTTCATCACATCTTCTTTTACTTGCTTTGTAGCTGTTGCTGTGAAAGCACTGACAATTGGCCTTGTTTTTAGCTGATTTACAAAGTCCATGATTTTTAGATAGCTAGGGCGAAAATCCTGCCCCCACTGCGAAACGCAATGAGTCTCATCAACAGTTACCATATCTATCTTTGCTTGATTTGCAAATGATAAAAATTCTTCATTAGTAAGTCGCTCTGGAGCAACATAAATAATCTTGTACATGCCTGTTTTGGCATTTTCAATAGCCTTTAAATACTGATTGTATGTAAGGGAACTGTTAAAAAATGCCCCTCTTATTCCTGCCTCTTTTAAAGCCGCCACCTGGTCTTTCATCAATGAAATTAATGGGGTAATCACGATGGTGATTCCTGGCATCATAATCCCTGGTAGCTGGTAACATATAGACTTACCTGCACCTGTAGGCATAATACCAAATGTATCTTTTCCAGCGAGAATACTATCAATTAGTATTTCCTGACCTTCTCTAAAATCCTCATATCCAAAATATTGCTTCAATGTTTGCTTTTTACTTTTGTCTGTCATTTATTTCCTCAATACATTTCTTTTTCGCTTGATTTAAACTAAGCTTATTTGCTCCCCCATCAGAATCAGGGTTTCTAAATTGGTGTAGGTCATCCTCCCAGCCGCACTGCTTACAAATTTCATAGGTTCCTGGACCTTCTTCTGACAAGGTAAGATTGCCACAACATGGGCAAGGATATTTTTTTTCTTGTTTACTGTTCATTGAAATACTCCGCCCCTCTTTCTGGTTTAAAATATGTTCTAATTACCCCATCTTTGGATTTCACGCCAAACTCATTAGTCTTTTCCCTATAACACACCATATCACCATCAGATTCTGTCTTTATTTGTACATCATCTCCAGGGTAATCCACTAATCCTTGTGCCCCTGCTAAGTATTCCTCTATGGTTGCATCTCCGAATTCCTGTTGGTCTAGTACATGTTTCTGATAATGTTCCTCTAGCCTTTGCCGGTTCTTAAATTGTGACCCATCCTGGTTAACTGTAGTTGCCACTTTGTCGCCGCTAGCTTCCTGGCTTTGGACAGTATTTCCACACCCACTAAATACAAGAAAAGCCATAATAATTATGGCCAGTACTGCACTAAATTTTCTGTTATTAATCTTCCCCATTCTTCCTCTTCCTCCTTTATTATTTTTCTTTTTATTATAGCACAAAAACATTTTTTTTATTGTATAATACAATGTAAGAGTTTAGTTAGGAGCAAAATATTATGGAACATAACACAGATATACTAAATACATTATCCGAATTAATTTACATTTCAGATGTTGAGACGTATGATCTTTTATTTATCAATAAATCAGGTGCTGCAACTTTTGAAATTGATGCTTTAAATGGAGAAAAATGCTATGAACTTTTACAAGGGCGAACTTCTCCTTGTGAATTTTGTACTAACCATTTACTCTCCTATGATAATTATTATACATGGAAACATATTAACGAATTAAGTGGGGGACACCATTATCTCCTAAAAGATAAATTTTTGAATTGGAATGGTCGCAAAGCAAGAATAGAAATTGCCTTTGATATTACCTCCTCTGAACAAGAGCAACTAAAAACTAAAGCCCTTTCCATTGGGCAAGGCATCTTGATTGACTGCGTAAAAGTCTTATATCAATCAAAGCCTATCGTTTCCATTATTCAAGAGATGCTACAGACTATAGGGTCTGCTCTAGATGCAGACCGAGCTTATATTTTTAAAGTAGATGAAAATGTTCTTTGCAATACCTATGAATGGTGTTCCTCCAATATTCCTTCACAAAAATGCAACCTACAGTCTTTGGATATTTCATCCATAGACAGATGGATGCCCTCATTTAAATTACAAGAATGCCTATTTACTGAAGATGTTGAGGAAATTAGAGAAACCTTCCCCAATGAATATAAAACTTTATCGCAACAAAATGTTACTTCTCTTCTTGTTGGGCCTTTTTATTCTGACGGTAAATTGGTTGGCTTTATAGGTGTGGACAACCCCTCAAGGGATAAGGTGAATTCTATATTACCTCTATTTAGTACTCTAAGTTATTTTCTTAATTCTAGTATTACTGAAAATAATAACCAGCAGTTGTTAATAACCCTTAGCTATAATGACTTTCTCACAAAGGTTCATAATAGGAACAAGCTTATGCATGATATCGAAGAATTAAATGCAAACCCCCGTGAAAACACAGGAGTAGTTTATATTGATATAAACGGATTAAAAGCTCTTAATGATCACTATGGCCACGATGTGGGGGATCAGGCTCTAATTAGTACGGCGGAGATTATCATGACCATCTTCGATAAAAATGATGTTTATAGGGTAGGTGGAGACGAATTTGTTATCATTTCAACAGAAATCACTTCTGCTAATTTCACAAAAAAACTTCATAGTCTTAAAGCCTCTTTTGGTATAGAGCATGATTTACATGCGGCTATAGGTGCATATTGGGTAAAAACTTTTGAAAATTTGTACTTGATTATTTCTAAGGCAGATCAAAAAATGTATGCTGATAAGAAAAATTTCTATCGAAAAAAATCTAACACAAATCGATATAGATATAACAATGATACTTTGCTCGAACTAGCAAATCCTGTTATATTACGTCAACTAATCAATCACAATCATTTTATCATTTATCTTCAACCTAAAGTAACGCTAATTGATGAAAAACTTGCTGGGGCAGAGGCCTTAATCCGCTATAAAGATGACAAGGGACAAATATTTGCTCCAGGTACATTTATCCCACTTCTTGAGGATGTGCACTTAGTAGGAGAATTGGATTTCTTCGTGTTTGACGCTGTTTGCTCATTCATTAAAGCTCGATTAGATGCCAATGAGAAAGTCGTTCCTATTTCTGTTAATTTCTCTAGGAATACTATTAATCTGTCCGGATTTATATGCCAATTATCTGATATTTATGATCAATATAAGATTCCTAAAAATTTGATTGAATTGGAAATTTTGGAGAGTGGACAGCACGAAATCACTGCTATGCAAATTGAAACCTTAGATGACTTGAAAAAAATTGGTTTTACCATATGTATGGATGATTTCGGTGTGGAATATGCCAACCTATTTCTCTTTTCTTCCGTGGACTTTGACGTGTTGAAGTTGGACAAACGCTTGATTAATGATATTAATACTAGTGAAAAAATTCAGGTGCTTGTACAATCTATAGTAGACATCTGCAAGAAACTAAATATTTCCTTGGTAGTAGAGGGCATAGAAACCATAGAAACCCTTCAAATATTACAAAGATTGGGTTGCCCTCAAGGGCAAGGTTTTCTCTTTGATAAACCTCTCTCCTGTGACGATTTTATTAGAAAATATTTGTAATAAATCCCATCTGATAATAGGCTCTTGCATTTACGCTACAACAGGTCTATATTTAGTATATACAAAGTAGAAAGTTGGTGGATTATTTTGAGATTTGATTTACACTGCCACACAAAAAAAGGTTCTTTAGATTCTAGCGTTTCACTGGAGCGATATATCGAACTATTTAGAGAAAAACAATTTGATGGGATTATGATTGCTGACCACAATAGTTATAAAGGATGCCGTGTCTGGGATGAGCTTAAAAAATATCCCCAATATGCAGATTTTACTGTAATAAAAGGTTTGGAGTATGATACTAGAGATGCTGGACATATTTTAGTCATAATGCCCGATAAATATCTTTTGCCTGTTTTAGCCATTCGAGGCATGAACTTAAAAAGGTTGTTAAAAATCGTCCATAGATTTGGCGGTATTCTTGGACCTGCACATCCATTTGGTGTAAGAAGTTCTAGTGCCATGTATTTTCGCAAAATGAACATGGATCTCATTGAACGGTTCGACTTTATTGAAACCTTCAATACCTGTGAATCACCTTTGTCCAATCAGCTAGCAAGAGAGCTGGCTGACGAATATAATCTACCACATTTTGGAGGTTCTGATGCCCATGTGGAAGAATATGTGGGCATGGCTTACACTGATTTTGATGCAGATATTCGCTGTAACAATGATTTAATTAGATCCGTCAAAGATAAGGTTGCTATTAAGGCCGGTGGCACTGAACGTGGGGAGACTGTGAAAGGCAAGCGAAAAGAACATTGGACTGGAGTCTGGGGATACAAGCTTTACAATCGTGGCGTAGGTAAATTGATTTACCCCTACAGAAAATATCTTCACTTCAAACTACCATTTAGATCATAAATTAAAAAGGATGCTACAAATGAAAAAATTTGTGGCATCCTTTTTTTAATCTATTCTTGGCTTAAGTTATATCCTGCAGATAAAAACAAATCTCTAGCATCCTTCATCTGAAAATCACTCCATTCATCTTGGACAATTTCGTCACTACGAGGAATAGCCCCTGTCTCCACTACTACTACATTTGCCCCACTATCTACAGCCTCTTTGGAGTTAGGGTGAACGCATATATTTTCCACTAAACGTCCTCCTGACAGCCTTATTACTGCAATGATTTGGGCCAATCTGGAAGAATCTAAAGGCTGGGTGTCTCCAAGAGGCGTTCCTTTTACAGGTACCCTGGCCATCGCCCCAGAAATATATGCTTTAGCCTTTAAAATTCCCAGGAAATTATCGGCTATTTCTTCATTAGTATGCTCTGGGCCAATAGGCTCCACTAAGCTAATCAAATCTAGCTGTGAATTACAGACACTCTCCATTGAGCCAGTTCGTACTGCTGGATCAAATGGGGTATCTATACCTTCTCTTAATCTTAAAGCATGATAAATACCATTTACTCCTAGGCCATACAGTTTATTGGATTTTTTCTCGTCCAGTTCCCCTGTATTAAAAATAATTTTGTAATTTCCGGGAAATCGTTTACGTATTTCTTGAGTCAAAGATCCTAGCTTATTAACATCATAGTATTCTGTAGTACGTAGAACGATAAAGTCAGAACCATTTTTAACAAACTGTTCAACCTTGGTTAAAATTTCTTTTTCTGAATATGTTCGTGTTTCTGTAGTTATTCCCCACTTCTCCCCTAAAGAACAAAACTGGCAATTTAAAGGGCATGGAGCAAAATCTGCTCCAATGGCAGTCCATATGTATCCTCTGTCTTTAGTAACTATGGATGCAACCTGCCTAGCGACCTTTCGAAGTTCCACATCCTCCTGGCTGGCAAGTGGTATCTCCAGTAAAGAAATAATTTCTTCCTTTGACAGGGGCTGTCCGCTTAAACATTTTTCTTTAGCTTCCTTTACTCTTCCCATTTCTACAGCATCTCGTCAAGAATTCTGCACGTGCTGCATACAAGTCCTGCACATACCTTTTCAAATAAGCCTTCTTCCATAATCTTTTCTAATTCTCCAGGTTTACTGATATCATGATTTAAAAGTTCATTACAAATCAATGTCTTATGTTCAGCAATAAATTTTTCCTCAAATTCAGCTTTTTTTGCCAGGAATTTTTCTTTCACCTCTCCTTGATTTGGCTTGCTATTTCCATACTTAAGCCCGAGAGCCATCATGGCGCCTGCCACGCAGCCACAAGTTTCACCTCGCCACAATCCACCACCGAAGGCTGCACCCAACTTTGCACCAATCTCTTCGTCTAACCCCACCTTTGGTGCAGCATGGGACAATACTGCCTGGGAACAGTCAATTCCTCCGCCAAAACCAGCTAATGCTTTTTCTTTTGTCATCTTTTCCATTGTCCTAATTCCTCCTCAATATTTTTCACATATATTTTCCATTTATTTGATTATATTCCACATACTATACCATGTCAAGTAATCCCCGTAATGTAGTACAGGAATATTACGACCACGCAAAAAGAAGCTGCTACAAAGCAACTTCTTTTTTTCTAAATTGGCGAGGAACCCGAGAGTCTCACTCGGCTGCATAGATTTAGAGTCTATGTGATCAATCCGATCCGTTCCCCATATTATTTACCTCTCCTAAGGGAGAGCTTGTCCATCCACTTAAGTATACCAAAATAGCCAGTGGGTTTCAATATATTTAAGCCTATCCTTCTGATTATTTCAAGGATTTTACTACACTTTCCCTCACCCTATAGGATCTACCATGTTTCTAGAAATATGAGCAGCATATAGTCCTGCCAGCCGATTCCAAAATTCCTTTTCAATTACTCCATTTTTCATCATGCCAAAGACCTCTTGTAATTTTTCTACATTCTTCACACTAGGTCGATCATACTCCTTACCTCCACTTACCTTCTCAATGTTTGCAAAGTAATCAGCCAAACCATTAAGCATCCCTTTTATTACATACAAATGAACGCTTTCTTCTCCTGGTAGTATGACAAAATCTGCACTAGGATAGACTTTAACCATTTCTGGTTCATCTGCATACCTGCTCACGTCTCCATAGACGGAAATAATCTTATCCCAGGTGTCATTATCCACATTGCCCGTTTCTTTCATGCCAAACCGGCGCTGAAAGCCTGATACCGCCTTATAAGTCTGGGTTCCATATTTGCCATCTGGAATAACCATGGGAATTTCCTTATATATATGTGCTATTTTTCTTAAAAAAGTTTGTATGCTGCGAATTGGTTGACCTACAGTCGGATTAAAGTTATTCATTTTTTTTCCCTCCTTGATTGTCTGTTTGCCCTATGGTAAGTATCCTGCCTGGATACTGAATGGGTCTTGAAGTGTTTGCAAATACAACATCCTTATAGCTGTTTGTAATAGAATTCCACACGGTTCTGTCTACAATACCAGTTTGAGGTAGTCCTACAGTCTCTTGATATTCCTTTACTGTACGCTGAGTCTGTGCATCAAAGATTCCAGTAGGTACCAATGGAGTAATCTCAGTCATTACCAAGGAAATAACATTAATGTATTCTTGCATGGCCATAACATCTCTTCCTTTTGACCCGTATGTAAGGGCGGTTCCCCCATATGGCAAAGTAGATACAGGGAAAATCTCCTCCTTAATAAATAGAGCATCCGCAATGCCTTTAAACACGTTGTACATTAGATCCCATGTCTCTTCCCCCACTACACCTGTTTGAGGCAGGTTGAATTGCTGCTGAAATGCCTTCACGGAAATATCTGTCTCCGGACCAAAATATCCTGTAATATCAACGCTAGGAATTGTCAGATAAACTTCTGCAATAATTTGCAAAAAATACTGAAGAATTTCTACTTTTTCTCCAGAATTACCTAGTGAAATGGCATCTGGATATTCTAAGGAAGCATCAAACAATTTTACACCTTCTGAATCCAATTCAGACAACTTTGTAATTCCCACATATAAATTGAGCATTTTATACCAAGTAGCCTTTCCCACAATCCCGTCTGGTGTTAAGTTAAAAGTGGATTGAAAGGTTTTTACTGACTTTTCCGTTTTGGCATCAAAAACTCCATCTACATTATTAATTTTGGGAATTAAAGGATAATTTTGCGAAATTCTGTTTAGCTCAACTTGTATAATCTTTACATTAGACCCAGTACTGCCTAGCTTAAGTGAAGTTCCCGGATATGACTGTTTTACATTTTGAATAAGTGCATCTGAAATAAGCTCTATGTCTTGACCATAATAATTTTGCAATATGGCGAAAGCCTCATAACCTTCCTGAGCTAAGCTTTCACTTCCCCATTGGGAAAGTCCATCACAGGTGGTTGTAGTTCCATTGCAAAATTTTGCCGCCAAAGGCTCTAAATTTCCGATACGGCTAATATATATATTGAAAATTTCATCTACCAGCACTTCAATATTGCTAAAGATATTTCTTCCATTAATAAACTTTTGATCAATACTTGTAGAATTTGTAATATCAAAATTGTATCCTTGGCTACGATAAAATTCCAGATAAACCCTGTTCACTGCATAGGATATCTGAGCATATATGTTAGCTTCTAAAGCCTCTTTGTTCCACGTGGGATATATTTCGCTAGAGGCAACGTTTTTAATATAGTCGGCAAAAGAAACAGTAACGTTTTGAGCTGAGGACTTAGGTGTCCCTAAATGAACTATAATATTCTGTGGGATAAAGGGTATTCTTGTCGCCATTTTTTCTCCTTTCTTATAAATCCTGAGGTGTAATCACGTAAGTTCTGCTTTGCTGGTCTTTGGTTGGAAATTCTTCTTTTGGAATCATCTCCATTTGTTGAATGCTTTCCTCTCCAGAAAAAATCTGAACTTCTTTCACTATGGTCGTGTAATAGTCTGGATGATCAAGACGAATATTGCAGCTGGCAAAGGCTTTGCCCCCAGAGGGAGAAAGGCTGTTTTCCAGATTAGGTGTATCAATAGACACCAACTGAGTTTTTCCGTTAATATCTGTTTTTTCATAAGCAATGAGAAAAGGATTCTCACTATCTGTGGTAACTGTTACTGACACGCCTTCCAGAGGCACTGCCATTCTTGCAAGATAGGTCTGTGCTATTAAATATCCTTTTTCTTCCATATTTGCCTCCTTAGATTTTATTTTATCCTAATAATCTATTTTGCTGTAGCAAATTTATTCCCGATTTTCGGAAATTTTAGGCATAAAAAAAGACCTTAGCATTCTATCTTGCCAAGGTCTTAGTCTAACTATTTTGATGTATCATGATCCCTAAGGGTGCTGCCATAAGAAGAATTGAAAAAAGTTTTTGAATACTTTTCCATCTTCCAATCAGGCACTTTACAATCTTTGCAGGCTTTAAATACCCACTTATTTCGAATCCATCTAGCCGCTCTAGAATTTCTTGAATTGTAAATCTTAAAAGTTTTGCCACAATGGGTGGTAATAATAGCGTATTCACCCTTCTTTTCAATCTCTCTTATTCCATGAAGTATTCCTCGCTTGGAGGGCCATAATTTCATCTTGTCTAGCAAGAGAAACAACTCTGTCTTTTTTCTATAAAATCGTTTTTTTTCTGTTCCCATTAAAGGCACCTCCCAGTCCTATGCTTAAATTGCTAACCCTAACATTACTGCTGTTCCAATCTCTAAAAGATCATGAACATAACGATCTGCAAATTTGGCTTTTGCTGATCCATCTAAAGAAAAAGGAATTCCTGGTGCTGCAATCACCGCCTCTTCATTTAACATATCCTTGGTAATCCACGGCCCTTCTGAAGTTGCATCTGCCACATATTTAAAGGATGACATTGCCTCGATACTGCCAAGCACTTTGTATCCATCCGATTTAATCAGTAAGTCTTTTCTGGAGTTTTTATCGTATACAGTCACTTTTGCACTCTTTTTTGCTAATGCTTTTGCCATAGTCTGTCCTACGATACCATAACCTAAAACTAAAGCATCTTGTCCTGACAAAGTCCCCCCAAGTGCCTCTAATACTTCTATAAAACCATTTGCCGTAGCAAAATTATTCTCCCCAATCTTATTGTTTTTAATATTCAAAGCAATATATCTGTCATCATCTGCCATATATATAATTTCTGCATTATTTTCATACGCTTCAAGGATACCACTTACATCTGAAGCTGTAGTAATAAATGTTTCAAACCCCATAGCTGTTGGAATAGCTGCAACAGACTTTGAAAAAGTATCAATTGTGCCTAGACCTGCTGTGATCGGTACCACTGCCACCTTACAGGTTTTAGATGCCGCCTTAATGTCCTCTTTTGAATTTCCCGACACCTTTGCCGCCAAATCAATATAGCCCATACCTGTTTTTTCCTGTAAGGTTTTATTCCAGCAAGTCGCTGTATCTTCCATTGTAGATATCCATTGTGTAATTAATCTTGTCATGATATATTCCTCGCTTTACAATTTTAATGGTATGCCGTCAACATAGGCGATACTTTTCCCTGCTCTTTTTATAGTCTGATATTCACCTTTGATCATGGCAACTCTCTCTACGCCAATACCGATGCCGACCCAAGTTTCGAAAATTCCCCAGTTATTATCTAAAGGATGAGGTCCATATGCTCCTGAGGCCAATTCCAAACCGTCTACTACAATATCCAAAGTCTCCCCATATACTCCTGAAGACTCTTTAACAATTTCATACTTATCAATTCCTACTGAATCCATAGCTCCTTTAGCCAAGATTTCTAGTCGTTCCATTTGATCTCCGTCTTTAACACCTGCTAGTTCTACTAGGTTAAGCATGGTGAATTCGTTCATGTGCTGTGAACCTTGAGATTCTTTTCGAAAACATGATCCCGCTTCAAATATTCTTACCGCTTCATTTGTAATTCTATGAAGATCTCTCATAACCTCGTAAAGATTAGGAGCTAGCATAGGTCTTAAACATTTCTTGGCATCAACCCAAAATACTTGTTCTCTCAAATGGTTATCCTGGTCTATATTCATCTTCCCTAGCTTGTCCCCAGTTATTATTACAGGGGTCGCTACTCGTGTAAAGTCTTCCTCTTGAGTTAACCATCTTTCCAGGTTTTTTTCAACTTCCAAGGTCAATGGGATATGCTTTTCACAAAGAAGGGTTTGAAGCTTTTCTTTGTTTAGTTTCACAAGTTGCTTTTCTATTTCCTTAAATGTGTCATTACGTTCCTGTACTGTACCAAATTCTTTCTCAACAGTGGATTTCTCTCCATTAAGTTCAACTAATCTTTGCTTTTGTCCTATTGAATATTTCTCCATATCAATTTCCCCGGAACATTACCGTTCCTTTAATTCGCTTCGCATCTGTGCTTCTTTTTCTTCTAGCTGGCCAAATGTCTGTCCATAGTTTACAAAGGTTCCCCTCCATACAGACATTCCTTCCTTAAAGTCAGAAACAACCACTGCATCCTTACATATACCTTCAGTATACTCCAAAAGTCCACCTTCCACCATAATATGTTCCCCATGGGAAGAATATTCTCCCCCCTGAAACAAATAATGTGTCAATGAAGCAAAATGTTTGTTGTTAATTTGCTTATCTTGAAAATCTCCTGTACAAAACAAATCGTACAGTTCCTTAATGTAGTTCATGCCGCTGGCGTGATATACAACAATAGATGTTTGACTAGGTAACCTTGCATCGATTTCCAATATTTTAATTTCTCCATTGTAATCGATTACTTCAAGATCCATTATCCCCTTTAGGTTAATAATCTCTGCGATATCAATAGCTAATTTTTCTATAGCTTTTTTCTTTTCCGGATCAATTGTATGTAAGGTGGCAGCCAAATTACAGTCGTAAACATCATCTACAAATATTTCCGTAATCTCATAAACCCTATAGTTTCCTGGTCTTCCAATAATCTCAACAGAGTATGAGGGGCCTTCCACAAATTCCTGAATAATAAAGTCTTTACCTTCTCCATTTGCAAATTTCTTCACGTCTTCTTCACTTGTAAAGTATTGAATTCCATGACTCCCACTTTCTGAATCAGGCTTGGCAATAAATGGGGCTGTACCTGCTGGATAGTACTGGGGACAAGGCAGATTATTGTCTAGAAACAATTTGTCTGAAACTTTTTTAGAAGAAGATATCTTGTATGCCTCCCAGTCGAAAGCCAAAGTATACCCCTTATCTTTTGCCAAGGCATCTAATCTTTCAAGTACCCAGTCATTTTCCATAGTTGGTAAAATCATATCTGCTGATTCTAATGCTCCCACCACTTCAGGATCGTCAGATAGCACATCACCGCATATAAACTTATCCACAAGATTCTGTGATGGAGCCTTAGTGTCCTTGTCAATAAGAATGATTTCTATTCCTGCACATTTTCCCAAATAAGCGGCTTCGCTTCCTTGAAGCTTTCCACCGACGATTACTATTTTTGACATTTCAACTTACCTATGTATTCCTTATATTCTTCAGCTGTTGCCGCCTCTAATCCTAATGTTTCTAATATTTTTTCTACTTCTGCTACAGTTCTGCATCCATCATCTACATCCATAGAATTTTGTGCTACTCCTGCAAGACCTGATCTGGGCGGAATGATTGATGTTACCACATTGCCACCAGCGTTTACTCTATCTGCTAACCCTGCAATGCCATCTATATCAAGGGAAGTTGGTATTAGTGACCAAGGGTATAGAATTCTCATAAGTGCAATGACTTTCAGTTCAAGGATTCTGTCAGGGGTCTTAATGTTCTCCATTGGACTTCCTGGTTGAGGAACAAAACTCATTACTCGTAGCTGTTTTGCACCAATTTTACCCATGTTAATCAGTGAGTCAGCGAGATCTTCTGCCGTTTCACCAATTCCTGCAAGCAAGCCCTCTTCAATAAGCATTCCCGATTCTTTTGCAAATAGTTTCCCGTGCATTCTTTCGTCATAATCCTGATTTAACCTAAGTTTTGCGAACAGTTCACGATTGTTTGTCTCTTGATAAAGAGCGTACCAATCCGTTCCTGCATTTGCAAATTTTTTAATTAACTCATCATTGACTAATCCTGGTGAGATCATTACAGGAAGATTCGTGGTTTCTTTAATCTGATCAATAATCGAAATCACTGTATCAAAAGATTCCTTATGGTAGACCAAATCTTCTCCCATAGTTAGATCGATTAAGTGGACACCCGAATCTGCAAGGCCTTTAGACAATGCCAAAACTTCTTCAGATGTTTTTCGATACCGCTCAATATCGTTGGATTTTCGATAATAACAAAATGCACAGTCATTTCTACACCAAGTAGTAAAATAAACGAATCCATACAAGAACATTTTGTTTCCAAAATTTTCAACTCTTATTTTCCTTGCTTCTGCAAAAAGTCTCTGGATTCTTTCCTCGTCCTTTGTTTCCAGTAAATCAATAATTTGTTCTCTTGTTAATTCCATTTTACTTCCTCCGTTCTCCCTTAGAGAATGCCATAGCATTTAAATATGTATTTTGAAAGTTTTCACACCCTGCTAATTCAATATGTTTTATTCTGTTTGGCACACTTTCTGCCAGTACCAACTCATTTTCATTTGTCAGCGTCATACAGACTCCTGCACCTGCGGTGTTTCCTGCTGAAATAATCTTATCTTGGTCTATGGTAGGTAGAATTCCTATTCTTACAGCACTTTCTTTGTTAATATAGCTTCCAAAGGCACCTGCAACCATTACCTTGGTAACATGATCTACAGTTTCCCCCATCTCTTCAAGCATCAATGTAATTCCTGCTGAAATGGCTGCTTTTGCAAGCTGTACTTCTCTTATGTCGTTTTGAGTAATCACTATATCTTCTCCTTGCTCTTTGAAAACAAGGACGAATCTTCGTTCTCCTTCTATCTGAATCAATCTCTCCTTTAGCCTATGATCCAAGTTCTTTTTATCAATATCTTCGGCAGAAATCATTCTTCCCGTTTTACTGATTAAGTTGTTGTCTAGCATCTGGGCTATGGCATCAATGAGGCCTGATCCGCAAATTCCTTCAGGCTGGCACTCCCCAATAGTCTTGAAAAATACTTCGCCCTCTTTGATTTCAATTTTCTCAATTGCACCCATAGCTGCACGCATGCCATGAAGTATTGCTGAGCCCTCAAATGCAGGTCCTGCTGCTGTGGAACAAGCATAGGCATCACCATTTTTAGTAAGAACTATTTCTCCGTTAGTTCCAATATCAATAAATACAGTAAGGCCCTTTTCATTTAGCAATCTAGACGCCACAATTCCCGAAGTAATATCTCCTCCTACGTGTCCTGCTATATTAGGTAAAACCACTACTTTACCATCTGCGTTAATATCTAGTTTTGAATCCTCTTTACTTAAGGTGATCATTCCTGTATATGCCGGATCAAAAGGTGCCTGAGCCAGTGACATAGGTGGGTACCCTGCGAATATATGTGACATGGTAGTATTTCCGCAAACCGTGCATTTGACCACATCTTCCTTTTTAATAGAAGCCTGGTCACAAAGCTGGTTGATTATCTCATTAAGGCAATCCACAACATTGGCTCTTAGTTCATCCAGATTTTCCCCTTTGCTTCCGCAATATGTAATTCTGGAAATAACATCAAGTCCGAATTCATTTTGAGGGTTTGTTTTTGCACATACTCCAATTTGTTTCCCTTTACATAAATCCCAAAGCATACCTACTACTGTTGTAGTTCCAATGTCGAATGCTACGCCTAATCCATCCATATCCTTGGCTGGCTCAAAGCCATCAGGAAATTTAACAATTTTTGTTTTTCTGTCATTTGCCTTACTAATCATATTTGCACTTTTACATTTACCGCAAGTCTTACAAAGGCCTGTACATTTAAACATTAATTTTTACCTCCTTGGTTTTGCTGACATAACTTACAACTTGATGCTGACCCTCTACATGCTTCACATGCTTGATTCATATATTCATACTGGTCTGTTACGTGAAAATATAGGCCAGTACAAGACTTTAAAGGTAGGATAATGCTACTGCTTCGAAGTTCCATTTCCAACTGGTCAAAATTAATCAAGTTGGTCATTTTCACCATCTCTGCCACATCCATACCATAAAACCCAGGTCCAAAACTATCACTAAGCTTAGATCTCTTTTCCAAATCTTTTTTCAATAATAAACGAACAGCATCTGTAAATGCTGTCCCCCAAATATCAGCATAAAGCTGGTTCATAATTGGATCTTCTGGTAAAGAAAAATTCCCTGCAGATAGGGCATATATGTATGCGCCTTTCACTGTATCTGGCCTTATCTTTTCAAAAGCATTACAATAAAATGCCTCTCCTGCAATAATGGCTGTACGTCCCTCTAGCTTCACGTCTTGAATATACGAATATGCTGCCCGCATTTTAATATGTTCCTCAATTTTTTTACGCATGATAAAGGCCTCCTTATTCATACGTTCAAATTTTCGTCCTTCTTTATTAATGCCTGAAATTTGCAAAAATAATTCTTGGGCAAGCTCATTGCAATCTTCATTGTTCACATTATATATCTGTGTATTCATTCCTAAATCCTTATCTTTCCTTTAAGATGATTATCTATTGCCTTTACTATTATACTCATCATTTTAAAGCCTACGGAAGATATAATTACGATTTCTGTCTTTTCTATTTCTCCGTCCCATGGAGTTAAATGAATATTCTTACCAACGGTACTAATTTCCATATTTCCTTGGTCTGTAACAGCAAATCCCTTGATTCTGTAAGAATCGGATACCACTTCATTAATAAACGCCTGCAACTTATGATAATTCAATTCCTCTGTACCCTTTACTATAAAGGTTGTTGGTCTTGAAGAAACGCTGTTGCTACTCTCTCTACCCTCTTTGTCGTTCTTTGTCAAACCTTCAATAACATCTCTAATCTCAACTTTACAATAGGATGTAACAAAGGTGGCTACTTGTGGGTTGATTTCTTCAATAATTTCTAGGACCTCTTTTAACTGCTCTTCGTCAATTAAGTCGCCTTTGTTAATGACTGCTGCCCCACAAAATTCCAACTGTGACGTGATGGCCGGCAATAATTCATATAAGTCTGGGAAGCTTTCCCCATCTATGACGCATATGGATCCCTTGTAATCGTATTCATTAAGTACATTGGCTTTAATTCCATCTAGAATCTGCACCATATTGGCTGGGTCTGCAAGGCCTGATGCCTCAATAAAAAGGTATTCCAGGTCTTTACAAGACATTTCAATTAAGCTATCTACAAATTTATCTTTAATACATGCGCAGAAAATTGATCCGTTGGATAACTCTGCCATCTGTATTCCATCCTTACTGATCAATTTTGCATCAATGTTAATTTCCCCAAATTCATTAACAATAACACCTACTTTTTCTTGGTTAAAGGCAGTAAGTGTTTCTTTCATCATTGTTGTTTTTCCGGCTCCTAAAAAGCCAGTTAATAATACTAATTTAATCATTATAGTACCCCGCATCCCTTAGCAATTCCCTACATTTAGCTACGGACATTCCTCTACTCTTTTCCGTATCTAAGGAAGAATCCCTTGGGTTAGTTCCATACTCTGCATAGATCTGATTGATCCCTGCAAGGAATGTCATTTGATTAGTTTCGTGTGCATTCATTGATTTTTTTGGCATAACTGCCAGTCTTGCCACTGCGGCAATCTTTGTAAATTCATAGCAGTCGATGACTCCGTCATTTTCTTTAGGTGTTCCTATTGTGGGAACCCTTCTCATTACTGCCATTACATCCACTTCATATTCTCTTGCCCTCTCTATTTCATCGGCAATCTGTTCATATGTGTGTTCTGGTCCAATTGGTTCAACACAATAGTATAATTCAAGGTTTGCTTTTTTTATAGAATCTAAGGTGCTTATTCGCTGTTCAACGGTTAAATCCGTATCTGTTCCTTCACCTAGTCTACATATGTGATATGCTGCTGAAAAACCTGCTGCTTTCAGCTTATTTGCTACATCATCGCCAAAATCTCCAATATTGCATACCATGTCCATACCTTTTGGCATCATGGCTTTCACTTCTCGCCCAATGTCTAAGAAATCCTCTACAGGATAATCTGCTGTAGTCATAAGAAACAATGCTTGTACATCTTCAGCAATAAAGTTTTTGGCTTCCTCTAAAATATCTTCTTTTTTACTTCTGCTCTCATTTTGTGCTGCATAATGGTCTTCGCCAAAAGAGCAAAATCGACAATTAGCGGAGCAAGGCTCCGCGTTGAGCCCCAATTGGGCAAAGACGTATCCTTGCCCATGGAACTCATCGCGACTACATTGATATGCTTTTCTTAGCAAATCAAAATATTCCTTACTACCATTGTCAATATTAAGCAGTTTTATTATCTTATCTCTACTTAATTTTTTCATTTCAAGTCCTTACTTTACAAATGATTTAACGGCTGTAATTAATTCTTCTTTGCTTGGAATCAATGAGATGAATTTCTGTTCTCCGTTTATACACATTGTTGGAAGGTTAGCAACGCCCATTTTTCTGGTTCTTGCAATGTCTTCCTTAACGAAGTACTTATACACTCTGTATTCTGCGATGTCCTTAATTTCGTCAAATGCATCTTCTACCGCAGCTAACATGTACGTGCATGCTGCACACTGCTCAGGGTCAAGCAAGAATAACTCAATAATTACCTTATCTGAGTTTGCATAGTCAGGAATGTCCACTTCGATGTCATCAAATGAGCTTTCGTAGTTTTCAATCATTTTTCTTGAACTATCAGGATTCTTTACTGCCTGTGCACAAGCAATGGTATTTTCCATTGGTGTTGCATATGGCATGTCACATCCCGGACTTACGATAAAGTTCTTCTTGTCTTCTACGCTATCGATAAGGTCGATAACACTCTTAATGTTGTCTTCCTGAGTACCGTGAAGCATTGTAGTTGTAAGCGGGATGTTACCGCCAATTGTAATGTTATACTTGTCTGTTGTTTCTTTTGCTGCTGCCAGGTTAACGTTTTCATCAATAGATACGCCATCAGGACCCATCTTGCACATAACTTCCATCTGGCTTGTTGCATTACCACATACGAAGAAGCTGGACAATGCACCCCTGCTACGGATATAGTCAAATACTCCTACAAATGATTCAGATAACAATTTATCAATCATTCTTGGGGAAACCTGGCTGATTAATGGATCTACTACTGCTATAACGTCCATGCCTGCATCAAGATACATTTCTGACATTTTTACAGCAACCTGGCCGCAATAGCTCATTAAATCTTTTACATAAGCTTTATCCTTCATCATGTCCATAAATATTTCAGTACCTCTTAGGTGAGATGCTAAAGTAAATGGTCCACAAATCAATCCATAAAGAGCAACATCATCGCCGATAGCCGCCTTTGTTTTTTTCATTGCGTCTAAGATCATTGGCATTCTGCCTGATTCAGGTGTTGGCATCTTGCATGAACATGGAAGCGTTTTTTCTGCTGATAATGGATGGCTCTTTACTGATGGCGGATTGTCTTTCGCCCAAAGAAGTTCGCATCCAAGAATTTCTGCTTCAACTTGTAAGTCAAAGATTACTGGCACTCCGTCTGGCATATAAACTTTGTTTACTTCTATTAATGATTCTACAATATTGTCTGCATTGGTCAACATCTCTTCTGCTGTAAAGCCCTTTAACTGTCCTGCATGAACTCCTGCAAAAGGAACCCATGGTAGCTCATCTGTAGCTTCATGGCGTAATGTTTTAAAAATTAAATCTTTTCCCATCTTTTTCTCCTTATTTATTAACTAGCAAGTAATTTATCAGCTAATTCTACGGCAGTGATTGCATCTTCTGAGTAATTTGAATTTATTCCCTCGGCATAATCGCCTGATAATGGTGCTCCGCCTACCATAACGTGAACTCCATCTTTTAGCCCTTTTTCTTCTAATGCTGCAACCGTTTTATCCATGGTAACCATGGTTGTTGTAAGCATAGCAGACATTGCTACGATGTCAGGTTTATGTTCTGTAACTGCGTCTACAATCTGATCTACGCCGATATCTACACCTAAGTCTATCACTTCATAACCTGCGCCTTCAAGCATCATTACGCAAAGTTTCTTGCCAATGTTATGCAAGTCTCCAAGTACTGTACAGAAAACAATCTTTCCTGATGATTTAATGTCTCCTTCTTGAAGATGTGGTTTTAAAATTTCCATTCCAGCATCCATAGCATTTGCTGACATTAATACTTCTGGTACATATAATTCGCCTGCTTTAAATAAGTCTCCAACTACGTTCATTCCACCGATAAGACCGTCATTCATGATCTCCTGGGGTGAAACTTCGTCCTCTAAGGCTTCTTTTACAAGCTCCACTACTTCTTCTACTTCGCCCTCTTCGATGGCGTCTTTCATGTTTCTAATAACTTTACTCATGTTTATTTCCTCCTATTTAAACACCATACTCGGCTTCTGCATCTTCAACGACTTTTCTAACGTAAGCCGCAGCTTCTTCTGTTAATGGTTCTGGTTTGTGATTTTCTATAATTTGGATTGCCTTTTCATACGCAACTTGTGTCATATCCTTACTTCCGCTTGCAACCCAAGCATCCCTGGCTTGACGGTCGATTACTGAAGAGTGAGATTGGATACTTTTGTAGTTTCCACTTGTATGCGGATGAGATACAAATTCGCCTGTTTTTACTTCTTTGATTACATCTAATGCTAATGTTTCGTCTGTTACTTCAAAGCCATTAAGAGTATGTAATACCATTTTGAAAATTTCTGAGTCGATAACTAACTGCGCCAAGTCAAAGGTCATACCTAGTTCAATCATACCTGCACCGTAAATTAGATTGGCACCACCCTGGGCTGCCATCATTGCGGTTAAAGTCTTTTCATGAGCGGCTTGTGCGTCTGGAACTTTACTGTCTGCCTAGCCACCTGCTACGAAACTTGGTAATAAGTAGTATTGGGATAGCTGTGCCACCGCATTACTAATCATTGACAGTTCCGGAGCGCCAACTGGTGTAGTCAGATGTCTCATGTCCATGATACTTGTTGAACTTGCATAAAATACTGGAGCACCTTGACATGCAAGCTGACTTAAAACTACTGCTGAAAGTACTTCTGCATTATGTGTAACCAATGATCCTGCAAGTGTTACAGGTGCTGTTGCACCAGAAAGTGCCATGGAAATAATATTACTTGGAATACCATGCTTTGCACCTTCAATAATAACGTCTGATGCTGTAGGGTTAAGCTGTAATGGGCTTGTTGGACATACATTAAATGTAACGATTGGTCTTTCTTTTAGTACGTCTTTTCCGCCAACGATATGTGCTGCCATATCGATAATCTTAAGTGCATTCTTCTCTCCATCAGGACCAATAAAACAATGCTTTGTTGTATTGTTAAACATTGCTTCGATATTGTGTAATGCCTGAACTTCTCCTGGCTTATCCTGTGATGCAACTGAACGGTAAGCTACTGGCAATACGTTGATTGCATCTGCTACCAATGTATTTCTTGCCAAATCATCCTTTGTTGATCTACGATATTCTTTTGTATATGGATCGATAACGTTTACGCCTTCACCAAAGTTTATAAATGCAACTTTCTTCTGTTTTACAACGTAATCGTTCTTAGGATTTCTACCAGCAAGTAATACTACTGATGGTGCTGATTTAATACAGCTTTCAACTAAATGTGATGGAATCTTTACTGTCTCGCCTTCAATAATAGCACCGCCTGCTTTATACAGTTCTCTTGCTTTCTTACTTTCTACTTTGATTCCTACCTGTAAAAGGACTTCCAAACTACCTGCATGTATAGCATACAACTGTTCATCAGTCAACTTGTTTCCTCTAGAATTGGCATAAGTAATGTTATCCAATATTCCTGGGGCTTTTTTATCTCTTTTCTTAGCCATTAGTTCCTCCTCTTCATTTGTATTAAATGGAAAATATGTTTATTCATCTCAGTACTACCTCTCTTTTTTTCTCTACACATCCTTTCCTCGGTGTACTGCTTAATTATTTCTTACTTACTTAATACGCATAAAGCATGCCAAATAATTCTGATAAGTCACAACATTGAAATTTCAATGGTTAAGGATTTATGTCTATAATTGTCGTTTTTTTATGATCAAAAAGTGTTCATTCGTCTGTGCATTAATTGTTCATATTGTCCTAAAAGTGTTCACGTTGTATATAAAAAAGCAAGTGATTTCTAAATCCCTTGCTTTTTTATGTTTTCCTTATGCATACGAATTTGGGCAGGTTTTTCTCCATTCACAGAAGTCACAGGCTCTAATATTTTCTATGTCCTTTGTCCTTCCAATACCAACAAAACTGCTGATGGACTTCTTCGGGTGCATCATATAACTTTTGGAAAGGGTAATGCCTATTTCTTCAGGTTCTAATAAGGCAAATAACTGGGTCTGCAATTTTATGTCTACATTATGCTGTCCCGGGCTCCATCCATGAGTTGTATAAAGTTTTTCTTCTTCTAGTTTTTTACTAATTTTTTTCTTTATCCACGAAGAGCCACCTTCTATCAATGAAGTTCCCCACCCATCTAAAAATAAAGTTTTCATACCGTCACTTTCTTTAGCTTCAAGGGAATCGTATCCAGAAAGGGTCATTGCAATGACCAGTAATTCGTCGGATTCTTTAATCACCCGTGCTAACATTTCACTGGAAATGCTTACTCCATTTTCCAAATAAATCACATCGCCTTCCACAACTTTAATAGGGTATGAATTGTATATTGCTGTCATAGACACCTGGGAATACACTTTTTCTTTAGTCTCAAGGTACTGAGGTTTAAAACGTCTTAGGGCCTTGTCTTTATTCATCTGAATTTGTTTGAAAAAAAACTCATCTACTCCTGAAAGTTCTTCTAGGGGTATTTTTTCAATCATCTTTTTCACTATTGCCATAAGGTTCCTCCTCTTAATATTTAATTTTATATTGTTTTATTTTTTTATAAAGAGTATTTCTGGAGATTTCTAATTTTCTAGCCACCATGCTTATATTTCCTTCAAACTCTACAAGCAATCCTGCAATTATTTTTTTCTCATCTTTTTTTCCAGGCTTTGCCGGCTCTTCTTTCCCTGTCAATTGACCTGACGGGCCATCTTTAGCCTCATTGATTACTGTATCAAAAAAGTTGTCCATGTCTCCTTTTGGAATATACATAAGACGTTCCACCATGTTTTGTAATTCACGCACATTTCCCGGCCAATCATAATCATAAAAAGAAATCAAATTTTTATCTGTAAAGGCTCTCTTTCGGTCAAAACGGTGTCTGCCATATCTTTTAATAAAGGCACCAATGAGCAAGAATATATCTTCTCTACGTTCTCGAAGTGGTGGAATACGTAAATTAATAACATTCAGACGGTAATAAAGATCCCCTCTAAATCTGCCCGCTTTCACTTCATCATAAAGGTTTTTGTTTGTAGCACATATGATTCGCACATCCACCGGAATAACTTTATCATCTCCGATTCTAGATACAGTTCTAGTTTCAAGTACTCTCAATAATGCTACTTGTTGAGTTAATGGCATCTCGCCAACTTCGTCAAGAAAAAGTGTACCGCCACTAGCCATTTCAAATTTCCCTGGTTTGCCTCCTTTGGAAGCACCAGTAAAAGCTCCTTCAACATATCCAAAAAACTCGCTACCTATTAATTCAGCTGGGATAACTCCACAATTAATAGCAATAAATGGTCCATTTATTCTCTTACTTGCATTATGAATAGCTTGAGCAAAAAGTTCTTTTCCTGTCCCACTTTCCCCTTCAATTAAGATTGTTGCTGCGCCAATTGACACAGCTTCTGCATATGTAACTACTACTTTCATTTTTTCATTTGCAGTATATATGTCGGAAAATTTATACATAGCTGCAAATTTCCCACTCTGATTACTCATTCCTGAGCTTTGATTTTTCGTGCTAGGACCAGGTCCCATTTCTGTAATCCATTCATTAGCTTTTGCTAGTTCTTTAGCACTTTCTTCAATCTTTTCTTTCCACTGGGTGATATCAACGCCTATTTCCTGAAATTCAATCCGGTTACCATCCTGATCAAAATAAGCTCTACCGATGTACTGAATCCAAATAATCTTTCCATCTGCTCGCTTAGATCTACCTTCTATTTTATAGTATGGATTTTCCGGAGTAACAACCTCTTCCACATTACAGGTTTGCCAATCATCAGGAATAATAAAGTCAAAACAACTCTTCCCGATAACATCGTCCACATTTACGCCATAGCAAGTGCAAAACGCCTTATTTGCATATTTTATATTGCCTACCCTGTCCTCAATTAAAGCAATTTCTGCCATGTTATCTAACATTGTAAAATCATTGTTTTCCATGTGACGCCTCCTTATACTTTAATTGTACCTGTAATTAGCAAATGAAGCAACCGCATATGTCCTGCGATTGCTTCATTTGTTAAGTATATTGTTTATTTTTTTAAAGGCATTTCTTATTTTTTAAAGAATTTGTCTAGAAGACCACTCTTTTCATCCTCTTTAAACCATTTGAAAAGTTTAATCTCCATAAATATTATAATGACCATAAACGGTATAGATACTAGCATCGATACAATTTTCAGTGCTGAGAACTCCGCTTTTGCAAACATGATTGCAAGTGGTACTAAAGTAAGTATACCACACCAGAACACTCTCAACCAACGGTTCACCTCTCCGTTCTTCTCCATCCTTCTTTGGGTTGTCTGGGCTAATGATAGTGAAGCTGTGTCTAGTGAGGAGGCAACAAAGCCTACAATAACTACTAGGATAATTAGTGGTATAATAATTTTTCCACCTGGAAGTAATGATACTACTTGGTAAATTCCAGCTTCTCCTACGCCACTATTTACTAGCTTTACGATATCTGTTTGACCTGTAATATGTGAATGGATAGAAAAACTACCGTTAATACAGAATATAAACCATCCACCAGCACTAACACCAATCAAGGTTGCCCATGTTACCTGTCTTATTGTTCGACCTTTTGAAATCTTTGCAATAAAGATTCCCATCATAGCTGCATAGTTAAGGTAGAATGCCTGGAAATACATAGTCCATGCTTCTGGGAATCCTGTATTTGCAATTGGGTCTGTAAATAAACTCATTCTTGGGAACATTTCTATCATCCATCCAAATGAATTAACTGTATTTTTCATAATGAAACTTGTTGGCCCTGCAAAGAAAATATAAACTAAAAGTGCAATTGCAAGTATGGCAGAAATGTTACTTAAATTTTTCATTCCTTTTTTGGTTCCAATAAAGGATGTAAATGTAAACACTAAAGCAATAAACACAACGACTCCAACCTGAATTGGGAATGTGCTCTCAAGACCAAAGACTTGAGTTAAAGCTCCAACTGATAGAGGCACTGCTAAACCTAATGAACACCCTAAGCCCCCTACAACACCAAATATAACTGAAAAGTCAATTATTTTTCCAATGGCAGATTTACCTTTTACTTCTCCCATCATAGCTCCACAGACTGCACTTGTTTGCAGTACAGGAACTTTCTTGATATAAAAAGCATATGCCATTGCTACACCAATGATTACGTAAATAGCTTGGCCTGATATTCCCCAGTGAAACAGTTGGTAGCCTAAAGAGGCTTCTGTTGCTGCTACTGAGCCAGGTTCGAGTCCAAGTCCTGGTGCTTCGTAATAAGCTGCCCATTCAGTAAATGACCAATATAATGACGCTGAAGCAAGGGCTGCCAATGTCATCATTGCAACATAACTGAACATTGAATATTCGGGCTTTCCTTCTCCTAATTGTATTTTTCCATATCTACTTACTCCTAAGTAAAAAGATAATGCAACTGCAACTAGTGTAAATACTTCAAGTATAGATCCAAAATAACGAATAACCACATCAAATACATTATTAATCCCTGTTAGTGTGGCATCCGGCTTAATCACCATAAATACAACAAATGCGCATAATATCCCAACACTGACAATAATCAGCGGGAAATCATATTTGCTCTTGCCTTTCTGGTTGTTTTCTAAATTATTTTGCATAATAATCTCCTATAATTTCACAATTTAAGTGGAACGTTTCTATTTTTTTCAATTTTCAGATAATTTATATGTATTACATAGGCTATAAGTCCTCCTTACAGCCTATGTAAATTTATTTTTTTATCTTCCTGTTTGTTTTTTGAATAATTCTACGCTAGGGATTTTAATGTCTAATATTTCTGCGATTTTAATTTTTGCAGCCATACCATATGATGCATGTGGTGTCATAACGATGTGTCCGATATCTAGAGATTCCCTGATCTCCTTCATTGCGGATTCATCTGATAAATCAGCCACTTGGCATCCTAGTTTTCCTGCAACATATTCTTTTGCTTCGTTTATCTTCATGCCCTTAAAGACCATACGTGCAACTAGATCTCCAGCTGTTCGTACTCCACCTAATCCAGCGGCCATCTCGTGCATGCAAGCCATTCCGTAAGCATCTCCGTGGCCTATCTACAATCCGTCCGCCTTACCGATTTCCAGCATGGTTTTTGAAACTCTTGTAGTTGCATCTGTTGGAGAACAGTTAGTTAGTGGAATACCACCTACGCCCATGCCAACATCTACCAATACTGGGATTCCTGCAACTTTTGTTGCCTGTTGTACATATGTTGTTGCACGGGATAAGTTCCATGCAAATGATCTGCTACTATTTGTATTTACAACACATCCATAACTGTTAGCTCCTGCTTTTTCAACAGTTTTAACCTGTTTAGCAGGATACTGTCCTGCAATCTTGTCCCCTTCAAACTTAAGTCTACCATGCATCCCAAGATGGAATTCATTAGCCATACCCATTGTTATGCAAAGGTCAGGATATTTTTGTGATAATGCTTTTGATGCATTTAATGCTGCTAAAGCATCTGCATCTCCACTGGCTCCTGCCGTATCAAATTGGATACCATCTGCGCCAGCTTCAGCCAACATTGAACCTATGTAAATCATGTCTTCTGCGCAATATTCAGCAGCTTTTTCCTGAGCTGCCATCGCTTCCTTAATTTTTCCTTCAGGAAGTAACATTGACCAGTTGTCTACAGGGCCATCAGGCTTTGTGTAAAGTCCCATGTTAGGCATAGCACCATAGAATAGTGGAATAATTGTACTCTGCTGAGCCTGCTCCATAGCCATTGCTTCTTCTGGAGCGATGTTCTTAATAGCTTTGTAACTGTAGTCTGTGTTACAAAGTTCCATTGAATCTGAACATAATACTCTTTCGTGAATTAAGATATCAGTAGTTCTGTCTATTGGAATTCCTGATCTTACTGGTATCTTTAATGTTCCTGCATCAAATGTGGTAACACCTTCATACCCTCTTTCAACGCTGACATTTTTTGCCGGCATTGTTAAGATTTCAACTAGATAGTCAACTTCGCTGTCAGCCATTGGCTCTGATTTGCCTCTGGTAACTGCATCGTCCATACCTGCCAAGACGTCTTCTCTAATCTCGTCTTTGGTCATCCATACGGCTTCGCCGTCACCCATACGGGTGAAATACTTTTTGTCGCTCATGATTTTTCCTTTCTATTTTCTTGCTTCAATAATTTCTAATGCTTTCTGGCAACATTCGGAAGCATCTTCTGTATAAGCGTCTGCTCCGATTTTGTCAGCCCATCTTTGTGTAATAGGTGATCCACCAACCATAGTTGTATACTTGTCTCTTAGTCCCTGTGCTGCTAGTTTTTCTTCGATTTCCTTTTGAACTACCATAGTAGTTGTAAGGAGAGCGCTTGTCCCAATAATGTCTGCGCCAACTTCTTCTGCCTTCTCAATAATTACATCTGCCGGAACTTCTCTTCCAAGGTCATATACTTCAAGTCCGCAAGATTTAAGCATTGATACACAAATACCTTTTCCAATATCATGTACGTCGCCTTCAACTGTAGCCATGATCATTTTACCTTTTTCAACGCTTTCTTCGCCGCTAGCTGCTAACTCTTCGTCTACTCTGTCAGTAACTACTTTCATTACTTCTGTAGCGAATATAAGCTCTGGTAGGAAAATTTCGCCTCTGCCAAACTGGTCGCCCAATTCGTTCATCCCCTTGCTGAAGCCTTCTTGTAAAAGCTCAACCGTAGTCACTCCGATTTCTTTTCCTTGATCCATAGCTTCAATTGCTATGTCTTCGTCAGCTTCTATAATTGATTCAAAAGCTTTTTTCATCAAATCATCTCTTGTCATCTTTTTCTCCTTTTCATGCATGATTGTATTTTAACTTGCCAATATATAGAGCAATCTTTGTGCCAACTTCTTGAAATTAGTAAAATTATTCTATAAGCATTGAATTGTGCCAATTGCCAATTTTCCCACTCTTTCAGTGGGATTTCTCCAAAAAAAGCAATGATGAAAAAAATCATTGCTTTTAATGAATTTTTTCATCACTTTCTTGAATTATTTTGTATGTTTATGAAGAAGTTTGACGACTGTTGACTGATCTATCTTCAGTACCGTTGCCACCTTGTATGTAGATCCTAGCTGTTCATATGCCTGCGTTACCAACTGTTTCTCTATTTCCCATTTAGCTTCTTTAAGAGGCATAAGCCCTTGGCATTTTATAGATGGTTGATCCGAGTTTGGCTCATCGCCGCCTTGTAATACACCGTTAAAGTCTTCTTTCCCAATGATATTATCATCAGAAAAAACGTATGCCCGTTCAATCACATGCTCCAATTCCCGCACATTACCCGGCCAATAGTGGCCATGAAGAATTTTATTTGCTTCTTCATTTAATTGTTTTTTACCCTTGTATTTATAATTACACCTTGATATAAAATGTTTTGCTAATATGTCAATATCTTCAGGGCGTTTTCTAAGTGGTGGAACAAAGAAGGGTATTACATTAATTCTATAAAAAAGATCCATTCTAAATGTACCGTCATCGCACATCTTCTTTAAATCCCTATTGGTAGCAGTAATCATTCTGGTATTTACTTTTCGCTTTTGTGTTCCTCCTACTCGGGTAAATGTTCCATCCTGCAAAAAATCAAGTAGCTTCACTTGAAGGGACAGTGGCATCTCTCCTATTTCATCTAAAAATAAAGTGCCTCCTTCTGCCATTTCAACCTTGCCTTTTTTGCCCCCTTTTTCTGCTCCTGTAAAGGCGCCTTGCTCATATCCAAACAACTCTGATTCCATAAGATTTTCTGGAATAGTGCCGCAATTGATTTTAACCATGGGTTTATCTTTTCCATGGCTGAGCCCATGAATTGCTTTAGCCACCACTTCTTTACCAACCCCAGTTTCACCTTGTATAAGCACTGTCATATCAAGTGGGGCAATCTTGGCTAAAGTTTTTTTCACTATACCTGCATCTGAACCAACTAGGCCTTCTTGTTCAAAGGTAATATTCCTTAGGTTTTCCAACTCTTGTTGTTGCTGGTCTATAGTTTGCAAAAGCTGATTTAAGGCTTCTACGTCTTTTGTAGTGCTTATAACCATACGTATATTTTCTTGATATTGATCAAATATCGGCACTCCAGTGACTAGTACCACCCTACCACTAAGTAACGTCTGAACCATATTCACAGTTTTTTTATGTTTCAATACTTCTAATGTAACGCTAGGTTTAAAAAAACCTTCTTCTACCAGTTCTTTCACATTACGACCAATAATTTCATAAATAGGTCTTCCAATTACCTCTACAGCTTTAGGATTAACAAACAAGACAAGACCATCTCCATCAGTAACAAAGATTTCGTCTCCAAAATTTTCAGCCATGATCTTATAAAAATCATTATCATAACTTTTCAGTATATTTTTGTCCACCTTTACCTCCTGCATGCTTAAGCTACATTATAGTGTATACCATATACTACCTTTTGAAAAGCTGTATTATTTCTTGCTGCGAATATCTGCTGCGGCAGTAAATAGTACATCCGTTAAAGAATTTAAGGCTGTTTCACAGGAATCCTGCACAACCCCAAGGATAAATCCAACGCCTACAACTTGCATTGCAATATCGTTTGGGATTCCAAATAAGCTACATGCCAATGGAATAAGTAGCAACGAGCCACCCGCAACCCCTGAAGCGCCACAAGCACTTACCGCAGAAAGAAGGCTAAGAATTACAGCCGTTGGAATGTCCACAGGAATACCTAGAGTATGAACCGCCGCCAAGGTGAGAGTTGCAATGGTCACCGAAGCCCCTGCCATATTAATGGTTGCACCAAGAGGGATGGAAATTGCATATGTGTCTTTGTTTAGTTCTAGCTTTTCGCAAAGAACCATGTTTACTGGAATATTTGCCGCTGAGCTTCTAGTAAAAAATGCAGTGATTCCACTTTCTTCTTCCTCAAATGTATATACCCATTATACTTGAAAAAAATCCAATTGGATGATAATATTATTGATATTTTGTTTGTCCCCAAAGGAGTATATTATGACTAAAAAGTCTTCTAATAAAAAAAAGTCTGGTTTAAGACGTTTCTTATTGTTTCTGTTTGTTTTCCTTCTAGTTTTAGGCTGCTATTTTACCTATCAATTTGGATATCGAGGCAACCATGAGCCAGAAACCACAGCCACTTCAACAAATACAGACCCTCTTTACCCCTTTGATAAATTCAAGCATAAATTGAACAAATATAAGGATCTCTATCGATCCGCCATTACTTATAATAAGGGTGAACGCCAAAATGGCACCTACGTTATTCCTGGGCTTAAATCTACGAAAACTCTTACAAATAATAAGGCTAAAGGCCCCTCCATTTGTACTTCCATGACTCCCCAAGGAATTGCTGTATCTAAGGATTATATTTTTACCAGCGCCTACTGTCATACAGGAAAACACAATTCTGTAGTCTATATGATTGACAAGGTGACACATAAATTTATAAAGGAAATCATTCTTCCGGGCAAGCCCCATGTAGGGAGCATTTCCTACGACCAACAATTTGACAACCTTTGGGTGTGTGGCTCCCATAAAGACTTGGCTCAAGCCAATGCTCTTTCAATTGAGTCTATAAGGAATTACAATTTTAGCGATGCTCATAAACCAATAAAGTACCTTCACGAAAACAATCTCCTTGAAATTCCAAAGAGTTCTTTTATGTCATATTTTAATGAGAAGCTTTACTTGGGTTACTTTAACAAGACTGAAGATGGGCTTATTAAAAAATATCGCATAGAAGATGATGGGGACATTTACAAGGTAAAGGTCAAGTACGGGGACACTACTGGGGAATCCGGCGTGGCTGTGGATTCTGCCACTATTTTCAGTGCTGCACAGGGAATGGCATTTTACAAAGACAAGTTGTTTTTAACCCAGTCCCTAGGAATTCTTCCTTCTAATCTTGCCCTGTTTCAAAATAGAGAGGATACCCGCAACTTTAAAGAAGATTCTTCCGTAGACTCATTTCTCTTTCCCAGCATGCTAGAACAGGTTTGTATTTACGAAGATGATTTGTACTTTATATTTGAATCTGGTGCTTATGCCTATCGAGGACGCCCCGGATTTTCTGCTGATCGAATCTTAAAGGCAGACATCAGCGAATTGAACAAGATTGTCGAAAAAGAACCAAAAAGTGAATAATCAATACTTTGTGATTTGACACACAAGTAACTGATCATCTTCTACGGTGAATTTAATGTTAAGCCCTGCAAATGATAGACCGTAAATGCGATTTTTATCATTTTGATAAGAAGGCCTTGGATCTTGAGCCAATACTTCCATCAACCCTTCCCGCTTATCTTCTGGAATAAGCGAAATCCACTTATCTGGAATGTTCACTTTCACGGCGTAGTTCTTAACACCTTCCGAAAATCCGCCAAAAGCCTCTGGATGACTATCCACGTAAGGCAAATATGGTTTTATATCATATATTGGTGTCTTGTCCATCAAATCTGCTCCTGAAATATGGAGTATAGGCCCTAATTTTTTATTAATTTCAATGGAATCCAGCTTAACTGAAGAAAGGCCTATAGGGTTTGGACGAAATGGAGAGCGACTAGCAAAGACACCAACTCGCTTATTCCCCCCTAGCCTAGGCGGCCTTACAGTTGGAGACCATTCATCTCTCACCGATTCTGAAAACTGCCAAATTAACCAAAGATGGGAAAATTCTTCAAGCCCTCTAAAAGCCTCCTGGTTTTTATATTCTGGCTCAAATACAATTGTAGATTCTAAAGATTTAGCCAAACCACTTTGACGTGGAATTCCAAATTTATATGGCAAATCGCTATGTATGTGACCAATTATTTTCATGATGACTTCTCCCATATTGTGGTTCTATTTTTACCCGCTTTTTTTGACTTGTACATAACTATATCCCCACTATCTAGCCAATCTTTGTCTGACCACCCTTTTTCTAGCTTGGCAAGACCTAGACTGACTGTTACATGTGGATTACCTCCCACAAAGTCATACTCTTGTTTCTGGAAATCTTCTCTGAACTCTTCCCACAACCTGTAAACTTCTTCCATAGCTAGTCCATGGAAGATAACTGCAAATTCTTCTCCACCAAATCGAGCTAAAAATGCAGGCAGATCATTTCTATTCTATAGGATTTTCAATATCCTTAGTAATTGTTTTTGATTGTTAATATCTATCTTTTGGTATGCAGTGGATAAATGTCTTTTAACTGTTGCTGGACTAATGAATAATTCACTTGCAATTTGATCGCTTGTCATGCCCTTTTTTAACATTAAATACAAGATTTCAAACTCTCTATTTGACAGCTTATATTCTTCTTTTAGCGAAGTCAGTCTCTTTGTGAAAACATCAGATACACAGTATATTACCACTGTAGTTTTTAGTTGTTCATTATCGCTGTATGCGATTTGCACCATATAAGTTTGATCTTCTATTTCTATTGGCAATGGACCCAATTTATCTATTGTTTGATCTTTGTTTAATTTCTTCACAAATGCTTTTATCTTGGTGGTCAGTTCGCTATTATCAATGGACTCTCCGTGATTTTCTGCAAACCTAGCAAATGATACATTATTAGATAGTATTTTCATGTTTTTATCTAATATACATACACCCAAAGTTTCAAATTTATCTAAAGCTGGACTTAAATCGGAATTGTTTTTTCGACTGTTATCAAGACGTTTAACTATGCCCATAGATAAATGTGGTTGAAGTATCTTAATTATTTCTAAGTCCTTCACAGTAAATTCCAGTTTATTAGTATCTCTAAACAAGCCTAAAATAGCAATAACATTGTATTCTTCTGGAATAGGTATATTAGCATCTATGGATATTTCCAGACTTGCACTTTTGGCAAACTCCTGGAAGTATTTAGTTTTTCTTCGTTCCTTTAGTGAAAATAAATCGGAATTTCGAAAAGTTATATAATCAGACTGTGACAATATTGGCAGCACATCATCCATATGCATGTATATATTTATATAATGGTTAATTTCAAAATCTGTCCAATTAACAGGCTCAAAGGATTGCATCTGGTGTCGATCAGTTTCTTTATCATATGTAAAAAACATGAAGTCACTTTTATCAAAATATATTTGCTTTTTTAACTCTGCCATGAAAACAGGAGCAAATTGTGTAAGGGATAAATTCTCGTCATGGGCACATTTTATTAAATTACTTATCTTCTTTAGTTCTTGTAAAGAGAAAGAATGAATGTTGTTATTCAATTTGTGCCCCCTAGCTCTGCCATATTAAGTAACTGCCCTATGCAATTTAGAGTATACGAAAGATATTTTGCCTTGTCAACGAAAGGTAACTGTTTTAAGATTTGAAACAGTTAAAATACAACTTTATATGTACTAGTATCATCATTACATTTGAATATATGATACTTTTTTTCTACGATGCCGATATTTCTATTGAAGAAATGAGACTTTAGCTTAATTGAAAAAATCAGCCCCTATGCTAGACTCTAAATATAGTTATTTATCACACAAAATTACAGGAGGTAATGATCAAATGATTGAACTTTTAGGAAAAATTATTATTTGGATAATTATGGCTTGCGCCGTTTTAGGTGTAATCGGAGCCATAAAAAACGAAAAAGAAGGTATTGGTAAAGAATTTATGACTGCCTTTGAGCAGCTAGGGATTATCTTTATCCCATTCGCTGGTATGCTAGCGTCTATGCCTTATATTGAAAAATTTGTAATATTTCTATTTGGTGGGATATTTGAAAAGCTAGGAGCGGATGTTTCTATTGCTGGTGCGCTAATTATGGCTCCTGATATGGGAGGATATCAAATAACTGAGTCTTTATCTTCAAGCCCCGAAGCTTGGATTGTGGCCTTATTTGTAAGTTATTTATCCGGACCAATTATTTGTTATTCCATCCCAATGGGCTTTTCTATTATTGACAAGCGTGACCATAAGTATTTTGGGCTTGGGATTATGGCTGGTATTTTAAGTATTCCTTTTGGGGTCATGGCTATGACTACAATTCTAAAACTTACAGGAACTCCTGTAAGAGAAGGTTTATCCAATACTGCAGCTTCCGATTTTAATCTTCTTTATACTTGGGGACAAATCTGGCTTAACATGTTACCAATAATTGTATTCTGTGTTATCCTGGCTGTCCTACTGAGATTCTTCATCAAGATTATGGTTAAAGCATTTCTTATCTTCGGTCGAGGTCTAGATATTGCAATTAAAATAGTATTAGTTCTCTCAATTATTGAATATTTCACAGGTTTCTTCTCTAGTATACTTCCAAGTTGGGGATTTGCTCCAATAATAGCAGATACCGAAGATCAATTTAGAGCCCTGGAAAATGCAGGGTATATAGCATTAATGCTAGCTGGCGCTTATCCAATGATTTACTTAATTGATAAGTATTTTGGAAAGTCGCTTCAAAAGTTAGGATCAAAGTGTGGATTTACTTCGGAAGGAAGCATTGGTGTCTTTGCTACCTGTGCTGAACAAATTGCAATGTTTGGTATTGTAAAAAAAATGATTCCTGCAGACAAGGTAAAAGTTATTGCATTTTCCGTGTGCGGCTCTTGGATCCTCGGTGCACACATTTCCATCACTGCAAATTTCCAGCCTAATTTGTTAGTCATTATTTTAGTTGGCAAAATCATAGGTGCTATCATCGCAGTATTTATCGCAATTAAATTGTCTGTTCCTATGGCAAAAAAATTGGAAGACAAGGATCGAGAAGATGGATTAATTGACACATATGAATATATCACAGAGGAAGCAGTGCTTCAGAAAAAAAAGGAGACAAAAAATGTTAAAAATTAATAGAAACGACATGCAGTTAGGAAGTTTTTCCTTCGATGGTGACAATAATTTCCCTAGAGTCGAAAAATTATTGGAAAATTATTGGGAATATCAACCTGAAGTTGACATTGAAAGAGCTCTAATATACACCCAATCCTATAAGGACACTGAAGGTGAGGATATCATTATAAGGCGAGCCACTGCCTTTAAAGAATACTGTAACAAACGGGAAATAAATATTCCTGATTATCAACTAATTTTAGGTGATACAGCAAGACAGCCCAGAGGTGGGGTTGTTGATCCTATCTTCCATGCTGGTTGGCTAAGCAAAGAAATCCAAACTATTTCAACAAGAAAGCAAGATCCTTACTATATTTCTCCAGAAGATATTAAAACTCTGACAACAGAAGTATTTCCTTATTGGAAAGGAAAATCTGTAAGTGAGCACTGGATAAGACAGATTCCTCCTCACGTAAAAGATCTGGCTGTAAAGACTGGCATTATCGATGTGGAAATCAAAACTCAAAGTGCTGCTGGAGAAACTGCTCCATACTGGAGAATGCTTTTTGAAAAGGGGTTTGGAGCGCTTAAAGAAGACGCCAACCAACATATTAATGATCTTGATGATACTAACCCGGAAGATTTTTCAAAGATAACTTTCTATCAGGCTTCACTTCTTACATTAGAGGGCATGACTAACTATATGACAAGATTTGGTGATCTTGCTACGAAGGTCGCAAAAAAAGCTTCTGGGAAAAGAAAAGTAGAATTAGAGACCATGGCAGAAAACTGTTACTTTTTAGCCGAAAACAAGCCTGCTACTTTCTGGCAAGGTCTTCAGTTTGTTTATTTTATTTTAGTAGGTTGCCTAATGGAAGGAAACGGACCTTCCTATTCACCGGGCAGAGTTGATCAATATCTTTATGAACTATATGATAAAGATGTTAAAACTAATACTATTACTATGGAAAACGCATTAGAATTAATCGAAACATTCTATATCAAAACCGCAGAAACAACTTGGTTCTTAAGTGAAAATGCAGTAATGTATTTCGCAGGATATCAACCTTTCCACAGTTTAATTGTAGGAGGCATTGATAAACATGGTGCTGATGTAACCAATGAGCTATCCTATTTGTTCTTAACAGCAAAAATGGATGTTCAATTGCATGGGCCTTCTGTATGCGCAAGGGTTCACCAACAATCACCAGAAGATTTTCTTATCCATATTGCTAAATTGTCCAGAATGGGAACTGGCTTCCCCGCAATTTATAATGATGAATCTGCAATTAAAATGATGCTCCTTTCTGGTGGTACTATGGAAGAAGCCAGAGACTATCAAATGGTTGGCTGTGTGGAACCTTTTATCGGCGGCAAAATGGCTAAATGGTCAGATGGTGGGCATTATAACTTCGCCTCAGCTATAGAATTTGTGCTTACAAATGGAAAAAGCTTAATAAATGGCAATAAGCAGTTAGGTCTTCAAACCGGAATACCTTCTAAAATGACTTTTGATCAATTAAAACAATCCGTTAAAGATCAACTGGAATATATGATTAAAGCTATAAGTGTTTGTGCCAATGTAAACGAAAAAATTTGTGCAGAGCTTACACCTTACCCTTTTGTTTCCACCTTGTTAGATGGTACTTATAAAACAGGAAAAGATTTAACTTTAGGCGGCGTAAAATACACCATGGGTCCGGCTCTAATAGGAACAGGAATTGCCGATTTGGTAAATTCTTTATCTGCTATAAAGACACACGTTTACGATGAGAAATCCATAACTATGGATCAATTAATAAAGGCTATAGAGGATAATTTTGAAGGGTATGAGGACATGCGATTAATGCTTCAAAATACAACCCCAATGTATGGTAATGATATTGAAGAAGTGGATAAATTGGCAGGTGAAATGACGGATTTTGCTTACAATGCCATCTCAAATTGCAAATCATGGAGGGGGCCTAGTTTTATATCCGGTCTATACCCTGTTTCCTCCCACGTACCTCATGGACTAGTAGTTGGTGCACTTCCTTATGGGCGTTTATCTGGCAAAGCACTTGCCGATGGCTGCTCCCCAAACGGTGGCACAGATCACGATGGTCCAACGGCAGTATTGAAATCCGTTTCCAAAGTAAATCACGAAGTACATACTTCCGGAACATTGCTTAACATGAGACTTGACCCTTCCAGTGTAGATGGGGATTTAGGTCTTAAACGGATCACTCATATAATCCGAACTTTTGTAGATCTAAACATTTACCATATCCAGTTTAACGTGATAAGCACGGAGGTTCTCCGTTGTGCACAAGAAAACCCTACCGAGTATAGATCATTAATTGTAAGAGTTGCCGGCTATAGTGCCTATTTCACCGAATTGTGTAAGGAAATGCAAGATGATATTATTCAGCGAACCATACACCAGGCATAAACGATAGGAGAAATATGATGAAAAACAAAGGCATGAAAAAAGGGTTAATATTCAATATACAAAAATTCTCCATTCACGATGGGGATGGCATTAGAACTCTAATATTTATGAAAGGTTGCCCCTTGGAATGTTTGTGGTGCAGCAATCCGGAGTCACAATCATTTGATGTGAAGCTTATGGATGTTAAATCAAACTGCAATAAATGTGGAAAATGCGTGTCCCAATGTGAAAAAGATGCTATTTCCCCAGTTTCCTTTAATTCTAACCCTTTGCTATGCACTCACTGTGGAAATTGTGCTAAAACATGTTATGCTAATGCGAAGAAAATGGTAGGAAAATGGCAAACTATTTATGAGGTCATGGACATAATCGAAAAAGATAGAACATTTTATATTAACTCTGGAGGTGGGATTACTGTAGGAGGTGGCGAGCCCACTATGCAACCAGATTTCGTTGAAGAACTTTTATATCAATGCAAACGAATCAACATTCATACTGCAATTGAAACCTGTGGGTATGGGGCTTGGAATGATATTAAAGGTATTTTCACTCACTTGGATCTAGTCTTCTTTGACCTAAAACATATGGATAGCCAAAGGCACAAAAGCTTGACTGGCGTATATAATGAACAAATTCTCCAAAATGCAAAAGAAGTTGCTCAAATGGGAAAAGAAATTATTTTTAGAATACCTTTAATCCCCACTTACAACGATAGCGATACTAATATAAATAAAACAGGTGAATTTGTAAATTCATTGATGCAATACTCGGATAAAATTAAAATTGAAATCCTCCCATATCACAGTCTGGGAAGTGACAAATACACGTGGATCAACCAAGACTATAAATTAGCAGGCATCGCCCCCCCTACCAAGGATCATGTTGCTCATTGCAGCTTTCTCCTTAAGAAATGTGGCTGCAATGTAATAGAATAATTAATGCTATATTTTGTTGTAATTTTATGTGTTTTGCAAAAACTATAAAGGCTGAAAGTGATGAGGTATCTCTCACTTTCAGCCTTTAGTCAATGTTCACATAAGATGGTTATTCTGTTTGGCATCTTACACCCATAGTTTTTACATTTTGTTTATAATACCGTCATCCATAGTCCATGAAGATTACAATACTCGTACACAGCGATTGCCTTGTCACTCTTTGCGCAGAACTCTGCCTTTGGCTCACCAGTCACAGGCAGCACCTTAAACTGTCCACCCTTTTCTGTCTCTAGATAAATCCATTTAATAGCATGTTCTTCTGTCATAGGGTGAATCGTGGATCCTACTTGAACACTTACAATATTCCCATTTTGTTTTACTTCAGGAACATGTTTTTCTAGTGCTGCATCTGTAGTATTTGCCTTTAACAAATCCATGTTCTCTCCGCAACAAGCAATAGGAACTCCTTTGTCCTCCAACATTGTAGCTATGTTTCCGCAATGATTACATTTTAAAAATTTTACACTCATTTTTTTCCACCTTTCTACTTAAACAATTTTTCCAATTCTTCTTTTCCAACAAGTCCAACGGATGTTTTCTTAACGCTACCCTCTTCAAAGAGGAATACGCTAGGAATGCTCATAACACTATATTTCCCTGCCAATTCAGGCTGTTCATCAATATTGATTTTCCCTACCTTTATCTCAGGATTCTCTCCTTCAATCTGTTCAATAATAGGGCCTAACATCTTACATGGACCGCACCATGCTGCCCAAAAATCCACTAGTACTGGTTTGTCTGATTTCATTACTTCTACTTCAAAATTATCTTTAGTTATTTTCACTACACCCATTTTTCTGCCTCCTTTATTTTCTAAATTTATTTTACCCCAATAATAGATAGCTAATCATTTTATTAAAATACTTTTCATTATTTTGCCAAATAAAATTTAACGGACTGCCATTGCGAAAGTTTATTTAATTCTATATAATGTAAGAAAATCATTATTTAAGGTGGGCGATTATGGTTAAACGTTTTATTAAAACCCTTTCTAAAGAAGATCTTTTACCAATTCTAGACAGCATTGTTGATGCTATTTTTATCGACAGCTGCGATGGATATTCTTTGTGGTGCAATAAAGCTTGTGAGGAGCTATATAAGGTCAGACCTGAAGACATTCATGGCCTTCATGTCTCTCAGCTTGAAAAGAGAGGCATCTTTGCCCCTTCTGTAGCCTCCTTGGTTATTAAAAAGAAGAAAGAAGTAACTATTATTCATGAAAATCGTGATGGCAAAAAACTTCTCACTACAGGAACGCCTATATTAGATGGAGATGGAAATATTAGCAAGATTATTACCACCTCCCGAGATATCACAGAGCTTACTAATTTACAAAATAAACTAGAGTCTGTAGAAAAAACTTTGAACCAAATCAAGTCCTACAAGGGAAAAAACAAAAAGCCTATTATCGCTGCTAGCAGTTCCATGTTTAAAGTTGTTCAACTGGCTGAAAGGCTAGCCACTGTGGATTCCACCGTGCTTATTACCGGTGAATCTGGTGTAGGTAAAGGTGTTATAGCTAAACTCCTCCACGAAAGTGGCCATAGAAAGGATTTTCCTTTTGTCACTGTAAACTGCGGTGCTATTCCAGAGACACTGATTGAGTCTGAGCTCTTTGGCTATGTAACTGGTGCCTTTACTGGGTCTAAGAATGGCGGAAAAAAGGGTTTATTTGAAGTGTCCCAAAATGGAACCATATTTTTAGACGAAATCTCTGAACTTCCTTTAAACTTGCAGGTAAAACTTCTTCAAGTAATCCAAGAAAGGGAAATCACCCCCGTTGGAGGTGTAACCCCTATTCCTGTGGATGTACGTATAGTTTCTGCCACTAATAAGGAACTTCTCCAGCTAGTGCAAAACAATAAGTTTCGTGAAGATCTTTACTATCGATTAAATGTTGTTCCTATTAACGTTCCTCCTCTTCGAGAGAGGCCAGAGGATATTTTTCCTCTTATTCACGCTAGCTTGTCAGAATATAACAAGAAACTGAATGAGAATAAATCCATCGATTCTGGAGCTTTATCCATTCTTCTTCGATACACATGGCCTGGAAACATAAGGGAACTGCAAAATATTGTGGAACGTTTAGTACTGACCACTAAGGATGTCCTTATCTCTAAAGATGATTTACCTGAATTTATTCATAAAAGTACATATTCTTCTCCTCCTAAAAATATAGATCTATCTCTTGGCAAAGCTATGGAAAATGCCGAAAAGGAAATTCTCTGCCATGCGTTATCCCAACATGGATCTACTAGATCCATTGCAAAGGCCCTGAAGGTAAGCCAACCAACCATCGTACGAAAGCTGCATAAATATGGTCTCACCACTGATGATACAAAATAGTATCACTGATACATTTATGTATCAGTATTCCTTTCCTTATTTTTCAACGTTTACTTCTTTGCGAATTATTTATTCTTTATTTGCGATACATAAATGTATCGCATTGTTTTTTGTACTCAAATATTCATCTAATGTATACATTATTCTTTTATGTCGCAATCGTTGAAATTTATGGGTTGTACCACTTCACTTCCTCCATTCCTCATCTGTTTGTCATCTATTTTAGAATTTGGCACAGCAATTGCTCATATAGTAGTGAGTAGTTGAAAAGCTACAAACTAAATTGTTAAATATTTTTTTAAAAATGGAGGACTTAAAATGAATTCACATGATTACATTGTAGATCTAGTTTCAAAGGCAAGAAAAGCTCAAGCAATTGCTGAAGGCTTTACACAGGAAGATGTAGATCTTCTTACTGGCGCAGTTGCCTATGCATTAACTAAACCAGAGGTAGCTCTTAAGTTTGGCGAAATGTTAGTTGCCGAATCTAACATGGGCGTACCTGTACATAAACAAGCAAAAATGTACGGAAAAGTTAAGGGTTCTTATTTCCAGATGAAAGATAAGAAATCCGTTGGTCTAATAGAAGTTGATGAAAAGATGGGTATGGAAACTTATGCTCGTCCAATGGGTGTTGTTGGCGCAATCATTCCTGTAACAAACGGAGAAGCAACTCCTGTTGTTAAGTCACTTATGGCTCTTAAGACTCGTAATGCAATTATCGTTGCACCACATCCTAAAGCAAGAAAAGTAAACTTAGAAGTAGTTGCTGAAATCAGAAAGACCATTAAGAAGCTAGGATATCCTGAAGATTTAGTACAGGCAATCGCTCCTGAAATGGTTTCTGTAGATACTTCTGCTGAATTAATGAAGCAGGTTGACTTCATTCTAGCTACTGGTGGTACACCAATGGTTCGTCAGGCATACTCTTCTGGTAACCCAGCTATCGGCGTAGGCACTGGTAATGTTGTTTCTATCGTTGATGGAACTACTAATTTAGACGAAGTAGCTGATATGATTGTTAAGTCAAAGACTTTTGATAATGCAACTTCATGCTCAACTGAAAATAACATCATTGTTTTAGAAGAATGTTATGATGATTTCATGTCTGCAATGGCCAAGCAAGGTGCTGTTCTCCTTAAAGATGGTTCTGAAGAAAAGGCAAAATTGCTTAAGTGCTTATGGCCTGAATCACCAAAGAATCACGACTTAAACAGACAGATAGTTGCACAGCCTGCTGCAGTAATTGCTGAGGCTGCCGGACTTAACGTTCCAACTGGAACTACCATGCTTATGGCTGAAGAAAATGGTGGATATGGAAATGAATTCCCATTCACTGGAGAAAAGTTATCTCCTGTTTCTGGAGTTAGAAAAGCAAAAGATTTTGACGATGCAATTGACAAGACATTGAAAATTTTAGATTATCAAGGTAAGGGTCACAGCTGTGGTATCCATACTTCAATTAAAGATAGAGTTACTAAGCTTGGAGAAATCATCCCTGTATGTAAAGTCTGCGTAAACCAGGCTCAGTCATTGACCAACTCTGGTTCATGGACTTGCGGATTCCCTATTTCCATGACTCTTGGTTGCGGAACTTGGGGACATAACAGTATTTCCCACAATGCTACATACAAAGATCTTTTGAACTTTAACTATGTATCAAGACCTATCCCATCATTCCAACCTTCCGACGACGTTTTGTTTGACGCTGCAGTTAAAGCAAAAGTTGATGCTTAAATTGAGCCTTTAATTAAGGGGTGATTAACTTCACCCCTATTATTAGTTTATTTTTCACAAAGTATAAGGAGAGAGAAAATGTCAGCAATTAAAGATAAGAGTTTAAAATATAACCTTCATTCATGGAGTGCACAAGCTAAAATCAACCCATCTGTAATTACAAAGGCAGAAGGAATTTATTTCTGGGATGAAGACGGGAAAAAATATTACGATATGTCCGCTCAGCTTGTTAATGCTAATTTGGGCCACGGAAATAAGGCTGTAGTTCAAGCGATCAAAGATCAAGCAGACAAAATCCCATTTATCGGACCGGGATATGCTTTAGATGTAAGATCTGATGCTGCTGAAGCAATCGTTAATGCTTCTGGCCTTGAGGGTGCAAAAGTATTCTTCACAAATGCCGGTGCTGAATCTAACGAAAATGCAATTAAGATAGCAAAACAATATACGGGAAGATGGAAAATCTTCTCAATGTATAGATGTTATCACGGTTCATCTGCCGGTGCAGGAATGCTTACTGGAGAACCTAGACATTTTGCTAATGAGCCAGGCCCTGCTGGATACATTAAATTTGATGGTCCTTATCCATACAGAGCTCCAAAGGCTTGCAAGTTTGCAAACGAAGATGAAGTTGCAGATTTCTATCTTGAACTTTTAGAAAACCAATTTAAATATGAAGGTCCAGACAGCATTGCTGCAATCTTCTTAGAATCTGTTGTAGGTTCAAACGGAATTCTTATTCCACCTGCAAAATACATCAAGGGCGTAAGAGATTTATGCACTAAATATGGAATCCTTATGGTTTGTGATGAAGTTATGGCTGGATGGTACAGAACTGGGACTTGCTTTGCATTCCAGCAGTTTGGAATCCAACCTGACCTAGTAACTTTTGCTAAGGGCGCAACTTGCGGTTATGTTCCTCTAGGTGGCGTTATCGTTACTGAAAAGATTGCTAGCTACTTTAATGACAACAAAATGATGTGTGGATTAACTTATAGTGCACACCCTATGGGATGTGCAGCTACTGTTGCTACAATAAACGAATACAAACGTCTAGATGTTTCCGGCAACGTTAAAAAACAAGGTAAGATCTTAGGAGAATTATTAGAAGACCTTAACAAGAACCACCCTTGCGTTGGAGAAGTTAGATACATCGGTTTGTTCTCTGCCTTTGAGCTTGTAAAAGACAAAGAAACAAAGGAACCTATCGTTGGATTTAATGATGATCCTAACGGGTTAATGAACAAGATTGTTGGGATGCTAAAGGTTGAAGGATTCTCAACATATTCACATGAAAACATGATTATCGTTGCTCCACCTCTAATTATCACTGAGGAAGAATTAAGAGCTGGTATGAAGATTCTAGATAAAGTATTAGACTCTGTTGACACAATGATTAAATAGCCAAACATTTTATAATAATAAATACTCCAAAAAAAGAATCGCCTCATTTGGCGATTCTTTTTTTACACCAATACAATTTGACACGAACGTAAAATCTGAACGTCTGTTTACATTTCTTTTACAATATGCTATTATAAAGAAAAATGGGAAGGGAGCATAGATAGATTATGTTAAATAATATTGATTTGAAAGATAGAGAAAAAAAAATATTAGCCTATATGAAGGAGGAGATTAAGAAAAAAGGATATCCCCCTACTGTGCGTGAGATTTGTACTGCCCTAGGCATTAAGTCCACTTCCACTGCACATAAGGATATTGATGGCCTAGTGCAAAAAGGCTACATAGTGAAAGATCCTTCAAAGCCACGAGCCCTTATGATTGTTGATCATAATTTCCACGGAGAAAGGGAGGATGTTTCACCTGATCCTGAAAACATTCGTGTAGAACGTACGGATGTAGTAGATATCCCCCTTGTAGGGCAAATCGCTGCAGGTACACCTATCCTAGCTGATGAAAACATTGAAGACTCCTTCCCTATTCCTTCTAGATTTCTTGGTAGGGGAGATAATTTCATGCTTACCGTTAAAGGTGAGAGCATGATAGAAGCTGGAATTATGGATGGAGATTATATCCTTGTAGAGCAACAACAAACTGCTCAAGATGGTGATATTGTCGTGGCCATGGTAGATGGTTTTGAAAGTGAAGCCACCGTAAAGACATTCTATAAAGAAAAGGATCATATTCGCCTTCAGCCTGAAAACTCATCTATGAGCCCAATTATCGTTAAAGATGTAAAGGTTCTTGGGAAAGTTAAAGGTGTTTTTAGATACTTTTAAGAAGTAATCAATATGTTGGAAATCGAATTAAAAATCCCCCTTTAATGTATAAATAGACTATAAAATTATAACCGAGTGTATAATTTTATAGTCTATTTTAGATCGTACTCACTTTCTTCTTTACAAAGGTCATATTTTTTGCTTATCTAACCAATAGTTTTTTAATTCCTGCTTCAAGTCCGTCTATGGTCAACTCAAACATTGGAAAAACTTCTCCCAGTGCCACTATGGTCTGAGCCCCATACGTCCATTCCCAAGAAGACTCTTCAAGGGGATTAAGCCATATTTTCTTCTTATAGCGACGATTAAACTTCTGTAACCAATCTATACCTAGCTCCTGATTATTCAGCCCTATGACTGAATTACCCCCCTTACGGTAGAGCTCTGATGGGGCCATTGCCGCATCTCCTACAAAGATTACCTTATACTCACTATCCAGATTACCTAAAACCCATTCTGTGTCCACCCATTCTCCCCGTCTGCACATTGGGGTGGTATACAAATTGTCATAGATACAGTTGTGGAAATAGTAAACCTTCAAATCCTTAAAATGGCTCGACTTGCTTACAGCTTGAAAGAGCTGATTGCACATCCGACTGTAAGGCAGCATAGAGCCATCTGAGTCAATGAGAAGTAAAACCTTTACTGTATTTTTTCTTGGCTTATCAAAAACCAAGCTAAGCATTCCTGCGTTATCACAAGTTTGATCAACGGTTTTATCAATGTCTAGCTCCGTCTTTTGTCCCTCTACACGGGCTGAATACTGGCGCAACTTACGAAAGGCCATTTGAAACTGTCTAAGATCCATTATTGTATCTTGTCTGAAATCCTGAAATTTACGATCTCCAGCCACTTGAACTGCCGATTTGTGCCTACCAGTACCACCAGTACGTATTCCCTGGCTGTTGTAGCCACCATGTCCCATAGTTGAGGTTCCACCAGTACCAATCCAGTAGTTTCCGCCATCATGCTTTTCCTTCTGCTCCTCAATACGTTCTTCAAACATCTTTAACAATTCGTCCAACTCTCTAAAAAAGTCTTCCCCATCGCCTTTGTCATCAATATCCCTTACACGAACGTCCTTATCTAACCACTTCCAAAATTCCTCGGGTAATTCCTCAGGAGATTCCACACCTTTGAAATACTCTGCAAACACTCCATCAAACTTATCGTAGTCAGCCTCGGTTTTAATAAGCACACTTCTGCAAAGGTGATAAAATGCTGTAAGTGAAGAGGCTGCAAGGCCTTTATCTAAGGCTTCCATAAGAGCCATCCATTCATTAATTGAAACGGCCAATCCTCTAGCCTTAAGCAAATAAAAGAATCCTAAAAACACATTACCACCTCTTTAAGGAGTACCCTTTTTCCTTAATCTCGTACATAATATCGATATCCTGGTTTTTCTTTAATAAAACCCCTACAAATGGAATTTCTTTGGCAATTTTATCCACCTTAATTCCACTGATCATCAAGGCCTGCAACCAGTCTAAAAGCTCTGATGTACTTGGCCTTTTCTGTAATTCCTTCATTTCACGAATATCATAAAAGGCATCCATTGCTTTTTGGCAAAGCTTCTTGTCAATATCTCCATAGTGAACCTTGATAATCTCTTCCATCTTTTCTCTAGTTGGAAATTCAATGTAATGGAATATACAACGCCTAAGAAAAGCGTCTGGCAATTCTTTTTCCGCATTTGAAGTGATTATTACAATAGGTCTTGTCTTTGTAGTTATTGTCTGTTTCGTTTCGTTTATATAAAACTGCATTTTATCCAATTCCCATAATAGGTCATTTGGAAATTCTAGGTCAGCCTTATCAATTTCATCGATAAGTAAAACAACCTGTTCCTCAGATGTAAATGCCTCACCTAGCTTACCCATTTTTATATATTGTTTAATATCCGCTACATCACCTTCTCCAAACTGACTGTCGTAAAGTCTTTGTACCGTGTCATAAACATAAAGACCTTCCTGAGCCTTTGTAGTGGATTTGATTCCCCAGATAACAAGCTTCTTGCCTAGGGCCTTTGAGATAGCTTCCGCTAGCATAGTTTTTCCTGTTCCCGGTTCTCCCTTAATCAGTAAGGGTTTCTCAAGTGCAATCGACACATTAACTGCATTCATTAACTCCTCAGTAACGACATAATTGTCACTACCTTTAAACGTATCCATTTTTTTCATTGTGATTTTCTCCTTTTATATTAAATTTATAGTCCCATTACAAAACCGACTAATATTGGCACCGCAATACTGAGGACTGCGCCTGAAATAAAGGAATATACAACGATATCCCCTCTTGTGGCTTTTTCCACAATTGGAAGGCATACGTCCATAGATGCTGCGCCTGGTAAACTAATGGTCTCAATAAAGCCAATTCTTTTGGCAACAATGGGAATAAGCAATATCCCAATCAATTCCCGCATAACATTGTGAAGGAAAGAAATTGCACTGACCTCCACAGAATAATCGGCTAGCATAACTGGGGCCAATGTGTACCATCCAAACCCGGACCCTACTGCCATAGCATCTTGAATTCCAAGTGATGGCAATATAAGACCTGCCACAAGTGACCCTGCATAAGTACCGACTATAATGGCAAAAGGAAACATCATAACTCTCCATCCTGCCTTTTTAAAGTTTTTAGCTACGGTTCCTTCCATCCCAATATCTATCCCTACAAAAAAAAGAAGTACAGACAATCCAACAACTAACAAGGTTCCTGAAATATCTATAAACGCTTCTGGAAGGAAAAAATATCCTGCGAGTCCGCCGCATACTACTGAAATCATAATAGCTTTAGTCATCAGTTTTCACCCCCTTCTTGTCAAATCCAAGAAGTTTTCTGGTGATAAAAACAGCTCCTACACTTCCTACGAAAACTAATGCTGTAATGATTAAGGCAGTAACCCCAATAGAATCTAGGGACTTAATTATTTCTTTATTTGCACCTATTCTGCTACCCATAACAAAAACTAGGGCAGAAATTGCTATAAACTGAACAATTCCTATCCAGCGTAGCTTTTTCCCTGATTTTCGAAGTTTGCTGCCTACAATATAACCGAATAGGGTTAACCCTAGGTACAAAAATAATACTGCCACTAATAATTCTCCTTTTACTTACGTTTTTTGAACAAAAGTACTTCCACATTTAGGGCAAGTCACTTTAACCATGCCTTTTCCTTTTGGCACACGAGCCTTTTGACCGCAGACCTTACAGTCATAATATAGATAAGTAATCTGACCATTAGGACTTTGCTGCCTATTGGCATTTGTTTGATTGTTATATCCATTTGAATTGTTCGGATAACTTCCCTGTCGCTTATTACCATATCCTCTTTTATTTGAAGAGAACATACTTGAGAAACTCCCTTTAAATTTCATGAACCAAATATTTTCCCTTTGTCTTTTAGGAATATTCCTGGACATCATACGGAAGTAAGCATAAGCAAGCATTGCGATACCTCCCAAATACATAAAACGTATTCGGATAAAGTTAGATAACAAGATAATGATCATAGATGCAATCATCAAAAATTTATTTAATCCATCTGTTCCATATCTTCCCTGCATGAATTGAAACAGTCTATATTTCCAGTTGTTCATATTTAATCTCTACTCCTTTAATCTAGCCGCACTTACTGTACCCACACTGTCTGCAGATAGCACATCCGCTTTCATGTTCTAAAGGTGCTCCGCATTCAGGGCAGTCATAGCGGTCATTTAACATATGACCCATTGGCTCTTGGCTAATCCGTGTCAATGAAGGCCAATTCCCTATTTCCACTTGTTGATTATATGTTTTCTCGATAACTCTAGCGATGGCATCTGGACAAGATGTACACTTAAGCCCATTTTGCCTTATAGTAGAAGGACATCTAATGCCACGAAGTTGGCTTGCAATGGTTTTCACATCGATACCACTACGCAGTGCAATAGACGCTAGACGAGCTGCTGCTTCACTCTGACTTGGGCACCCTCCAGCCTTACCTGTATTTGTAAAAATCTCGCAGATTCCCTTGTCATCATAATTAACGGTAATATATAAATTTCCACAACCAATCTGAACTTTCTCAGTAACTCCCATAACAACATCTGGTCTTGGCCTTGGAATAATTTGTCCTAAAAGACTATCTGCAATCTCTCCGCTCTTTTTTACTTGTCCAATATTCAGTACCTGTTCATCTCTACTTCCATCTCGATAAATAGTAACACCTTTGCACCCTAAAGTAAATGCTTGAGTGTAAGCTTCTGCAACATTTTCACGGGTAGCCTTGTTTCCAAAGTTGACAGTTTTTGAGACTGCATTATCAGTTCCTTGCTGAAATGCTGCTTGCATACGTACATGGTACTCTGGGCTAATTTGGTGGGTAGAAACGAAAATTTTCTTTAATTCCGCTGGAATTCCTTGAATATGGCTAATACCCCCATCTTTAGCTATACGTCTCATGAGTGTTTCTGAATACAGGCCCCTTTTCTCAAGCTCTGCCTTTAATATTGGATTTACTTCCATCATCTCCGTTCCGTCCATAACGTTTCGTATATACACATATGCGAATACCGGCTCAATCCCTGATGAACACTGGGCAATGATGGATAGGGTGCCTGTTGGGGCAATGGTTGTTATGGTTCCATTACGCTGAGGTTTGCCTTGAGAAAGTATGCTTTTTTCAAATAGAGGGAAGGTTCCCCTAGACTGGGCAAGTCGCTGGCTTTCTTCCCTGCCAGTTTTTGTGATGAATGCCATTACCTCTTTACCTAGTCGAATTGCCTCTTCTGAGTTGTATGGAATGCCCATCATTAAAAGTGCATCCGCCCAACCCATAACGCCTAGCCCTATTTTTCTCGTCTCCTTAGTAGTCTTTTCAATTTGTTCCAAAGGATACTTGTTTATTTCAATTACGTTGTCCAAAAAATGCACACTATTTTTAGCTGTTTTCTCTAGTTTCTCCCAGTCAAAAACCATCTCTTCTTTTTCTGTTTTCAACATCTTCGTTAGATTAATCGATCCTAGATTGCAGCTTTCATATGGTAGCAATGGCTGTTCCCCACACGGGTTTGTAGCCTCAATATCTCCTTGACCGGGCACTATATTATCCTTATTTAATCTATCTAAAAATACAATTCCAGGTTCTCCGTTCCGCCAAGCAGCGTCTACAATTTTGTCAAAGACAACCTTTGCATTCAGCTCACCTACTGACTCCTTTGTATGGGGGTCTATCAAGGAATAGCTTGCAGATTTCTCAACTGCATACATAAACTCCTCTGTAAGCCCTACAGAAATATTAAAGTTGTTAATTTCCTGATTATCAGCCTTACAATTAATAAATTTTAAAATATCCGGATGATCTATTCTAAGAATACCCATGTTGGCACCTCGTCGTGACCCTCCCTGTTTAATGGCCTCCGTAGCCATATTAAATACTTTCATAAAGCTAATAGGCCCACTTGCCACGCCTCCTGTAGAGTTTACTGTGCTGCCATCTTGGCGTAAATGGGAAAAAGAAAATCCAGTGCCACCACCACTTTTATGAATCAAAGCTGCCTGCTTAATTGCCTCAAAAATGGATTCCATACTATCTTCGATAGGCAAAACAAAACAAGCAGAAAGCTGTCCCAGCGGCCTGCCTGCATTCATCAGTGTAGGAGAATTAGGTAAAAACTCCAATTTAGTCATCATCTCATAAAAAGTATCCTCTAGTTTTTTTGTATCCGTCTGGTCAATGGTCTGAATTTCTCTCTGCGATTTTCCCACATCACCTGGCCTCACTTCCCCTGAAGCAATAGCCTTTGCCACACGCCTAAAAAGTCCCTCCACAGTTTCCGTTGCTTTTCCATCTTGATCCTTTATTAAATATCGTTGTTCCAATACAGTCTGTGCGTTCTTTGAAATCATCATTTTAATTCTCCTTCTCCCTGTTGTTTTGCCTGTTTTGCCTCTCATTTTATGGATTGCTATTCTTCCACCCCATGGCACCAACATACCACATATTGTATCACACCGTCTAAATTTGTCAACGGATTGTGTTCCTCTTGTTAACTAATTCCATACTCTCTCCAACCTCAATCATATGCCCATCAGGATCATAAAAACGTACAACCCTCTGCCCCCAGTCATGAGTAATCAACTCATGAACATACTCAATACTTTCATAGTCAGCCAATTTTTTTACAAACCCATCAATATTGTTTTCTTCAAAATAAAGTTCTCCATTGTTACCGCCAAAAATAATACTCTTCCCAGTAAACTTTTCCCAAGACTTCCTAGTCTGCAAAGCCAGTCCCTGGGTCATCACCACATTTTCCGTAAAATCCGCCACAACCTTAAGCCCAAAAATTTCCTCATAAAATTTTCTAGACCTTTCCATGTCTTCAACTACAATCAATATGTTTTTCAATTTCATATTCTCACCTTTTCTTTGTCTTGTTTAGCAAAAAAAATAACAACAGTGCAGCACCAAGGGAAAGCACAGATCCAAATAAAAATGGAGCCACAGCACCAAATCCACTCCACAAAAAACCTGCAATAACACTAGCTGGCAGCAAAGCGACACCTACGATTGTCCCATGGAGCCCTAACATAGTGCCTTTAAGCGCAGGCGGTGCAATCTCAGAAATCAGCGCCCGTTCAGCCCCAGCGGTCATGGCAGTATAAAACCCATACAAGGCAAAGATCCCTATCATCATGGGCGCACTCTCAGCAAGGCCAAAGCCTAGATAGACCAGGGAAAAAATCAAATATCCCCCCACCAAAACCTTCTTGCGTCCGATTTTGTCCGACAATCTCCCAAAGGGGATGGACAGCAATGCCGCTGTCAAATTGTAAAGTAGATAAAGCAGTACCACATTTTCATCAGTAAATCCCACACTTTTTGCACGCAACAGTAAAAATGTGTTGGATGAATTTCCTAATGTAAACAGAAACACCACAAATAGATAAAGTTTCAAATCACCATTCAGTTCCCGTATATGTTTCCAAAACGGCTCCCGTGATGTTACCTTGATTTCCTGATTTTTTTGTTTTTTCTCTTTCACGAACAACAAAAAAATCAGCCCTATCAATGCGGGAATAGTAGAAATCAAAAACAATCGTTTGAAATCAAAAGTCCCGGTGGAACTCACAACCAGAAAATATGCCATCAAAATTCCCAAGGCTGATCCTGCCATATCAAGTGCCTTATGTATACCAAATGCACTTCCCATTTTATTCGGGTCAGCACTTTCACTCACCAAAACATCACGAGGAGCAGTACGAATCCCCTTGCCAATACGGTCAATCACCCGGGCTGCTAAAATGCCAACCCAGGAAGTTGCAAAAATCAGTGCCACTTTGTAAAATAACCCTGTCCCATAGCCTATGCCTGCTACAGCCTTTTTGTGATGCCAGCGATCTGTAATATAGCCACTAAACACTTTGAGCAGGCTAGCAAGGCTTTCTGCAATTCCCTCTATCACCCCCACAAGCGCAGGAGTGGCGCCAAACACCGTTGTCAAATACAGAGGAATCAATGGGTAAACCATTTCAGTACTCACGTCAGAAAAAAAGCTAACAAATCCCAAAAAAACAACATTTCTCATTCCATCACCCCATTATATATCACTTTCATTATAGCAGAAATGGTAAAAATTTTGTAAACAAACTGTGAATATTTTAACGCCACACACTTGACAATAAAATATTATGAACCCCTTGAATTATAAAGCTTATTAATGTATAATCTAATTCGTTAGCAATAGAAACATCTATTGTCTTATGGGACACTAGCTCAATGGATAGAGTCGCAGACTTCGAATCTGTCGGTTGGGGGTTCGAGTCCCTCGTGTCTCACCATAAACCTTGTAGCTGTAACAGTTACAAGGTTTTTTTGTTTGTATTGTGGTTCCTCCATCTGACTATTTATTTTTATGCCTTTTTTCCCTTTGCTTGGGACAATTTTTTGTATAACAAAAGGCAGCCTAAGTTGAGCTGCCTTGGTCAACTTATATTTGTAGTTGCCCTTGCGTCCAAAAAAATATTTAGTAATACTGATTCTTTTTAGCTCTTTTTCTTAAAAACATCAGATTTCTATGCTATAATATAAAAATTAAAATATATCTGCCACCGGGTAGAAATGCGTAAAGCATTCGTTTACACATCATTAGGTCTATGAAGATGTGTATGCGGGTGTTTATTTTTTGGGGGTATTATATGAAAAACTTTAAAGCACTATTTCATTATTTTTCTACGAGAGAACTTGTACTATGGCTTGGTTCCATTTTTGCGATCATTATTTCCTTTTGTATTTTTGACCGAAACAACTACTTAACACTTTTGGCTTCACTTATTGGAGTTACCTCACTTATCTTTACTGCTAAAGGAAATCCCTTTGGCCAGTTTCTCATGATTGTTTTCAGTTTGCTCTACGGCATCATATCCCTGACTTTTTCCTATTATGGAGAAATGATTACTTATCTTGGAATGACCATGCCAATGGCACTATTTGCCTTGATTTCTTGGATAAGAAATCCGTATAATGGAAATAAAGCAGAGGTGAAAATTAATCATCTACCACGAATAGAATGGGGGATTTTATGGGTTTTAACAATACTTATTACCATAGGGTTCTATTTTATTTTAGAATATTTCCATACTGCAAATATTGTTCCAAGTACCATATCTGTAACAACGAGTTTTGTTGCAGTGTACCTTACTTTCAGGCGAAGCCCTTATTATGCCCTCGGATATGCTGCCAATGACATCGTGCTCATTGTTTTATGGGTTTTAGCAACAATAGAAGAAGTTTCATACTTATCTGTTGTTGTCTGCTTTATGGCATTCCTTGCCAATGACGTTTATGGATTTATCAATTGGCGCCAAATGGGAAAACGTCAAGCCAAAACTCTATAAAAATACTAATTGCTATAGTCATAACCCTTTTTAGAAAATACCCGTGTAATATCAACACTTTGCCCCTTTATTGCATCTCCTATATTTGTGCTTAGCTTTTATGGCCGTTTATCCTGACAGGGAACTCCCGCCTGGCAGAGTCCACATCCAAAGATGTAATCACCCCTCTTTATGTGGGTTGGCCAGTAATTTTCAACAGCCAAATCTTCATAGTTACTACAAACATCTTTGTCATGGCCCTTAAGACTGATTGCATTTACAGGGCACCTATTAATACATGCCTTACAGCTCCCATCCCTATAATATAAGCACCAATCATGATGTCCCGAATATGTCTTAGGTGTCACGTCTAAATCTGCTTCAACGATAAGAGACGTAAGTCTGATTGCCTTCCCCTTTTCTGTAATCAGTCCATCAGAAAGACCAAAGGTTCCAAGCCCCGCTGCGTATGCAGTATGTCTGTGAGACCAAACCGAAGCAATCCCTTCCTTAGTGGAAATTTCCCGCTTAAATTCTGGCTGTAAATCAATAGACACGCAGGGAATCCCTTTAGCTTCCAGGTCAATTACCATTTTTTTGCTAAATTCCCTTATTAATGGTTCCCATTCTCCCCTGGATACAGTCCAACGATCACAGGGAAATACTTTCGCCTGTTTCTGTGCCATTTTCGTAGCTTCTGTCTGAGGAAAAACCATGGATACAACTCGTAGATCCCTAGATTGTACAAAGCGATTATACTTTAAATTAAAGGCTTCCTTGGGAGACCAGTGAAACGGCCCAATGTGTTCTTTTAAAAAAGCGTAGTAAGGATCATCTCCTGCTGCTACCCCTATTAAAGGAGTTTCCCAAATAGGTTCATCTGGCTTTCCTAAAGTATGAAAATTATTTAGTTCTAGTGTTTGAAACACCTGTCCAATAAGCTTGTTAATATTCATCATTTTTTCCTTATTTACGTACGTCAGTCATATAAGTAATAGGAAATTTGCCTTGGTCATTCATAAGTTCAAGCAATGCGGAGGCATCTCCTGAAAACTGATTTTTTGTTCCCTTTATCTTTCCTAGTAAATTCCCAAAGAATGAGTTTGATTCGTATTTCAAATCCACCACTTGGCAATTTTCTAGTTTATAAGTTTTTTGCATGTCTTTTTGAGCCTCCTCTAAGGTTCCAATCTGATCGATAAGCCCGTTTGCTTTCGCCTGTTTTGCCGTGTATATTCTACCATCTGCCAGCTTTCTTACCTTAGAATCCTTCATTTTTCTGCCGTCTTTTACTACCTCAACAAACTGGTCATAAGATTCGTCTACAAGTCCCTGGAATATTTCTTTTTGTTGCTTTGTAAGTGGTTCTACGCTACTTCCCATGGCTTTATTTTTCCCTGATGTGATGGTCACAGTTTTTATTCCGTACCTGTCTAAGAGTTCAGATATATCCATAATGCTCCCAATTGTTACTCCAATAGATCCAGTCCAACAATTTCTATTTGCAATAATCTTATCTGCTGGTGCAGAAATATAATATCCTCCTGATGCGGCCATGGAACCCATAGCTGAATACACAGGCCTGCCCGTTTCTTCCTTATATTCTTTAAGCTTAACGTACAATTCATCACTTTCGTAAACTCCGCCTCCTGGCGTGTTAACAAAGATAATAAGCCCCTTGTTGTTGATGTTGTCCTTCGCCTCGCTAATTCGATCTAAAGTCCACTGATGATTGTAGGTATCCCCAACTTCCGACGAAGCTTCTGTATCTGCAATTTCACCTTCAACATGAATTACTGTAATGTGATCCTCTTTAGTGTCTGCATAATCTTTTCCATCCGAAGATATTATACCTGTGGAGTCAACTGTAGTTATTCCTATATTGCTGCAAGCTACACCTAACAAAATGATTCCTACCAGTATACTGGCAAAAATAATCAAAGGTTTTTTATAACCTTTACTCTTTTGGGGTGGAATTGTATACTGGCGCACCCCATTTTCATCTGATTTACTAATCACCGACGCTTCTTTAACTTCTTCAGTCTCTTGTTTTGTATGGTCTTTATTGTTTTCGTCCACGATAACCCTCCTCATCTCTTCTGTATTTTAACAGTATTATAACAGTTATTTTTGCCATAGTAAAGAAAAGGGGTTGACAGTGTACTGTCTGTGATGATACACTTGGTGTGCCGGTAACACATACACATAAGGGAGGGAGATTATTATGTTTCAACTTGATTTAAAAAGTAGAAAGTCTATTTATGAACAAATTGTTGACCGCCTAAAAGAACTCGTTATTTCTCAGATCCTAAAACCGGAGGATAAACTTCCTTCAGTAAGAGAGCTCTCACGAAAGCTTACAGTCAATCCAAATACGGTTCAAAAGGCCTATAGGGAATTGGAACGACAAGGTTATGTATATACAGCTTCTGGTCTTGGAACTTTTGTTTGTGAAATGCAAGGCCATGAGATTAACCAAAATCAGTTGGCTGAACTTGTATCTCGTCTAGAGGGAGAAATTAACGAACTATACTATTTAGGTGTATCTAAAAATGATGTAAAGGAAATAATTAGTAAATTGATATTAAAAAAGGGGGACTGGAAATGATTAAAGTAGAAAATCTATGTAAAAAATTTGATTCATTTCAAATATTAGATAATATAAATATCCAGGTAAAAAAAGGATCCATTTATGCTCTTGTAGGCACAAATGGCGCAGGAAAGACCACGCTTATCAAGCATCTTACAGGCGTACTTAAACCAGACAGCGGCATTATAACTATTGACGGTGTTTCTGTCTTTGAAGAAGAAGAAATAAAGGCAAAGATTGGCTACATTGCTGACAACTTATATTTCTTTAATACTTATAACTTAAAGGAAATGGCACGTTTTTTAAAGGGTGTATATCTTAATTGGAATCAGGATAGATATGATAAAATGGCAAATATGTTTAAGCTTGATTCTAGTAAAAAATTATCTAGATTTTCACGGGGGATGCAAAAGCAGGCGGCATTTGTATTAACTATGTCAACTATGCCAGAATATTTAATTTTAGACGAACCTATTGATGGGCTTGATCCTATCGTTAGAAGGCAAATCTGGAAATACATTGTAGATGATGTATCCCAGAGGCAAATGACCGTTTTAATCTCATCTCATAATCTTAGGGAAATTGAAAACCTATGCGACTGCGTAGGTATTATTTCAAATGGGAAGACAGTTATTGAGCAAAACCTGGATGACTTAAAATCCAACGTACATAAAGTTCAAGTAGCTTATGCTAATGAACCAACAGATCCTTTTGCTGGCTTAAATGTTTTACATGCAGATAAACAAGGCTCTGTTCATCTGCTTATCCTTAAGGATAAAAGAGAGGTTGTTGAAGAAGTTCTCAATAAAGGCAACCCTGCTATTTTGGATATACTTCCTCTCTCTTTAGAGGAAATCTTTATTTACGAGTTGGGAGGTAGTGAAAATGAAGAAGTCTTATTTTAATATATCTTGGCCTTTGATCCGAGAAAATCTACGTAGGTTTTGGTTACTACCAGTTATAGCCTTCTTCGCTTATTTTATATGTGGAATTTTTCCATTTTTAATGAGCCACCAAGATGTTGTTATTTCAACAACATTTATTAATAATCTTTTAACACACGGCAATATGTTGTACAATGCAATCAATCTGATTTTACCTGTATTTACTGCTACACTGGTATTCAAATACCTATTTCATACAGACTCCACAACAATGATTCACGCCCTGCCTTTTAACCGATTTACTCTCTTTAACAGTAATTTGGTTTCAGGATTTATACTAACTGTATTGCCTATAATATTTAGTGGAATTATACTGTTGTGTATGGCAAACCCTACAATGTTATCTAACTCTGAGGCCATAGGCACAAATATTTTCACCTATGAGGCTGTTTATACCTGGTTATGGCAAAGTTTACTACTTTTGTTTTTAGTTTATGTGATCGCTGTGTTTGCTGGTATGTTTGCTGGAAATATGATTATGTTTGTAATATTGGCTATTGGTTTTAATATTATTTTACTTGGCCTTCGTATTCTTTTCATTATGTATTTCAACCAGTTCCTACCTGGGTATAGCGATTCTGTAGTTTTTCCAATGGGGGCTTGGCTATCACCTTACATCAACATACTTTATAAGCATGGCAGCTTATCAAGCTTTACAGTAATTGTCTACCTGATTGTAGCCCTTGTGCTCATAATTATTGCTGCTTGTTTATATAGCAGACGAAAGCCAGAAAACGCAGGGGATTCTTTAATATTTAAAGTTACCCATCCAATAGTTACTCTATTATTTACCTTCTTTGGTATGACTGGAATAGGATTTGGTCTCTATTCTATTATATCGCCAGAGAATAACTGGGTACTTTACATAGGCTTTGCCATAGGAACAGTAATCTCATTTGTTATTGTATCTGCGGCAATTAAAAAAACTTTTCGCATCTTTGATAAGAAAGCAATCATTAGCTTTATTGCCTACTCAGTTGTGGCAACCTGCTTTGTCCTAGCCTTAACAATGGATATAACAGGGTTTGGAAATAAGCTTCCTAATTTAAACAAGGTTGACCATGCATCCACCACCGTACCAAGCTACCTTAAAGCCCAGTTTGATCCGGATTTTTATAAAAGCCCTTCTCCTGCCAATGGGGAATGGACTTGCTATGATCCTGCTAGCATTGGCCTAATAAAAGAGCTTCACGCCGATTCTATTAAAGAAGATAAACCTAATTCTGCGTGTATATCTGGTAACAGCCTTAAAGTAAGTTATTTCAATGAAAAGGATCATGGAAAGATGCAACGACAATATAATGTCACAGAGGATTTTGTCAAAAGTAATCCTAATGTAAAGGCTTTGATGAGATCCAAGGAATTCAATAAATTTTTCTCGCCAAAAAATATTAAATTAAGTAGAAAACACGAAATAAAATTAACAGATGTTATTAACCAAACCACAGACACCATCTCTCCAGAAAAGGAAAAAGGATTACTTAATGCCTTAGATCAAGACTTCCAAATGGCCTCCTTTGAAGAAAAAATACAAGACAGTGGTCTTTATGGCAAAGTAGCTGTTGATAATATAATAACGCCTAAAGCTAACAACTTGTATTTTGATGAACCTACGGAACTTCAAATTGATATTAAAAACAGCGATAAACACACCATAAAATGGTTAAAGGACAATGGCTATAACAAGAAAATCACTACATCTGCCAATGCCGTTAATTCTATCGATGTAGAATATATATCTCAATCTGGCGAATACATAATGTTGGGAAATATTAGCAATAAAAAGCAAATTGAAGAAATCTTAAAAACCGGTCACATATACAGTTATATTGGTAACAACAAAACTCAATGCACAGTTAACTTCAACGGCGTAGATAAAGAGAAACCATATTTTTTCCACTATGCCAATGATGAACTTCCTCCATTTTTGAAGGCGCTTTATGTGAAAAAAGGCATTAACCTTACATCTAGCGGAAAGGCTAAGGAAAATTAATATGATCCATGAAAAAATTATAATCGGAGGCGGCGCAGCAGGGCTGTTCTGTGCCGCCTCTTCACAAGGCAATAACAGTGTGATTTTAGAGGGAAATACAAGACCTGGACGGAAGCTGCTCATGTCAGGAGGAGGACATTGTAACTTGACCCACGGCGGCAATATTAAGGATTTTATTTCTCATTATGGGGATAAAGGGAAAATGATAAGGTCTGTTCTATATAGACATAACAACCTGCTCCTTGTGAATTTTTTTAAGGAACATGGACTACCGCTAATTGAAAGAGATGATGGCAAGGTTTTTCCAACTTGTTTGTCTGCTGAAGACGTGCTAGATTTGCTTTTAAGCCTCACCCGAAAGAATGGGTACACTATGGCGACAAACGTTAAAGTGAAAAGCTTAGAACCTCTTGAAAATGGCAATTTTAAAATCAATGACAAATATGAATGCAAACAGGTGGTAGTGGCAACAGGTGGCTGTTCCTACCCTTCCACCGGATCTGACGGAAGTATGTTTTCTGTGCTGGAAAAGCTAGGCCTTAATATTATTGCGCCTCACCCGGCACTTACAACAATTTCAGCAGAGGGTTACCCTTACCAAGATCTTTCTGGAATGAGCTTTTCTAAAGTGGAAATCACTTTAGAAAAGGGAATAACCATAAGGGATGACCTTCTCTTTACCCATACTTATTTTTCAGGTCCTGCTGTACTGACTTCGGCAAGGTATCTGTCACCAGGTCAAGAGATAAAGATTAACTACTGCCCTGATTACACCCCTTCTCTAAGACGAGAGGGAAACAACAAGCAGGTGGTGACTTATTTCACAGAAGCTTTTGGCCTACCAAAGCGATTTATTGAAACTATAGCTAAACGGTCAAATGTGGATGGGGGTAAAAAAATATCTTCTTTGACTAAGAAAGAAATGGACAAAATCGCTGCATTACTTACTGGGGATAAGTTTTGTGTGTCTAGCCTTGGGGGATTTAATAAGGCTATGGTTACCGCTGGCGGAGTAAGTCTTGATGAGATCAATTTGAAAACTTTTGAAAGTAAAAAATATCCGGGACTTTATATCATTGGAGAGGCATTAGACGTGGATGGAGACACAGGGGGATACAATTTGCAGTGGGCCTTTTCCAGCGGATATAAGTGTGTATAATTAGTTTATAGTCACATGCTTTCAAGAATGAAAAAAGGTATACCCAGTCATCGAGGCTGGGTATACCTTTTTTTAAATTTCTTTTATTTTACTCAATCAGATTATTTCCTTAGGTAACTCTGTGGCTATTTTCCAGCTGCCGCAGCCTGCTGCGCTGCTACTTCTGCTGCAAAATCTTCTTCCTTCTTTTCAATACCTTCGCCTACCTGGAAACGAACCATTTCCACAACGGTCATTTCTTTGCCGATTTCCTTACCAGCTTCAGCAACATACTGTTTTACTGTAAAATCTGAGTTCTTAACAAACTTCTGCTCAACTAGACAGTATTCTTTGATTTCCTTCTTTAGCTTTCCTGCAACGATTTTATCAACCATTTCTGGCTTCTTTCCTTCGTTGATTACTAGCTGTGTAAGGATTTCTTTTTCCTTTTCTAAGAATACAGGATCTACGCCAGTTTCATCTACAAACTGAGGATTCATGGAAGCTACTTGCATTGCAACGTCTTTTCCAACTACTGCAATTTCTTCTGCAGTTGCTTCAGTTTTCAAACCAACGATTGCACCAATAGTTCCGTTACCATGAATGTATCCTGTATAAACAACTCCAGGGGTTGCTAGCTTTTTAAATCTTCTTACGTTCATATTTTCGCCAATAGTCGCAATCTTGCTGTTAAGGGCATCTGTTACTGTGCCTTCACCTTCACCCGCATATGGAAGTGCGCTAAATGCATCCATATCCTTAACATCTGTGTTAAGTGCCATATCTGCAAGAGTTTGTACAAAATCAATAAAGTCTTGGTTCTTTGCAACGAAGTCAGTTTCTGAGTTAACTTCAACTACACCAGCTGATTTTCCGTCTGCTGAAAATGCAACCTTAACAAGACCCATTGCTGCAACTCTACCAGCCTTCTTTGCCGCTTTGGCAAGACCCTTTTCTCTAAGCAGTTCAACTGCTTTATCCATATTTCCATCAGCTTCAACCAATGTCTTTTTACAATCCATCATGCCTGCGCCCGTCATTTGTCGCAGTTCTTTTACCATTTGTGCTGTTACAGCCATATCTTTGTCCTCCTATTAATCCTATGCTTCTACAGGTGTTTGTGTAGTTGCTTCTTCTTTCGCTTCTGTAACTACTTCTGCGTCAGCTGCTTCCTGTGAACCTGCTGTTTCCCCTTCGTCAAAGCTTTCGCCCTGATTAGCTTCAATAATCGCATCAGCCATTCTACCTGCAATTAATTTTACTGCTCTGATGGCATCATCATTAGCTGGGATAATGAAATCTACATCATCTGGATCACAATTAGTATCTACGATGCCGATAATAGGAATTCCAAGGATTCTCGCTTCTTTTACTGCGATTCTTTCTTTTTTAGGGTCTACGATGAACAATGCTCCTGGCATACCCTTCATATCTTTAATTCCGCCTAAGAACTTTTCTAATCTTTCAAGTTCTAGTCTTAATTTCATTACTTCCTTCTTTGAAAGTTTTTCAAATGTTCCGTCTGACTCCATAGTCTTAATCTGGTTCAATCTCTTAATTCTAGCTGAGATTGTTTTGTAATTTGTAAGCATTCCGCCTAACCATCTCTGGTTTACATAGTACATTCCACATCTGTTTGCTTCGTCAACGATAGCTGCTTGAGCCTGCTTCTTTGTTCCTACAAACAAAACTGGTTTGCCACTTTCTCCAACTTCCTTCATGAAGGCATATGCTTCATCAATCTTTTTTACAGTCTTCTGTAAATCGATGATGTAGATACCATTTCTCTCTGTGAAAATGTACGGAGCCATCTTAGGGTTCCATCTTCTAGTTTGGTGTCCGAAATGTACACCTGCTTCTAGTAGTTGTTTCATTGAAATTACTGCCATGTTTTTTTCCTCCTGGTTTTCAACTTCCACCAAAATCGTCCCTAAAAGCATCCGGTAAACCGGCACCAACTTTCAAGTAATTTTCGTGTGCGAATTTAGTAATAATTTTCATCTTGCCAAAATACAGCAAAACCATAGATAACTATACTATATAACCGTTGAAAAATCAAGCAAATTGTAAATCATTCTATCGATTTATCCAGATATTCATCAAAGGCTTTCCTGATTCTTCGAAAACTCTCTCTACCCACTGTCACCTCATGACCTTTTTCCATATATATGGTCTGAGTGTGAAGCATTCTAATCTGATCCATATTAAAAATATAACTTTGGTGAGTAAACAAAAATCTACCATCAATGAAGCGTATGATATCGCTCATTTTGCCGTAAAATGAAAAGGTTTCTTCCTCAGTGTGAATTACAACCCTCCTGCAATCTTTTTCTACAAAAATCACTTCTCCAAGCAAAATTTTAACTGTCTGCTTATTGGTTCTCACAGGAATATATCTTCCATTTAATTTCATTTCCCTTCCCTCCATTTCTTAAGCTGTATTTTATTATGTCATACCAACACTAGAAATTTACGGGAAATACATGACATTTTGTTTATATTATCAACAGTTTTATGATAGTAAAATGATTCTGCGAAATGAGTTTTTTCAAGCCACGTAAAAAGCCGACCCAACCATGTGAATTCACATGGTTACAAAGCCAGCTTAATAATCAATATTTCATTCAATTTTAATGGATATTATTCTGTTTCGTCTTCTTCATCTCTCTGATAAGTAATCAGATCTTCTGCAATCTCGTTAGCAGCTATGGATACCGGCCTATCAATATCAACTTCAGTAAGCTTTGGCTTACCCTCTACAATATCTCTAGCTCTCTTAGCTGCCAAAACTACTAGAGTATATCTACTGTCTGCCTTTGTTTTAATTTCATTTATTGATGGATATAACATTTACATCTCCTCCTTATAACGCTTTATGACTTCATAAACATCCTCAGTTACTGTGGAATGTTCTGCTTTAATGATGGCTGCTACACGTTCCACCGCCTCACTTAATTTCTGATTCACTACACAATAATCATATTTGTGAATATAGCTAATCTCTTTTAGAGCCTCCCCTAGTCTGTGCTCCAATGATTGTTTAGTCTCGGTGCCTCGTTTAGTAATTCGCTGCCTAAGTTCCATCATGGACGGTGGAAGAATAAAGATAAAGATTCCATCAGGATAGGCTTCCTTCACCTGAAGAGCTCCTTGGATATCAATTTCTAAAACCACATCCAAACCCTGTTTCATCATATCTAGCACTTCCTGCTTAGGAGTCCCATAAAAATTGCCATATACTTTCGCATATTCCAAAAATCCGTTTTCATCAATAATCTTTTCAAACTCATCTTTGGAAACAAAAAAATAACTAGTACCTTCAATCTCACCTTCTCTTGGTTGTCTAGTGGTCATGGATACAGATAACTTAATGTTGTCTGCTTCTAATATTTCTTTGCAAATTGTTCCTTTTCCAGCGCCAGAAGGCCCAGAAATAACAAATAATCGTCCCTTGTGCAATTTATCTCTCCTTCGTCTTGATGTGTAACTACTAATTATACCACTATAAAAGCATACCTTCAATACAATTATTTCAACTCCTCATGTTTTACTCTATATTTTGTACCTGCTCTCTGATTTTTTCAATTTCGCTTTTAATTTCAAGCATTAAGCTAGTAATTTCTATATCGTTAGCCTTAGATCCAATAGTATTGGCCTCACGATTCATTTCCTGAATTAAAAAATCTAATTTTTTCCCCGCTGGCTGACTACTCTTATTTATAATGCTACTCAACTGACCCATGTGGCTATCTAATCTTACAAGTTCTTCTGTAATGCTGCATTTATCTGAGAAAAGCGCTGCCTCTACTAAAATTCGATCTTCAGGAATAGTTACGCTACTTCCTATTAGCTCCTTTATTCGTTCAGTAATTTTTTCTTTATATGCAATAGTTACCATTGGTGAGCGTTTTTCTATCTTTTTTACCAGTTCCCTAATCAATTCACCTCTCATAACTAGGTCTTCTGCCAACTTATCTCCTTCTACTATGCGCATTTTATCCAAATTCTCTGCTGCTGCAAGTACAGGTATTGTAATTGCTTTACAAATTTCCTCTTCATCCTCCACGTCTGCTACTGCCTTCATTACATCAGGAAGTGTAGCAAGAAATTGAAGGGTAATCTCTCCTTTTAAATCAAAGTTATTTTGAAGTTCTTTTAAGTTGTTAATATATTGACCTGCCACCATGGTGTTTAATTTGACCATCACGTCATCTTCAGTAAGGTTTTCCACCATAACAGAAACATCTGTCTTACCACGACTGACCATTTTCTTAACAGTGCTCTTCACTTTTTCCTCAGCAAAAGAGTATCGTCTTGGCATCTTTACGGTAATATCTCCATACCGATGATTCACTGCTCGTATCTCCACAGTGATATTTCTTTTTCCATCGGAATACTCACTTCTTCCAAAGCCCGTCATACTTTTTATCATCCAATTTTCTCCTAAACTTATTTAAACTATGATAATATCTATTCTATCACATTAATTACGTATAGTAAATGTTGATATTTAGCCGTTTTGGGTTTTCAAATTTCCTCATTTTATTAAATTTCTAACCATTTTAAATTAAAAATGTACCAAAACGCACATATTATTAATGTAGTCTTGTTACCTGTAATACATCTTAGATAACTGTGCAAATCAAAATAAAAAAGCCCTGATAAGAACTTGCTCCCACAGAGCTTAATAGTTGCACTTTATTTTCAAAAATCCGGATTTTTGATTCTACGATTGGGAAGCCATTCTCCTTGTATGCTCCTCCCTTGATACCCATGCCGTATATTCCCTTGACAATATTTAAAATTGGACAGATGCAAAATTATTAAGTAACAAAAAAAACAAAAGCCCCCATCTCTGGGAGCTGATACCAATAGCTGTAATACTGCAAACCATCTATTGCAGTATAATTGTAGCTGACTTTTTGCAAGGAGCGGTATTTTTTATACCCAAAAAAATGAAACAAAGAGCTGCAAGTTAATGCCAATACACAAAGACGAAGCGAAAAAGACATGGTACTACAAATTCAATTAACGCAAATGATATGAGGAAATATCTCAAAAAAAGACTGGGTTCCAAAAAAAATTATAATTATGCTGACCATATCGCCATCGGATGTAAAAATCCATGTATGAAAGTTTGGTTTAAGGGTAACGTTGCCAAGGTTGACCCTTGGAGCTTTGACGAGTATATTAAGTTTATTCACGTGGTAGACAGCGATGAATACAAACTATTTTTCAATATGTTATACTATACTGGAATGAGGGTCAGAGAGGCGCTAGCCTTAGAGATTAGAGACATCGATAAAGAACTACTTGGGCACGAAGATGCATCGACCATGGACATCTATTCCCGGACAACGACCAAGGGACTATAAAACTGCTCGAAAAATGTTATAAACAGAATAAAACGTACTAAATATGTACTCACTGTTTTAACAAGGTTTAAAATTACAGCTTAAAGATGTGTAATTTATGATAATATATCTATTGTACAACACTTACAAGAATTGAGGTAGTAAAATATGGCTTTTGACGGCATTGTCACACGTGGAATAGCACAGGAATTAAATGAGCTATTGGTTTTAGGTAAGATAGAAAAAGTCTATCAGCCAGAATCCGATGAACTGGTTCTTAATATCCACACAAGAAAAGGCAATTTTAAATTATATATTTCTGCGAACAGCAACCATGCTAGAATTCATCTAGCTGAGGAAAGTTTCCTTAATCCATCCCAGCCTTCAGCTTTTTGTATGCTTCTTCGTAAACACCTTCAGGGTGGGCGAATTGTAAACATTGAACAAAAAGGTTGTGAGCGTATTATTGAAATCAGCTTGGAAACTATCAACGAATTAGGATTTTCCGTGAACAAAAAACTAATTGTGGAAATTATGGGCAAGCACAGTAATATTATTTTGGTGGATGCCAATACAAATAAAATTTTAGACAGCATCAAAAGGATATCCATAGACGTAAACCGGGTCAGACAAGTGCTGCCAGGTAAGATTTATGCCTATCCTCCCATTCAAGATAAAATTCCGTTTCAGACCATCACACCAATAGAGATGGATGGATTGTGCCAATGTTCCCCTGATATCTTACCTAAGGAACTGTTAAAGGGGATACAAGGCATTTCCCCAAGAATAGGTGTGCTCTTAAGTGAAGCCATCAGCCCTTACGAAAAACTTACTTCCATCAATACTTCTTTAACTAAACAGCAGCTTACGCCTGTAGTATATCTAAAAGATAACGGTGCGCCAGTGGACTTTCACGTAGTACCTTTATACGATGGGGACTGCCCATACAAAAAAGTCACTTTTGATACGGTAAGTGCGGCTATGACCTATTACTTTTCACACAAGGAATCCTCAAACAGAATTAAACAGAAATCTACAGATTTGAATAAAGCGGTGAAATCCCATCTAGATAAATTATATTTAAAAAAGCAGCGACTATCCGAAGACCTTTTAACTGCGGAGAATTCTGATGAATTGCGGCTTTTTGGGGAACTTCTTACAGCTAACATACACGCAATGCAAACTGGTGACACCCAGGTGACTGTAACCAACTATTATGATGGAAGTCCGGTTACTATTCCCCTTGATAAGCGCCTTACCCCTGGGAGAAATGCTCAACGATATTTTAAAAGGTATGGTAAGGCAAAAACTGCTATTAAGGAAAAAAAAATTCAGCTTGAAGAAAATGATAAGGATATATACTATTTAGAATCTGTTGCAAACTTTATTGAAAGCGTAACCCAGCTAGACGAAATAGACGTCTTGCGAGAAGAACTTGTGGAGTCTGGATTCCTTAGAAAAAAGAAAACTATGGGAACTACTAAAAAAAGGAAGGCTACTGCCTTCCAGTATGTTAGTGATGATGGGTTCTGTATCCTTGTTGGTCGAAATAACAAGGATAATGATTTGCTTACTTTTAAAACAGCAGGTCCAAAGGATTATTGGTTTCACACCAAGGATATTCCTGGCTCTCACACTATCTTATTTACTCAAGGCAAGCAACTTACTGACACAGCTATTTTTCAGGCTGCCAGCCTAGCTGCACATCACAGCAAAGGCAAGGATTCAGAAAACGTTCCTGTAGATTACACCCAGGTTAGATATGTAAAAAAACCAACTGGCGCAAAACCGGGTATGGTAATTTTCACTCATAATAAAACCGTGTATGTTACCCCTCAAGTGCCAGAATCCATTGAGTGATTTTTTGGATTACTTCCTCACCTGTGTTTTCATTTCCTCCATTATGGATTTCATGGAACAAACCAGGCAACTGAATAAATTTAAAATTTTCATTTCTATAGGCAGCCACTTTTTGGCTGCCTGTTATTTTACACACCTGATCCTCTTCCCCATGAAGTAAGAGCATTGGTGTTCCTGCAGCCCCTTGATTGTCCTTTAATGTATTATCGGCTAAAGCATTTCCTATGTCAAACCCTTCTGCTGCTGCCAGCAGACTAATTCTTCCATGTACCAATGGATCTGCCTTGTATCCACCTATCATCTTAGGATGTCCAAGCTTATCTTCATCTATTCCAGTATCAATTGTAAGGGAAGGGGTAATTCGAGAAAATACTTTCAAGGCGATATACAAAGGCTTTGATACTGGGCGTGTCAATTCTATCCACGGTGCAGAAATCACATAGCCTACAGGAATGTGGTTATTTTTTCCTCTTTTAGCATAATCTAAGGCTATATTTCCGCCCATGCTGTGACCATATAAAATTAGGGGGATCCCTGGATAACGTGACTTACCTTCTTCAATAAGGGCATCTACATCTTTTAGTACTTCTTTTCTTGGGGCACAGTGGCCTCTAGTTCCAAAAGATTCTCCGTGGCCTCTCAAATCCATAGACAACATGGCTATATGAGATTTTTCCATATACCCGGCCACTCGATCATATCTACCAGCATATTCTCCAATTCCGTGAATAAGACATACCACATATTTGGGAGAAAATACCTTCCAGTGATATCCTACAATATTTTTTTCCTTTGAATCTACTGTTTTTAACTGGAAATTTTCATACATTTTTAATTTAACCTCCCTTACTAATTACCATAATATGACATTTTTTGCTCTTTATTCAACATTATATATATTTTCCTTGAAAAAAGTTAATTTATGTCATAGATTATATAAACACAATTAAATTGTAGCTGTAAATACCACCCAATTTTTTAAATCATTCATATATTAAAACCAATGAAATGGAGGGTTGAATTATGAAATGTAATTATAGAAAATGCAGTATTTGCAATCACAGTTATCACATTATACCTTTCAAAAGAGGTCTTATTTGCGAAGATTGTCTCACTTTATTTCGCAATGAACAGCCACCAGATGTGCTGTAACTCTACACACATATACGCCTTTGCTACTCATACTTAACAAATTAGAGCCACAGACAATGTGGCTCTATTTTGTCTAGTATTTAATATATTATACCAAATACTATGTTGAAAGTCTCCAAAGCAATGACTTTGTCAACAAAATGATAACTAAAAAAAAGAACTACATACGTAGTTCTTTTTCAAACCGG